>JAZNXS010000033.1:0-131940 GCA_045594025.1 Candidatus Scatosoma sp.
GCAACCGCTATCCATAAAAAGACTTTGAAAGATAACGGCGTGAAAGTATTGTCGGCTATGGAAAATATACCCGATACCCCCGAAGGCATTATTTTAGAATCATTATTGGAAGGTATGAATCAATACTATTCCGCAGAATTATCTCAAAAGGTGAAACGTGGTATGAAAGAAACAAGATTAAAAGGCTTATACCAAGGCGGTACTTTGCCCTATGGTTATAAGCTTGACGGAAGAAAAGTTGTTATTGATGAACAGCAGGCAAAACACGTGTTATTTATGTATGAACAGTATTCCAAAGGCGTATTTGTAAAAGACATAATCAAGGCATTGACCGAAAGCGGTGTTTTACATAAAGGCAAGCCCTTTGCAAAAAATACCGTATACGGCATATTAAGCAACGAAAAATATTCGGGTAGTTACAAAAAAGGCGACGAAATCGTAGATAATATCTATCCGCAAATCGTGCCTACGGAATTATTTACAATCGTTCGACAAAAGGTAACCGCAAATAAGTTTGGTAAATCGTGCGTAAAAACTGTATTCTTATTAAAAAACAAAGTCAAATGCGGTTATTGTGGCGAAAATATCAACGCTGAAAGCGGTACTGCCAAGAACGGTACGAAAAAGTATTATTACAAATGTAACGGACGGAAAAATCGTAAAAATAATTGTAAGAAAACGGCTATCCGCAAAGACATTTTAGAAGAATTTGTACTAAACTCTATTATTGAACTTTTAAACGACCAAAAGCAAATTGAATACGTTGTGCAGACGGTTATGAAAAAGCAAGAAGAATTGATAAAAACGAACAGCAATTTAGTCATTCTTGAAAAGGAACAAAAGCAAAATGAAACGGCTATCAATAACATTATGACGGCTATTGAACACGGTATTTTCACGAGTACAACAAGCAAACGTTTGAAAGAACTGGAATCCCGTCAAGAAGAATTGGAACGCTTGATTACGATAGAACGGAGTAAAACCGCTATGCGCGTAACCGAAAAGCAAATCCGTGATTTTTACAAAGAATTATTGAAAACCGAGCCGTTGCTCATCATCAATTATTACGTGAAAGAAATCGTACTTTTCGATGATGAAATTAAAATTATTTACAACAGCCCATTAAATACGAATAGTCCTGACGAAAGTCAGGGCTTTTCTTTTTACGACAAAATCGTTAGTATTCCTGTAATTGTCAATTATGCACAATACCCGATAATCGGTAAAATACGCTTAATTATGAGCGTATAACACCAAAACGGCTATTTATTCCACGGTACTCTTGACAAGAGCCTCTTAGGAACGTGGTTGTAAGGCAATACCGCCAAGCACCACAGCCCTAAGGGGCTTTTTTTCTTGCCGTGGCAAATAGCCTACCACGTTCCATTCTCTTGTCAAGAGTCTTTCGCGGCATAAACCGCCGTTTTTAGCACGATTTTATATAGGGTAGGTATTTATTCAAGGTAAAAAGAAAAGCGTTCCTACGATAAAAGGAAACGCCTTAAAAACTATTTTAGAAAATGAAACAACCCAAACCGTCCACCCTCTCATTGAGGGGTTCGATTTAGGTTGTTACTGGTGACCCGTACGGGACTCGAACCCATGTTACCACCGTGAAAGGGTGGTGTCTTAACCGCTTGACCAACGGGCCTTATTCTTTTTTTCAATCTTCACCTTTCTCTAAAGACACCACCCAAAAGGGTGGGTCTCGGACAAAGTAAGGTAGGCTTTGTCCTCGGTCACGCTCACAGCTACCTGTCGCTGTTCGCTTAACTCGCCCCTAAAAAGCATTATCAATGCTTTTCTTAACGAGCAGCTCGGCTTAACCGCTTGACCAACGAGCCGTAATTTAATTTACTGACGTAGTATAGCATTTTTTTGCGTATCTTGTCAACCAATTATACTCTGTTTTTGTGAAAAAATTTAAAAATCTCCGCAAATTTATTCTCTTGCGGAGATTTTCCATCCTTTGCATGAATACTTTGGTATGATTGCTGCCTTCTCGCCAAAAATCCAAACTTTGGGGGGCGAAGCAATTTTATAGCGAAAGAATTTCTTGCGAACACAAGGCGAAACCGCAGACAAACCAAACGATTTATCAAGGGTTTCAACGCAGTAGACACTGAAATTCTACGCTGAAAATCTTGGTTCGGATTATTTTGTTTTGGTTAACTTACTTAAGATAAAAAACCTGTTCAAGAAGCGGTTGCGCGCCTGTTTGTTCGTCAATAGGCATATCCATTACGTCTTTCATATATTCGTTCCATTTTGCAACGATGGGACTGTCCGCTTGCACCTTCCCCGCAAATTCTATGCCTTTCGAACATTCATAATACCCGAAAAGCTCGTTCCCACAAAGCCAGATAGAATAGTTTTCTATCCCTGCTTCCTTTAATAAGCTGACCATGTCAGGCCAGATTTCGTCATGACGACGTATATATTCCTCTTTCTTCCCGTCTTTCAATATAGCTTTCCATGCATATCTTTCCATAATGCTTTCGCGCTCCTATTATTTGAATACCCCATTACCACAGAAAATTTAACTGCTATAAATATCCTAAAATTTTTTTCGTGCCACCATGTACGAGTTCATTGAAGAAAAATCGTGCGAATGGAAGCAATTTCCGCTTCGGTTACACCAACGGATAGTAGGAATGACGCCGCTTTATCCGCAAATTCTTTTCTTTATCACGAGCATTCCATCATTACGCCATGATTTCAGAGCATTACCAAACGTGCGCCAATAAGGATTATCAATGAAATAGGCTTTTTTATAGTATCCTTTCTGCTTTGACTTTTATTGTTTATTTGGTGTATCTACATTCGCCCATAAGGTGAAAATAATCAACCTTGTCCTTCCCTTGAAGCTTTTGCGTCAATTCGACTTGCTTTCCGTTTAAGCAAAGCGTTGAAGCGTCTACAATAGGACCGCTTACCGTAAATTCCGCTTTTCCGGGGCACATAGGATAGAAACCCAACACAGCAAACATGTACCAGCAAGCCATCGTTCCGTTATCCTCATCCCCGGGATAACCGCCGTCCTCGAAGGAGAACAATTCCTCTACCATTCTCTTTACGATTGCGTAAGATTTCTCTTTTTCGCCGAATTCTGCATATAAAAACGGAATATGGAAGGACGGCTGATTGGAAATGGCGCATTGTCCAAAATCTACAGCAGCCATCTCCGTCATTTCATGGATTTCCAAAGGATAGCCAAGCGACGTATAATAAGAGGAAGGCGTAGCAAATAATTCGTCTACCTTTTCTAAAAATGTGTCTTTGCCGCCATACAGAGCTGCTAAACCGACGTAATCCTGTGGAACGGCAAAAGAGTTTTGCCAAGCGCTGCCTTCGGTATAATCTCTGCCCCAAGCAAAGCAATCGAATGTTTCATCCCTAAAATTGCCGTTAACGTCCTTTGCGCGCATAAAGCCGCTTTCTTTGTCAAACAGCTTTTTATAGTTTTCGCTACGTTTTAAATATTTTTCCGCTACGGCGTACTCGCCGCACTTTTCCGCCAAAACAGAGATGCCATAATCTCCGTAAGCGCAATCCAGCGTTTCGTTTACGCTTTCATTGCATTTATCGTACGGAACATAACCTAATGCCTTATACTCATTCACGCACTTTCTACCCACTCGCCAACCTTCAGATATCCACTCTGCATTCTTCACAGTAGCTTCATAGGCGCGCAGTTGATTGCGTTCCGACAATAAATTTTTGCAAGCCGCGTCTGCAAAAACCGCTTCAACCAGCGTGCCAGGCATATAGTTCACTTCCGAAGGCGTTAACCATCTTGGAAGAACACCCGTATCATCATACGTATTCAAGTACCCCTCCACCATCTCATTGATAAATTCGGGGCGAACGATGGAATAGAAGGGATATACCGTTCTGTACGTATCCCAAAATCCGTTATTCGTATACGCGACGCCTTGTTTAATTTCGCCCGTTTGCGGAACAACGTGATACGTTTTTCCATCTTCGGAAATTTCATAAAACTTATTTGGATACACGAATGCGCGATATAAACAAGAATAAAACGTCTTTTTAACCTTTTCCGTAGCTTCGATTTGCAATCTTGAAAGTAAATCTTCCCATTGACTCTCTGCCTGCGTTGCGATTTCCTCAAACGATTTACCCAAAAGTTCTCTTTTTAAATTGATCTTCGCTTGCTCGATACTGATAAACGAAGACGCCACACGGACGGTGTATTGATTTTGGGACAAAAATACCCCCGTCGCCGCCGCCTTATCGCCCACAGCTTGCGTTTCCACGCCTTCAATATCGCAATCAAACGTTACAATGAAGTACATTTTGAAGTCGTCTTTGAACGGCGCTTCCGTATAAGAACAAGTATACCCGTAAACCGTTCTGTTTGCTTTATCCACCGTGATTTCCGTATTATAATTAAAGGGAATCACCGCAAACAACGGTTTTCCTGTATTCTTAGAAGCGTCCACGGACATAATTGCACCCGTGTCCGTAGGCGCCAATTTAAACTTTGTTTTATATCTCAAAAGATCGTATTCCATCAAATGCGGTTTAAGAATCGCATTTTCAGGACGAAATCCTGACCATCTGAGCGCAGGATCTACAATCAATCGATCTGCTTCCGGCATGAAACAAATATACGAAAAATCCCCCGCCCAAGGACTGGGTTGGTGGGTAAGACGTACCCCTTCAAAACTTCTGTCTTTGGGATGATAATACCAAGGGCCTCTACTGCTATCTGTTTGCGGAGCAAACATATTGAGAGCGTTCGGCAAACACACAAGAGGCAAGGTATTCCCTTGCGAAAATCTTCTGCATGAATCGCTTCCCTGCTTTATATTGACCATATCAATATACTTCATTATATTCTCCTATTGCTACGTACTTCAATTCGGTATATTTACGCTTTAAGAAGTCGTATATATCTACACGACTTCTTTTCGTTCTTTTACTTACGGTCTTTGCATTATCCTTTTACGCCTACAGAAGAAATACCTTCCATAATGGTTTTTTGGAAGAATGCGAATAAAATAAGACAAGGGAGCATCATAATGACACCCACTGCAGCTTGTACGTTAGGCATCGTATTCCCGTTTGCGTCCACAAAATCAAAATATAATGCAAGCGACAACGTCCATTTATCTTTCGCACTATCCCCAACCGTACCAACATACGTCAAGGGGCCTTGGAAATCGTTCCAGGTACCGATAAAGCCTGTTACTGCAAGATAAATAAGGATAGGCTTTATCATCGGTAAAACAACTTGTAAGTATATCTGGAAGCTGTTTGCACCATCCAACTTTGCCGCTTCACAATACGAATTTGGAATACCGCGCATAAATTGACGGACAAGGAAAATATTCATTGTACCGCCGCCCAGCCACATAGGCACCCACAACGGATAAAGCGTACCGTCCCATCCAATCTGGCGATAAATAATCATGAGTGGAATAGAAATTACGGTGCTGGGCAAAAGCACAACCGCCATGATCATACCAAAGATAAAATCTCTACCGAAGAAGGTGAGCTTCGTCAAGGCGTACGCCGTCAACGAAGACGCAATACATACCCCTCCTGCATTCATGATACAAACAAATAAAGTATTTACCGTATAGCGCAAATAATCTGCATTTTTAAAGAACTCGGTAAACGTATCAAAATTAAAATAGGCAGGCCAAAGCGACTTTAACGCAATATCCGCATTCGGCATAACCGACGTGATCAAAAGCACGTAAACGGGAAAAAGAAATACACAAGAAACTAATACCAAAAAGAAGTATTTTACGCAAGTAAACGCGGTTCCGTTCACTTGTATAGACGAATGTTTCGTTTCTACCATCGCTTATACCTCCTCTCCGTAATAAACCCATTTCTTACTCGTTTTAAAGAGTATCAGCGTCATCAAAGCGATGATTAAGAATAATATCCACGATAATGCGCAAGCCTTGCTCATACCGTTTTCAATCGTTCCAAAAGCAAGATCGTATATGTATACAACGATAAAATTAAGCTTTGGCTCTTGGAATTTATCGTAAAGCGGCTTTACATTTGTAAAGGCTTGGATCCCGCCGATCATACTGGTAACAATCACGTAGAACATCATTGCCGTAGACATCGGAATGGTGATTTTAAACGTTTTATGGAAATAATTTGCCCCATCAAGATCTGCCGATTCGTACATTTCTTTCGGAATATTTTGCATCTGCGCCAACCACATGATCGCCGTGCCGCCCCAAGAAAAAATATTAACGAATAGCAACGTCGGTAAAACGGTATCTGAGGATTCGTACCACGTGTACGGCGGCAATCCCACTGTTTCTAGCAGAGTGTTCAGATAACCGCCTTGCGTGCTGGTCATATTTGCCCATAACATCGTGCCTGCAACCGCAGGAATCAGGTTAGGCAAATAATAAATAATACGGAACGCCTTTATGCCCTTTGTATTTTGATTTAAGAAGAGCGCCACTGCATACGAACCGATAATCTGCAATGCCAAACTGACAATGGTAAACCCAAACGTAACGCTAATAGAGTTTAAAAAAGTTTCCATACCATAGGCAGAACCCGATTTAAAAAAGTAAGTAAAATTACTAAAGCTGAAACCGCCTTCCTTCGCATCCCCGCGAAGTTCCGGATTATAAAACCCTCTAAAAGAATATTTCAGCGAGGTATACATAGGTACAATCGTAAAGAAAATGATACCTAATACGACCGGTATTACGTACAGCCAACACGGTACGTTTTTCTTTAAAAAACGCACCACTTTATCGTTTTCTTTTCCATGTTGGGAAGGAACAATGTTCTTGTTCATCTTTTTCCTCCTAATCATTAGAGCTTAACCTTTTTCTTTCGTTTAACGAAGATTGTCCTTCGGGCTTGCCGCATTATAATCGTCGTTCGTCTTTTGAATAAGGCTCGCTAACGATCCTTCGTTATAGTTTTTTCTTTGGAAAGACATAAAGAAAGACTGCACAGTAGTTCTATACTTAATTCTGTAATTTGCCTTGTATACGTTGAACCAATCCTGCGTTAATTCCGTGCCTGCAAGCCATGCGTCTTGATCCATATGTTCAAGCCCGGCAACCTTTCTCCATGCGGGCGTTTCTCCGCCATTGCTTTGCGCATCTTTTAAAGACTTTAAGACAGGAATATTGCTACCCGTTGCGCCTGCAACTTCTTGGCCTTCTTTCGTGATGATAAACTTAATAAAATCCCAGCAAAGATCTGCATAAGACTTATAATTGCCGTTTACCGTAATCCCCTTTCCTTCATAGATATTGTTGATTGCATAACCAGAGCAACCGCCTGCAACGTCAGCAACGGGAATTTGAATCGCCTGCAAAGGCACTACAGCTTCTTTTTGCTGCTCTTTGTAATACTCTTCATACACTTTGAGTAAGTTGGAGCCGTAACTGCTCACGACAGGTCTGGATACGACTCTCATAAACGTTTGACCGTTTTTAAAGTTGAGGTCGTCTACGTCAGAATAATATAAATTATCTTCCGCATACATCCAACCATGCAGTTGTTCTAATACTTGCGTATTCGCTTCAAGGTCTAACGTACCGTCGCTTTTAATAATATTTTCAACGCCCATTGCGTTCAAAATCGTTGTATAGCTAGGTTCCCAGCTCAATTTCAAATCAAGCACCGTTTTATGTTGCCATTCTTTTACAACTTTTTGCCCCTTAGCCCCCAAATCACCAGCGCAATCGAGTACGTACTGAATTCTTTCCGCCGCCGTCTTGGAGAAGGTGAACAAATCGGTTAACTCGTTCCAATCATCCCCTGCCACAATGTTATTCAATCTTGCCGTCGTGGAAACGTAATCGGTAGGCATCACAGCCGCGCCTTCTTTCGCTTTATAATATTCTTCGTATTGCGCGTCCAGCATTTCAAACAAAACCGTGTTACACAAAATGGTGGGCTTGTTATAATCTCTGGGCGCAAAATACAAACCGTACTGCGAATGGTTCGTGTAATTTTCCAAACCATCCGACGTATCTAAATCGTCGCTTCTAAACGAGCCCTTATAATTTTTGGTAGGTTTAAAGTGTCCGTTGATAGACGCCGTATCCAACATGGATTCGTAGTAAAGACTGTAATCGGTTGCAGCGTCTTTTTCATAGAACGGACGCAAATCCGTGAAATACTGTTCCCATCTTGCATGATAGGAGTCAGACGTCCAAATAATATTCGGCGAATTTTCCTCATCCTGCGAAACCTGGTTCATAAACACTTCGAAATCTTTACCCGTAAACGATTGCAATTTAATTTCGACGTCGGGATTCTTGACGTTATAAGCAGCGATCAATTTTTCCATGACATTCTGTTCGGATTCCTCCGATTGACAAGCGATGGTGATTACGTAATGGTCCATCACCTTGTTGTCTTCCAGAGAATCGTCGCCGCAAGCGGACATCGCGCAAACCGAACCCGCCATCATAATCCCCATTGCCAAACAACCTATTCTTTTCATCCTTTTTTTCTCCTTTAGCGTTATTATTCTAACCTTTTGTTTTATTTCACTTCGACCGTTACGGAAGTAAGCGGTACCGTTACCATAACTTTCCCATCTTTGACGGTATACTTCGAAGTTTTTCTGCCGTTAACGTATACCGCAGAGCCCTCTCCGCCTGCTTTTAACGTAACCTGCACCGATATACCCAACGCATTTCCTCTAACCGAATCAATACGAATCGAATTATCAAAAATCGTAAGATCATATTTAACCTTGTTGTATGCGAGGTTTTCCATGCCCCAATAGGTTAAAGAATTCGGCAAATTCGGCTCAATCTTCAAGGTGTCGCCGTTCGCCGTATCTATACCGAAGAACCCGTACGGGATTGCGGATACCATCAAGAACGATTCCAAGAATTCCCCGTCAATACCCATAACGCCGTTAGGCCCTATGTCTCTTTCCGCCGTACCCTTAATACCGTTTTGCAACGCATAATAATCGCCTTTACCGTCGCCGTTTGCGTCCCATTGCATGGTTTCATAATAATCCCAATAGAATCTGTCGGGATCTCTATTATAATTGCTACTGGAAACGTAATAATCGTAAATATCCATGTACCAATCTTTAATCCCAAGCAAACGGTTGAACGCATTTTCCGCGCCGTAAGTGTTCATGCGCGCCATCAAATCATAGAACGATACGTACATGATCGCACCGCCGTTTTGCACCTGCGTTTCGCCGTATACGCACAAATCATTGTTGTACGAACCGTTAAAAATAGACAAATCGTTTTGATCTTTATCGCTATATGTATTGACTCTGGGGGCAAAATTATAGAAATAAATATCTTCGCCCTGCGATCCGTATTGATCCGCCGCCACCGTACGTTCACCGCTGATCCAATCCATGATGGATTTCGCCTGCGCTTCCGTCGCAACGCCGTAATAGATCGCTTCCATGTTCCATACCGTGTAACCGTAGTCGTACCACTTGTCGTCTGCTTCGCAATAGCCGCCTACAAATCTGCCCGTTTCCTCACTCCAAAAACCCGTTTTATCCTGATCGTTCGTGCTTTGACGCAACGCCGACAAAACGTCGTCTGCAATTTCGCTAAGCGAGGCTGCCGTATAGGCGTACTCTCTTGTGCCGTGCGTAAAGTTCCTATCTGCCGTCTTGATTACCGCATCCGCTTTATCAACGGATACCCCGTTTTTCAAAAGAATGTTTTCAAGATACGCCAAATCGGTGAGCGCTTTATAGAAATATACATTCGTTTGGAAATCGAATCTGGTCATAAAGGAAATATCCCAATAACCGTTTGCCAAGGTCATCGCCACACGCTCGTATTTATCAAACGAAGTTTTATCCGAATCGTGTCCCACAAGATATGCTTGGTCATTTAAATGTCTTTCCTCGTCATACATTTCCATATAGAAGTTCATTGCTTTCCGCGCTTTGGTGATGTTCGCTTTTAAGAACTCCATATCCCCCGTGTAATCATAATCCTGACGGAGGGAGGAAATAAAGATCGAGTTGTTGTTTACGTGCCGCGTATCGAAGGTAGAACGCACGTAATTGAGCGCAAATTTACCGCCAAGCGTCGTACCCTCTTTCGCCTTGATTTCTACACGAATTTGATTGATAAACGTTTCACATTCCTTATCCGCTTTCCAATTTTCTTCCGCATACATAGGAAGGAAAATAATATGTTCGTAGGAAGGCGTATAATCGTATTGCATAAACGCTTTTTCATTGACAGAAACACTGTACCATACGTCAGGATCTTCCGTCGTATAATGCACGATAATATCCTCTATATTCTCGCAATCGGTCGTATACATACGAAGATCGATTTCTAACAAAGGACTGTAATACGCCAACGTATAATCGTTACTCGGCGAGGTAAATTCAACGCTGTTTACCCCACTTACGACCGTTTCGTATAAGCCACCTTTCATCTCCGCCGAAGCGTTATCGAGATACTCTCCGTTTTTCACATATCGGCTCGTCCATTCGTGTTCCGTCGAAACCCCGTTAAAATCCCAGCTGGTGCTCAAATCCACGTTATATGACGTCGGGAACGGCCAGCCCATGCGGTGTTCGCCCGAATTCGTTGTAGAATCCGTCGAACGCACGGCGTCCGTTTCTTGCCATACGTACCCGTAATCGTCCACGGGAATGTTGGAAAGAATTTTCCTAAGCCCTTCAATGCGGTCCGTTTCATAGCCGTCAAAGCTGTTATACCAATAATACGACATCGAGTTCCACTCTTGCCAAAAAAACTGTTTCGCATTGACGCCCGCCGTAACGGAATTCACCTTTTGGTCCATACCGTTTTCATCTACGTAACCAGAATGTCTTTTGAAATAATCGTTCAAAAACAAGTCCAATTCTTCATTCGAGCTTTTAAAAGTTAACAGCTCGTCGCTCGTCTTTGTATAGTCGTATTCGGTAGCGTTTAACGTCGGCAACGTTTTTTGGCAACCTGCAGCCATAACGACCGTAGCGGATAAAGTAATCGAAGTGAACAGTTTTATTATCTTAGTTTTCTTCATACTGCTTACCTCTCTTTGCGATAATCGTCAACGCCGCGCCTATTGCAAGCGCTGCTAAAACGGAATTTGCACCAACCGCTGCAAAGCAACCGTCTTTCTCTTCCTTTGTAACAACAACGACGTCTTCCACAACGGTAAACGTCAACTCTAAGCCGTTTCCATAAGCAATCGTGTATACCTTCTTCCCGTCCACGTCTGCGCGAGAAACGCTATACTCTTCTACGCCCTCTACGGCAATGCTCGCATCGGATACGGAAGTCTGTACTGTGATTTCCTGTCCGTTTTGAACTTCGCTACCATTATAGTAAACATGAATAACGCCAGCTTCTTGCTGCAACTTAAATTCGCCGTTGACCATTTTGAACGCCTGCGTCTTCGTCGTTGCATTATTCGTCATAAATTTGAGTCCCGAAAGAACCTCAACGGTAACGCCGTTGCCATCAGATACCAACCCGTAAAGCTGATCATAGGTGTTTTTAGATACCGCTTCAAAACGAATATCCATTCTATTGAGCTCTAATCCAACGCCGTAATGCACCTGCACGTTTGTCAGAGCAGCCGCGTCGAATGCGTGCCATTCTCCGATTGTACGCCCGTTAATAACGACCTTATCCAAAAGAGACGCTTTATAACCTCCGTTAACGAAGATATCACTGCTGCCTCCGTCGTAGTTGATTATCTTACTTGTTTCTTCGTCCGAACGCCAATCCTCTCTTTCGCAAGCGTGGTTATACAGCGACGTGGTGATCGGGCCGGAGAAATAAATTGTGAAATTCAAGTTCTGGCTGGAATCGATGAAGGAAAACAATACGTTTTCCACCTCAATCGCCTGATACGATTGTACCAACTCGCTGTCTAAAATCCTCTCCCCAGCATACAAATGACAGGTATAATTTTTCGCCAAGAGGTCTCCATTCGGGAACGCAAGCCCTTTTAAAACGCTCATGTTGTTCCCAGCAAATCCATATTCCGCATTTTTAATCCGCGCGGCACCCGTGTACGATTTGGGCAGGGAAACGTTAATTTGGTAAATCCCTTTTGCCGAATACCATTCCGCCGTTGCTTCGCTGCATTCCGCAAGCACGTCGCTCAACAAAACATCGTTCACAGCTACTTTGGATGTATCCAACGTCATATTTTGGCTTGAACCACTCTTATGGAAACGGAAGGTAAGCGCATATTGATCCCCATCGTCTACGAGCATGAACGAATCCTCGCTAACCAACGTATTATCCGTTGTTTTTGCTACGTTAAAGGAGACGAAATGGAAGGTGTCGCGAATAATTCTTCCCGCTTGATCGTAAAGGATTTCGCCGTTCGCGTTATATTGCGGTTGGCAATCCTCTGCAAACTGAAATACGATTTGAGAAATTTCACCGTTATCGTCTGCGTAAAGCGCACTGTTTAACGTTAAAGAACTAAACTGTCCGCCGTTTACGGTAAAGCTCTCAAGGGCAGGGCCTAACTCTTCTTCCGTAATCGCGTCGGCGTTATACGTCAAAACGTCTACCTGATGATTGATATACACACGTAAATTCAATCGGCTAAATTCTTGCGCGTCAATGGGATTGACAAAACGCAGCAACATGACATTGCCTTTTTCTGTATTCGCAGCCGAAACCACCGCTTTCCCCTGCAAATATTCGCCCTGCACCGCATTTTTCATAAAGAAATCGGTGTACGCGTTTAAGGGCACCGCCGTATGTCCTTTATAGGTCGCCTCGAAGGAACAGTGCAGATAATCTTCACTGCCCTCATACTCAACGCCCTCTTCGTAGCCCTTAAAGTATTTGATCCAAGCGCCGTTGCGATTTTCATACACCGCATCTTCTTGTACCTCAATACACGAGAACTCCCCTGTTCCTAAATAGGAATACGCAAGGGTAGGCAATTGACAGCCAGCCTTAATTTCAATCAATTCTATTCCGCTTAAAACATTAGGCTGGAAATCGATCGAAATCGTATTCGGTCTGGTACGCTTGTTCGCAATCAATGCATATGTATTCGTTTGCGAGGCTTGCGAGAATTCCGAAAGCGGCTTACCGTCTATCAAAATATATTCTTCAAAATTGTATTCGCCAAGATTTTGATCAAGCTGCGCATTCGCAACGTTGTTTGCCGACAAATCAATATCGCTACGGCCTGCAAAATCTTGAACGCCTTCCGCGTTTAACCATTTATAATCCCTATCGCTCCATTCGCTAGCCGTCATATAATCGTTTGCACTTAAAACCATAACGAACGAATTGCCGTTATCCAAACTTTCATTATTGACTTCCGTAATCGTCGCTTCAATGGAATTCGCAACGCCCGTGTCAGCAACGGTTGCCGTTGTATTCAATCCAAAGCAAGCGCCGACGCAAAATGTTGCCGTCAAGCATAATAACCATTTGATTATCGCTTTCACTCTTTCATCCTCCTATACGTTAACGAAGATATATTTCCGTTTTTTCATTCGTAGTACCGTCTGCCCCTATTTTTCATTTCGAGTTCATGAATGCACTTTAGTGCATAACGGACAATACTACCCCCCACAACCCCCAAATTTCGCATTGATAGCTTGGGTATTATAATTGTACAACACATTTTAAAGAAATGCAATAGGCATGGATAAAAAACTGGTTTCACTGGTTCAAAATATCGTTGACAAAATAGAAAATTTTTGATATATTATAAAAAAAGTGGGGAACAGTGCATTTTATGAACAATCAAAGACCATATAAACAGATCCTAAATTTCCTGATGGAACTCATTAAACAAATTTCATTTGAGCCAAATTACAAGCTTCCCAGCGAAAGAATGTTGGCTGTAAAATTCAACGCCAGCAGGCGTTCTACCAGAATGGCTTACGATCAATTATTAGAACGCGGTTTGGTTCATAAAATACACGGAAAAGGCTATTTTACCACGGGGAATTCCATAAAAAAGGGCCAAGAACACCCCTCAGCTTCTAAAAAAATCTTTTTTGTCGTGCCCGCTTTGCGGACGCGCTTTATGCAGGATATTTTATATGGGATCACCGATTTTTGCGATCAGCATACCATGGACGTTTCCATCAAGTTATCCAAAGGCGATTCGTTGAAAGAAACGCAGTATATTCATTCGGCTCTTTCTTCCGACACGAAAGGGATTATTCTATTCCCGACAGACAACGAACTGATCAATCAAGAGTTATTAAAACTCTCCGTTCAGCGCTACCCTCTTGCAATCATCGATAGATACTTCCAAAATATCAACTCCTCCTTTGTTTCAACAGACAATTATAGCGCTATGCGAGAAGCGGTAAAATTCTTGCACGCTAAAAAACACAAGGAATTTCTTTATCTTACCTCCCCCATTTCGTTAGCGACATCTGTATCGGAACGTCTAAACGGGTATTTGGACGGAGTTAAAACACATTTTAAAAAGTCGGGCAAAGACAGCGTATTAACGTTACATTCTTTTAGCTTTAAAGAAATATACGATAACGTACTCGCCTATTTACAAGCAAATCCTAAAACGGAAGTCGTTATCACCAGCGGCGTACAGCCTGCTACGGATGCTATACTTGCCGTTGCGAACGCTTTAAAGCTTTCCATCCCGAAAGATATCAAACTTATGATTTTCGACAACGACTTTTCGTTTACCGAAATCAATCTCTTTCGTCCTTACGTTATCCTGCAAGACGCCTATCAAATCGGCTATCGATCCGCCGCGACATTATACAATCAGCTATATGGCGACCTTCGTACGGAAACGATTCGCTTACCCGTTCAAATTATAGATTATACCCAAGAAAATTCAGATAAACTTTTCTTTGACTAACCTATAACGATTTGCCCTGATCATTGTCAGGGCTTTTCTTTTTTTATAAAACGTTTTCATTTACTTCCAAAGGTTTCTAAAACAATGTTTAGAAATTTGAAATCAAAGCGAACTTCCAGTATCATACATAAAAATACAGCGACGCACGGGATAGTACGCCGCTGTTGATTTATGCTGTTTTGTCGTAAATTTCCACAAGCCCATTTGCGTTGGGATCGTCTTGAATAATTTCCCCTACCGCAGGCGCTTTGATAAAGCCCGAAGCAGGGTTTTTAACGCTGAGAATGGGCGCCGTGAGCGTCGCCTCTACGTCCGATTTCTCAAAGCTTAAATCCGCGTCAATCATCTCGCAATCGATCAGCTTTAAATTCTTGCAATAGCAAAGAGGCTGTGTGCCGATGATTTTACAGCGTTCAAACGTGATATTCTCTGCGTACCAAGCCAAATACTCCCCTTTCACCACGCTATCCTTGACCACCACGTTTTTCGCGTGCCAAAACGCGTCCTTTGTCTGCAAAACGCAATGTTCAAACACTGAATCAGTGATGTATTGAAAGGAATATTTCCCCACGAGTTCTACGTTTTTAAACTGTAACAACGAGGAGCGCATCATCACGTATTCCCCTGCCATTTTACAATTTTCCATACGCATACGATGCACGGACCAACCGAACTCAGGGGAGATAATATCCGTATTTCGCACGGTTACGTCGGCGCATTCTCGCAAGGCTTTAATGCCGTGCAATTTCGAATTTTCAATCGTAATATCCTGCGAATACCACAGCGCTGCGCGGCATTTTTCCGTCAGCTCTGTGTCCCGAATGGTTAAATTTACGTCATGCCAAAAGGGATACCGCAAATTCCAATAACAACAATCCACAATAATATTTTTACTTTCTTTAAACGCGCTTTCTCCGTCCGCAGGACCGTCAAAGCGACACGCCTTGACCGTAACGCCGTCGCTGCCGTAAAACGCTCTTTCTTCATCAAACGTTTGATATTCCACTACTTTCATTCGTACTCTTCTCCACTAACAAAAACTGCTTATTCGCAATCTTTGATTTTTTTATTCTTGAAATAATATTCTTTATCCCGTTCGTCAATTTCACGAAGCACGCGGCAAGGATTTCCCACCGCCACCACGTTCGCAGGAATATCCTTGGTTACGATACTGCCTGCCCCGATTACCGAGTTGTCCTCAATCGTGATTCCCGGCATTACAACCACACCTGCCCCCAACCAACAGTTCTTTCCGATACGTATGGGCATGTTATACTGATACCCCTCTTTACGGAGCTTTGGCAAAATAGGATGCCCTGCCGTAGCCAATATAACGTTGGGCCCAAGCATCGTATTATCCCCTACGTAAATATGCGTATCGTCTACGCAGGTGAGGTTAAAATTTGCATAGGCGAAGTCCCCAAAATGACAATGCTTACCGCCAAAGTTCGCGTGAAAGGGAGGCTCGATATAACAGCCCTCTCCGATTTCCGCAAACATTTCTTTTAACATCTGTTGGCGTTTTTCCTGCTCTTTGGGCCGGGTATTGTTGAAAGCGTACAATTTCTCCAAGCATTCTAATTGTTCTTTCATAATTTCTGCATCGCCGGGCAAGTACAGCTCCCCTGTGTGCATTCTATCTTTCATACTTGTCATGTTATTTTCCGTTTCGTTCTTCACTTATGCTCAACAATAAAGGTCACCGCGCTTGTAGAATATGCAATTCCAGTTTCCAACATATTAAAGACTGCTTTTCTCAAAGTCCTCTTTAAACATTTGGCATATCCGCGCTCGATCGGCTCGGTTAAACTTAAAATTCGCTTTTAAAACGTAGTGATCCCCAAACGTCTCATCGACAAACAAACCGTCGTTCGTTTCAAACGGAGTGCGGTAACGCGGAATAAAATGTAAGTGCACGTGCGGATTTGGCTTCTCCACCCCGTACGCACCGTTCATTAAGCACGTCCAATTACAGTTGGTAGCGTGCATATTCTTTTTGCAAATACCTTCCATAAGCTTTACAACACGGCGCATATCTTCCCATTCAGCCTCCGTTAAATCGGACATTGTCGCGCAATGTCTTTTCAACGGTATAATGCAGCGTCCCGGATAATTTTGATCATCCGCCAAATAAATTTTCCAATATGCCGTCTCGCCTATATAATATTCGTTATTCTTTTCCACCAATTCGCAAAATTCACACATAAGTTTTTTGTTCCCCCTTACTTTTTCTCATACACAATCCTGGCTTCTTCCCAAACCTGTTTAAACTGCTCGTAATAATAATTATAAGCCGAATCTTCAAATCTAATCAACGCCGCGCGATTTTCATTTTGCATCTGTTTCAATGCACAAATCGGTAAATATTCTACGAAAATATAGTCGTGTATGGGATTCTCGTGTTCAACAATTTGTATAGTACACGTAATATGTTGGTTCGTTACGCGATATTTCAGCAACCCGTCGTTATTCTCTTCCAAATCCAAATAATCGAATAATGCTTTAGTCTTTTCTTCGCATTGTTTCAAGTACCCGACTTCAGGGCGAAAGCTGTTGACCTTCTTCTGTTCCATATCCTCAGCAGATGAACTACTGTAATCAACGGAAACCAAACGAAATTCTACCCCCTCCTTCCGCTTTTGCGCAATCAACGGAGCCAGTGGTCCCGTCATAAAACCAGCGCCTATGGATAAAAGCGAAACACGCTTCACTCCGTTCCATCGGCTATGTATGTCTATTTTATAAATATCCCCCGCCTTTTGCAGAATTGAATGGCTGTTTGACAAGCGTGCATTTTCCTTTTGTTCCAAGAGCATAAGAAAATGCTTTTGATGCGTATCGTCGGCAAAGCGCAAAACAAGGTTTTTAATCGTCCCTTCCACGTCCTCCAAACGTACGTATTGAGAATAATTATACTCGTCTATTTTTCTTTCTTTTAAATCAGGCGGAATTTGTTCATTCTCCCAACGGAAATCCTCGCTTAACGGCAACATCAAAATCTTTTTATTTAGCTCTAAGGCATACCGGATCTCCGCCAAGTAGACGTCATTTTCCTTTTCGAGCATGCAACCCTGTTGCAATAAAATCAAAACATAATCCGAACGTTCGATTTCTTCTTGAATTTTGCTTTTGAAATTAGAATTAAAGCAACGTAAATTATTCGTATCAAAAAACACCTGTATCCCTAATTCCGTCAGCTTTTCCGCCAAAATAAACCCAAAAGCATTACCACCGTAAGCGCGTCGATAACTTATAAATATTTTTATACGCTCCTGCATCTTTTCCTCCTTCGTATCGCCAATGGCTTACATTACCCTTCTATATTGATTTTGTCTTTTATGCTCATAGCAAAGCTCGCTGTGAGGTATGGTTTTGCTTTTCTATTTATTATATCATAGACAAAAGTAATTTGCAAGAGTTTTCACAATTTAGCGAGGTTACCGTCGAAGAAATAAAAATACGGCGTACCTACAAAGGTAAACCGTATTTTGGTTGAACAAGTTTGTACTTACATTGAACTCATTTCCGTTTAAGCGCCCCATCTTTTAATGCGCTCAACAGTTTTTAACATTTTTAATTGAGTTCTTGTTAGTCTTTGAAATAGCCGATATTGCTACCTGAAGTTGCATTAAAAGTAAAATTACAAATGGAAGCAACTAAGGGATAAATGCCACAAGTAAGAATAGAGAAGAAGAAATAAGCGCAAGTTCTCGATTTCCAACCGGCAGGTTTCAAAGTAGTATGATTTATAATGAAACTACCAATAAAGCCCAAGAAAAAAGTCAACAAAAAGCGTACTAAATTGTTATTGTCTTGCATAAAGCAACCTCCAAAAATGATTTTGTGACAATATTATACAAGAAGTTTTCTTCTTTGTCAAGTATTTCGAGAAGATTTCTTCTATAATGATAGTATGAAAATCGGGGATAAAATTAAAGAATTTAGAATTGAAAAAGGCTATTCGCAAATGCAGCTTGCTAAAATCATAGGCGTTAGCCAAAAAGCTATCGATTACTGGGAACGTAACGTCAATGAGCCAAAAGCAAGCTATATTATTGCAATGGTAAAAGCTTTTCAACTGAGCTATGATGAATTTTTCGCAGATATAACGTAAAACACGGTTGCACAGGGCAACCGTGTTTTTGTATTATCGCTATATTTGCATTCTAATTGTAGCTATTTCTCATTAAGCGTTTTCTATACACGCTGACTATTAAAGTCCAATAAACACCGCCAGCATTAAAAATCCGAGAGATATAGCAAACAAAACAAGCTGGAAGAGTATCGTTTTCTTAAACCACTCCGCAAAGCTTACGTTTGCAAGACCTAAACCTACAAGCAGCGTGCCGCAAGTCGGATATAAAACGTTCGTATACCCATCAGCAAACAAATACGTCAAAATGATAACCGTCTTACTAATCCCTTCTATCGGCGCAAGCGTAAGCATCGGTATGATCAAAACGGCTTTTGCGGACGCGCTTGGAATGAAAAATTCAATGATGAGCACGAATACGTATAAAAGAATAACCGCAAGATAAGGAGAAATATTCGTTACGGAATTATAGAAATAATAGAAAATCGTATGTAATATATTCCCTTGTTGCGCGATATATGTAATTCCAAAAGCAATCATAATGATTACGATGGAAGGAAGAACGTCTTTTACACCCACTACAAAACTTTTACCAAGACGTTTATAGGAACCCAATAAAATCCTACCAATAATCACCGTACCTACGATAAACGCAACCGCCATAAATACCATCGCCAGCGACCTGAGCGCCGCTATCGAAGTCGTTATAATAACCGACAAAAGCGCAACGGAAAACAACGTAATAATCATTTTAGACTTATAAACGTCTTCGACGTGTTGCTCCTTGGAAACGGTTACAAACCCTTGGGCATCAAACTTTTCCGTTGCTTGCTTTTCGTCCCGTTTCGCCAAATAGGTTAAAAACAAGGAAGTAATCACGTACATCACACAGAAAATGATCGCTCTATACCACAAACCGTCGGTAACGCTCACCCCCGCCGCGATGGATGCCGTCCCGATTGTCAACGGATTTGTAATCGCGGTTGTAAAGCCAACCCCCGAAGCGATCAAAACAAAGGAAATCGCCGTAAAACGCGACCAATTCAGCGCCGTGCAAAGCATAGCAAAGACGGGATATAAAATAAGCAATTGCTCCTGAAGACCAAACACTGAGGATAAAATCATAATCACAGCAGTAACCGCCCAAATAACAGCAAATCGCTTTGTGCGAAGTTTCATCATAATGACTCTTACCAACGAAACCAAGCCGCCGCTTTCCTCCAATACCTTGAACGTACCGCCAAGCACCAGCAAAAGAGCAATGATCATTAACATATTTGCGCTATTACTGCCAAAAAGCAAAGCTTCGATCGGAGACGTCAGCCAGCGGAATACCGGCAAACGAGAAACGTTTTCCTCGCTGGTGAGTTGACGGAAAGAATCAATCACGATTTGCTTATCAAGAGAGGCGTCAGTAGTATACTCATAAAATGGTTGGCCCATTTTGGATATATCGGTCGTATAAATCGTGTACCGTCCTGCAGGTATTATATAAGTAAGGATACCAACAACGAACAAAACCGCCACTAATATTGCCACAACCGCAATAAAGCTTTTCAGCCCGAATTTCACTTTTGCGTCTAATTCTGTTGATTTACTCATCCCTATCTTCTCCTTTGTTATAATCATAAACATC
Source organism: Candidatus Scatosoma sp. (assembly GCA_045594025.1). Lineage (GTDB taxonomy): Bacteria > Bacillota > Clostridia > Christensenellales > Borkfalkiaceae > Scatosoma. The sequence goes on from JAZNXS010000033.1 coordinate 20,544, forward strand.
CGCGCAAGCAAGCTTCCACTTTTCATCGTAAAAATTATGTATTTCTTCCGACGCCAACGTCCACTTAATCAGGCACTGCTCCTTATCGTCGGGAATGATCATAAAATAGTCGTTGTTGTGGTAAAATTCCAAAAATCCCTTTGTGGAAAAAGTGAGCGAATAGACGAATTTTGCATCAAATTCAAAATCCACACTTTGCCCGTCAAGCATTCCTTTAAAGACAAGTCCACGCTTCGTCAGCCTTGCCTGTCCAACGGATAAAAGCATTCTGTCCTTGGGCGATTTTCTTAATTTATCGAGTTTTAAGGTGCATAAACTTCCGCGTAACGTCATTTCAAAATGTTCGTCTTGCACTTGTTCCGCCACGCATTTGCGCTGCCATTTATACCATTCGTCTATATCGGCAGGACATCCGCCCCCCTTGACGTCAACCAAATCGTAATATTCGTTTATCCTTACGCGAAAACCGCAATGTTTACACAGCACGGTATCGTCTTCAACACGCAAGGTATACTCCTCTTTACAATCAGGACATTTATAGAGTATTTTATCAATCCCGAATGCATTCGGTTTTTTACCTATGTACTGATTTCGCGCGACTTTGTTAAAGGCAAAATCGTTATAGCTAATTTTTTGTAAAATCAAATCGTAAATTTGCTTCTCGCTGAGCGCATCCAGCATTTCAGGAGTAAAAAGCAAGCTGTAACGAATACTTATCGGCCCTTTTTTGCGATCCAACGAGTAACGGTTTGTGGCCAAATATGCGCCTTGGGAAGTAGAAACTACGACGTTTGCCTTACTGCGTTTGATAAACTGCGCCGTTGCAGGATTTATGGGATGCGTGCTTCCACTCGTGGATTGAATCCCTTCAGGGAAAAGCCCAATTGCGCCATTGCGTTTTAGAACCTTGAACATTTGCTTTACACAAACAATGTCGGGTTGGTATAAGTATTTGGAGATTATACCAAGGGATAAGAATATACGGTAAAGTCCCTTTTTAATGATATTTTGATATCCGACTACCATGTTGACGTCTTTACGCTTAAAGCCGTACATCATATAAATGAATTCCAGCCTTGACGAATGCGAGGACAGCAAAATCGTTGGCTGACCTTTGAGGGATTTCGGATCATAGTCATAACTGAATTTCACCTTATACAGTCTATTAAGAATACCCAACATCCACATTAGGATGGTCATAAGAAACGAATTTGGCTTTTTGATTTTTCTGTTTATCAGTTTTGTTTTTAAGTCCTTTTTCATTATGCAAACATTCCTTCATAAACATTATTTATACTGCATTATATCATATATTATAGCACAAATCAAAAAGTCTTGCAATCTTTCGTGTAATATTTTTTTTGGATTATATTTTAGGACGAACTGAAAATTAAAAACACGGTTGTGCACAGCAACCGTGTTTTTGTATTATTACGATATTTTTATGTGGAGTCCTACAAAGCAATAAAAAACACAAGCCGCCGACGGCAGCTATTTATATAAATCTATCTTTTTTCGCTGTTTTTTATACCTATGAACTACCTTATTTCGTTTGCATTAAAAACCTTTTTCTTTCAAATACGCAATAAGACAATCGGCAATGAGCTTATGTCCTTTAGCATTCGGGTGCAGACCGTCCAAAAATAATGCATCGTATTTCGGCGCGGTAGGCACGTAAAACCGATCAGAGAGGTCTATATACTCTAAGCCATAATGCGTTAACACTTTCTTTTCCGCTTCTATATAGGTAGACAACGGCGCTATCGGCGTATCCTTTCCTTCGCCGTATGGATCATCTTGATTGTATCGGGGAATGGGTAAGATGAAACAAACCTTATCTTTAGGGAATGTGGCTACCATGTACGAGATGAGTTCGTGTAATGCGCCGTAAAAAGTATACGGATCCCGATCCTCAAAGCAGCCAAGCTTCGCATCGCCGTGTCCATAATCGTTTGTCCCGCCGAACACAAAAGTAAACGTCGCGTCTTGGTCCATCTGTACCGCGCGGCGCATAAAAACTTCATCATCGGGATTATCTGTGCGTTTGACCTGTTTTGCGATTCGCGTACCGCCTATCCCATAATTACATTCCTCCGCGCCAAAATACTTTGCCACAAGATATGTATACATGTTTTCGGGGCTCTCTGCCCCTGCGCCTTGCGTAATGCTATCGCCTAAAAAATTGATTTTCATAGATGTCCTATCTTTGTATATTAAAGAAACTCTTGAAGAGCTTCCCCTATAAATTTCGCCATACTGGCAACCCCTGTGTCCCCAGGATGTATATTGTCTGCTAAAGCGGTATCTTTCACAGATTGCATCATTTCTTTTCCAGAAATAAAGCGCACACGTTTATCGCCACATCTTTCAAAACCATAGTTCCCTCGAATGATTGTATCTTTGCTTTGCTACGTTATTTATCCTGCCAACGTTTGCGCACGAAATGTGCGGACATCTTCGGCTGTCTTTCGCGCGTAAATACACCCTTTCTATTCCCTCTTGCTCTTCTTAAGCCTTCTTTCGTCTTAAAATCGGCAAAATTCCAAATATGTTCGCCAATGCATCCTTCACAGGAATCTATCGCCTTGAAATTTTCAATTAAATATTCTTCTTGGAATTCCTCAGAGAAAGTTTCACTGGGGACCATGTGTACGCCTTCTAAGGTATCCGCGCCAAATTCCGTTACGATAATCGGCTTTTTCGCTGCGTTATAATATGCGTGCAGTTCGTCCTGCAAGCGATCGCAGACTACGTCGATTTGAGCATGCTCTGTGTACCAAGCATAATAACGGTTGATACAAACGACGTCGATCCAATCTGTTACCAAGGAGTTTTCCGTGAAATGCGTGAATTCTACTAACGTAAGCGGTAAATCGCAAACCGTACGCGCATACGAAATAACGTCTTTGAAATATTCCCCGGCTGCCGGTTCGTGCGTCGCAGGTTCGTTTGCGACGCTCAGCATAATCACGCAAGGATGATTTTTATCACGTTCCATCAACTGCTTTATCAACGCCTTGTGCAAGACAGCCGTTTCTCCGTTGACTTTATCATCGCCGAAATTATAGTCATCCCACCAGTGCATACCTACGGCAGGTACTTCATCAATCACCAAAAAGCCGTACTCATCGGCAAGATCCATAATTTCTTCGCTGTACGGATAATGACTGGTACGGAACGAATTCGCATGCATCCATTTCAACAGCTCAAAATTGCGCACGTTCACAGCCGCATTGTTGCCTTTCCCTAAAATGAAGAAGTCCTCATGCATACCGAAACCCTTGAAATAAACGGGTTTATCGTTCAAATAGAATCCTTTTTCGTCGACGTGCACTTTCCGAATCCCGAATCTTTCCTCGTATTTATCGCTTTCTGTTTCCACAACAAGTGTATACAAGTACGGAGACTCCGTCGACCAGGTATGCGGATCATTCACCTTGATCAAACCCGTCGTGCCCGTGGCTACAATATTGCCTTCCGCGTCTTTTACCTTGCAAACAATCTGTTCGCAATCGGTATCCACGTCAACGGATACCAAAGAATAATCCCCATCGACAACCGTCTTGATGCGAATATCCTGAATATGCTTTTGAGGCAAGGAATAAATCAGTACGTCACGGTGAATGCCCGTAAAATTGTAAAAATCGTGATTATAGATTTGTCTTCCGTTCTGTACCATGCCGGGAGGCAAAGTTTGGAAAGACAGCCGATTGTCAATCACCACAGACAAACGGTTTTCCTCTTGTAAATTTTCCAGCGGTAAATCGATCGGGAAAAACCCGTTAATGCCGCTACCGATATGTTTGCCGTTCAAGTACACTTCGCACTTATGGCTCGCGGCACCAATACGTACACGATAGAGTCTATTTTCTCTTACGGGAATCGAAAACGTCGTTTCGTACAAAACCTTTCCCACGTGCTCTTTAACGACGCGTTCGGTAACGATATCGTTATAGCTTGCAGGCACTGCCATCGGAGAAGTCCCCGACGCTTTTTGCGTGGGAACGTAATCCTCATCCACAACTTTGAATTTCCAAAGTCCGTTTAAGTTGTATATGTCTCTATATTTATTTGATTTCGGATAAAGCATACCTTTTCATTCCTTTATATAATGGTCGAGCTTAATTCGTCCATGCTCTCAATAAAGCGTTGGCAACCTGCAGTTTTTCCTCTGCAAGTTTTCTATCTTCCGCCTTAATTTGCAAATAAATTTTCATTTTGGGTTCCGTGCCGCTTGGCCTGATAATCAGGCGATAATCCTCGCTCTTAAACCGCAAAACGTCACTCTTGGGTAAGCCGTATAAACCGTTTGCAAAATCGTCGAACACAAGTGCTTGCCCGTCGATTTCCTTCGGCGGATTTTGACGGATATTCGTCAACACCGTCTTCATCTTTTCCATACCGTCTTTTCCCGGCATTGAAATCGACTTCAACTCCGTTTGATAATAACCGTATCTTCCGTAAATTTCCTGCAAGACCGCATACATGCTCTTGCCGTTTTCTTTGAAATAGGCGCAAGCTTCCGCAATCATCATCGCCGCCGACACCGCGTCTTTATCGCGCGCATGCGTGCCGATTAAATACCCGTAGCTTTCCTCTAATCCAAGCAAATAACCGTCAATCGTTTCCAACGCTTCGCCGATGTACTTAAAGCCCGTCAGCACCTCTTTGACTTCCGCACCAAATTCTTTCGCCATATCAAAGATAATATCCGTCGTAACGATCGTCTTTATCACCGTTGAACCCGTACACGGTATTCCCATTTCGCGTTTTTTCAGTAAAATGTAGTAGAGCAAAATACTCCCCGTTTCATTACCGTTTAAAAGCACGTACTCACCCTTTTCATCGGGCACGGCAATACCGATGCGATCCGCATCAGGGTCGGTTGCCATCACCAAATCGGGCTTATACTTCTCCGCATCGCGAAGCGCAAGCGTCAACGCCGCTTTTTCTTCGGGATTGGGATACGGGCAGGTAGTAAAGTTTCCGTCGGGTAATTCTTGTTCTGCAACCGTTTGAACGTTGGTTACGCCCATTTCCCTTAAAATCTTCTGCACGTATTTTCTGCCCGTGCCATGCAAGGGAGAATACACGATAGACGGTGCGTTTTTATCCGTAATCTTCGTCAATGAAAAGGCTTTTATCGCCTCTAAAAACGCTCGTTCTACCCTTTCATCCAACGCCTCGATCAAAGCTTCATTCGGCGTAAAATCATTGAAATAATCGTATTCGTTAATCTTTTCCGTAATCGCTTTTGCCGCCTCGTCCGTGATTTGACAGCCGAGCGCGTTATACACCTTATAACCGTTGTATTCCTTAGGGTTATGGCTTGCCGTAATGACAATACCTGCGCTCGCCTTCAAATAGCGTACCGCAAAGGACAATACGGGGGTAGGCGTAAGCTCGGAAAATAAATACGCCTTAACCCCTTTTGCCGACATAATTTCAGCCGCTAAACGAGCAAATTCAGCCGACTTATTGCGACTATCATAAGCAATTACGATACTGTTTCCGCCCGTTTCGACAAGGTATGCCGCAAGCCCAAGCGTTGCTCTGCCTACGGTATAAATATTCATTCGATTCGTACCTGCCCCTATGATTCCGCGCAATCCGCCCGTACCAAAGGACAATGCTTTATAAAATCTATCCTCGATTTCCTTGTCGTTTCCTTGCACGAAAAGCAGTTCGTTCTTTATTTCTTTGTCTTCGACTTTTTCAAGCCATCTTTCAAATTCACTCATGCTTTGCATTCCGTCATTAAGTAATTCAACAGCTCGTTAAAATCTGCCGTTGCAAGCCCGATATACGTATCCGCCGTACCGTAATATACGTATAACGTACCGTCTTTTACCACCGTGCCTGTAGGGAATACGCATCCCTCATAAATACCGCACGTTTCATAATCGTGTTCGGGCTCCATAAGGAAATCTTTCGTTCTTGCAATAATCTTTCTGGGATCTTCCAAATCCATGAGCACTGCGCCGACACGGTAAATACCCTTTTCGTCTACGCCGTGATAAAGCATAAACCAACCGTATTCCGTCTTAATAGGGGGAGTGCCACCGCCCATACGTTGGGTTTCCCACCACTGTCCGCCCGTCATAAGCAGCTCGGGCTTGTCGTATTCGATAAGATCATCGCCGAACGAAATCCAAATAGAAGGCATTTTCACGCCTACGTTTTTGAACTTTGGACGGGAAATCATCGCGTACCTGCCCCCTATCTTTTCAGGGAAAAGGTATACGTCTCTATCATCCACCGTAGCTTCAGTGATGCGACCGAATTTCTTATACACCTTAAAATCTTTCGTTGCCGCAAGATAGGTTACTGTGATGTTATTCTTCGCAAAGGCAGGAATTTCCTCGCCGCAAACGTCCGTTTCGTCCATATACGTGGGCGCTTTGGAAACACCCTCTACGTATTCCACCAACCAGTACTGTCCAGGCGCATACGCACGAGCCGCATACGTCAAATAGTACATATCGCCAATCTTCATAAGACGAGGATCTTCCACGCAACCGCCGTCCGGTTCGTCGTGGCTTCCCTCAAATGCAGGCTTATCACTTTGACGGACAAAGTGTATCCCATCTTTACTGGTTGCCAAACCAAGCTTAATTTGGTGACGAACGTCGTTCCCAGCCGCGCGGTAAAGCATAACGAATTCTTCATTTTTATCGTCATAAATTACCGCAGGATTGAGAACGCAACGTTCTTCCCATTGATTTGCAGGATTCGGTTTTAAAATTGGATTCCCTTCAAATTTTTTAAGTTTCATTTTTAAATTCCTTTATGCAACAAAATCTTCCACCAAAGTCTTCCAAACGGGAATACCGTGCGTCGTAACATCCCAATATTCCGCGCTAAAAGACGAGTAATCGTTTCCTGCCGCCTTCATTGCGCTATAATCCGCGTATAACGTAGGCCAAATCCAGTTCTCTATACCGTTAGGCTTAGGATTCGACACGTAAATCGGTCCGCCGGAAATAACGTAAGTATTTTTAATGGAAATCGAGTTTCCGCGAGCAAACGCACCGTATTCAATCCCCTCAGGAACTTCAGGAACGTGAATGATAACGTTATTGATAATCGCAGCCCACATTACATTCCCCATAACCGCAAGATTCGTTTCACCTACATTGCTGAATTTTACGTCAATATAAAGATTTTCTAAGGTATATTCGGGTACCCCTGCCTCCCTCGCACCTTGCGAACAGAGAATCCCTGCCGGATTTTTGCCCGTAGTTGCAGTTTTCGTTATATTTACCAACGCCAAGTTTTTAATCGTAGCGCCGTGCAAAGTATTTCCGAATAACCCAAAAGCGTGCTGTGTGCCATGATCGAACGTGAAAGATAACATGTGTCCTGCCCCATCGAACGTTCCGGCAAAATCATTAGGAACCATGCCTGCAGGCATAGACAAAACTGTGTTTGGTTCGATAATATCTTTTGTAAGTAAATAGGAACCTTCAACCGTCGTTTTCGTTTCCCCTGCGTAGATTACCTCAAAATCCTTCAGCTCATCTATGAACATCGTATACGTATTGAAATCCATGCGATAGCCGACGTATTCATTATAAAGCGTAACTTCGTTTTGCGCCCCAGCAGGAAGCGTAGCGATATTTTTCAACTTATATTCTTTCCCTAAATATTCATAGGATACTATCCCGCTAAAGCCATCAATCAATTCATTTAAAGCTTTAAACGTTTTACTTTCTTTATCAAGATACATTGCGTCCGACGTTGAATAATCAACAACGAAATCCAAATCTTTAACAGGACGTTTTACCTCTAGCGCGAAAGGAAATTCCTTGCCGCCGTAAGAAACAAGCAAGTTCGTTTTCCCTGCTTTCTTTGCCGTAATGTTCCACGAATTGCCGGAATACTCGATACCTGCAACCCCTTCGTCCAATATAGACAGCGTATAGTCCTCTATTTCCGTTCCGTTTTCACTAACAAATACGGAAGAAATCGTTTGCGTTGTATTGTACGTCTTGCCCTCGTGTTCCGCCGCCGTGTATACGCATATAGAGGTAAGCATACCGCCGTTGAGCAATACCGTCGTTTCGGAGATAACGTTCACGTGGACCGTTTTTGCATGTACCGTTTGGCCGCGCCAAGTTGCATATACGCTTACCGAAGTGCTACCCACCACGTTGTTCGCCGTGAATTTCCCATCGGTGATTGTACCAATCGATTCGTCTGCAACTTGATATTCGATTGCACCGTCCGAGAATGCTTTTCCGTTGAATACTACGTGCGAGCTAAAATCAAACGCCGAACCTTTCATCAACGTAATCTCTTCCCCAATATTATTATCAAATACAAGGGTAGGTACGTTGCCCGATAAGCTAACCTCTACCTTACAGGAATCCTGTTTGCTACCATACTGCGCCGTAATCGTTGCAGAGCCCACCTTTAAGGCTTCAATGTGCCCGTTTTCATCAACGGAAACAACGCTCGGTGAAGAAGACGACCACGATAATGTTTCCCCTTCAAGCACGTTGTAAGATGCGGATAACTCCGCTTTATCCCCCAACGTAAGGAATAAATTTTCGTTTGCCACTTCCAGCTTTTCTACAACCGGTGCAGTGGAGCTATCCTGGGGATCTTTATTCCAACAACCCGTAGAGGCTACTACGGTTAAACACATGCTACAAGATAATATCAAGGATAAAAATTTCTTCATTGTTCGTTTCTCCTATACTTTTATCTCAAAGACAAGCTAGCGCTCCAAGTACCGATCGTCGTCATAGATCTTTCCGAGAATTGGAAATCCTTTAAGGCTGCAATATCCGTCTTGAAGTACATTACCATCTCGTTATACGTATCGTCCGACAAGCTCTCTGCATTGCACGAAAGCATATAATATGCAGGACAAACCCATTCGATATCGATATGTTCTTTCAAAACTTTATATAATTCAGGATCGCTCGTTTCATACTTCGCAACCAACGCGCGAGCTTCGTCGATCTTATCCAACCAACCCTTTAACATTTCGTATTGCCAAAACTCTCTACTGATGGAATAATTGATAATACCCGTCGTTGCGATTTTCTTTGTCTCGTGCGCGATAATAAGCGCCCAAGAATTTTGTTCTAAGTATAAATCGTACATAACGTCCGCAGCTTCCTTGAACATGCCTTTGAACCATCTCTGCGTCAATTCGTTAACGTCCTGCGTCGTATCCCATTGCATCTGCATGTCTAAATAGTAGTCTAGCATCTGGAACGAGGTTACGTTTGCGCCGGGCATCGCGCTTTGCGTAAACATAAACTTAGCGCCGCCTTCTGCAAAGAATTGGTATGCGTCCGTATCATAGAAGTTTGCGCCGGAGGTTCTGAACAAGAAGTTACCGAAGTTTGCATTATACGTCCAAAGATATACGGATGATGCAATATCAAACCACTTTAAGGAGTTTTCAATACCTTCCGCGCTTGCTTCATCATAAATATTCTTCTGATAGCAAAATCCGCTGGAAATTGCATAGAAAACACCTACGTCATCTCTCATCTGCAAATCAGGATGGTTGATTACGTACTTACCTGCTTCTTCGTCATAGTGCGCAGGTGCATTTACGTAAGCCGAGTACGCAAAGAATACCAACGTAAGATTATCACGCTTATATGCTGCGTTTTCAGGTTTATTCATCCATTCTTCCAGCTTTGCGCGGATTTTATTCGCCATAACGAGTACCGCGCCCGAACCTGTACCGTACTTTTCTTCTGCTGCTGCGCAATGTTCGCAACGGCATACTGCGTTTGCATTGTCTTCGTGTGTGAAAGTAACAATGTTACGAAGAGGATATTTATCCGGCGTATACTTAATCAAAGAACGGGAAATAACGTACGCTGCGCGTTCAACCAACGCGTCATAATCCTCCTGATTCCCGTGCGCTGTATAGCAAAGCTGGGTATTGTCCCCACCTTGACCACTCTGATCGGAGAACCACGTCTCTCTCGACGTCTCCGCCTCCTTAGGGATAACGTTAGACGTGTTATGAATAATATGCTCGCTTGCGTTGTTTTCCGTATCGCCTACCGGCAGGAAATACTCGCTATAAAGACGAGCGCGAAGACGGTACTGCAAGTTATTCGGGTTTTGGTCTACAAGTGCAGAGGGCGAACCACGCATTTCAATATCAGGTACGTCCACCACGTTAAATGCGCGGAGTTTCAAATTGTTCGTTTTATTGAGCGCATAGCAATCGTATGCATACTGCTCGTAGCCGAACAAAATATTCAGGAACGTATACACAGCGTTCAGCGTAGCGCCACTGTTCAAGCCCGTTACGTAGATTGTTTTATCTTTGGTAACGATACGAACGCCTTGCGAACCCAAAACGTCTTCTTTAATATCAATATCCGCAGATTCCAACATCTTTGTCGAACCAAGGACGATATATTTTCCTTCTGCCGTATGCGACAAACCTTCGCTCGGTTCTACCACCGTAGAAAGCTTTACACCCGTTGCTTCTTCAAAGAAGTATCTCAATTCCGATTCCGCAACGATGAGATTTGAATCTGACTTAGCAGGCACAAGGATTCGATAATCACTCTTGCCGTTCTCAACGATATAGTCGCTCGTTTCAGGTGCCGTCAGGTCGTGAATACCCCTAGTGTATGTATATTTTTTTCTAACTTCGCCCGTAGCATCACTTGAGTCACCGCCGCCCAAATTAAAGCAACCGCAGAAAAACGCGCTCGCGCAAAGCACACTCATTATTAACGAGATAATACGTTTTTTCATCTCTTTCCTCCCTTACGAAACCACTACGTTGTAGTAAAGCATAGAGCTATTGCCCAGCTCGTCATAAGCGCGAACACATACGATAAATTCGCCAACGTTCTTGAATACGTACGTGTCTACGTCGTAGCCGTCTTCTTCCAAAATAAAGTATTTATCGAGAATCATCGTGTATACTTTAATGTTTTCGCTAGCCGTTGTGTTGTCCGTTACGGTAAACTCTTTAACCGTATGCGAGCTGCCAACGCTAAGCTGAATCGTAGTCTGCGCGTTAGAACCGTCCTTAAACGCAATCGTCGGCGCGATTCCTTCGCTTACGTTCACGTTATAGTAATCTTCTTGTTCAAGCGTCGCGCTGCCGTTCGTTCTCGAAGAACCAACGCACGATACCGAATAAGTAACACGATATTGTCCTGCTTTCGTCAACTTGATTTCGTATTCTCTATTCGCTACAACGTCTTCCATACGAATGCCGTCAACAGAGGTGAGCACCTCGCCGTCTGCATCAAAAACGGTTACCGTCACGTCCTTAGAAAGAACCGGAGAAAGCACCGACGCAGCATAACAAGGCTTCACCACGTGCGTTGCATTGATTTCTTGTACACCGTTGCAATCGCTATATACCATTTGCGGCTTACTTTCACGAAGCGTTGCGTTGAACGTTTGATTGTTGATTTGAGAAATGGTGACTTTGCAACCATTCGTAGCACCAATCACGCCGATTTCTAACAGCGCGTTATCCTCGTCGAAGTTTTCAATGCCACCCACGGTAACGCCGCCCGTTTCTAAGCCGGCCAAGGTATGCGCAAGGGAATGCTCTCCCGTCAACGAAGCACTCTTCGTTTCCGCATTTTTATCTAAGCAAAGCTTACCATCCTCGTATTGCTTGATATCTACCGCAACCATCGACGCTCTTTTCTGCGTGTAGGTATACGTGATATAGTTCTGATAAGGATCACGTACGTCGCGCAAGGTGACCGTAACGCCCTCTGCCGCACCTTCCAATGCAAAGTTCAATTTGAAGTTTGCACCGGAAAGAATATTGATAAACTGCAACTGCGCATCGCCTGCAAAATCGTACGTCAAGCCGTTCTCGCCGAGCGCCGCAGCCGTATAGTTTCCTTGCAAATACGAAAGATAGTTCTTTTCCGTCGTTTTCTTACCATACCCAACGTCTACAACGGAATACAAAGGAGATTCCACAGAATCGTTACCAAAGCTTGCCTTGAAACGAAGGGTTTCGTTTGCTTCCACTTTATACGCTTGCATTTGCGCCTTGGAAAGCGTTTGATATGCGCCGCCGTCTACGGAAACGCTTACCTCTGCTTCATTCTTGTTAAAATCGCCGTTACCTGCAGTGTAAGCCGTTACAGGATCCACCGTATAAGACGCCCCTTTTATGAAATAAGCAGGGAAATAGAAAGGCGTTTGGAATACCGCGGAATTTTCATCCACGCAAGCCACCTTATAGGAATATTCTTCTTCGTATACGTTATCTTTGAAAAGATACGTCACCGTATATTCCCCAGCGCAAGCAGGAATATAGGCATAACCATCTACACCGTTATACTCCAGCTCCGTCTTGTTGCCATTCGGCGTCGTAACGAAGACGGAAATATTCACGTCCTTGTTTAAGCCGCTTGCCATAATATACGGAAGCACGTTTGCTTTTGCCGCAACCAACTTATTCAAAGCAGTTCCTTCGTACACAATGTTTTCTTCATCGAGTACGACCATCTCTAATGCATATTCTCCCTTATTGCCATAGGAATCTATCGCCGTATATATCGCCGTATAGTTACCAAGCATATTCGGAACAAATACTCCGTTTTCTACGTTCAAAGAAACCTCGCCGGGCTTGCCGTAGTTACGGTAAACCGCCACGCGAGAATTTCCGTAATAGTTATAATCCAATACGTTTGAAAGCTTGGGCAATGTCACCGCTTTCCCTTTTTGCAGATAAATCCTATTATCCGTCGTCGGATCGATGTCCACAAAAAGCTGAGGCGCTACGTTATCTACAAGCGTACCGTTTTGCAACTCTGCACCCTTCATGCCAAAGATCTCTTCTAAACCAAATTCAAACGTATTCGACGTGTAATTATACACTTCAATATTTAAATATACTTCTCCCGTCGTAAAGAAGGAATCATACTCAAACGCGTTCGTGCCGTAAATTTCCACGGAATCGATGTCCGTGATCAAACGGGCAGCGCCGCCGTTTCTTGCCTTCATTTGATGATTAGACAAATCCCATATAAGCGTCATGCCGCCATGGGCCAACAAAGTGGGATTATCTCGGCTTCCCATACCACTTCCCCACGCTGTTTTGGACTGGTAACGAGAAGGACGGTGGATTTTATATAATTCCCCATCATAAGGTTCCGTCATTTCATGCGGACGCTTTGTGTTTTGTTCAAGCCCCGTGAATACTTGCGTGCTTGCAGCTGCGCCCATGTAATAAACGCCTTGGCCTGCGTCGCCGCACCAAATATAATATTCTACAAATTTGCTTTCATCGTAGCAATCCACGATTTTAACGGAAACAGTGGAAGCGTCGGGCGTTACGTCAGGGCCGTCTCTAAACATAGGGAATATCTTACATACTTCCAAAGCTTGCCCTGCATAATCGTTTAAATCGATCGTTTTATTGAAAGTAAACGATGTCCCATCCTTTAAGGAAACGGCAACCCCTTTCTTGCCATCTTGCCCAACCAAATTCGTTACGTAAGTAGCGGAAGCGCCTTCGTCAACCCCATAAAATTTTTTATTTACAATAAACGTATGGGTTGCTGCAACACCGCTTGCGTTATAATACGTCAGCGTGTAAGAACCCGTTTTATCCAATGCATAGCTACCTTCACTTTTCGCCGTACCGTCAGGGAAAAGCAACACAACGCTGGACGCCGTCGTTTCAACGCCGCCCGTCTTGATGCGAACGCTAGAAGGATCAAGCACGTTAAACGTTTGGCCATAGGTGTATTCCTTCTCAATTACGTACTCCTGCGGCATAATCAGCTCTGTTGCTGCGTTTGCACTTTGCATATTCGTTATCGCATGCGCGCCGCACCCCAAAAGGGTAAGCGCGCAAAGCGTTAAACCTAAGATTTTTATTTTCTTTTTCATCTTTTCACCTCTTCAACTTAGAGTCTTTATTCCTTCAAACCACCCATGGTCAAGTTGCCCATCAACGTCTTATTACATGCCAGGAACATAACGAATACAGGCATTGCAAGGATCATACAACCGGCAACTCTTTGCGGAATACCGCGGTTAAACATGTCCGCGTCCCCACTGGATGCGGCAAAAGATAATCTAAATACCGCATAAGCAAGCGTCGGGATGTTAGGATAATACAAAAGCGGCGTTTGGTAATCGTTCCACGTTTGAATAAACTGTAACAAGAATACCGTGAAGAACACCTTTAAACAAAGCGGGAAAATAATTTTAATAAAGATGCCTATTTGCGATGCACCGTCAATTTCCGCCGCCTCCGTATACGTATCGGACACCCCTGCCAAATGCGCATAAAATACAAAGAAATATACACCTGTAAAATTGAAATTCAGCGCGATCATGGAAAATACCGTGTCGTAAATACCCAAATCTCGCAAAAGCGTAATCATCGCAGGAGACGAACCGACAATGGGAATCGCCATAACCACGATCATGAGCACGTAAACAAATTCGCTAAACTTAAATTTGTATTTCGCGCACAAATACGCACAGGCAAACGCAACGAATGCATGCACGAAAGAACAAATAACGGAATAGAGAATAGAGTGCAAAAGACATGCCGTGAAACCGTAGCTAACTACCATAGGAGGTTTTTCAATTACCCCGAATATAGCGGAAATGTAACTTTGATCCGAAGCAGCTACCTTGAAGGCATCCCCTGTGAATATCGTTATGTAGTTCCCAAACGCCAACGCTTGATAGGAATAATCCGCGTAATCGAAGGGAACGTCGTCCCCTACTCTTTCTAATACAGGAAGACCTATAATATTTCCAAAGAAATAGAAATCGTCATACGATTTAAAGGACGTCAACAACCCCCAACCAAGCAATGCAAGTAAGGTAATCGCATAAAAGCATAATAATACGAAGATAATAACGTCCACAGTTTGAACCTTACGTTTTACTTTCTTATTCATACGTCCCTCCTTAACTCGCGCTCGGCCCGTATTTGTTCAAAAGCTTTCGAACAATCAAGGTCGTCGGCACCAAAATCAAGGTTGCAATCAACCCTAACGCTGCCAGTTCTGCCAATTCAGCGAATGCAGCCTCACTCGCTAATATTGCGCTTCCTGACGAACCAGACAACTGTTTCGCCGTCATCTTATAGAAGTAATACCCAAATACTTCCACGTCGGAATCGTTGCCATAGAAGGTATACAAGTTCATTTGATTGTTGAATATCCCTGCAATCCCCGTGAGGATAAACGTCGTAATCGTCGAGAAAATCATAGGTACGTAAATATACCAGAATTCCTGCAAGCTGGTTACGCCGTCTAACTCCGCCGATTCCACAATCGAGTGATCGACGCCACTCATCGCGCCGGTATAAATCAACACGTTTGCCCCGAACGAGAACCACAGCGTAAATATCAAAGACGTATAAAAAACAACGTTTTTATCGCTGTCCGGCCCCGTGCTAAGCAAACCCATTACTTTCTCTTGCCCAAAATACTCCTTTGCCATATAGGGATATACTTCATTAACAACATATTTGAAAAGAATACCCAATACTACGAGAGAGATAACCTGAGGAAGGTATAACATTGCCCTGAAGAATGAAGCGCCCGGCCTTTCTTTGGCAATATAATAGCTGAAAAGAAGCGCTATCGGCATAACAATAACCAACTGACACGCCAACAACTGCAACGAGTTGCCTATCATTTCTCCGCATTCGCCACTAAAGAAAAGATTCCATGCATCCTTGAAGTGTTCCGTCGTAAACGAAATCGCATAGCCGGTTTGCCCTTCAAGTATCGTTCTTTCTTGGAATGCAATACTGATAGAATTAAAGTTTACGTAAAGATAAAAAAGCAAAAACTGCAAAAGTGGCAGCGCAAACATTAAGACGTAGAAAACCAGTCTTTTCTGTTGACGCGTATAGGTTCTTTTGCCGCCTACAAGCTTATTTTCTATCATAAGAATACCCCCTTAGGTTAGTGAGCTGCTCCAACAGGCATTTTCTCTGTCGTTGGAGCAGCTTCAAGTGTTTTTAGAATTAATACTTATTCCAATTACCGTACTTACTGCACTTACCGAAAATTTCAGCAGCGTGATTACCGCCGTTCAAAAGGCCGGAAATCTTCGTATGACCGTCACCAAGAACGCCGCAGTTCAAATCGAGCTTGATCGTCGATTTAACTTTCTTGAAGGTGCTGGTCGTACCGGACCATGCAACGATATTCGAGCCGTTTTCGTTATCTCTTGCTTCCCAAAGCCCTCTTGCATACGAGCTAAGACTTGCTTTTTCCGTAGCGCTAAGATCATACTTGATGGCTCTCGTAATACCCGTTTTCATCGTGAAGTTCTTCAATTCCTGTTCGCTATAGCAGAATTCCACGAAATCCAAGCAAGCCTGCATCAAAGCGGGATCGTTCTTAATGTTGCCGTTGATCATCGTATATGCCAAACCGCAATCCAAGAAACAAGCGTCTCTGCCTTCTGCGCCTTCTGCATAAACGCTGGTGGGCAAGTTCATCCATGCTACATTCAACGTGTTGATATCCTTATCTACATATCTCTTATAGGAATCAAAACCGCCGTTTTCGCCTGCTTCGTTATACCAGTAGCTACCTTCAACAAGCATTGCGGAGTTGTTCGTATTCGCCTTACCGTCCATGTAAACGTCCATCTGCGTCTGCCAATGGTCTTTTTCCGAGGATGCCGTAGGCGAGAAGAACCCTTCGTTTACGATAATATCCAACATAGCGATCGCATAGTATTTTGCCGCCATATCGTTACCCATCCAGCCTTCAGAGCCGTCTGCCGCCATATTGACAACCTTCGTTACGGGCTTCGTGATGTCAGAAATACCTTGGAACAAGTTTTCATCCGTGAACTGCAAGTTGCCGTCTTCATCACGCGCTACTACTTCGATTTCACCCGTACAGTTGTAATAATTACGCATTTGTTCTGCGCCTGCCAAGGAGGACCACAACCCCATCATCAAATAGTCGGGATAATAAACGTAATATTTACCGGAAACGGTGAGAGGATAAACTTTCCCTTCGCTCTCCGTCTTAATGAAATCGCAAAGCACAAGGAATTCGTCTAAGGAACGAGGCAAACCGTCGTCATACGATTCTACGCCGTCAGGACCAAGCGACTTCTTAGCAGAAAGATCGCCTACGAAATTCGCCGTACCGTATTTGCAGGAATATTCGTATACATTATCTTCATCGTCTGCTGCAAAATATGCGCACAAATTATCAAACGTCTTGCAGTTATAAACAAGACCGGGGAAGAATTCATAGTGCGGCAACGCATAATAGCTGCCGTCCGTACCCGTGATACCGCCCTTTGCCGCATCGAAAATATTGCTTTCCAAAGAACCGCCCGTTCTCGTTTCATCCTTTACGATAGAATCAATGTTCAAAAGCAAACCGTTCTGCGCCAAAGCGTTGGGATCAGAAGCACGTTCGTCAAAGAAGATGTTCGTCGTATCGCTCGCCATAGCGCCCGTATTCTGGTTGGACGTTACTTCAATCTTAACGTACGCGCCCGTTTTGTCGCCGTACTTTTCATCCTTTTTTGCTTGTGCAAAACGTTCTGCAGTTTCTTCCAACCAAAGGTTACCGGGACCCATACCGAAGTTCTTTACTTTAATGGTAATTTTGCTGTCCGAAGGAACGTTATATACGTTCTCAAAGCCGCCGCTGCTGGTATTGCCACCGCCGCCGATGTTACAAGCCGCCATGCCTAATGCACTAAAAATCATGCAAGCAGAAAGCGCCGTTGCTAAAATTCTTTTTTGTTTCATTGATTTATCTCCTTAATCTTTTTTATTTTTATTTGGCTATGTCACAGAGAACGGTCTCTTCGTAATGGATTGCATTTGTACGTGAAAACCGAATGATATGACAACGCTTTTATTTTATTGTAAATATATCGGTTCGAAAAAAGACGGTTTACCGATAAAATCGAACACAAACGCCGCCGCGCCACTCCATGCCTGTAAGGTAGAACCCACCTTTCTGCAGGGCGAGAAATATTCGATCGGGGTGAATATACCGCGTTCTAAGTTGTAAGTAAACCAACTTTGCAGCGCATAGCGATATTCCCTGTTCGCCAAAGCTTTCGCGTAGGCATACATCGCCGACCAATACGGCCAGTTTCCGCCGTTGTGATACTCGTAATCCTGCGCGGATTTGAAATGCGTGGCTGATATTCGCTTATAAAACGGATACACGCACATTACGCCGTAATCCCCTGCCTGTTGCAGGTGATTGTTTTTCGTTTCCAGCATCCGTTCCATCGCGTCAAACATTCTGTTTGCGCGCTGTTCGTCTGCAATCCCGAATAAATACACCAGTACCGTGTCCACAGAAAGATTATCTTCCGTAAAATCCCCGTCGACGTAGTTGACGTAATAGCCCTTTTCTTCGTCCCATAAAATTTCGTTGATCGCCGCCTTTACTTTCGCTGCAGCCTGTCCATAAAAACTACCGTCTTTATTGCATGCCTTACAAAGCTTTTCAGCGCAAGTCAACGCCCGGAAAAATAAAGCTTCATCATACGTAACGTAACCATTGCGGTTGACTTCATCCGCCCAGTCCAGCTTATTGTACGGCCCTGCTTTATACAGCAACCCCGTTTCATCCGTACGCTTCATTTGCCGATCCAGCACCAAAAGACACAAATCTAATATGCTCTTTCCGTTGATTTTTTCCTGCAAAAAAGCGGTATCGCCCGAATGGTTTACATAATCGTACGCCATCATCACGAAGAAGGACGGACTGTCGTAATGACCGCCCCAAAACGCCGAAAAATCTTGCTTAACCGCAGAGGGACAACTACCGTCCTCTGCAATACCGCGAGCGAGCGTTTTAATCTGTTGCTTGACGAGCGTAATATCATACGAATACATCGGTAGCGCCGTCCAATAGGAATCCCTATAATACGTTCGCAAAGGGTTTAGATAATTGCACCCTGCGACAAAGCCTTTGAACAATCCGCATTCCTTGTAATTTTCAAGGCTGCAAAATAAGGTGGAAAGATATAACGCCTTTTCCTCTTCCGTTTCCACAGAAGCAGGAAAAACCACGTTATCCACTTCTTCGTAAGCCGCGTTCATCTTTTCTTCGAACGAAGCTAAGAGGCTGTCGCAATAGGCTTGCGTTTCCTCATAGGAGAAAACCAAACGCACCCGCTTTTCCGTACAATCGCTTGTATTAAATTTGAAATATAAATTGTCTTTTACAAATTCGTAAGGCGTATCGGAGGACATCTTTTGAATGCCCGTTCCGTACCCTACCCCATAAAGCACCGTAAAATCAGACTTTTGGTCTGCAAGTAAATGCATTTCCACAAAAACAGCGTCGTCGCCTTTTGTGATAAACTGTTTTACTTCGATTTTGTAGTCTTCGCCAAACAGGATAATTTCCTGTATACGGCCTGCCATTCTCGTCTGCTTTTTGGTATACGCGCCGACTCGTTCTCCGTTTTTGTAAACGGAGAATATCGAGCGCGCTGAATAATCTTGCCCTGTACGGACGGATAAATATTTGGATAATCCCCCTTTCCCGTCAAAGCAAATGCTTAAATTGTTTGCTGAAACGTCATAGGGAATATCTTCATGGAAATATCCGTCCGTTACAATTCGTCCATTTGAAAATGATACTTTCATTACATTCCTTACGTTATACCGATTCCTCAAAGTCACTTTCAATCCATTCTACAAGCGTACAGCCTGCTTTTTCCAGAAGTATTACGTCTTTTGCATACGTGCCCGTCGAGGAATCATAACCCAAAACTTCTCTGAATTCTGCCTTTGCCGTGTCAACGACGATCGTTACGCCGTCCAAACCATCAAGGAAGCTTGAATAATAGAGATATATATAGAGGAACTTCACCGAAATCCATTCTTCGTTGATGTGCGCTATCATCTTCGCTTTTTCAGCGTCGGTAAGGCTGGTATCGGCATTCACCGCGCTCTTCGCGCTGTCGATATAGCCGAACCACGTATTGAATACGCTACTTGTCAACACGTCCTTCGCATCGGATTTATCCATCGCTACGCTAGGAATACCAAGTTTCTCCGTGCCATACACATCTCTTCCCTTTAAGTTTTGATCCTCATACAAGTCCCTCATAAACTCTGCGCCTGCGCCGTACATGGCGGCGAACCATTTGTCTGTCAAGGTAGCAACGCTCTGCGTGCTATCCCACATCATTTGCGCATCGATATAGCCGTTCAGCTTTTCAAATGCGGAAAGCGTAGTGGTACCATTTGTCGCACCCTGGTTAAACCAAAGGTCAACGCCTGCGTTTGCAAAATACTGATAAGCATTTTCGTTAAAGAATTCATCCACGCCATAAACATCTGCGCGGAGCATATACATCGAAAAGTTCTTCGTATACGTCCAAACACATAAATCCGAACCGCTTGCTGCTGTAAGCTCTGCCCAAGCGTCAAATTGAGCTACAAACGGCTTATCCGTCTCGTCGTCTTGGTCGTTGATATCGAAATAGTAGTTGACGTAATCGGAAATGGCATACACAACGCCAACGTCTTCACGCATTTCTATCGTACCCGCCGTAGGAGCGTCAATGTAATCGTTGTAAGCATAGAAAAGCAATTTCAAGTTATCGCGTTTATAGGTAGGATTTTCGTTCATCCACACTTCAATGCCCGCGCGAACGTCGTTACAAAGCTTGATCACCGCGCCCGCATCAGAGCCATACTGCGCTTTTGCCGCCGTACAAGCCGAGCAGGTACATACGCCACTGCCGTCTTCGCTGGTCAGCGTAAGATAGATTGCGTCGGGACGGCTGGTAATTTGCGAACTGGTAAGCGTTATCGACATAACGTTAACGATTTGCGCAACCATTGCGTTATAATCGTCGGTGTTGCCGTGCGCCGTATAGCAAAGCTGATTTACACTTCCGTTGACCTTATTGTCAGAGAACCAGTTCGTCTTTCCCTGGCCCGTCCAATAGGAATACGGCAGAATTTCCAAAGCGTTGTGCCATACGCGCCAACCCGTATTTGCGGATTCATTCGCATTATTCACATAATCGCCTACTTGGAAGAACAACTCGTTTTCATTCATTGCCATACCCATACGGTTTGCGTAGGTCTCATTATTGATGAGTGCGCCGTTGGAAGGCATACGCATTTCGATATCGGGGCTTTCCGTCTTCTTTAATTCGAGACACTCTACCGTCGAAAGCTTATTCAACGCATACGTGTCTTCCGAGAACTGCTCGAAGCCGAACAATTCGTTCAAAAGTCCGTATACGCCGTACAGACAGCCAAGCGAACTTTCGCCGTTGATATAAATCATGTTGTCAACTCTTTCGAGGTGATAGCCTTGGCTGTTCATCTCGCCCATTTCCACACCGGATTTTGCAAATGCTTGCGTATTACCGATGGAAATGTACGTACCGTAGGTATCATACGCGCCATCGTTCGCTACGGTAAGCGTTGCGCCCGTTGCTTCCGCGAAGAGTTTAACGAGTTCTTCCTTTGCCAACGTCAACGTTGCGTCTGCGTTCGTAGGAAGTACGATTGCATATTCCGTCCCGCCGTTTTCCACCAAATTCTTGGGGGTAAGCTCAACCGTTGTAACGGAGCTTACGGCGTCGCCCGTCATACCCTTCCAGCTTAAGCCGCTACTCGTATTCCAGTAATTCGTATCAAACGCACTCAAATCGTCAAACGTGTTGCTCGTGCTAACCCCCGTAAAGTTGGTTACGTTGGGCCAACCCGTTGCTGCAGCACGCGCATAAATCAAGTATGCGTTCGTCGAAGCAGCACTGATCCACATGTTGGAATACCAGCCGCTTGTATTCGAGGTATTGTTGCCGTGTACCGCCGTGTTTTGCAAAATCAATTTCGCATTAGGACGACACATAATACCGAATACAGAGCCTTGGTGATAAAGGTTATTCGTTCTTTCAATGTAACTGTTTTTAATCGTAGGAGAGCCGTTCGTCATATAGCCGAATACGCCGTAACCGCCCGTTTTCGCCGTGCTGTCGTACGTGCCGTCTTCATAAACGATCGCAATATTTTGAATGGTACAGTTACCGAGAATCATACCGACCAAGCCGCCGCTTGTCAGTTTAAACTTCAACTTATGCCCCTGACCGTCCAAAATCCCGTTGAAACCGTTATTTGCTTGATAGTCGGTGGCTTCCGTTTGCGTCAATGCCAATTCGTCCGATGCGCTGCCCAAATCTTTCGTTACGATGTAGTAACCGTATACGTTGGGTGCAACTGCAGGATACGTAGTAGGATCATATTCGCTTGCTACAGCCGTATTGTTGAAGAATGCAGGGAAATCGGAAAGTTCGTCAATGACGCCTGCATAAGACGCTACCGTTACGTAATAATTGATCGTACCGTCGTATACTTTGATCGCCGTATCTTTCGTTTCGTTTTCCTTGATCTCTTCTGCTGTCAAAGCAAAATCTCTCGTCCACGCACCGTCTTCGTAATATACGATAGAGCCGTCTTCGCTTGCAATCGAAACGATTTCGCTCATTTCCAAGCCCATAGTATCAGGCAAGAAGAATTCGCGATTTACCGTCGAATACAAAGCGTTTTCCTCAATCGTTCTATCCAACGAGAACGCGTAATAGGTAACGTCCGCACTGACTTTAATAATGCTGCCAAGCGCCGACGAACCATCTTCCGTTGCAGACCAGTACAGATTGCTGGGAAGCGTAGGAATCGCAATATAGTTGTCCTTGGTTACAGGCTCAACCGTCGTCGTATTGCCGTTTACCCAAGTAACGTTGACCGTTTCAAAGCCCTTCCAAATCAGCTTGCCGTTTTCTTTACTCCAGTAATTATCGTTAAAGCCGCTTGCGTCTGCAATATCGCTAAGAAGTACTTCTTTCGAACCGTTTTCGATTGCGTCCGTATATACTTTCGTGAAGTTTGCAGCCATGCCAAGACTTGCTGCGTTTGCTCTACCGTGGATTAAGTACGCATTCTTCGAAGATGCACTGATGACCGTATTAGACCACCACGTACAATCGTTGGGTACGAAATAACCGTTTACTACCGTGTTCTGTAAAATCAACTTGCCGTTAGGACGAGCCATAATACCGAATACGGACGAACGAGAAGCTACGTTGTTCGTTCTTTCGATGTAACAATTATTGATTACGGGAGCGCCGTTCGTGATATACCCAAATGCGCCGTAACCGCCGCCTTCCGCCTGCGAAATGAAGCTTGCATCTTCATAAATAACTGCAAGATTTTGAATGGTTGCGTTGCCGAGTACCAAACCGACCAAACCGCCACTCATAAGCTTGAATCTAAGCGTATGTCCCTGGCCGTCCAAAACGCCGTTGAAGCCGTTCGTCTTTTGGTAGTCGGTTGCTGCCGTCTGCGTGAGCGTCAATTCTTCCGTGCCCGTACCCAAATCTTTCGTTACGATATAGTAACCGTATACGTTGGGTGCAACTGCAGGATAGGTAGCCGCGTCAAATTCGCTTGCCACCGCCGTGTTATTAAAGAAGGTAGCAAAGTCGTTCAATTCGTTAATAACGCCTGCATAAGAAGCGACGTTTATTTCATAGAAATATCCTTCAGACGTCTCCAAAACGAGCGTTGTCTCTTTCGTTGCGTTCGCCTTGATTTCGTCACTCGTCAAAGGAAGGGTGCTCCATACGCCGTTTTCGTAATAATCCACGCCGTTTTCGTCTTTTGCGTCCACGATCGTTTCGCCGCCAGAAAGCAAGCCTTCGGGCAGAATTATTTCGCTGTTTACCGTCGAGAAGTATGCTTTATCTTCTATCTTTTCCACGTACTTTGCTTCATACTCGGAAACCGTCATATCCGCCATGCCTTTCCAGTTCAGCTGGCTATTTTCCGTTTTCCAGTAATTCGTATCAAAGGAGCTCAAATCACTAGTCAAAGTGTTGGTGGTGGTAACTTCCGTAAAGTTCGTTACGTTCGTCCAACCCGTTGCCGCAGCACGCGCATAAATCAGGTATGCGTTCGTCGAAGTTTCGTTGATCCACATGTTGGAATACCAACCGCTTTGGTTAGACGTATTATTCGCATGTACCGCCGTGTTATGCAAAATCAGTTTTACATTGGGACGAGCCATAAGCCCGAATACCGAACCTTGGTGATACAAGTTATTCGTTCTTTCAATGTAGCTGTTGCGAATCTCAGGCGCGCCGTTCGTGATATAGCCGAATACACCGTAACCGCCTGCTCTTGTCGTTTCGTTGTAGGTGCCGTCTTCATAGATAATCGCAATATTTTTAATCACTGCGTTACCAAGCACCATGCCGACCAAACCGCCGCTTGTCAGTTTAAATCTCAACGTATTGCCTTGACCGTCCAAAACGCCGTTGAAGCCGTTCGTCTTTTGATAGTCGGTTGCCTCCGTTTGCGTCAATGCCAATTCGTCCGTTGCACTGCCCAAATTCTTCGTTACGATATAGTAGCCGTACGTATTGGGCGCAACTGCGGGATAGGTAGTTGCATCATATTCGCTGGGAACTGCCGTATTGTTGAAGAATACGGGGAAATCTGACAATTCGTCGATAACACCTGCATAGGACTTTGCGCTTACAGTATACAAATCGCCCTCGGAGGTTGTAACCGTTAAGTCCGTGGTTCTAATTAAATTGCCTTTGATTTCATCGCTCGTCAAAGCTAACGCAGACCACTTGCCTTTGTTGAAATAATCTACGCCGTCCGTCGTGCCGACTGCACTGGTAATCGTTTCTTCATCCGTATCCAATAAGCCGTCGGGCATGAAGATTGCGCCGTCATTCGTAGAATATAAAATATTTCCATCGGTAAATGCTACGGGCGTTTTCTCACCGATTGTAATTTCTTTAGAAATCGTCTTCGCGCCGATGGTCGCCGTAATCGTCGTTGTACCTGCGCCAACCGCTACAATTTCACCGTTTGCGTTGATAATCGCTACGCTTTCGTTAGCAGACTTGAGGTTGTAAACGTAATCATTTACGCTGTCCGTTGCATTCGTAAGATCTACCGTAACAGTATCCCCTACTTCGATTTCCGAAGATCCAAGCTCTAACGTAGCGTCCGTCGTCGTTTGTGAAACGATGGCATTCAAATGGGACGAGGCGTCAGATACGTCCTCGCCGTTCTTTTCCATTTCTACCAATTCGCAGGAAGCAACGTAAGCGATTGAACGATAAATAGTCGTATCGGAATAAGCATAATCCGTGACGGTATTACCGTTTTCAGTATATGTATATTTAACGTACGCGCGCGCCGCGAGTACGGTATTATACAAGTTTTGAGGGAACGCAGCTTCTAACGTTTCGCCCATGAGGGTGATATAGTACCCTAAACCATTTGCAGGAAGTTCCTCTGCCGTCGTCGTGTTTACCAACGCCTTTGCAATAAGCGCGTTTTCCGTTTCCACCGTCAGCTCCCCATTCAGCATATTGTTGGGAATAAGCAACGTACCAAATTCTGCATTGTTGGGGATAAGCGCCAAATCGCTATCCTCGATCGTTGTCAAAAAGCGGAAACCGAGAAGCGACGATTTCCCCGTTGACGCGCCGTACACCTTAAACGTGTCCAAATCCGCATCGTTAATCGCCGCATTCAGCGTGGTTGTATTCGTCCCCGTAGGCTTCGTATTTGCGGAAGCCGCAGAAGCTTGAAGACCTGCCGTCATTCCAAGCGTAGTAGCCGCTATCAAGCCACAGCTGAATATACCAAGGAGTGTATTTTTGATTTTTCTTTTCATCTTACACCTCACTGCACCCAGCCACCAGGAATCGGATATTTCGTTTCTTCGCCTTCTACTTCCCCCGATCCCGACATCGTTATTACGTCTGTATTTTCAAATATATAGATTTCAAGTTCTATTGTTTCATATTGATGTTTCATATTTTACCTTTTACATTGTAAATTCACGCTTTGGCTATTCGCGCGAAACGCGAATAGCCAACGTGTCATTTCTGCTTAATTACGAAACTTTTACCACAGAAGAGAATGCCATATCCGCCATGCCTATCCAGTTCAGCTGGCTATTTTCCGTTTTCCAGTAATTCGTATCGAAGGAGCTCAAATCGCTAGTCAAAGTGTTGGTGGTGGTAACTTCCGTAAAGTTCGTTACGTTCGTCCAACCCGTTGCATTCGAACGTGCATAAATCAGGTATGCGTTCGTCGAAGTTTCGTTGATCCACATGTTGGAATACCAACCGCTTTGGTTAGACGTATTATTCGCATGTACCGCCGTGTTATGCAAAATCAGTTTTGCATTGGGACGAGCCATAATACCGAATACAGAACCTTGGTGATACAAGTTATTCGTTCTTTCAATGTAGCTGTTGCGGATCTCAGGCGAGCCGTTCGTAATGAAGCCGAATACGCCGTAACCGCCCTTTTTGGTCGTGCTGTCGTACGTGCCGTCTTCATAGATGATTGCAATATTTTTAATCACTGCGTTACCAAGCACCATGCCGACCAAGCCGCCGCTTGTCAGTTTAAATCTCAACGTATTGCCTTGACCGTCCAAAACGCCGTTGAAGCCGTTCGTCTTTTGATAGTCGGTATCTGCGCATTGCGTCATTGCTAATTCATCCGTTGCGCTGCCCAAATCTTTCGTTACGATATAGTAGCCGTATACGTTGGGCGCAACTGCGGGATAGGTAGCTGCGTCAAATTCGCTGGGACCTGCCGTATTGTTAAAGAATACGGGGAAGTCGGAAAGTTCATCGATAACGCCTGCATAAGATTTTACCTTTGCAAGATACAAATCCGTACCTTTTGCAATGGAAATTTCAAACATGCCGATTTCATTTGCCTTTCTCTGTTCGTCCGTAATTGCAAACGTGTTTACCCATGCGCCGTTTTCATAGTAAACGGTTTCGCCGTCACGGCTTTCAATCGTCACCGTTTCGTCCAAGGTAAGCGTCAATTCTTCGGGAAGGAACAAATTGCGATCGTCCGTGGAGTAGAGAATGGGCTCTAAAACCGTCGTCAACGTGATCTTCGCCGTCGATTCAAATACCGCATAGTATACGATACCGTCTTCCGTTACAGCGCCAAGTTCTACAATTTCACCGTCTTCGCTCAAAGACCAACCCTTGAATTCGTAGGTGTAGAAGTCGTCTTCTTCCTTAACGGGAGCTTCGTGTTCTGCCACTGCATTATATTCATAATCCGTCGTCGTTTCTACGCCGTCAATGCTCCACGTTACCGTGTAATAACGGGTAGCCTGCTTTTTAACCATATAATAGGTTACGTCTTCTTTTACTTGGAATCTATCGCCAAAGGAAACCTGTTCACCGTCTTCGCTGGTTGCCCAGTAATAATTTACGATTTCCGTTTCCGAAGTCGTATCTTGAGGCAAGCTCTGCGTGTACATAATCCAACCGTCTTTCGTTACCGTTTCTACGGTCGTTTCGTCACCCTTTACCCAGGTAACGTTAACCGTTTCCAAGCCCTTCCAGATCAACTTGCCGTTTTCTTTGCTCCAATAGTTGTCGTCAAAGCCGCTTGCATCTTCAATATCACTAAGAAGTACTTCTCTCGAACCGTTTTCGATTGCGTCCGTATATACCTTCGTGAAGTTCGCTGCCATGGATTGACTTGCTGCGTTTGCTCTGCCGTGGATTACGTAGGCATTCGTAGAAGTGGGACAAATAACCGTATTCTTCCACCACGTACAATCGTTGGGTACCATATAACCGTATACAACCGTGTTATGTAAAATCAGCTTGCCGTTAGGACGAGCCATAATACCGAATACGGAAGAACGGGAAGCTACGTTGTTCGTTCTTTCAATATAAGAGTTTCTGATTTCAGGCGAACCGTTCGTAATATAACCGAATGCGCCGTAACCGCCGCCTTCGCTTTGCGAAATGAAGCTTGCGTCTTCATAGATAACTGCGATATTCTTAATCACTGCGTTACCAAGCACCATGCCGACCAAGCTGCCCTTCATGAGCTTGAACTTCAAGGTATGGCCCTGACCGTCCAAAACGCCGTTGAAGCCGTTCGTCTTTTGATAGTTGGTTAATTCCGTTTGCGTCAACGTCAATTCATCAGAATAAATAAACGTGTTGGTCTCCTTGTCAAACGTGGAAGAACCAAGGTCCTTCGTTACGATATAATAGCCGTATATATCGGGAGCAACCATAGGGAACTCTGCCGCATTGTCCGCTTCATTAGCAACTGCCGTATTGTTGAAGAATACGGGGAAGTCGGAAAGTTCGTCGATGATACCTGCATACACAAGCATATCTACAGAATATCTGTTGCCATCGGAGAAACGTACTTCAAGCGTACGCATACCGACCAAATTGCCCTTCAATTCTTCTTCCGTCAAAGTAATCGCTTCATGAATCCATGCGCCGTTTTCATAAGCCGTTACGTCTTCTACGCCCTCTGCCTTTATCGTTGCCGTCGTAATGCTAACGCCTTCTGCAAGCAAACCTTCGGGCAAGAAGATTTCTTCCGAGTTTGCCGAATAGGTAATCTTACCGTCAATGAACTTAGGCGCTTCAAATACTTGGTCAACGACAAACGTTGCGTAGTAGGTTGCTTCGCCGCTTACTTCGGGTAATATTTCTACCTTTTCGCCGCCTTCACTCAAAGCCCAACCGTCAAATTTATAAGAGCATTCTGACGAATCTGCTTTTTCGGGCGTGCCTTCGTAAGTGGGTACGCTGCCGTAGCCGCATTGAGAGGTTTCCTCTACGCCTTCGATTACCCAAGTAATCGTATATTTGCGCGCAGTTTCCTCAAATACTGCATAATAGGTTGTATCTGCCGTTACTAAGGGCAAGGACGTCAACTTGTCGCCGCCTACGCTCGATGCCCAGCCTGCAAATACGTATTCCACTTCCGTCGTCATTTCCTTGCTCGGCGTTACGCCCGTATAAATGGGGGTTGCCTCATATTCCACGTCAACGTCCGTTTTCAATACGGTATCACCGTTCTTCCAAGTAACCGTAAACTTTGTTTGCTTGGTCACTTTGTCGAAAATAGCATAATACGTTACGTTGCCGGTAACGGTGGGTAATTCCGCCAAAACGTCTCCGCTAAGCGTAGTTGCCCAACCCTTGAAAGTATAGCTGGTATCGCCAACCGTAGGCTTCGTAGGCGTTACGTCTTGATATTCGGGCGTTTCGCCGTATTTTACCGTTACATTCGTCGTTTTGCCGTCGATATCCCACGTTACGGTATATTCGCGCAATGTTTCCGCAAATACAGCGTAAAACGTCTTATCGCCATCAACGGTAATGGTAGAAATATCCACAACGCTGCCGCCGTCCTGTAAAGACCAACCGCTAAACGTATAGGAATACTGTTCCGTCGAAGCCTTGGAAGGAAGCGCGCCGTTATAAGCGACAACCGAACCTTCTTCCATCTCCACCGATTTTAATTGCGTTTCACCGTTTTTGAATATAACGGTGTGTTTTTCTACTTCCACTTTCGTTACCTTAATTTCACAGGTAGCGCTAACCGTATCATTTTTTGCCGTTACGGTTGCCGTGCCCTCACCAACTGCAAGTACTACGCCGTCCTTTACCGTAACAACCGCTTCGTCAGAACTCGACCAAACGATTTCCGCGTCCTCAGGCGTTACCGTTGCTTTCAAGGTAAAGCTTTCGCCGACAACAAGCGCTTTGGACGTCGCGTCAAGCGAAATGGTTTTTTCCACCTCTACTTCTTCTTTACCGCCTAAACCGATTTGATCTAACACGGACTCGCCAAATTCGGTAACCTTATCCAATACGCTTTCCGCGCCAGGAATCTGCTGAAGCACATTTTCGACTCCGGACAAGTCACATCCGGTAAACCCGAAAACGGGCACCGCAAAAAGAGATAAAATACTCAAAACGCTTGTAAACAATCTTTTTTTCATCTTTTTTCCTCCTTGAAATTTGTTTACTTGCTCTATTATCGGTTGTGCATCCAACGTTTTACCGTCCATGCAACAACTATAATCCAATTTGTATTTGAAATCAATGCCAAAATGAAACTTTCATTCTGGAAATGATTTCCTTACTTTCATAGCGAGGTTAAATTTTCACGATTTTTCCGCTATGCTTTGATTCCATCGCCTTAAATACAGCTCTATGACTGATTACCGAATCTTCAAGCGTCGCACAAGAAACAGACGGCGCATGACCGTTCAAATAATCTAAGAAATCATATACCAATTTCGCATCGCCGCCGCCGTGTCCGCCAGATGCCCCGATCATATCGCCTGTCACGTTCAAATCGTATACCGTTTCGGTATAGCCGATGGACGACGTGGACGGAGACATTTTTCTTACAACGTAGCGAGAATCGTCAAACGTGCCTTTGATTTCGCCAAGCGTACCGATAATGTGAATATTACGCTCCGGCTTTGCACATCCGCCAACCATGCTGAACGTACCGGTTGCACCGTTGGCAAAATTGAATACAACAGCTTGGTGATCCACGTTACCGTCTCTTTCAAAATCCCATACGCATCTTCCGTAACGGTTATCCGTCTTCAAAGACTGCGCTTGCTGTTCCTCCGTTAGATTCTTATTCGCTTCTAAGCACTTCCAAACGTACTGGCCCCATCTGGGATATGCAAGATAGTTGGATTTCGACGAGAAAATGCACTCTTCTACGTACGGGCAGTCCTGCATACAACGGCTGCCTGCGCCTTCGGGTTTTCTCTCTTTCCCAAATTGGAAATCCGAACCGAAGCTTACAACCTGCACAGGCTCGGTTTCTTTCATCATCCAAAGCATGATATCTACGTCGTGACAGGACTTTGCCAAAAGCATGGGCGCAAAACAAATTTTTTCCGAACTCCACTTCCCACGTACGTACGACGCCGCCATGTGATGATAGCTGACGTGTTCACACGTTTCGATGGAAATAATTTTGCCGATTTCCCCACTGAGCACGTGATTCTTAATAGAACGATAGAAATCCGTGTAACGTAATACATGTCCAATGACTACTTTGCTTCCGTGCTTTCTTGCCACTTCTACAAGCTCGTTCATTTCCTGCTCGTTTACAGCGAAAGGCTTTTCCAACAGCAAATCGTAGCCCTTTTCCAAAACAGGGATCGACGTGGGTACGTGTAAATGGTCCATCGTTCCGTTAATGACTGCATCGGCAAATTTGTCTCTCTTTACAAATTCCGAAACGTCATCAAAACAATTTTCTAATGAAACGTTGTAACGTTCGCGCATCAATTCTCTGCGTACAGGATCCGGATCTACGATGCCTACAACCTTCATTTTTTCCGGATATTCCAAAGAAACAGAAGCATATACATTTGCTCGATTTCCCGCGCCAACTAACACAACGGTAATAATCTTTTCCATTTTTTTTAATTTTCTCCTTGACATTTTCACAATTTTATTATATCATGGTAATAATTCAAATGGTAGCACAAAACTGCTCTGTTTTTGTAAATTTAATAAGGAGGCCCAAATGGATACATTTTACGAATACGAACCGTTATTTTTGAAAAAAAGCCCCATCTACATCAAGAAGTTCATACATCATAACTCCTGTGGACGTATACATTGGCACGAAGCGATCGAGCTGCTTTATTTTACGCAAGGAAAAGCTATTACCGCATGCAATTTACAAGAATACGAAGTAAAGAAAGGAAGCATTGTTCTTCTCAACGGCAACGAATTGCATACGGGCATCATTTCTCAGTTCAATTCCATATTCTACTGTATTCAATTCGATCCGATTTTTTTCCATAATTTAATCGGCGATAAATATGTTCTTTTTCAAAATATTATTGAGGACGAAGACTGCACAAAACTGCTTGATAAGCTTATTGCAGCTTACACAGAATCGAATGAATTAACGCGGATTTTAGAAACGAAAAAAATCGCTTATGAGTTCTTTATTTTATTGACAGAACGCTATGTAAAAAACGTTTCCGGCGAGGAAGAATATAAAAAACAATTCAAAAAATTAGACACTTTTCACCATATTATCAATTACCTCGACCAGCACTATAAGGAAGATTTAATCATCGCAGAGCTTGCCTCGCATTTTAATATGAGCGCGTCGTATTTCGCGCACTTTTTCAAGCAATACGCCCAAAAAAGCGTCATCGAGTATGTGAATGAAACCCGTATTCTGCACGCGAAAAACCTTTTGGAAAAAGAAGAGGTTCCCATCAGTGAAATCGCCCTTCGCGTCGGTTTTTCCGATATTAACTATTTCAGTAGAAAGTTTAAGGCGATTACAGGCATCACGCCGACTGAATACAAAAAAAACTTGCAAACACGCTAAAAAATAGTAGCGTCATGCTATCATTCATCACAAATCCGTTTATCGGCTTAGATAAAAAAATACTGCAGAAAACTTGTGTTTTTCTGCAGTATTTTTTTGTGAGTAATCTAAAATTTGATACCATTTTACAATGGGTGCATATTTTTAAATTACGGGTGCTTTTGTGAAATACTAGAAGCACAAAATCAACTTCATACGGCGCATTCGCCCAACATCTCCGCATCCCCTCAAATTGCCTAAGCATACTTTGCAATGCAAAGTTTTCGGTTAATGCACCTTAAAACTCCGTAAACAGTCTACTTCCCTCAAAATTTTTCTATGATATCCGCTATCACACTCGGATTATCCAAGCCGTGCGGATGATGGTCTGCCCCTTTTTTGATAAAAACCTCAATGGGTAAATCTTTTTGCTTGTACAGTTTTTCCAACAACGCACCATTTTCATCGTACGGTACGGTCATATCGCTATCACCCGACACCATAACGATGGGAATTTTATGCTCTGCCAAAGCGTGCATTTTGTCAATGGGGTGTTCGCGATAGCTTAACATATCCACTAAAGTTCTACCTGTAAAATGTGTATATTCCTCAAATGGCACGCCGTTTCCCTTGCCCAAATTCCCAGGACAACTGAGCAAATTCATAACAGGTGCGTCCAAATAAATACCTTGCACGCGTTCGGGATTTAACGCCGCAAGCTTCACAGAGTACAAGCCGCCGCAACTCATGCCTACAAGCACGCATTTCTCATCCAAACCGTACGTTTGAGAAATATATTTTAAAAATGTGCTTTTTCTTTGTAAATCCAAATCTTCCGCCCAGCGATTATGATTTTCATTATACGCCAAATGCCATCCACGATTTAAAAGTTCGATTTCCGTTTCGGGGAACGCGTCGAAATATTCCGCTTTTAACAGCCATTTCCCGTTGGGTTTTACATTAGGCTTGATGAGTTTAGCCGACAAACCTTCAAATTCAAATTCGTAGCCTTTAAACCCTCTCCATTCAATTTCTCTCATAATCATTTTACCTTATTTCCTAACGCTTTACGGATACATTCTACCACCGTTTCCGCTAGCATATCATACCCTTCTTTCAAATAATGCGTTCCGTCCTCGTAGCGGTATTCCTTGGGAATCACTACGCTCACCGCATGTAAATCATCCAAAGTATACCCCTTTTCTTCGGCAAGCTCCTCTACGGCGGCGTTACGCTCTCTTACGCGTTTCATCCAAGCTTGGTCCAAGCGTTTATTCCCTTCTTTATACACAATCGTGGAAGTTGCTAAAATCAATTTTACGTCTTTATCCACTTTTGAGAGCAGTTTTTTCACTCTGCTCTTATACGATTTTTTCGACAAGTGAATGCCGTGCAAGCCGTGATTGAAATGAATCAAATCGTACTTACTATCCGTCATGAAATCATACACCAAATGATTATATATCTTCGTATCGATCGCATACGACGTTGAAATATAATCTACGTAGCAAACACCTTTCAACAGCTCTCTTACCTTTTCCTGGTAATTATGCGTAATCGAATCGCCAACAAGCAATACGCGCGGCAAGTCGTCATGTAGCGTTTCATCACACCAACTATGTATCCATTCAAAACGTTCTTTCATCGTTTCATTTTTCCTCGATCAAGTTAATAATAAATTTATCCAATACGGGATTGCAGCCCAAACACCCGTCTAAACACGAAAGCGTTGTTAAGATCACTTCACCCTTGCCGTGCTTTTTCAAAGCAGCAATCATTTTATGTTTTTTATGCAACGCGTATTGAGGATCGTTCGTGTCTTCAAAGGTGTACAAAATCTCTTCGCAATTTGACCATTCAAACTTGAACCATGCAGTCAAATCCTGATAGTCCGTCTTTGCGTTATAGAAGTTTTGGAAATCCATTTCGGCAAACTCTTTCGTAAATCTGCTCGTTTCACTTCTTGCGACAAAATTATTCGCGCGTACCTCTTCTTCCAACGTATGCACACGGAAAATAATATCTTCACCTAAAATATGCAAAGGTTTATTCGTAACAACTACCAAACGACAACCTTCTTCTGCTTTTTCTTCCAATTCCGCTTGGTGTTCCGCAAAATAATCATCGTCGGCAAAAATAACTTTATCCGTTTTTTCGCCCTCGCATACCTTTTGCACCGCTTGCACTCGCTCGCCGAACAATACAGGCGTTACACTTGCCTTTCCCACCTTTTCTTTAACGGTATATTCCACTTCGTCGTAGGTGATTTCCTCGCCGTTTTCAAGCGCGGCTACCACCTTGATTATACCCGTTTTATCTTCAGGGATTTTCGTCAAAATTTCGCTTAAATACGTACATGCTACCCCCATAGCGATATTTTCACACTTGTAGGAAGCAATTTCTTCGTCATTAAAATATACGCTCGCCGTCGCCTTTACGGGCTCGTCTTTCACCGTATCGTTTAAGGCGTAAATCTCCGTTGTCAGAGTATCCCCTGCATACACAACATATTTATCTCTGCGTAAACTAATTCGAACGGGAATATTCGCCTCTTTAAAAGCATAATAGGCAGGTTTCGGCATTCTATCCACATCCACCAGCGTTTTCGTCCAGCCGCAAGGCCATGCGTCAATCAGCAAATGTACGGCGGTACTCTCGATATAATCCACTCTACGGCGCAAAATATGTACGTAATCTTTGATTGCTTTTTTCTGCCATTCACGGCTTGCCGATATCCACTCGCGCGCTGTGTTTTGTTCGGGGAAGAAATCGCCGTGCAACACGTAGCACTGTTCCTTTGCAATGGGCTTTGGCGACCACGGATCGTCCTGCGTTTTCGGCAGCCATTCCTTGGGGCAATACTTTTGCATAAGCTCCCATCTGTCAAGTCCGTCCACGCCAAACTCTCCACAACCCGTCATCCAATCAGGACGAATGGGCGGAATATAGCCTTTTTGTAATTTTCCGCTTGGCATTCCGTGCGAAACGTACCAGTAGGTATAACAATGGAAATCACTAATACCGTGCGTTTCAGTAAGGGGCGCATAATCCCCCTCGCAATATTTGATAACGCGATCGGGGTTATAAATCTCAACGACCTCTTTCGCCGCATTAAAAAACTTTTCTATCTCATATCGGGATAAATTGTACTGTTCTTTTCCCCAAGCCGTCTTATCCAACGTTTCGTTGCAGAAAGTTTCTACAATTACAGAGGGATGGTTGCGGGTGTGAATTTCCATTTCCCTAACCTGCTTCAACGCTTCGCCCACCGCGCTCGGTTTTAAATACGAAAACAGCGGAAAATCACTCTGACAAAGCATACCCAACATATCGAAATACGTATAGATTTCATCATGCACAGGGCGTTGCGTCATGCGGTAAAAATTCAAATTTGCAACCTTTGCAATCAAAATATCATCAATAAGCTGTTCGTAATCCCCACGCATTACGCAAAGCGGCAAATGCCCCATCTCGTTCGTGCCGCGAAGAATGATACGCTCGTTATTAAGATAAAACGCGCCTTTGGGCGTACTATTCTCGTCCATATAGAATTTACGCATACCGAAATGCGTTTGCTTTTCATCTACGATATTTCCAGCTTCATCGTACAGCGATACGGTAAGCGCATATAAAAACGGTGTTTTCTGCGTCCATAATTTGAAATTCGGGAGAGAAAACTTTTCCGTTAAGTAGTTTTCATCCAGCGTAAACGGATCCGTTTTTCCTTCCGCATTTTCAAAGACCGTTTCCTTGAAATTTCTCCCTTCCAAGGTGTAGCCAACTTTGTATTTCAACGTTTTATACGCATAGGTGAACACCGTGGTATGCACCGTAATTTCGCCTTTATCTATATCGGGTTGAACGAAAATATCCGTAATTCGGCTCGTACCTGCTACAGTCATTTTCACTTTTCCAAATATTCCAGCCCCTGCAGGACAATGATGCCAGCCAAGGCTCGGTTCGTCATAGCCAAAGTGCGTTGCGCCGTAAATTTTATCCCCGTAATGCGCGTAGCCATCCACTGTAACCGCCGTGCTTGTTACGTCGTTTTTCACCACCACAAGCAACGTGTTTTCGCCTGTGTGAACATAATCGGTGATATTCACGCTGAAGGGCGCAAAAAAACCTTCGTGTCGGCCTGCCATTCTGCCATTTACGTATACTTCCGCGATATAGTCCACCGCTTCAAAATCAAGAAGATAATACTTACCGTTTTCTTTTTTATCCAAAGTGAGTTTCGCGCGATAAAAGGCATTCCATCTGCCGTCTGGACCATCGTAATGGGGGATTATAATCTGCGACCACTCGCCTTCACCGTTTAATACACGCGAAAAATCCGCCTGATCCTCTTTTGTTTCTTTGCGATAGAAAAAATCAACGAGTTCAAGCGACTTATCTGTTACTTTTCGAGCATAATTTTCCAAATACGGAGCGTAATATTGACGCAAAGCCGCCTTTTCTTTCAAAAAGGATTGATATGACTCTTCCTCGTTGAACGCAGCCATGGTTATCCCAAAGGGCGTATTTTGAGGTTGCAAAGCGTTGTGCTGAATGGCCTTTGGCGGAATTTCCGCCATGCGCTTTACTTCGCCGTTCATTTTTTTGCCGCCTGCCGCAATTTGAATAAATCTATCTTTTTCCGCTTGTTTTATTTTTTTCGTCATCATTTTATTCCCCGAATTACTATCGATTTTTTTCATTTCTTTGTAAATTTCTTGCGCCATAATGCTATAATGGATACGTTCGCCATCGCTTGTTTGATTACCTGCGAAATTCTTGTCGATTTTTGATATTTCCATTCTTGATTCCTCTTCCCGAAGTATTTCTGCCGATTCCGGCAATTACACTCGGCTTTTTCTAAATCCTCGCAACCAACTATTTACTTGCAACAAATGGATAAGTTATATGATTTACGCACAAGTTCTTGCACGCGTTGCAATGAATACGGCGTTGCGCGACCAGCAGGAGATGACTTTTTAGGACATTCCGCAGGCGCATTAGCAAGTACTTACCGCGGCTTATCCGATGAGCATCTCTTGCGCGAAGGCAAAACAGTAAACGATTGCAAATGATTTTCTTCGCCAAATCGTTCGCCAAACCATCGTAAAAACGCAATTTCGCATAAAATAATTATATAGAAATATAAAAAATCAGGCATTTATGCACAATTTCTACATAAATGCCTGATTTTTGGTTGAGGCGACGGGACTTGAACCCACGACCTTTTGGTCCCTAACCAAACGCGCTACCAAGCTGCGCTACGCCTCAATATGTGTCTGCCGCAGGCCTTTCCAACCAACAGCATAAGTTATTATACACATATAAAAGTGTTTAGTCAAGCATTTTTCACTCAATTTTGTAAAGTTTTCGATAAAATTTTTCTATCTTAGCAAAGTAAACAATTTAAGCGCAAACGCACTACAAGGCAGTATCATAAAGAACCCGACAACCGCCACCGCCAATAAAATTCCCAGCCAGGAAACTACCCCTGACAGCTTATCCATAAGCCTCGTTTTCTTCAATACCAACGCCACCAAACACAGCGACAGCAGCGAGAACCCTGTGCCTACTGCCATATATTTCACATACGGAGAGGAATAGGTGAATACCACCTCGTTATATCCCTCTTCCAGCTCTACAACTAGGAATTTCAAATCGTTGTCCACAAGCTTTGCTTCTTTACCGTTGACCGTTACCTTGTAGGCCTTGGACGCTACGAAATTCAATAGCAAATTTTCGCCTTTTTTCGCCGTAACCGTCGCCTTGATTTGTCCGGCGCTGACCTCAACGTCTGCCGCGCGTTTATGCAAATCCTTGCTCAGCTTCACGGCGAGTTCCGTTGTTACGCGGTCCACTTCGTTACCACTCAAATAATTATACAAAGCCGCTTGATTTTGCAAACGATTCGCACTAATATCCTCGTGCGTGTAACGGAATTCCCCACTTTGTACACGATACCCAAGCGGAAATACAATTTCGTTTCTATATACGTAATAATCGCCGCTTTGCAAATGCACCGATTCACCCTGTTCGTTCTCCACCATTTCCGGTTTTACGTAAGAGAGTGCCTCCACCGTTTCTATTTGGGATTTCGGCACAAAGAAGTACTTGTATCCTAAGAATGAATCCCCAAATGCTTCACACTTATTCGTCCTGCCGCTGTTGTGTGTGCTTTTATAATTGTTTTTCTTATTCGATTGATAACCAAAAAGCTCGAACGTAGCAAAGTTTTCCGCCGCAATTACAGAGGAAAATACGCTGAACGCATTCGAATTTCCAGAAAAAGGAATACACGACGTCCAACAATCGGTACGGTACTGATTGCCGTCTCCGTCCGACACCATTTTGCCGTAATCCTTAACCCTGAAATACGTATCATCGCGACTATTGAGTTCCGCAGACAGCGTTTGATAATGCCCCACCGCCACGTGTTGCGTAGAACGGTTACCTGCCACCAACATGTTGTTATAAAACACCACTTGGAATCCCACGACCGCAACCAAAATCAAGGAGAGTACCCGAGGGCTGAGCTTTTTCAACGCCACAAGCAAAATACCGAGCCCTGCTACCACCGCAAGAACCGTAAAGAATAAGATAACCACTTCCATGCCGCCAAGCGAATGCGCGAACCGCCCCGCAAAGCTACCGATCGAGTTTAAAATCGTTTCATTATCCGTAAAAATAGCCCAAATTGCTTTAATGCCTCCTTGCAAATTCATAAACGCAAAGACCAGCGCAGCAACCGCGCCCAAGGCAAGCATACCCCACTTGCATATCCATAAAACGCGTCTCTTTTTCTTGCGAACTTCAGGATTCAGCTCATACATGCCCCCTTCGTCGGTAAAATCACCAACGATGATAACCGGCTCGTCCGAATGCAAGGGGTGAATTGGAATTTCTTTCAAAGGTTTCAGCAACCGCGAGCCGTCAAACGCGCAATCTTTCTTAAAAGAGATTCCTTCCAGTGCAAGACAGGCGCCGCCGAGGAAGAATAGCGCGTTCAAGAATCCGAAACGTAGTGCGTACGACATATACGAACCCATATTCATCAGTAGCATCGCTTCGTCCACAAAGACGGGAAGTAACGTCATGACGCCTGCTAATAACATAAACCGTGAAAACGGCGTTTGTAAACGGCTACGGGTAAACCAAACCAACGTTAAAATGACAAAGATGGAATCGGACAAAATATACGAACTTTTCGCATAGAGCTTATTCGTAATCGCTTCTATAAATTCAGAATTGATAAACGCCCCATAAGTACCATCCGTATTCTTCTCATAGCCGTACCAGAAGCTTTCAAAGAGCGACCCCCCTCTCGCGCCGCCCATAAATGCCATCAACGCAGGCACTAACACGGGCAAAGCAATGAGGATTGCCACCAAAAAAGCAAGACACAGGTATGCGATGAACTTATTTCTGCGTTCTTTCTCCACACAAATCACCCCATAGCCGATCAATGCAGGAAACACAGTAAATAACGAGAAACACGCAATGGAAAAACAGGTATAGATACAGCACGCCACAACGATAGAGAACGGTAAAAACTTCCCTGTTTCCACGTAATGCTTAAATGCGCCTGCCGCAAATGGCATATAGATAAGGAAATCCACCCAGTTGATATAGGTATTCGAGACGAACATATATCCGCAATACGTATATACTACGCCAACCGCTACACAAATGTAATCGGGAATATCCTTAAAGAGCTTTTTGGCAAACCACGTGCCTGCAAAAGCGACCGCCGCCAGCTTGCACATCATGACAATGCTGCTGGCATAAGCTACCTTCCCATCCCCGAAAATGAGGAATAAAAAGCTGAACGGACTGATAAAGAAATACAAGAATGAACCCGTGACGTCCGCCCCACCGATAATGGCGTACGAATACGTCAGCGTGGATTTCCCATCAATAACGTCGAAGATATGCTCGATAAACGGACATATTTGCGCCGATAAATCGTAGCTTGCCGCCGTGTATTTATTCCCAAACGGATACACGCCGTATATCGCCAAGGCGACCATGTACAAAACAAGCACGATAATCGGAGCACAAATCAGCGCGTAGTTCTTATCAAAGAAGGCGTCAATCTTATCCTCAAACCGTTTTTTATTCGATTGTGCATGCACATTTTTCTCCATAACCTTATTGTACCATCTTTTCCAGATCAAGTCAATAAAAAACGGGGTAGGATTTCTCCTACCCGTCTTTATTATTCAAATATAACTCCGCTTCGTTATTGATTTACGAATGGCAAGCGTTAAGCGCTTGCTTCAGGCAGCGTAATCGCTACCGGATTAGGGTTGAATTCACTCACGATAGCTGCGCCCGTAAGCGTCAACGTATCTTCCTCATTTACTAAAATGACGCACCTTGTATTCCAAGTCACCTCAGTTATGTCCCCGTTTTCCGTATGCTTTGTGCCGACTGCCGTTTCCATAATCGTACAGCTACCGGCTTGCATGATAGGAAGAATTTTAGCAATGATTCCATTTTTATCCACGTTGGAAAGCTTTACCTTATTCAACTCCGATTCAATAAAGCCGACAAACAACGCTACGCTTGCATATTTCCCCTTAGAAACCTTTTCAATCAAATCATTAAAGGTGAGCTCGCCATACGTTTTCCCTGTTGCCGAATCCGTTTTTAAAAGGAATGCTTCGATATTGAAAGCCTTTATTTCCGCCGCTTTTTCTTCGCCGAACACCTCAACCAACGCCGCATATACCGTTTCATCCGCCACTAAAACTTCCCATAATACTTGAGGCGAAACTTCCAACAACGTTGTAAGCGTGTTGTAAACCTCATTCATCTTAACAGGACCAAGCTTAATAATTTCCATAAAGATAGAGGACATCGTCAATTCGGGATTCACTTGCGCCAACACGCAATCGATCACATCAGTCATCGAGGATTGCATCGTAAGCCCATCAAACGTGGACATGTACTTATCTACCACCTCTGCAACATCCATCGAGACGTTGATACTTCCCCCTCCGACCGTCGATTTCGTCGTGATTCCTTCCATCGCCGTTTCGTCCCAAATATCAGAGAAAGAAAGCCCAGGGAACTGCGTCCCTGTAAGTTCGTTCAGAACCTCTTCCAAGGTTACGCCCATCGACGCCAAAGTATATTCGCCATCCGTCGCCTCAGAAATCGCTGTATCAAGCTTCTCTTCCAAATCGATGGGATCTTTCCCCAACGTACTGTTACCGCTATCGTCAACATTGTATATGTACAATACGTAATCGCAAAGGTACAATGCATACGACTTCGAGCCTGCATTGTTTTCCATCGTAACGTCCAGCTTCATGTCCATTCCGTCATCCGTTGCCGTTGCAATCGCGGAGCCGTTCATCGTCATCACTACGTTTGTCGCAGCCGCATAATCATATACGAAGGAAAAATCCATCTTCGCCGATTGTACGCCCTCTAAACCATTCGATACGGTTTCCGCAAGCAAATCTACCGTTTCAGCAAAACTAAGCGGCTTGTTATCACCTTGGTTACCGCCCTCATTACCGCCTTGGTTACCGCCTTCGTTGCCACCTTGGTTCCC
Organism: Candidatus Scatosoma sp.; assembly: GCA_045594025.1. Lineage (GTDB taxonomy): Bacteria > Bacillota > Clostridia > Christensenellales > Borkfalkiaceae > Scatosoma. The sequence goes on from JAZNXS010000033.1 coordinate 62,273, forward strand.
ACCTTGGTTACCGCCCTCGTTTCCACCCTGGTTACCGCCTTCGTTGCCGCCTACGTTGCTGCTTACATCGCTACTATCATCGGAACCACCAAGGTCGATGCTGCTTTCCGTCGAGCTTTCGCCGCCTATCAAACCGCCGATTTTATCCGCGATGCCATCACAGGACGTCGCTACTGTTGTAAAGGAAAACGTCAAGCAAAGTAAAAAAGAAAGTTTTTTCCATGCTTTCATAGTATATATCCTCCTAAAAATGCAATTTCAAATATTTTTAATATTTGCTTCATTATACTATTCCAAATGCAGCTTGTCAATACTTTAAAAAAAGTTCCACATACGCCTTGGGAAAAGTAGAAAACCCACGCGTCGGCGTGGATTTTTATGATTAAGATTTTTTGAGCTTATTTGTTTTGAATATATTCATCGATGGCTTTTGCCGCCACTTTACCTGCACCCATGGCTTTGATGACGGTTGCCGCGCCCGTTGCCGCGTCGCCGCCGCAATATACGCCCTCGAGGGAGGTTTTACCCACTTCATCCACCGCAATTTCACCGCGGCGCAAGGTTTCTAAACCAGGCGTCGTCGCCTTCAAAAGCGGATTAGGGGAAGTTCCCAAAGACATAATTACGCAATCCACGGGAATCACAAACTCGCTACCTGCTACCACCTTGGGAGAGCGTCTGCCGCTGTCATCGGGTTCGCCAAGCTCCATACGCACGCATTCGATACCGTTCACCCAGCCATAGGAAGGATCGCGAGAATCGGTAGTTTCCGTTGCTAAAATTCTCGTGGGGTTGGTCAACAAATCGAAGATAATCCCCTCTTCCTTAGCGTGTTCGATTTCCTCTCGACGAGCAGGCAATTCCTCCTCGCCACGGCGATACACGATATGCACCTCCGCGCCCAAACGCTTCGCCGTACGAGCCGCGTCCATCGCCACGTTGCCGCCGCCTACTACCGCCACACATTTACCGCGTTGAATGGGGGTACGGCTGTCGGTTCTATACGCTTTCATAAGGTTAGAACGAGTCAAGAACTCATTTGCAGAGTACACCCCTTTTAAGCTTTCGCCGGGGATATTCATAAACTTCGGAAGCCCTGCGCCCGAGCCGATAAACACCGCCTCGAAACCGTATTCTTCCTTTAATTCTTCAATCGTAATTACGCGCCCGATGACCATGTTGGTTTCCACCTTCACGCCCAGCGCCTTTAAATTATCCACTTCCTTTTGCACGATGGCTTTGGGCAAACGGAACTCAGGAATACCGTACACGAGTACGCCGCCTGCAACGTGCAACGCTTCGAACACCGTCACGTCATAGCCCAGCTTTGCCAAATCCCCTGCGCAGGTAAGCCCTGCAGGGCCGGAGCCCACAACCGCCACTTTATGCCCATTAGAAGGGGCCGGTACGGGTTGAGCGTGACAATTTTCGTTATGCCAGTCCGCAACGAAGCGTTCCAATCTACCGATAGCGACCGATTCGCAACCAACCTTGATACCGCGCGTGCACTTCCCCTCACACTGCGTTTCCTGAGGACAAACACGGCCGCAAACGGCAGGCAAAGACGAATCTTCCGCGATGATTTGATACGCACCTTCAAAATCCCCTTCCGCTACTTTTGCGATAAATTCGGGTATCTTGATGTTGACGGGGCAAGCCGCCACACAAGGACGATTTTTACAGCCGATACAACGTTTTGCTTCATCGATTGCCATTTCCGCCGTGTACCCAAGCGCCACTTCTTCAAAGTTCCCGTTGCGAACCTGAGGATCTTGCGCAGGCATGGGATTTTTCAATGGATTCATATTGAATTTAGGAGCCATCTTACTCGACCTCCTTTTTAAACAAATTACAAGCGGATTCCTTTTCGCGCATTTCAAATTCCGCATACATGCGAGAACGGCTCATTGCCTCGTCGAAATCGATCAAATGCCCGTCAAATTCAGGTCCATCCACGCAAGCGAACTTCATTTCTCCGCCCACGGTCAAACGGCAACCGCCGCACATACCCGTCCCGTCGATCATGATCGGGTTCATGCTGGCAATCGTCTTCACGCCGTATTCCTTCGTTGCCGCGCAAACGAATTTCATCATAATCAACGGCCCGATCGTAATCACTTCATCAAACGTTTCGCCCTTTTCCAACAACTCTTTCAAAGGTACGCATACGTTCCCCTGACGCCCATACGAACCGTCGTCCGTCATCATGTGGAAATCATCCGAGTACGATTTAAATTCCTCTTCCAAAATCACCAAGTCTTTATTTCTAAAACCGATAATGGAGGTAACAGAAGCGCCCTGTTCATGCAGAATTTTCGCCACGGGCAACGCAATCGCGCAGCCTACGCCGCCGCCCACCACGCAAACCTTTTTCAAGCCTTCCGTATGCGTCGGTTTTCCCAGCGGACCGACAAAATCAGGGAGACAATCCCCCACGTTTTTATGATTCAAACGTTCTGTCCCCGCGCCCACGATTTGGAAAATGATGGTTACCGTGCCCTTGACGCGGTCATACCCTGCTATCGTGAGGGGAATGCGTTCCCCGTCTTCGTCCACACGAAGGATAATAAACTGACCGGGTAATGCTTTTTTTGCCACGAAAGGCGCGTAGATTTCCATCTGCGTAACCGTAGGATTCAACGATTTTTTTCCAACGATTTTATACATAACACTTCTCCATAATATTTTCTTAATATTATAAAGTTTTTTCGTCTGTTTGTCAACTGCTCAAAAGTCGGTTTTATTATTTAATATTATTAAATATTATTTTTCACTGTTTTTTCACTTTTACCCTTACTTTCATTTGCTTTTCCGAAAAAGAAGTAGTATAATGTTTTTCGGATTTACGAAAAGAAGGTAATTTATTATGGAAATGGAAATTTTACTTGCGCTTTCCATTGCTTTGCTTGCAGGGCTGTTGATGTCCCGTTTGGCAAAGCTGGCAAAGCTTCCTGCCGTCACTGCATACCTTGTTGCAGGTATCTTGATCGGCCCTTACTTACTCGGTCAGCTTAGTTCCTTAATCGGCGTCGGAGGGCTTGGGTTTACCAGCATTCCTGCTGAAAACGGCGGTCTCACCAGCGAGCTTTTGGAGAAGTTCGCTATTCTCAGCGACGTAGCGCTTGGTTTCATCGCTTTTTCCATCGGAAACGAATTCCGTCTTTCTCAGCTGAAAAAGATCGGTAAGCAAGCGACGATCGTCGGTATTTTGCAGGCGGTGATCACCACCTTGATCGTAGACGCCGCTTTGATCGGTTTCCATTTTTTAAAGCCTGACGTCTTGCCCTTGGAATCTGCAATCATACTCGGTGCAATCGCTTCGGCTACCGCCCCTGCAGCGACGCTCATGGTCGTAAAGCAGTACAAGGCGAAAGGCCCCGTTACCGATATTCTGTTGCCTGTCGTGGCCCTCGACGATGCGGTCGGCTTGGTGCTGTTCGCTATCTCCTTCGGCGTTTCGAAAGCGTTGTACGTCGGCGCGCTCAACCCCGTCTCTATCATCGTAGAGCCCGTACTTGAAATCGTATTTTCGCTCGGCTTAGGTGCGCTCATGGGGTATCTGTTCAGCCTTTGCGAACGTTTCTTCCATTCCCGATCCAAACGTCTTGCCGTTTCCGTCGGCTTCGTACTTATGACGATCGCCTTGACGAAAATCGACAACTTCTATATCGGGCCTGTGCATATCCGTTTCTCCACCCTGCTTGCCTGCATGATGCTGGGTACAATCTTCTGCAACATCTGCGACTTCTCGGAGGAACTCATGGACAGAGTAGACCGTTGGACGGCGCCACTTTTCGTTATCTTCTTCGTAACAAGCGGCGCGGAACTTGATCTTTCCGTCTTCACAAACGCTTGGATCGTGTTGATCGGTATTATATATATTATTTTCCGTTCGATAGGCAAATACAGCGGCGCAAATTTGAGCGCAAGGTTATCGGGCTGTGATGACAATATCGTCAAATACCTCGGCATTACCTTATTACCGCAGGCAGGCGTAGCCCTCGGCATGGCGGATATGGTAAAGAGCGCCACCGAATTCACTGATCCTCGAATTGCTTCCATCGTTGTCAGCATTACGCTGTTTGCCGTGCTCATCTATGAAATCTTCGGCCCTGCTCTCACCAAAATGGCGCTTCTTAAAGCAGGCGATATCGATCCCGAAGGCGCAGTCAGCGCGCGTCACGAGCACGCAAGAAAGCAAGGTTGGTTCCATCACATCAAAGAAAAGAAAAAGTAATTGTTTATTACGTTCAAAAGCCGCGCTTTTTGCGCGGCTTTTCTATTATGAGGGCGGCGCAAGTTTTGCGCCGCCCTCATTCTCCATTTTTTATTCGCTTTATACCTGTCATGCACGTTTGCACATTTTTACACCTGCGCAGACGTCGTTTTTAAGAAACAATCTCGGTGAAACGCTTACTTGCCGTAGTATGCTTTTAAATACATTTCCCTGATCTCCTCTACCAAGGGATATCTGGGATTTGCGCCCGTACATTGATCGTCAAAGGCGTCCCTGCTCATCTTATCCAAACTCTCTAAAAATTCCTGCTCCGTGCCCTTATCCCCGATCGCCTCACGAATGGTTTTGGGAATTTCCAGCACCGTTTGCAATTCTTCGATACGGGCGATCAAGCTTTCAAACAGCTCCTCTTCCGTCCTCCCCTTGCAGCCGATATACCGCGCAATTCTCGCATACCGCGCCAAGCAATCGGGATAGGCATACTGTGGAAACGTGCCCATCTTTTCCGGCGCAGGCGAAGCGTTGAACTTCATGACCTCAATCAAAAGAAGAGAGTTCGCCATACCGTGCGGCAAGTGCCATCTTGCCCCAAGCTTATGTGCCATGGAATGGCACACGCCAAGGAACGCATTCGCAAACGCCATGCCTGACATGGTAGCGGCATTCGCCACCTTTTCCCTTGCCAAAATATCCCCTCTTCCCTGCTTATACGCACGGGGCAGGTACGAAACGAGCAACGAAATCGCCTCCAAGGCAAGCCCGTTTGTATAATCGGAAGCAAGTAAGCTCGCCACCGCCTCCACTGCGTGAGAAAGCGCGTCAAAACCTGCGTAAGCAGTCAGCTTTTGGGGAATATCCAACATCAAATCCACGTCGCAAATCGCCATTGTCGGCATCAGTTCATAATCGGCAAGCGGATATTTCTCCCCTGTCCGTTCGTCCGTGATGACGGCAAACGGCGTTACCTCGCTTCCCGTCCCTGCCGTTGTCGGGATCGCTACGAATACCGATTTTTTGCCCATCTTCGGAAAACCGAGCACCCGTTTTCGAATATCCATAAACCGCATGGCAAGGTCTTCAAACTTTGTTTCGGGGTGTTCGTACAGCACCCACATAATTTTCGCCGCGTCCATGGGCGAACCGCCGCCGAGCGCAATGATGACGTCCGGCTCGAAATCCTGCATTCGCCTTGCCCCCTCTTTCGCCACCGCCAACGTGGGATCGGGTTTCACCTCGAAAAATTCAGTGTGCGCAATCCCCATAGCGTCAAGCTCATCCGTGACCTTTTTCGACATGCCGCTTTTGTGCAAAAATTCATCCGTGACAACGAAAGCACGCTTTGCCCCGTAAACCTCGTCCAACTCCTTTAACGCCGTTGAAAGACAACCGCGCTTAAAATACACCTTTTGCGGCGCGCGGAACCAGAGCATATTCTCTCGTCTTGTCGCCACCGTTTTGATATTCAAAAGCTCGGCAATACCTACGTTTTCGGAAATGCTATTCCCACCCCAACTACCGCAACCGAGCGTCAAAGACGGTGTCAAACGGAAATTGTATAAGTCCCCGATGCCGCCTTGCGCCGCAGGCGTGTTGACCAAAATTCGACAAGCCTTCATGCGCTTGGAAAATTCCGTCAACCTCTCCGTTTCTTCCTCGTGGATATAGATGGAGGCTGTATGCCCAAGGCCACCGCCGACAACAAGCGCCTCCGCCTTATCCACCGCCTCGTCAAAATTCTTTGCCTTATACATGGCAAGCACGGGAGAAAGCTTCTCTTTCGCGAACGGCTCCTCCTCCCCCGTAGAGTCCACCTCCGCCACCAAGATTTTCGTTTCACCGCGCACCTGTATACCGCAAAGCTCTGCAATCCGCGCCGCTTTTTGTCCCACGATCGCCGCGTTTAATTTTCCGTCTTTAAACATAAACGCGCGCACTTTTTCTTTCTCGTTTTCCTTTAAAAAGTAGCAATTTTGCGCAAGAAATTCCTGCTTGACCGCATCGTAAATCTCTTTTGCGACAATCACTGCCTGCTCCGAAGCGCAAATCACGCCGTTGTCGAACGTTTTGGAATGCACGACGGAAGACACGGCCAGTTTAATATCACAGCTCTTATCTAAGACGGCAGGGGTATTCCCTGCGCCCACGCCAACGGCAGGTTTCCCGGACGAGTACGCCGCCTTGACCATAGCAGGCCCACCCGTTGCCAAAATCACGTCCGCCTCCTGCATAAGATATGCCGAGCGTTCTACAGACGGTTCGTCTATCCAGCCGATAATATCCTTGGGCGCACCTGCCTGAACCGCCGCCTCCAAAATCAGTTTCGCCGCCGCGACAGTACAGTTTTTCGCCCTCGGGTGCGGCGACAAAACCAAGCCGTTTCGGGTTTTCAAGCAAATCAGACATTTAAAAATAGCCGTCGACGTGGGATTCGTGGTCGGTATCACCGCCGCCGCAACCCCAATCGATTCGGCTATTCTGGTGTAACCGTTCGCCTCATCACGCTCGATCACACCGCAAGTCTTTTCATTTTTATAGCGGTTGTAGATATACTCGGCAGCGTAGTGATTTTTCAGGACTTTATCCTCGAATACCCCCATGCCCGTTTCTTCCACAGCCATTTCCGCGAGTGTAATTCTCGCGCCATTTGCGGCGGTAGCCGCCGCCTTAAAAATCTCGTCTACCTGCTCTTGCGAATAGGTAGAATATACCACCTGCGCCGCGCGCACGCGCTGGAGTAACTCTTCCAACGCTTTATCCTCTACTACTGTACTTTTCGACATTCGCCCTCCTTATCACGTTCGCCATAAGAAGCGCGAACGGATTTAACGACCGTCTGCCCTGTACAGTTTCCCAGCAAGCATCGCAAGCGACGCCGCCAAGTCCTCGGTTTTCAACACAACGTCCTTGGGCGCTCGAAGCGGAGCCGGCGCAAAATTCCAAATTGCTTTGATACCTGCCCCCACCATTTTATTTAAAACGTCCTGCGCAGCCAATTTCGGCACCGTAATAATCCCGATACGAATTTTATGCTCCGCAACGAAACTATCAAGCTCGGAAATGGGCAAGATTACCTTGCCTGCCACCGTCGTGCCGATCAATTTTTCAGAAATATCGAACGCCGCCACCACGTTGAGCCCGTTATTTTTAAACCCTTCGTAGCCAAGGAACGCGCGGCCCAAACCGCCTGCCCCGACAATGATCGCGTCCGAGAGGTTGTCGTAACCCAAGAATTTCTCGATATCCACAATCAAACGGCTGATCGCAAACCCCAAGCGCGGTCTGCCGGCCTCTGAAGAAACAAGCGCCAAGTCTTTCCGTACAAGTACTGACGATACGGAAATATTTTGCGCAATTACCGTCGAAGAAATGTATTGCGCGCCCTTAGAAAATTCTTCCTGTAAAAAATGCAGGTATAACGGCATTCTTTCCAACGTTGCTTTGGATATAGTCTTTACGTCCGCTTGATTATTTTTCATAACAGCACCTCTTATCGATTCTTTTCCATATTATTATACATCACTTTATCGATAAAAACAAGCGATTAAGCCAAAAAACTCAATCGCTTGCACTATTTTTTACTATTATTTTACTTTCTTTTCCACGTAAACGGCAAGTAGCCCCATCGCCGTTTCCAATAAAAGCCCTATGAAGAACGCCACGCCGACCAAGGCAAACAACTGCGGAATTTCCCCATACGCTTTGGCATCATGCATCATAAATCCAAGGCTTTCGGCTGTGTTTGCAATAATCTCCGCCGACACAATCAGCTTTAAGGAAAAGGATAACGCCGCGCCTGCCTCGCGCAACACGTACGGAGCCGACAACGGCAAATAGATTGCCGTTACCCTACGGAATACCGAAGTACCGCAAACACGGCTTATTTCAATCAAATGCTTATCCACCCCGAAAAGCGCCGCTAAAATCCCTGCGTATAGCATGGGAAAAAGGGATAAAAACGCCACTGCGATCGGCGCCTCGCCCGCCCCCATAAAAGCCAGTAAAATCAACAGCACCGCCAGCACGGGCATCGAGCGAAAAACGGATACAATCGGCGCTAAAAAGTTAGCAACCGAGGGGTACAGGTACGAGATTACTGCCAAAACCAGCGCCAAAATAAAGGAAATGGCAAACGCGCATAACGCGCGCAAGACCGACGCCCCCACACTTTGCCAAAATACGCCGCTTACAAGCAATTTCCCTATTTCGCCAAAGCTATCGGAAATGGGTGGAATTAAATACTCGTTTCCCACCGCCAAATGCGCAACAAACCATACGACGAGCAAAAACACGATCGCCGCTAACGTTTGTATTACATTTTTCCAAATCAGCCTTTTCATATCCGTTTCCCTAACGAAGTTCTACCTTAGTTCAGCCAAAAAAATCCGTCTTGAGGGATTGCCGTCGCTTTAGAATTGATTTTTAAAAATTCCTGCAACAACGCAACCGCGTCTGTTTTACAATCCTTCGCCGCCACATAACGCACGCCGCAACGTCCAAGTACGTCCGCCGTCAATAACGGCGCTTTTAACGTGGTAGCCATATTCGGATCCGCCAAATGTGCCGTTACCGCTTCCACGATTTCCGCGCCCGTTGCGGTAGTCAGCCACGTTGCCGCCTCCGCGACATCCGCAACAAAGCCTTCCACCCATTCCTCTCTTTCTTCCACTAAGGACTTTTTCGCCACAAGCGCCGCCTGCGGATATCCATTTTCACCGCCGTATAACGCCTGCAAATCTCCAACGATATGGAAACCTTTTTGCCTTACCTGTACGCTGACCGCAGGTTCTGCAAGGACGTAATAGTCATAGTTCCCGCCCTTCATAACCTCCTCAGGCCCGAGGATTGCATGCAGACATGCCCCCTCCGTTTTGCTTGTATCGGTATTTTCGTACCACTCCACGCCGTTTTTATTCAGCACCGTCTTAAACGTTAAACCGGGCACGTTATTCATCTGCAAGACGCCGATATCCTTACCCTCCAACACGCTTAAAGCCGTTAACGGCGTTTCGTCTTCGGAAATGATATACAAGTTCCCGTGCGTTACCGCGCCGAGCATCACGTATTCCTCGCCGCTACCGAGCAGCTTTGCCGCCGCCGTCAAAGGGATCACGCAAACGTCCGCGTTCTTGGAGCTGTCCTCATAAGATACCTGCGCCGCAATCAAATCGGACTTTACGACCTTATAGGTAACACCGTCGTCCTCCGCATCCTCTTTCATGAGCTGCGCCATCGCCAAAGCAGGCGCGCCGTCGGGCATATACACCGTAATTTCTTCCTTGGGTTTGTTGCAACCGCCAAATGCCGTCAGCATACAAAGAGTTGCGCAAACCGTTGCTAATACTTTTTTCATCTCTCGTATATTTGCGCGGCAGTAAACTGCCGCGCTCACTCCTTATTTATTTTTTCTCTTTAATCTCTTCAACTTACGGCGATCTCTCGTCGATAAACGGCGGTAATAGATGGCTCTTGCCAGCTTCTGCGCAGGCGTTAAATCCTCTTCCGCTACGCCAAGCAATTCTTCCACGTGCGCAATTTCTTCCTGCACTTCCGCTTCCGATACCGTTTCTTCCACGAGCGTTACCACTTCTTCTACCACTTCTTCCGCAGGTTCTTCCACAATTTTCTCTGTAGCGTCCTCTACGACTTCTTCCGTAACTTCTTCTACGATTTCCTCTACGGGCGCAACCTCGTCAACAACGTCTTCTGCGACCTCTTCAACAGCAGGTTCTTCCACGACGTCTTCCGCTACCGCTACCTCTTCCGTAACTACTTCTTCCACGGTTTCAGGTTCTTCGATAACTTCTTCCGCTACTTCTTCCACAACTTCGGGTTCTTCGATAACTTCCTCAGCTACTTCTTCCACAACTTCAGGCTCTTCGATAACTTCTTCCGCTACTTCTTCCACAACTTCAGGTTCTTCGATAACTTCCTCAGCTATTTCTTCCACAACTTCAGGTTCTTCGATAACTTCTTCAACCATTTCTTCCGAAAGCATTTCCTCTTCGATGACCGCTTCTACGACGTCGGCAATCACTTCTTCAATGGTTTCCTCTGCGATTTTTTCCGCAATTTCTTCTACGACGTCTTCCACCACCTCTTCGATGGTTTCTTCCACGATTTCTTCCACGGATTTTTCACAAGGGCATTCACATTCGAGAACATTCTCTACGATTTCTTCGGCAACTTCGTCAATGATGTCTTCCATCGCCTCTTCTAAAGCCTCGTCCATCGCCTCTTCCACTGCCTCTTCCACAATTTCCGCCAACGATTCCTTAGGGAGAACTTCGCCGATTTCCTCTAAAATTTCTTCTACGATTTCTTCTTTGACTTCCTCAATCGCTTCCGTCTGCGCCGCTTCAATCGCTTCTTCTACCGTTTCCTCTACGATTTCTTCCACAACGTCCTCAATGATTTCTTCCACTTCTTCGGGATCGTCCACAATCTCGTCGATTACGTCCAAAGCCGCCGCCTCGCCGCTACGCACAAGCGCATTCCAAGTCTTTAACAGCCTTTCCGCAGCCGAGCTTGCGTCCGCAGAGCGTGCCGCATGCCCGAAATCGAGATATTTCAAACCGAGTTTACGCAATCTTCTGGTCATTTCGCCTTCTTCTTCGGACAAATCGCAATCCTTTGCGATACAACCGCCTGCGCAAGCCGTAATTTCAACGTAATCGTAGCAAGCTCCTCCGTCTTTCAACGCAGACAGCACGGTTTGTGCGCCCTGCAACGTATCCGCAACGGCAAAGCTCCATGCCTTTCCGCCGAATTCAAAACTTTCCTCGCGGCAATCCTTTTTCGCATACAAATCGCTGTATTCCAGCTTACGGAGCGCGTCGGGAGTCTTATCGCAAGCAAGAGCTCTTGCCACCGATTCCGCGTCGCCGCCACTCGCCGCCGCCAAGTACGCCGCGCCGGAGCCCACGCCAAACGGAATATCCAAAGCCTGCTTTTTCAGCAAGCGCACGTTCAAACAGGATGCGTCGATCAGCTGAGAAAGTTCGTCCAACGTCAACACAACGTCCACGCCGGAATCCTTCTTCTTTGCCGCGCCCATTTCCAAAGCGAGCACGCGGACTTTCTTATCCTGCGCCTGCTTTGCATAATGATGTTTTAAGAGTTTCGCGCAAACGCTCGTCGACGTCGGCAACAATTCTTCCGCGATTTCGGGATACGTTTCTTTCGCGTACGCACTCCAAGCAGAGCATTCCGACGAGAACACGGGCGCACAGTTACCCGATTCCTTTCTTTCACGCAAGGTTTTTACACGCAAGAGGGTAAGCATGTCCGAGACGATGGCGGTATCTACCACCACGTCCGCGCCGAGCGCGCGCAACACCGCCACCAACTTACCTACTGCGTCTTCCCCACGGCGCAAACCGAATTTCTCGCCGATAGACACACGCACAGCAGGAGAAATCTGCACAGCGACAAACGTGCGTTTCTTGCTTGCTGAAAGCAATTTCCAGGCATTTTCCAAATCCACACTCTCACACACCAAGCTATTTCTATTTTCCATTTTCATCCTCCTTATAAGCAATATCCTAATCATAAAAATTATTTTATACATTATAGCATAAAAGCGAATTTTTTTCAATAGGCAAAAGGAAATTTTTTTGTAGTATTACAGAATTTTTTTTGGAATTTTGACGTATGCGCAATCGGGCATTAAGCACAGCCTTACATTTCGTCTGATTTCCCGTTCCCGCTTTTGCATACTCCCACGAGTGGCATAAAAAAAGCGGCCACATTAGCCGCTTTTTCTTCTATCCTTTTTATTTACTCACAATCGCTTCTACACGGTGAATCGGCAAGCCTCTGTCCACCCATTTTTGTTCGTATTCCGTAACGATATTCCAATCGGGATTTCCGTTTTCGTGTAAATTGTACGTCACGTTTTCCAACGCAAAACCGCACGCCTTGTATTCCTCTAAGGAGAACTCGAAAAAGTCCCTATCGTCTGTTTTTTGCAAAATCTTACCGCCCTTTTTCAAGAGCTTTTTATACACTTCCAAAAAGTTTCTGTGCGTCAAACGTTGCGTAGCATACCCAAGCTTTGGAAGGGGCGTGGAAAAATTAAGATAAATCGCATCAAGACTATTTTCGGGAATATAGCAAGGCAAACACTCCGCGCGAATATTCAAAAAACGAACGTTATCCACGCCTTGTTTTTGCACCTCTTCCATCGGCGTTAAAATGACGTTGCTCATCTTTTCCAAAGCCAAATAATTGACGTTGGGTGTCTCTTTCGCCAAAGCAATGACAAAGCCGCCCTTACCGCAGCCGATTTCAAGCGCCACGGGATTATCATTCCCAAACGCCGCGGAAAAATCCACCAACGCGCGATAGCTTTCTGCCGCTTCTTTCATATTCAAAATCCCGTTCGCACCCTTAGCAAGCAACAAATCTCCGCAGGCGGACATACGGGCGTCAAAGTTTCTCTTTTTTCTCATTCTCATGGACATAGTATCACCTCAAATCGTATTTCAACGCATACATGCTATATATCTTTCGATTATTTTGTGCCCGTACTGCCAAAGCCGCCAACACCTCTTACCGTATCGGAAAGCGCATCCGTTTCCTCAAAGGTAGCTTTCAAAAACGGCGCGATGACCAACTGCGCGATGCGTTCTTTGGGCGCAACCCTTTGTTCAACGTTCGAATGGTTATGCAAAGCCACCATCACTTCTCCGCGATAATCCGCATCGACCACGCCTACCTTGTTTGCAGGCGCAAGTCCACGCTTGGACGCAAGCCCGCTTCTTGCGTAAATAAGCCCTGCATACCCCTCGGGGATTTCCATAGAGAGCCCCGTATGGATCAATTTGGTTTCTCCGGGTTGAATAACGATTTCCGCATCGGCGAGCGCATACAAATCCGCCCCTGCGGAAAACTCCGAACCGTAGGTGGGAAGCACAGCATTCTCGTCTAATTTTTTAACAGCAACTTTAGGCATAAGGCAAACTCCTTTCACTTTTCTGTGCATATTATAACAAATTCCGACGAAAAACGCAAGAAAAAAGCGGAGCTCTTCCAAAAGAAAACTCCGCCCATAATGCCATCTATTTTCTGCCGATACTCAAGTGAGATTTGCCCCCGCTTTAAAATGGTCGTACAACGGCGCGTACAATTCCCCCACGTACGTCGGTGCAACCTTATCTAAGAGGAAAGCTTCAAACAGCTCCTTCCCATCCGAATACGTTGTTTCGTAGTAATTTTTCACGATAAGCAAGCGTTCCTCATCAGACAAAGCGTAGTTAATAATGTAAGGTGCCTCCACGGTCTCTGTTCCATCCGGTCGCATAGAATAACGCAAGTAGAACAACAACCCCTCTCTAACAAGATTGACGTCCGCTTCGCAATCCTCTTCCAACGTAGCTTTGGTCAAATTAAACAATTCCGAATTAAACACCCCGTTCTTTATCAGCTTATCCTTTTCTTTTTGCAGGCGATCACGAAGCTGCCTTTCCAAATAATTCTTCTTACTTTGCGCCTCTCGAATTTCCGTAAGCTGTGCCGACGTCAAGGCGGCATACTGTTCATCCGTATAAGAAATAATATCGATAACCATACTTACCTCCTTAGTCCAAACACGTAAATTCCGCAGTCATGTTTTCGATTTTTGAACCGGCAGGACATGTAATGTTAAACGTAAAATCTGTCCCTTGCAACACTAGCGAAGCCTCCGCATAACCGTCTTCAAAATAGAATTCCAAAAACCTTGTTAGGCGTTCCCCCGTAACTTCCATGTAACAACTTCCAGAGCCCTTTAATCGAATCTTCCGTAACGTTTTTCGTCCCGCAACGCCAAAATCCGTTTTGGCTCCGTTGAATGTAGCTTCTATACCGATGCCGCCATTTTCGTCCAGCCTTGCGATGGTATTGCCACCATCTTTAAACATGATTTTACCGCTATCCCCTAGACTTAACCCTTCCAGATCGTTCATATAATAGGCGTCTTCTCCGTCCTCATAGATAACGAGCGTCGTATACTTATTTGCAGCTTCCAAATAACGGAAATAGATTTTGTCGCCAAGGCTAGCCACCCCTTCCGCGCCCGTTTCCTGATAAGGTGTCTTTACAAATCCGTCGTAGATTCTTTCCGCTTTTACACCGTCAAAGCGAAAAACGCCATCGGACGCCATGAAGTAGATTGCCTGATTGCCTACGCAAACGGTTTTATGGAAAATGCTACCGCCGCCGTAAGGAATCCTCTTCAACTTGAAATCCTTTGGAGAGCCAAAGTCTTGCAATTTCATAATTCCGTTTGGAAAGAACAGGTATAAGCTATCCCGAAATACTTTTATCGCGCCGATGTCGCTAGCCATTTCCGGAATACCGAGTGTACCTCCATCATGTAAAGACTGCGCAAACTGATAAATATTCTCCGGTTCGGAATACGCCAAAGTATGCGGCTTCACCCCAACAAACAGACGGTGCTTGTAATATGCGCCACCACTCGAAGGGAAGTATAACCCCTTAAACTGTGTTAACGAACCGTCTCCATTGATCATTATTGCTTGCCTATCGCCGAATACCGCCACACGTATGCTCTTTCCTTCCCCGACTCTGTCCCAAGTAGGAAACATTACTTTTGTGGCAACGCATAAAAACAGCGACGAGTCATTAGAAGCCACGTATACGTTCCCATACAAGTCTACTACACCTATGCGCTCCGTATAGGAATACTGTAACGAATCGTATGCTTTAACGATAAAAATGCCGATAACGTCATCGATGTTGCAAGTCATATTTTTCGCCGTTGCCCATCGGTAACGGGTCCACTTCAACACGCCTTTCAATACGCCGCCACGGCAATCGCAATTATTTGCCTGCGTAGCCTTCAACACATTTTTTTGTCCCTTATCCATCACTGCAAAGTTCATCTTCACGCGATGAAAACGTTCCCTTCTTCCAACAACCTTTTTTCTCATCGTTTACACCCACCTTCTCGAACTCAATCTTTGACAGGTACGCTTTTTGAAAACCGATTCCACCTCGGCTTTATATTTTTTATCCCATTCTGCCGCATCGTCATATCTTCCTACGATCAAACAATACTCTGCCAATATACCGTAAACGAGCACTCGATCAGGCATAAGCGACGAAAAATCGCTTTCCTCCTCCCAAGTTTTTTCCGACGGCGTGTACGTGTATGTTA
The DNA here is from genome assembly GCA_045594025.1 of Candidatus Scatosoma sp. GTDB lineage: Bacteria > Bacillota > Clostridia > Christensenellales > Borkfalkiaceae > Scatosoma. Next base: position 77,668 of record JAZNXS010000033.1, read on the forward strand.
CGCTCATCGTACCTACTTTTGTTTTTAAGTATTTTGGATAGAGCGTATACTGAACAGGATCCCCGTTTTCATCTGTTACCCCGATGATTTTGACAGGAGAATTTTCAAAAGCAGAAAACTCCAAACGTCCCGTTGTCGTGCGTAACGTATCCTCTGCATAAAGCGGCAGATAATTGAGCGCCAAGTTACATTCTACGGCATGGAAACAGCCTAACAGCAATTTCGCTTCGTGTTCTGCGTAATCTTCGCCGTCATCGATATATTCCATAATGCGCGTCTCCAGCTCTAGCACGCGCGCCGCCTGTAAAACAACTTCTCTCACAGTCATAATCTTAACCTCCTTAAAATGTAACGCGCCCATGCGTTAAACACGTACATGGGCGCTTCATTTGCAATTCAAGCGGTATGATACCGCTGTATTTTACGCCTCGGTGATTCCTTTAATGACGCCCTGACCGCAAGGTCTTTCGCACATAAGTTCAGCGTATTTCACAAGCGTAGCCGTATACACAGGCTTACCGGGTACTTGCTTGAGAATTTTGCCGTCTTCGCCCTCTAACCACTGCCAATCGCAAAGCTGGTGCAGCTTGAAATCGTCCGTGTTGAGCAAGTACATCGTACCTGCAGGGCAGAAGCGATCCGCAATAATAGGAATACCGGCAAAATTCATCGCCATAAAGCCGCCTTCAATTTCCATCGTGGGCAGCATCGTCTTATACTGCTTGTAATATTCTGCCAACGCGCGTCTTACACCCCACGAGCAAACGATAAAGTTTACTTTACTGCCCGATTGTTCTTCGATGGTATCGATAGCGGTTTGAATGATATTTTCAGAGATTGCACCTACGCCTTCATTTACATAGGGTTTCATAACGCTCTTACTTCTATCCACGCCATAGATAGCATTATCCGAGAAGATTGCGCCAAGACCCGTCAACTCGTTTCCAAGCGAGCCTTGAATACATACCCAGCAATTTTCCGTAATCCCGGCGGAATCCAAATTATCCCCTGCTACTACGATATACTTTTCAGCCATATTGACCGCCGTAATTTTACGAGGTTCAATATCAATCGCATCACCGCTGTTGGTACAGAAGGAAACCTTCATACCTTCCACAAGCCCTGCCACCGTTCTCAAACCGATCGTCGTACCGCTATAGCTGGTGATTTGTGCAAACTTACCGTTGCCATCGCCGTAAAGCATTCTACCGAGGTTGAATGCAGAACTCTTCACGAGGGACTGCATTTCATCGTTGAGCAAGTTCACAAATGCGCCCTCGCTGTTTGCGGAAGAACGAATCGCCTTATCAGAGATTTCAATCGTACCGTAAAGATTTTTAAGGGTAGAAGTGAACTGTACAAATTCGCTTTCGGAAGCGGAAGGAAGCGCGCCCGTTTCCGTACCTGCGCCGATACCGCCGCTAACGCCTACGCGCACCGCTTTCTTTACGTCTTTACCGACTACGTTTGCGCTGGTGCGCTGAATTTTTGCAAGCAAAGGATTGATTTTCATATCCAAAGAATCCTTAACTGCGTCCAAATAAAAAGATTTCAATACATTATCTGCCGTTTGAAGTGTTACCATATTTTTTTACTCCTTAATTTTTTGTTGTTTAAAATATTGCAATGCCATATCGCCGGCGCTGACAATATTTTTTGCTCTTTGCGGAGGCGTAACCATCGCGCCTGTGCCTCCTACCATTAACGGCGCGCCTACTTTTCCGATGGAGGCGAGATATTCGCCAATAATTCGAAGCCGTAAAGCTTCGTCGCCGCAGACCTGCTTGTAGAGCTCTTCCGACGAAAGAGTAACGCCTTCGCCCATCGCGACAGACTGCGCCATTCCCTCTTTTTCTTCCGTTTCTTTTCCGTCCTCCAAGCCTTCCTTAACAGAATCCGCCGCCACGCTGGATGCGTACACGGCCCCCTCGTTTTCCATGTTTTGGCGATTAACCGCCGCATCCTCCAAGGGCCTTTCTTCGATGGGTTCTGCCATCGCGGTTTTTGATTCTCCCGATCCGATCTCTTCAGTCGTTGCTAAAAATTCGTCGAACCGTTTCGCCTCTTTTTTTCTCGCCAACGCATTTTTTCGAAGCTTTTCCGCCCCTGTATACGCCGCGCCGTTCTCTGCAGAATTTTCCGTCTTTCTTTCCAGTTCTTTGAGTCGCTGGCTTCGTCTTGTAAACTCTGCCTGCAAAGCCTCGTATGCCCTCGCAAGGGCGTCTACGTCTTTAAATTTCCCCGGTATCGAACAGTCCTTTTTCTCGGCGTCGTTCCGACCTTCGCCGACGTTGCTTACCGCTATAGTTGACTCCGCCGGGGTGGTTTCTTCGTAAACGTTATCCTCATTCATATTCCTATTCCTCCTATTCTACGATGGGCGCAGTGAAGACCTCCCCCGTCTGCTCCGCCCTTTTCATTTTTTTATGCCATTCCATATGTTGTACAAACCGTGCTTTCAAAACGTCCTTATCATGGTAGCGTTTAAATTCAGCCGACAGCAAAAATCTGGTATGCTCGTTGATATGCAAATCATGGTCGTCAAATACGTCCGGTTGCATACATGCTCCCTTCATTTCCAAATTTTCCTCGCCTGCCTTTGCGATATGCAACGCGGAAATATCCCTTGCGTTTTCATAGCTACCGAAGCCGAACGCCTCCAAAATGCGGTTCTTATTTTCCGTGGTCAGTTTCCCGTCCTCATCCGTAAGCAAGCCCGCCTGATACAAACGAAGCAGCGTCTCCTTTTTCTGCTCAGGGCTCACCGTTTCCTTGGATTCGAACTGCAAATCATTGACGTCCAAGCTGGATGCGTTAAAATAATGGATTTGCGTTTTTTTATTTTCCCCCGTCAACGTCATCAATCTTGCCGTTCCTGCAAACTGGCGATACAGTCTTAAAATCTGTCTACCCACCTCTTTCAACGCGCGTTCAATGCTGGTTGTCGTTGCCGTCAACCTCGAATCGTCTTGGGACAAAAGCAGTTGTAAACCCGTCGCGCTCGTTACGCGCATGGGCGTGGAATTTTGCGAAAGCTCGCTCACCCCTGACACCATAGCGAATTCCTTTTCCAACCATTCTTCCTCGTCCTTAAACTCGGAGGGAATACTGCCGCAATCCAGCATTTCAGGCGCTTTCCCACCCTGTCTGTAGATGAGCACCTTCCCAGGCAATAAACCTTCCTCGCTGAGCTCGTCCGTATCGATCGAACCGTCCTCCACCGTCAACACACCCATGGACAATCGGTTCAAAAATTCATGTTTGCGATTACGTACGGCATTGTATGCACGCTGAATGGGGATTAAACGATCGATGACGCTGCTTCCAAAGAACGCGCCGGGCAAGCGCAAGCAATCCTGTTTTACGAAGGGGAATCCTCTTTCGTTTCTTTCGCCGTTGATAAATGGCAATTCTCCTTGATAAAGGAGGGTATCCCCTGCAACAATTTCCAACTTCCCGTTCGGCGCGTCCGCGCTCGGTTTCGTATACCTTTCGATAAGAATTTCCCCATCCTTGAGATCGGTAAAGTTCATACCGATTTTCTGCAAGGGCAACTTTGCCGCCGAGGGCTCGCTGTAGCCCTGCAAGCCAGATAAATTACTCCCCTTTACCGTCACCCCGAAACGTTCTTGAATATAGCTGACGGGAACCGCTTTTGCATGAATCAAACTATGTATACCGTCAAAGTCCTCCGCGTCCAAACGATCGGGGAAAATTTCAAACGGCGACACCGCACTAACCTGTACTTCCCCCTCATAAACGGGGTTATTATCACCGTCAACGGCTACCTGCCTACCTCCTTTCTCATCCCAACCGATTTTAAAGAAGGCGCTTCCGCACGTTTCCGACCACATGGTCACACGGGAGGAAACCTCGTTCAGATTGATACGATCCTGCACGTAGCGCAGTACGCCCGTAGCCAGCTTCGCCGCCTTCACGTCCCCATCCTCATCAGAGAATGCGCGCACCGTGAGCTCCGGCTTTAAGCGTTCGAGCTTTGCCAATCGAGAATCCACGGTAGGGGCGATATGATTGAATACCCTGCGCGATTGCCAATAAAATTGCGGATCTTCCTCCACGACGCCGCCATAGGGCGAAATATCACAATACTGATTTCCGCTGAAAAAGTTGATGTTAAGCACCCAACCGTTTTCCACCGCCCGTCTATCCTCGCGTCTTTGCAGGAAGTCCTGCGTCACGTCCGCAACGATTTTCTCATTTTCCCTCTCCTTTTGCTTTGCCAGCAATTCTTGTTCGGGATTCATTTCTTCATACTTCATGCTTTCCTCCTATTTTTCACTCTTAGCCGCGGTTTTTGCACTCTTTTTCGCAGTCTTTTTTGCCGTTTTTTTCGTTGTTTTTTTCGCCGTCGTTGTTTTTGCGGCGCTCTTTGCTTTCGGCTTTACTGCCTGCAGTTCTTCTAAAAGCCGCTGCCTTTCTTTTTCCAAATCCTCATCCGACCATTCTCCAAAACCGTCGCTCTGTTTCGTATCGAGCAACAGCTGAACGGCTTTGAGGTCGGGCGGCACGTCCTTTTTGATTTTTTTACGTTTGGTCAGTTTTAACGCGCCGTCCACCTCCGCATACTCCTCGGTGACCTCCGCCACCTGATACCCAAGCGCCACTTTCAATAGCGCTTCTCCGATTTTTTCTTCCTTTTTCTTTTCTCCCATACCTACAAACCTATCCTTCCCCTCTTTAATTGTCTCGCCAGCCTTTCCTTATCCTTTTGAATTTCCGTTTTTTGTGGCGGAGCAGGCGTTTTCTTCGGCCTCGTCATCAAGTAATAGCGCATTTCATCCAAGCTATGATCGTCCGTCTTCCGCGGCACGTCGCCGCTGCCCCAGTAATACCCCTTGAGTTCCTTGATGAGATTGACACAGTTTTTGAATATGTAAATATTCGGTAATCCATTTTCCCGTTTGAGATAGCTCTTTACCCTTGCAATCCCAGAAAACAAATCTTTTTCCACGTCGGGATTGACCAAAATTCCCCGTTCGTAAAAGAGTTCCACCACGCTTTTAACCGAACCCAAAGTTCTCTGCTTCGCGGCGCTATCGATGAGTGCACAAATACGGCCCCTGCTATCGGTATGCCAATCGATTTTTTTACAGATTTCCTTGATGGCAGCCGCATGGTAATCGATATCCCTGCCCGCCTCGTAATGTTCGTATATCACGTACACGTTATCATCGAAATCCACGGCATACCAATGCGCGGAAAGCGGATTATTTAAGCCTGGGTCAATGGAGATATTATCCTGCCATTCCTTGGGAATGGGAAATGGATCGACAACGTGTACCTGCTCGTCAAATTCAGGATACACGAGCCCTGCCGCCGCCGAAGCGAACCTACCGTACCGCCGCGATTGCAGCGTCCTTTCGTCCATACTTGCCGTCAAAGAGAGCACCTCATCCTTATCCAGATATGGGTTATCGCTCCATTCCATGAACTCATACCACACCTCGCCATCATTCCGTCGATTGAGAAAGATTTCGTTATAGACGAAAGTCAAGCCCTTTAGCGGCGTCATCGTCCCAAATAAATCTCCCTTTCGATCGAGGACGCGCATACGGCATTCCGCATAGACGTCTTCGGGCGGTTCTTCATCAAACCAGACAAAGTCCAAAGACGCGCCCTGAAATTTCTCTCTACCCTGATCGCAGCTTTTAAATCCGATCACCGAAGTTCCGCCAAACACGTTTTTAACGCGGATGAAATCGATGATACCGTGCTCCGGCGAATCCTTTCTACCGCTGAGCATCACAATATCCTCTATCCAATCCCGTCTAAGGTAGTGCAGAATTTTCTTTTGCGCAACATCACGTTGCACCTGTTGCGACAGCGAAACCACCCAACCGCAAACCTCCTGACGATTTTTTCGATACGGATGGATTCCCCTTGCCATATACACGCACTCTACCGCACCGCATTCCGTCTTTCCCGAACGATTTCCGCCGAACACCCAACGGTTGCGTTTCAAACAGCGATGAAAGGCGAGCTGTTTTTCATGTTTTTTCTCTCCTGCGTTATATTCGGACAGCGGATGCCGCTTTCTTTTTTGTATTTCTTCCTCTACCAAACGCAGCTTTTCTACAATTTCTCTCATATTCACCGCCAAATAGCCAAAAACCTCCTCCAATTCCGCCCTATAATTGTATAAAATTCATAACTTCACAACGATAAAGCAACCATGAAACGATTTTTCCTATGGGCATTTTCGCCCCTTTTCATTTTGATAACGATATTTTCGACGTTCACGCCCCACCCTGTCAACGTCCTTTCTTCGCGTACTCCAATCGTAGCGAACGCCTCTACCCTCTCGCCCAGCGCAGGAGACTATGCCTGCATTTTGGATAGCGATACTTTTTTCTATTCTGCCGCCGACGAGCGACGCGGACTTTTCCTTTTGCCCAAAAGCTATTACGTGCGCCTGATCGAATACCGAAACGACTTTTGCAAAATCGAATACGGCAAGGACGACAGCGGTGCTAAGCGTCTTGTCGGGTACGCCAAAACCGAACAGCTCACCTTTGTGGACTACGTACCCGTTCGTCCGTATCTATATTACGTATTCGACGTCCGCTACACGATTGACGGCGCGGAGGGAAACGGTTCCCCTTTCTTAAACGAAATCACGATGTCCTGCGTGTATTACGGCGACTACCTAATCGGCTCGGAGACCTACTGTTACGTCCTCCGAGAGGATGAATTTGGGTATATTCCAAAGCCTACTAGCCTCACCTATGAAGAAAATACGGAATACGCCGATTATTTGGCGGCGCAAACGCCGAAAGAGGACGTAACGACGGAAGAACAAAGCCCCACGACGGAAACAAGCTCTCCCGCGCAGATTGCCATACTCATTATCATCTGTCTGCTTGTCCCCATACTTGCCGCGCTCGTATTAAAGCCCTCGCGCCGTCCGCAGTATAGAGACGACGACGTATTTTCCTATTGACGAATCGGGCAAGAACCAGCAATCAGGTCAAGCAAACTTTACGTTCCTTGCCGTCTTCCACAAAGCGATGAATTTTTTTAATGATATCGATTTCGAGCAATTCGTTATCAAACACCTCTTGCGTGATCCCCGCAATCTTTAACATACCGCCTATCTTCTCCGACAGTCGTTGCATAAAACGGAAATATTTCCTTTCGTTCCAAGCTGCCCATGGGAACGATTGTATGTTTTGCGGATTTTTGTTACGCTTTCCGAAATAGCGCACAGCGACGAGCGTCCGTTCGGATTCGGATAATTTATGTAAAACGGAATCGATTTTATCTTTCAGCCAAACCAGGCAATCTTTGCGGAGAATTTCCTCTGCCAAGTACTCTGCCAATTTTTCCGTTGTAAATCTACTGTTATAAGATAGCACGGCTTTATTGCGTATATGCGCGGCATAATCCTCCCCTACGTTTTTGAGTAACGGATACGCATACAGCACCGTTTTGATGTAATTCTCCAAAAAATATCACCTCCAATCGAATATAAATTTTTAAATGATTTAAAATTAGAACTTTCGTGAATTTTCACTATCGCTCAGTGAATTGAAAACGATGTTTTCGTGAATTTTCGCTGTCGCTCAGTGAATTGACGGCTCCGCCGTCGTTATTGTAATATTCCCACAACGCAAAGCTTCGCTTTGCAATTCACGAGCCGTTAGGCGTCACGTCCGTAGGACAATTCGCGCGTCGTTAGACGCAATTCACGGCATAGCCCATCTATGTTGTTAGACAAAATTCACACCTTCAAGGAATTCCTTTCTGCCACTCACTACTGCGTCCAACGTCAGGTTGGGCGTTCAACGTCAGGTTGGCTTATTATGTCATTGTTCCCAAAAATTGCAACCCCCTTATGCCAATTTTTTAATGAAAAACGCGAACATTTGTTCGTTTTAAATGTAAAAATATAAATTAAACTTGACATATATATGCCTATTAAACGACTTTTTTCGCCATTATGTAATGTGTATTACTGTATTTTAGCGTTTAACAAAGAAAATAGGTATTTGATATACTGTTTAATAAATATAACTTAATATATAGTATATTTTTTCGCCATTCTATTGACTTTTCGCCTTTTTTCGTGTTATAATGGCTATGTATGAATAGAAAGAAGGCTACAATTTTATCGATGCTTATGATTTCCGCCCTCGCCTTATCGGGGACGGCGCTTCACGTTGCGCAGGATTCCTCTTTGACGGCTTTGGCGAGCAGTCCCTCCATCGAAGCGGAATTGATTTCCCCCGCTTCGTACGAACAGCATTTAAATCTTGTGGCTCCCATTGCGGTTGCGGTGGCGGAAGGAAGCGTAGCGATTGCAGACGGGAATACCCTTTACGTATACGACAAAGCGGACAACGTCTATCGAACCTACACGCACACAAGCGCGATCAATAAAATCGAATTTGACGGTGAGGGGAATTTATATTTTCTTTCAGCGCCTCGCTTATATAAGCTGACCGCCGCCGAGTTGAAAAACGGAGCAACGGCAACGGAATACCTGCCTTCTTGTATGAACTTTACCATCGATGGCGATACTTTGTATTATTGCGATTGGTACGCAGCGGTGAAATACCGTTCCCTTTCACAAGGCATTGCTTTGGGCGAAACCTTGCTCTCTGCCGACTTAACGAAAACAGCGCCCTTGGCATTCGGCAACGATTTCTTATACTGCGTTTGCGAAAACCCGAACGATAGCAACGTCTCCACCGTCTACGCGATCAACCCGATTGCGAACAACGTACAGCCGTTGATTAGTTTTTCAGAAAATATTCGTTCGATTGCGGTCGCAAAGAACCTTCTTTGCATTGTGACGGACAGTGGGAATTTTTACACGTACAATCATACAGAGCTGCAAAACAAGCACGCGGACGAAGTCACATCGATTACCAAAGACGAAGGCGGCTACGTTTCCCTTTGCGCCTATGAAAACGGCGTTTATACGATTCGAAACAACATCGTTCGGGAATACTTAATCGACATCGATAACGCAACGTTTACCGATTATGAAATCGGCGCAGGCTCTGCCTCACCGCACCGTTTAAACGGCGCAACGGACGTACTTTTAAACGAAAACCGTCTGTTTATCGCCGACAACGGCAACCAAAGAATTTCCGTCTATAACACGGACACGGGTAGCTATGAAACGGCAATCACCTCAACCCTGCCCACTCCGTTTTTATCCTCTTACGGCAATACCCTTTTGGTATCCTCCGAGGAAGAGGTAGCGCTTTACAGCCTTTCTTCTAAGGATTACGGCACAACGCTCCTTTCTCTGGACGAGGAAATATTAGAAGGCAACGTCATCGGCGCAACCGCCGTATACGACCATTATTACGTACTTACCGACAGCAATTACTGCTACGCTTTAACGGTGGAGAACGGCACGTGGAGCTATACGGAAACGCTTACCTTAAGTGCAACTCCACTCAGGGCAACGGCATTCACGTCCGACGTTTACGGCAGCCTTTACGTCGCTTACGACAACAACACGGTATACCGTTTCACGGAAAAGGAACTGCTGACCGCCGACGCCAGCGGCGCAAAAATCTTGGAAGGTTTTCCCACAGCGGATAAGCTGACGGTGGATTATGAGGGCAGCCTCTACGCTTTGACAGGCGGCACGATCACGAAATATACGGCAGGCGCAAACGGCTATACGCAAAGCGCAACCTACGCCCCCGATTACGGTTTGGTATATGATAACGCGCCCAACCTGATTTCCTTCACCTTTGGCGTCGAAAGCCCCGATGCATATCTGCTGTATGCAAACAACTACATTATCCAAACGAACGAACTGCAAATCCCCATCGTGAACCCTATCCCCGTCGGCAACGCGGCGAACGTAGTATTCGGGGAAGGCAACGCAGAATTTTCGGTGGTAACGGTAGCGGAAGACACCGTCCTCATCGAATTTGATATGGCAGCGTTAAAAACCGCCGTCGATTTCCCCTACGTCGCATTCAAGCGCATTTCCACAGCGCAGTCTGCGCTCAAATTAGGCACAGAAGGCGGCTATGCGATTTTGGCGATGTCGGAAAGCGGCAACGGAAAATATAAGAGCTATCTTGCCGTAGACACGGCTTGTTCCCCCTTGACGGAAAACGAATACCAAACGACGTACGAAACTCCGAAAGTCGGTTATCTCACAAACGCCGTTTCCGTTTATAAGTATCCGTTCTTGAACGAGCTGCTCACCCACGGAACACTTTCCAAACAAACGCCGATACAGTTGCTTGGCGAAACGATTCATCTCGACCATGCCTATTATAAAGTTGCCTATACACTGGAAGACGGAACGCAAAAAACGGGCTATATCCCTCAACCGTTCGTCACCTTATCAGAAGGCGCAACCCCCTCGTTTGAGACGCTCACCTATGGGGAAACGGAAAGCGATGAAGACCGTATTTGGCGCGCTGTGTATATTCTCTTAGGGCTTGGCGTCATCGGCATTTTGGTAGACGTTTTATTGCTTAGAAAACCCAAACAGGACAACGAAGAAGAATAATAAAAGCGCCGAACGGCGCATTTGCATAGAATATTTTAGGAGGAAAACGGTTATGTCAGATTATCACCCAAGCGTATACCCGCTAAGCAAGTTGTCTGCGGACCGTTTTTCGCGTCCTTGACATCTACTTTCAGGCTACGCTACTTCGCAAACCGCATTTATTGGAGGTAGAGTATTATGGAAAAAGAACTTAACGCGCTTTTGATGGCGCAAAATTATGAAGAAGCCGCCGAATGGGCGAACAAGCTTACGCCCGAAACGCTGGCTGACCTTTTAAACGAACTGACGGAGAATAGCGATCATCTCGTCCCCTTGTGTCGCGCTTTGGATAGCGAAGCGCTTGCAGACGCGCTGATTCTGTTAGATAAAACGTTGCAAGAAAAAATCATCGGCGGCTTGCGCGACGACGAGTTGGAGGCGGTGATGGAAGAGGTGTCCGTCGACGACACCGTGGAAATCATTGAAGACATGCCCGAGGCTATCGTGCGCCGTATTGCGGAAATCGATGAAATCATCATGTTGTTGCAAGACCGCAATTACGCCGTTTTGAAACCTTTGCTTTCCTCGATGAACGCCATCGACCTTGCCAAGGTTTTTGAAGAAACGCAAAGCGACACCGATCTATTGCTTTTATTCCGCATTCTGCCCAAGGATCTTGCGGCGGAAACCTTTGTCGAAATGGATACGGACGTCACCGAACGCCTAATCAATAAGCTGAGCGATCGAGAACTTCGCGCCGTCATGGACGAATTGTTCCTCGACGATACGGTCGACCTGATTGAAGAAATGCCGGCAAGCGTCGTCAAGCGTGTTTTAGCGCAAAGCGACCAAGAAACCCGTGATTACATCAACCAGATTTTGCGTTACCCGAAGGACAGCGCAGGCAGTATCATGACGATCGAATTCGTTTCCCTGCGTCCAGATATGACGGTAGAAGACGCGTTTGAACGCATTCGCCGTACGGCAATCGACAAGGAAACGATTTACACCTGCTATGTTATAGACCGCACGAACAAGCTGTTGGGTTTAGTGACGGCAAAGGATTTGATGCTTGCGCAAAAGACGGCGCTCATTGAAGAGATCATGAACGACAACGTGATCTACTCGTTTACCGAAACGGACAAAGAAGAAGTCGCGCGGATGATTTCCGATTATGGCTTCCTCGCCCTGCCCATTGTCGATAGAGAGATGCGCCTTGTCGGTATTGTTACCGTCGACGACGCAATGGCCGTCCTGCAAGAAGAAAATACGGAAGATATCGCCAAGATGGCGGCTATCACCCCCACCGACCGCCCCTATCTCAAAACCAGCGTCTTTACTCTGTGGAAAAACCGTGTGCTGTGGTTGCTTATCCTCATGCTCGGTTCTACGTTCACCTCACTGATTTTGAACAGCTACGAAAGTATGCTATTACCCTGCCTTGTCGCTTGTATCCCCATGATTATGGGTACGGGCGGTAACTCTGGCTCACAAGCGTCAGTTACCGTTATTCGAGCGCTCGCCATCGGCGAAATCGAAACGAAAGACGTTTGGAGAGTGGTTTGGAAAGAGCTTCGAACCTCTTTCTTCCTGGGCATTACCCTGGCGATTGCATGCTTTGCAAAGCTGATGCTGATCGACGGAATGCTGCTTGGCATGGCAGGCTATACGCCTGAGGTTTGCCTCGTCGTATCGTTGGCGCTTCTTTGCAGCGTCATCGCAGCAAAGCTGGTCGGCGCACTGTTGCCTATCCTGGCGAAAATATGTCGGTTAGACCCTGCCGTCGTGGCAAATCCCTTTATCACGACCATTGTGGACGCCGTTTCCGTCATTCTCTTTTGCTATCTTTCTATGGGTATCTTGGGTTTATAAATCCCCGAATAAAACACAAACGGATTTGGAAGAAATTCCAAATCCGTTTTTTTGTTATTATTCGATTGTATGCAAAATAGACGCATACCTACCCCCTTCATCTGGGAATACCGTCACAATCCTTTTCCCCAAATTTTCCTTGCGCCCAGCAAGCTTTTGCGCCGCTGCCGCCGCCGCGCCGGAAGAAATCCCAACATACAAGTTTTCCGCCTCATGCAAGCGCTTTGCCATCGCAAGCGACTCTTCGTCCGTCACCGTCAGCACTTCGTCGTAAATTCCCCTATCCAGCACGCTTGGGACAAAGTTCGCGCCGATGCCTTGAATGCTGTGCGCGCCGCTTCTTCCTTGGGATAGTAAGGGCGACGAGGCAGGCTCTACCGCCACCACGTAGGCGTTAGAATTTTTCTCTTTTAGAAATCTCCCTACGCCCGTGAGTGTACCACCCGTACCCACGCAAGCCACGAAGATATCCACGCGCCCGTCCGTCTGTGTCCAAATTTCAGGGGCAGTCGTTTCGTAATGTACCGTTGCGCAAACGGGATTATGGAACTGATCAGCCAAAATGCAATTTGGTGTTTGCTCAGCAATTTTTTCTGCAACGTCCACCGCGCCTTGCATGCCCTTATTTCCGTCCGTAAGCACCAGCTCTGCGCCGTAAGAACGCAATAACTTTCTTCGTTCTTCGCTCATGGAATCTGGCATAACAATAACGGCTTTATAGCCGTACTCTCGACAAACGATAGCCAGCCCTATCCCCGTGTTTCCGGACGTCGCCTCGACCACGGTACCGCCGTTTTTTAATTTTCCGCTTTTTTCAGCAGTGCGTATCATCACCAAAGCCACCCGATCCTTAATCGAGCCGCCGAGGTTTTCTCCCTCGATTTTGGCATAAATTTCCGCGCGTCCGTTTTCTATTGTCCTTAGCCGCTTCAGCGGCGTATTGCCGATTTTTAACACGTTTCGCAATATTTCAAAATCTCCGCAGGACTATCCACAAACGTCTTGCCGCCGCAAGCCTCCATGGTCTCTTTTTCACGGAATCCCCAAGTCACGCAAATGCAATCCACCCCTGCGTTTGCCGCCGTTTGCACGTCCACCTCGGAATCCCCTACGTAGACGGCATTTTTCGTTTGCAAGCGTTCCATCACTGCAATGAGTGCGTCGGGCGCAGGTTTTTTACGAATTCCCATTTCCTCGTTTTCCCCGATCGCCTCTTGCAACAATCCCGAAAAATACTCGTTTGCCAGCTTTTTAACAGCGAAATCTGCCTTGTTCGACAATACCGCCGTCTTGATTCCTCTTGCTTTTAGTATATGCAACAAGTCCATAATTCCGTCATACGGCTTCGTCATGTCGTGGCAATGCTCCGCATAATAGCTTTTAAACGCCGCAAACGCTTTTTCAAAGCAATCCGAGCGTGCCCCGATCGCCCGTTCCATCAACTTGGCAATGCCGTTCCCCACGAACGCGCGCACCTCCTCTTTAGAACGAAGCGGCAATCCGCAAATGGATAAGGCGGCGTTGACCGCCGCCGTTAAATCGTCTAACGTATCCAAGAGTGTTCCGTCTAAATCAAATATAACCGTCTCGTACATGGTATGCCCATTTCCTAATTTTTACAAAATTTCTTTGATTTTTTCCACGGCTTGCATTCTGTTTTCGCAGCCGATTTTATTATACACGGAAGAAACGTAGTTTCTGGTAGAGCCTTCGGAAAGCCTAAGCGCCGTGGAAATTTGGCGGTTGGTAAAACCTTCGTACAGCATCAGCGCCACCTCGATTTCACGTTCGGAAAGCATAAAGGCGCGCATCAGCTTGATTTCGCGATCCGCCGCTACGTGCTTTGCCGCGTCGGTGATTCTTCTAGCCACCTTCGCAGGCAAAATGGTATCCCCTTCGTAAGCATTCTTCACCGAGCGAATCAACGCTTCACCACCGATATCCTTTAATAAGTAACCGCACGCACCGTTATTGAGTGCGTTGAGGATATAATCGCTGTCATCGAACGTCGTCAAAATCAGCACCTTTACGTCGGGGTACTCCGCTTTGATATGGCTAGTCGCCACCACGCCGTTCATGTTCGGCATACGGATATCGAGTAAAACGACGTCGGGGGTATACTTCTTGATTTTTTCCAAAGCATCAAACCCATCGCAAGCCGTATCCACCACTTCCAACGCCGCATCCGTCTTTAAAACGGCAGAAATCCCGTCCGCCAAGTCCTTCTGATCGTCTACGACCAGTACTTTAATTTTCTGCTCTTTCATAGTTCACCTTCGTATCTATGGGTAAAGTCATATATAATTCAAAGCCTTCGTTCGGCTCGGTAACGATACGTACGTCCCCCCCGAACGTTTTTGCCTTATTTTTCATCGTTGTTAAGCCAAAACCGGCAGGCATGTCCTTATCCATGCCCTTTCCGTTGTCGGAGAGCAGGAAACAAATCGTCTCCTCCTCCACCTTCAATTCAAACCAGAACGCCGTTGCGCCGCCATGTCGAAGCCCGTTGGAAATCCCCTCCTTTAACGTGTTGCAAAGAAAACGGAATTTCGCCTCTGAAACGGTAATCTCCTCTATTTGCGAACGAATGACAATCTCCGTGCCGTCCATCGTTTCGTGGATAATCGATTCCAGTTCGCTTTTTAACGTTTTTTGCTCTTGCGAGCCGGAAAGCAAGTGAATGCTTTCTCTCAAACGGTCCAACGTATGCCTTGCCTGCAAATTTGCCGCGATAATTTTTACCTTTGCGTCTTTGGGGTCTTCGTCAATAATGCGCTTTGCCGCTTCCGTTTGCATAATGACTGTCGCCAACGAATGCCCTGCCGTATCGTGAATATCTTTTGCAATACGCTGACGTTCTTCCAAGGCAGTCACTTCCGCAACCACGGCGTATGCCTTTTCCAATTCTTGCTTATTCGCATCCAGCTCCTTTAACGTTTTGCCTAATTTGATGTACTGGCGATAGAACGCCATGATAATCTGCACCGCCACAAAATGTACGATAAGCGCAATCAACGCGGCAAACGATTCACGGAAGATTTGAAGGGAATTTACGTCCCCTTTCGTGATATATACCTGAATCACGTAGCTAATTGCATAAAAGGGCAATGCAACGCTGAGCATCCACGTCGCCGAACTGAGGTTTTGCGCAATGAAATAAAATTGCGTCAACAGCAATATAAACAACAATATGGAATATACGCCCTCAACCAGGACGACAAACCCAAACGCCGCCAAAATTTCGATGATAAAAAACAGGATTTTATGCCGATTTTCAGGTAATACGAACAGCTTTAATATTTCCACGCTGTTCAAAATAACCACTACGGCAAATACCAATAGGAAATGCCCCCATCTCTGTCCGTCTTGAACCAACTGTTCAATGCTTTGTACCAAACCCAAAATTTCAACGATAAACAGCAAAGCAAACAGCGTCCACTTCGCTATAATCAGCACTTTCGCCTCGTCGTTTTGCGCTCCTTCCCCGAAGATACGGTTGAAATATGCTTTTACCTTCGTATCTTCGCTTACATTTTGCGCAGTTTCCTTACGCTCTTCTTTCGTCTTTTTCATCGCCTTATTCCAAAAAGTTGATTACGGAATACTTTTCGCTGATTTCGCGCATTCTTCCGCTTAAATAGTAACTGTACATGCCGTTCGGCGCATAGATGATATGTTCGCAAAGCAAACGGTTGTGCATGCTACACAACACCTGACAGTTTTTCGTCATGGAATCATCCGCCTCCGATGGCGTCGCCTCGCCAAACGGATGATTATGCACCATCACCGCACCAGAGGCGTTTTTCGTCAATAAAAACGAGGAAAGTTCTTCGGGGATTACCCGTACAGTACTGATGCTGTCAATCGAAAAACGCTGTTTCTTAAGAACGCGCCCCTCGCCATCCAGCAAGTAGAGATCGACAACCTCAACCAACACGTTTTCATACGCCTTCTTTACAAATGGTAAAAAACTACGGGAATCGAATTTTCCATAATACGTTAGCTCTTCCTTCGCCTTGCGATTTCGCATAAAATGACCGACGCAGCAAAGGTACGCCGCTATGTTCACTCCTACCCCCGACACCTGCTGCAATTCTTCCATGGTCGCCTCGAACACTTTGTCCACGCTACCAAATTTAAAAATCAACGCATGCGCCAATTCGTTTGTGTTTTTTCTGGGAACAGCATTGTAGAGCAAAATTTCCAACCACTCATGGTCAGCCAACGCGTCCTTCTGAATTTTTTGATACGCCCGAAGTCGATGCCCTTCATGCAATGACATATCCTTTCTCCTTTGCCGCCTATTGCTTTAGTCAACCAAAGCTAAAGCGAATTCGTTTTATGAACTTACAATAACATCGTTATTGTAGCATACTTTACGCCAAATGTCAAAGGCAAAGCTGAAAAAAATTATTTTTTTACTTTGCACCCTTTATTTTGTTTACCAAACGTGAAAAAATGTGTATAATAATAGTGTAAAAAATGAAACACAAGGAGTATCCTTTCATGGAAAACGTTATGCAGAAATACTTTGATGAAATCGTAAACGCAACGGTGAATATTTTGAAATTCGATTCCTCGTTGAAAACAGCGGAAGAAAACTATCCGTTCGGGAAAGAAACGGCGGATTGCCTTGCCTACTTCCTCTCTTTGGCGAGTGATATGGGCTTTGAAACGCATAACTACGACAATTACGTTGGCGAAGTCGTATTCGGCGAAGGTAAAGAATTTGCCATTCTCGCGCATTTGGACGTTGTCCCTGCCGGTAGCGGTTGGAAATACCCTCCCTTTGGCGGCGTAATCAACGACGACGTATCCGAGGGCGGCGTTACGGGCACAAAAATTTGGGGCAGAGGCGCAATGGACGACAAAACACCGGCAATCGTTTGCTTATATGCATTGAAAGCTCTCAAGGACGAAGGCATCCTTCCCCAGCGTAAAATCAAACTTATCGTCGGTTGCAACGAAGAAGCTGGTTGGAAGTGCATCGAACATTATAACCAAGTGGCGCAAATGCCCGAAGAAGGATTCACTCCCGACGCAAACTTCCCCGTTATCTACGCAGAAAAAGGCATCTTGCATTTCACCCTTTCCATCCCCATGGAAGATGCACCCATGTCTGCGTTGAATGCAGGCGAACGAGTAAATATGGTATGCGATAAAGCCAGCGCGATTTTGACGAGAAAGGCAGCGGAAAACCTCGTATATTATCAAAACCCGATTGAAGGCACTCGCCTTTCCTATGACAACACCACGAATATTTTGAACGTATACGGAAAGTCTGCGCACGGCTCTACGCCCAATCTCGGTGCTAACGCACTGCAAGCGCTTCTTTATTTCCTTTCTACCTTCAACGAAAGTGCGAAGAAAGCCTATGACGTACTGTTTAATGACGTGACGGGTTTGAAGACGTTACAGGATGAAACGGGCGTTTTGACAATGTCCCCCGACGTTGCGGCCTTTAAAGACGGCGTTTTAAAAATCACGACGGATATCCGTTTCCCTGCTACGCTTAGCCTGGAAACGGTAACGGAAAAATTAGATGCGTTTGGATTTGATTACGTTATCGACAACTATCAAGCGCCTCTTTATAACAATCCCAAAGGGCGTTTAATCTCAACCCTGGTACGCGTCTATAGCGAAATTACAGGTAAGCAGGAAAGCCCCATCGCTATCGGTGGCGGTACGTATGCAAGAGCATTGAAATGCGGCTGTGCATTCGGTCCTGAAATCAACGGCGAAGAAGCGACCATTCACCAGGCAAACGAATACGTTACGTTTGACCGCATCCGCTTGATGAGCGACGTATATTATGCCGCGATTAAAGCCATCTGCGCTTCCAACGAAAAGGTACGCATCGCTGTCGCTAAACTCGGCAGGAAAATGACGAATTCCAACGAATGCACTGAGGAAATCTGCCAAGCGGAAGATGCCGAAACGCCTGCGCCCAAAGCACCCATTGAAGGCACTGTTATCGCATCGGCTAAAATTGCCCGCCGTATGAAATAATGACATAACTTCAAATGATACAAAACCGCCGTTCGGTCAACACGAACGGCGGTACTTTTTTATTCATTATAAAGATAGGACGGCATTCCCGAAAGGACCATACTTGCGATATCCTTTGTGAACTCTTCAACCGGTTGCTTTCTCTCCGAATTGAACCACCAGCGGTAAGCTGCAAACATACCTGCTGTGACGTATTCTGCCGCGATGGTGATTTTATCTTGCGGCATATCGCTGCCCCATGCAAGCAACAGCTGAATTTGCTCTTTCAAATAAACAACCATTTTCGCAATCAGACGGGAATTGCTATCAATGCGCATCAAGAGCCCGTATAATTCCATATTTTCCTTCAACAGCTCTACCAACGCTTCGAACAAACCGTTGGCATCCATTGTGGAAATATCCACTTTCTCCAAAGCACACTCGAACGTATGCACAAGCTCGTTTTCCAGTTCGTCCAAAATCTCGTAAACGCCGCTGTAATAATTGTACACCGTCTTTCTGTCTACATCCGCGCCGTCCGCAATTTCCTTGACCGTGATTTTTTCCAAATCCTTTTCTGCAAGAAGCTTTACAAAAGAATTTCGAATTGCCTTCTTCGTCCGTACTACTCTGCGATCGGGTTTTTTGCCTTCCTTTTCCATGGCCGTTACTTTTTCCCCTTATGTATTTTTTTCTTCACTGAACCCATTATACCACACGTGTGTAAAAAATGCAAGACTTTTGCATGTTTTGCCAAGGAAATTACCTAGCGCAAAAAAAGATATGCGGCTTGTCAATAACAAGCCGCATACCTTTTAGTGAGAGAATATGAAAAAAGTTTTTAGTATAGTCGATTTGACCAAAGCGCGCTTCGCATTGAAAGACCTTTGCCGATCCTCTTCAACACGCCACGCTACGTGGACTTTCGCCCGATAAAATATACAAAGACTACACCGCCTTTGTTAACTTCAATTTTATTCCCGTTTTGTGATAGATATGTGAAAATTGTGTGATAGAATAATGAAATATATAAATATCTTTCATTGTTTGTTTACAATTAACAGTTTTTCACACTATGAAATGTTTTATTTTATCTATTTAACTCTGCAAATACAGCTGACGCTACCCGTAAACCGTCCGCCGCGGAAGAAGTAATGCCGCCTGCATAGCCTGCGCCTTCGCCGCAGGGGTATATGCCTTTCACCGTCACCGATTGCATGGTTTCATCTCGCTCGATGCGAACAGGAGAACTTGTTCTGCTTTCCACACCCGTCAAAATCGCCTCGGGATGGGCGAAGCCTTTCAGCTTTCTATCCATATCCACAATCGCCCCTTTCAAGGCATTGATCACGGACATGGGTAGCGTATCACGCAAATCCGCAAAGGTAGTACCTACCGCATACGTTGGCAATACTTCCCCAAATTGGCTGCTGCGTCTGTCCGCTAAAAAGTCCCCGACAAGTTGTACGGGCGCTGCGTAGCTTTCTCCGCCAGCCAAAAATGCCGCGCGCTCGATTTTGCGTTGAAATTCTACGCCAGCCAAGGGAGTATCCCCTTCAAAATCCGCTTTCGTCACCTGCGCGATTAATGCGCTGTTTGCATTGACGCCGTCTCGCGCGTAATTACTCATACCGTTTACGACAACGCCACCCTCCTCGCTTGCCGCAGGCATAACGTAGCCGCCCGGGCACATACAGAAGGTAAACGCTGCGCGATCCCCTGCATGGGAAACGAGTTTATAATCGGCGGCTGGCAGTTTCGCATACGATGTTCCGTACTGCGCAAATCCGATTTTCGATTGCAAATGTTCGATGCGTACCCCTACTGCAAAATCTTTCGCGCGCATATATACGCCGTTCTTTAAAAGCATTTCAAAGGTATCCCTTGCACTGTGGCCAATGGCAAGCACAATGGCGGAAACCGCTATCTTTTCCGTAGAAAAATCGGTATTTGAGGCTACCGTATCCGCGTTCAAGCGGCGAATTGTAACCTCTTCCAGCTTACCGTTTTTGACGTGAATATCCTCCAAACGGGTATGGAAAAGCACTTGGCCGCCCTTAGAAAGAATGTATTGCCGCATATTTTTGACAACCATTTTTAATTGATCGCTACCGATATGCGGTTTTGCTAACCAAAGAATTTCTTTCGGCGCGCCAAAGCGCACAAAAATTTCCAACACTTCCCGATTCCAAGCGCTATGCGTTTGCGTATTCAATTTACCGTCCGAAAACGTACCTGCACCGCCCTCACCAAACTGGATATTCGTATTCGTATCCAAAATTTTTTCTTGAATAAAACGGTCGATTCGCTTTTCACGGGTTTCCACCGAACCGCCACGCTCAATCACGATAGGCGTGATGCCGTGGTCCAGTAAACGAATGGCGCAAAAGAGACCTGCAGGGCCGCTACCAACCACAACAACGGGATTTTTGGGAAGCTTACTTTGCGGCAAGCGCTCGTATTGCCTTTCCGTCTGTGGAGGCGGCGTTTTCCCAAACTCTATTGTATAGACGTAGCGCAAATTCCCTTTATCCCTTGCATCCAACGATTTTTTCTTAATGGCAAAATAGCCAACCTTCCCACCAAGCTTTTTCTCAGCAAGGGAAATTAGCGATTTTTCGTCTTTTTCTATGGATAATTTTACGTCGGATAAGGTAATTAAACGCATACCTGCCCCCATCTTTTATCTTTTACGCTTTATGGATACCGCTTGCCACGCGCATCGCGGAGGAAAATGCCCATTGAAGATTAAAGCCGCCGCACTGGCCGTCTACGTCTAAAATCTCCCCAGCAAAATAGAGTCCTTCAACAAAGCGACTTTGCAAGTTTTCATCCGTTTCCGAAAGCGGAATCCCCCCTTTCGTTACCTGTGCATAGTCAAAACCCAAGCTCCCTACTACCTGCAAAGGGAACTTTTTCACAAGTGTTGCCGCGCGTTTTAAATCCCCATCGGCGCGCTTGATAATCGCCCTGCCAATCTGATTATTCACCACCCCGAACAACAATTCATTATCCGCCAAGTGCGGAAACGCCAAGCGTTTCTTACGCAAGGTTTCGTAGATTTCCGTCTCGGAAATTGCAGGCAAAAAATCGATTTCAATGCGTACCTGCCCTTGTGGAATCTTATCCGCAAGGAAGGCAGAAATGCGGAAGACCGCATCCCCGGAAACACCGTAATCCGTGAAAATAATATCCCCCGTCAGTGCCACTTTTTCATCGCCGACAATCGCCGTTAATCCACCATCGTTGACGCGAATCCCTTTCAGCGTTTTGGTATGAGCCGTGTCCGTTTTCAGCTGTACTAACGATGGATACAACGCCGTCACACTATGGCCAAATTTCTCTGCCAAAGCGTACGCCGTTCCGTCCGTACCGAAATTTTTCGCCGCTTTACCGCCTGCGCAAAGCACAACGTTTTTCGCAAAATATTGCCTTTCTCCGTCCTTGCTTTCCGCCGTAAGGATAAATCCATCTTTCGTCTTTTCAACGTCGACAATCCGCGTGGAGAGGCAAACGTTGACACCTTTTTCTTCCAACGCAAAACGCAAAGCGTCGGTAAGCGCGGAAGCTTGGCGACTGGCAGGATACATTCTACCGCGCTCATCCGCGGTCAAAATCACCCCTAACGAACGGAAGAAATCCGCCATGGCAGTATGATCTGCCTGACGTATAATTTCGCAAATACGCGTCCTTTCCGTCGCTGAACCAAAATACGGCGTTTCCGCCACGGAAAGATTGCTCACGTTGCCTTGCCCATTTCCCGTAGCGGAAAGCTTTCTGCCTACTCGTTCGCCACGTTCAAAAACGGTCACGTTCTTCTGTTGTAACGCGCAGGCAAGGAAAAGCCCTGCCGCGCCGCCGCCGATAACGGCTATCTGTATCTTATCCATACGTACATTGTACCGCATTTCTATGCGATTGTCAATTTTTTTTAAAAATTGCGCAAAATTTTTTTCCACCTGCCTTGACTTTTGCGCGTTTTTATATTAAAATATTTTCATAATGAAACAATTTACTACAAGCGAAGAGGAGGTACTTATGGAGAAGATTAAAGAAATATTTGGCTTGGCTGTGGAATATTGTAAAAATGAGCCCTTTCACGCCATTATGCTGGCTGCATTCGCCGCGCTTGTACTGATCGTATTGATCGTTATGATTGCGGTTTCTGCGAAAAAGTCGAAAGCAAAGAAAACAGCAGCAAAAGCCACGAAAAAAGAAACTATCGAAAGCAAAACGGCAACGGAAATCAAGCCGGAATGTAAAACGGAATGCAAAGCGGAAGAACAGGTACAGGAAGAAAAGGAAGAAACTCCGATCCCCCCTTCCCCTGCTCCTGCTAAGACAAAAGAGCCTGCACCCGTTCCTACAAAGGAATCCATTCCTGCGAATGAATCCGCACCTGCCCCCAGCGTAAAGGTAAAGAAGGAAGAATCCGTAAAAGCTAAGACGGAAAAGAAAGAAGAAGCAACGGAGAAAAAGCCGACCAAAAAAGCGGCTGAAAAAACAGAAGAGAAACCCGTTGCGGAAAAGCCCGCCGTGGAGAAAAAAGCGGAAAACAAATCCGCGAAAAAATCTAAGGAGGGAACTATGTTACACGACGAATTTAAGGACGTCGACACCGACCTGGATTTCTACGAAGAGGATGAATCGGATATTACAGCGCGTTATAGCGGTAAATGGGTAATTTGCCGCGTCGTTACCGACGACAACGCAAGCGATGAAATGTATTTCTTTGAACTGCACGCATCCAACGGAGAAAAGCTGCTTTCCAGCGAAGAGTACACCACCTATAACGGCGCGATTCGCGGTATTGAAACACACAAAATAAACATTTTAAAAGGCAACTTCCGTATCACACTGTCGAAGAAAGGCGATTATATTTTCAAGCTTTTGAACGGCAAAAACATGCTGCTTTGCATGGGCGAGCATTACGCTACGAGAGCACGTTGTGAAAGCGCAATCGAATCCACAAAACGCTTCGCGCGTACCGCATTTATTGATGAAAACCTGCAAGATCACGTGGTAAAGCTTCCCCCCGAAGACGATTCCCCTATCGAACCCGTGCATGAAAATTACAACGGCAAATGGGTGATCGATTGCAAAACCTCCCCCGAGGGTGAAAAGGTGTTCTATTTCGAACTCTTTGCCAACAACGGCGAGCGCTTGCTTTCCAGCGAGGAATATACCACCTATATCGGCGCAGTGAACGGCATTCAGACGCATAAGATGAACATCGTTAACGGGAATTTCCGTATTTCCTTGACGAAGCACGGCGATTATATCTATAAGCTTCTTAACGGCAACGGTCAGCTTTTGTGCCTTGGCGAACATTATAAAACCAAACGCCGTTGTCAAAATGCCGTGGAATCAGTAAAGAGATTCGCTATGAATTCCCCCACGTTGACTGACCCCAACCTCACAAAATAATTGCGACTTATAAAAAAACGCAGGTTGAACAACCTGCGTTTTTTATTGTTTTTATCAACGGACGCCGCCGCCACCACCGCCAAAGCCGCCGCCACCGAAGCCGCCGAAGCTTCCGCCTCCGCCGCCTCTACCGATAAACGTGCCGCCCGACTTCGAAGCCGCTTGCGCTGCGCTTGCCAAAGCGTGCATCATGCTACGCGTTAAACACTGACGAATAATCACGTAATCGAATACCGTTAAGTTCGTACCAGTAGACCACGTAGGCGGTTCTAACAGGATATTTTTGAACTTCCCTTCCCATTCGTCCGTTACACCAAGCACCTGCGCGTATGGCAACACTTTATAATATAATTCGGGATTTTCTTCCAGCATGAACTTGATTTTATCCTCTTCCGTGACCACGATAAATTCTTTAAAGCCAAGAATTTCGCTGAGTACGTCCAAATACTTTTCTGTACGGCTGAGCGCCGTTTGCGTTGCAAAACACGCCCCAAACGCACCGATACAAAGCACCAGTTTTTCGTATTCCGTCATCATGTACGTGAAGAAAAGGAATATCGCCAATAGCGAAAAGATCACCGCAATGGCGATTTGCGCCACAAGCATCCATACCCGATTTATCTTTTTCCACTTATAGCGATAATTTTCCGAAACGTAGCCAAGCGCCGCAATCCCTGCCATGGGGAAAAGGAATAAAATACCCGTTCCGCTTGCATAACCGCCGCCGATACGATGACTCATAAAAAACGTGACAAGAAGCCCCAGCAAAGCCCCGATTACCGCGCCGCCGAAATACCCAATAAGAGATTTCTTCTCGTACATGGTGGGCGCGTCAGGTACTTGTTTGGGCGCGATTTGCGAAGCTTCATAAAAATTGCCTGCCATTTCGGAAACGCGCGCCGCTTTCAGCGTTTGCGTCTCTGCGTCAAGCGTTCTGCCGCCTTTGAATAAACCGTTGAATATCGTTTTTTCGTATGCAGTCGCCGAATCGGGCAGCTCGCTGACGCAAGCGATCAATTCGGGATCGTCCTGATCGGAAAAATCAATCCGCAAATACCCTTTGTTCGCGAAGTAGTAAATCATCGAAGTGATGTCTTCCTGATTGACCGAACCGTCCAACCATTTTCCCATCTTCATGGGATCCATATCGTCGGGCGCTTTGACATTGACAACCGTGATTACTTCGCGCTTTGTTTTCGTGAATAAGAATAACACGACAGCCAGTGCAATCGCCACCATCGCACCAATGAGAATTTTCCACATATCCTCGGTAAATATTCTGGTGAACGTATACCCCTGCAATACGCCTTCATCGAACGCAGCCTCCAGCGTTAAGCCTGCCACGTATACGTCGTATTCCCAAGAATCTACAGTGTTCAGAATATCCGTATGCAGATACAACGTTTTGTCGTCCAACCATTTTTCGTCGACTTTCGTATTCGTTGCCGTCCCGTACACGTCGGTGTGCACTTTATGAGACAGCGGTTTTTCAGGAAAATGCATCGTTACCGATACGTCGTGAAGAGGCACCGTCCAGCCGTAGCCGACCACGTCGAGCATGATGCTGTCTGCCATAGCCTCCGTCGCCTGCTGCATCACGTACGAAATTTCATACGTCCATTCGTTTCCGTATTCAACGTTTCCCACACAGTTGACGTCGATAAAGCCGTCCACGTCGGGATTATCCGCTACGTAGTAGGAAAACTCGCTATTCCCTGCGCAGCTTGCCACAATGTTTTCATAGCGAGCGCCCTCCATCGGCAGAGAGCGATAGAACATAGTCGCCTCGTAAACAAGAAATTCTACCGTGATACGCTCTACAACCTCCACCCTACGGTTTTGGAGTAAGTTCATCTCTACGTCGTACTTCTCCACCCTAAAAGCGCCGCCGTCTGCATGGGCAGTAATCGTATTCGTTACGTACCTACCCCCATCATTCGACAAATTAGAACCAAACGGGAAGCACAGCAGAACCAACGTAAACAGCGCCAAAATCCATTTACGCAAGCCCTTTTTAAAGCCCTTTGTTTTCATTGTTTTTCACCTTATCTTAGAAGGATACCTTTACGTTTTGACGTTCTACCTCGCTGTCTAATTCGAAATACGTCTTCTTTTCATACCCTTCGCCCATGCGCTTACCAACGATATTCGCAGGGAACAGCTCCAGCTTGGTGTTAAAGGTTTTTACCACGCCGTTATAGTAACGACGAGCGCCCTCCAGCTCCCCTTCGATGTTTTTAAGCTGGTTTTGCAAATCCAAGAAATTGGTGTTTGCGTGCAACTGAGGATAACTTTCCGAAATTGCCGTGAACAACGTACGCAAGGAAGAGGAAAGGTTATTCGCCGCCGCCATCTTTTCCTCCGTGGTTTTTGCGCCCATAGAAAGGTTACGCGCCGCCACTACCTTTTCCAAGGTTTCGCTTTCATGCTTTGCATAGCCTTTCACCGTTTCCACGAGGTTGGGAATTAAATCAAAACGCTTCTTCAAATATACGTCGATTGTGGACATTCCCTCTTCCACCTTGTTCTTCAAACGAACGAAATCGTTGCGAGTGCTAATCCACCAAGCGATTACGATGATTGCAAGAAGCAATACGATGCCGCCAACAATAAGACCGATAATCAAACCGGTATCTACTGCCAATAAAGAATGTAACATAGTTTTTCTCTCCTTTTAAAAGTCTTATAGACTTTTTAGTGTCTTTATTATACTATTCCGATATGGAAATGTCAATACTTACATAAAAAATTCCTTTGCGAAAGCGCATCACGTAAAAAACGGATTTCCCACGTTGGAGAAATCCGTTTTCGTTTGTTTTGAACGTTATCTTTCCGCTCTTCTGCTCTTGAGCCAAAGCACGCCGTCCGTAATGAAAGGCGAAAGAATCAGCCAAAGCGATGCGAGCGCAATAATCGTATACGTGATGACAGAACCCGCCGCGCGAGCGCCGCCAAACACCGTCGATACGAGGTTGAAATCAAAAAGACCGAACAAACCCCAGTTGATTGCGCCGACAATGACCAAAATATAGGCAATAATATTCGCAATACGCATAGTTTTTCCCTCCTGAGAACAGTATGCGCCGTTCTAAAGAGTTTATGCGTTTTTATTCTTCGCTACCGATAAAACGAAGCAGGTCTGCAAAAACTTCTTCTTTCCCGATTTCGTTTAACACCTCGTGGCGCATGCCTTCATACAACTTTCCCGACACGTTTTCATAGCCGACGTCCCGTAAAAATTCGATGGATTGAAACCATTTTAAATCACTGCCGAGCACTGCGTCGTCGCTACCCGAAATAAAATGAATGGGGAGCTTCGGATTTTGCACCTTATACCCACGCTTTTTATAGGTGTACTTCATCAAGTTAAACAGGTTTTCGTAGCCGTTAACCGTAAAGTTGTAGTGGCACTTGGGATCGTTTGCAAAATCCTTGGCAATCTCTTCGTCCTTTGTGAGCCAAGAACCCTTGCCTGCCTTTTGAAACTCCTCCTTCCCCTTCCCTGTGGAAAGATAGGAAAGCATCTTACTTCTATGTCTTTGCCCTTTGAAAAGGTGAATACATTTTGCAAGCAATACCGCCATCCCAGCCAAAGGATTGCTGGCAGGCGATCCGCATACAACCAGTTTATCGATCATATCATCATGTTCACGCAAGTAACAACGCACGATCATCGAGCCCATGCTATGGCCAAATAGCGTAATTTTTAAATCGGGATACTGCGTTTTTAGATATTTCGTCACCTGCACGCAATCTCCCACGACCGCTTTTCCACTAAAATCGTGAAACCAACCCAAATCTTCTTCCTTTTCAACGCTTTCTCCGTGTCCTCTGTGATCGTGACAAGCCGCTACGTAACCGTTTTCCGCAAAAAATTGCATGAACGGCTCGTAACGTTTTTTATATTCGGACATACCATGTGCGAATTGAATGAGTCCTTTCGGTATTCCATCAGGTTCGTAAACAATCCCCTTCAAATGCAATCCGTCATAATCCGATACGACGGTAAACTCCTTTTTCGTCATGCCGTTTTCCTCCCTATATCCACGTGTATTCGTTTCACTTTATAAGTATACCATAACCTGAAAAAATGTCAATAGCAAAAAAGAAAATTCCCCACCTTGATTGCAAGACGGGGAATACTATTTTTTTATTTTATTCCGTTCTCAAAGCAACAACGGGATCTTTCTTCGCCGCTGCATTGGCAGGGATCAAACCACTAATAAGCGTCAGCGTGATACTGATGACAACCATGATGATTGCCGAACTAACGGGAAGATTTGCCAACGTATAAATGCCCGTTAGATAACCCAGTAGTGCATTGATACCGACAGACGCCGCATACGTCACCGCAACGCCGATCAAACCCGAAGCCAAACCGATAATGAACGTTTCCGCATTGAAAAGGTTTTTGATATCCTTCTTTCTTGCGCCAAGCGAACGCAGTACGCCAATTTCCTTGACGCGTTCCACAACCGAAACGTAGGTAATAATACCGATCATGACTGAGGATACCACCAGCGAAATCGCCGTGAACGCCACCAAAACGTAGGTGATTGCGTCCAGCATCGTTTCTACCATTGTCATCATCATGCCGATGGAGTCGTTGTATTCTACCCGAAGCGCTTCTTGTCCTTGCTTATCGCACTCGTCGTTCCACGCATCCAAATGGGCTAAGATTTGTTCTTTATCCTCAAAGCTTTCCGCGTAAATCTTGATCGAATTGACTTTATCTTTACCGCCCACCGAACGGAGCGCCGTATCCCCAACAAGGAAATACGATTTCGACAGCTTTTCCATCAACTGAGTAAGAACGAACGTGGGAATCCCTTCTACATCGTCGGGATTTTGATTTTGCGATGCCATCGAACCGCCACTCATATAATATTCGTCGAGATTTTCCGCAACGCGGTTAAAGTGCTCGCTGTTCAAAAGCTCCCAAAACTCCATCGCTTTCTCTTCGAAAAGCTCTTTATTTTCCTTCACTTCTTCCGATTGCAATAATGCCATCAAGGCGTAAAATTCCTGCACCTTTGCCGATTGTTCTTTCAAGGATTTCACGATATCCGATTGCATATTCACTGCGAGGTATTCGTTGCAAAGCTGTTCAGTGAGGTATAATCCGTTTCCAAGACAACCGTTGCTAAGCCCCTCTTTCAAACGCAACACACCCGTGATCGTTACTTCCACGCCCGTGCCTTCGCCTAAATCGAACTCATTTGTTGCGCGTCTGCCGTTGTACTTATACATATACCCTTCGGGCGCGCCCTCTTTCGTATATACGGCGTTATTGTAATTCAGCATGAATTTTTTGCCGATGATACCGTTTTCACCAAGGAGTGGCAACAGCAAATCTTCCATCGTATCAGGATCCTGCCCCTCTGTGGGGAAGAGGCTCATAAACTGTTCCTCTCCGATAAAACCAAGCTGCGCCAACGTGAGATCGATGATGTCGTTATTTTGACCGATAACCAGCACCGCTTCGTTGGGACTGGTGGGGAATTGACCGAGCCCGTTGACCAATTCGTACTGCGATTTCACGTACGCACCAAAGTCCTCGCTATGCACGTCCGTCGTACCGGGCATCTTGCCGTAGATGCTACCCAGGTAATCAACGAGTGGTGCCATCGACGCATATTTTTCTTCCTGTTGGGTGAGTTTGAAGGTGTAATATTCTTTCAACTCGGAAAGGGACATGACCGCCATTTCCGTACCGCCTGTCGTTTCGTTTTCAACCTCAACCTCCGTATACAGCACGTTGTTTAACGTCATACCCGTACTGTAAACGATTGCCGAATAATACTCGGACGCTTGTTCCACGTAACGAAGATATTCATCGGAGAGATTGTTGGTTACCGTCATACCTTGCGCGATATTCGTAAGGAAGGAATTGACGTATACGTTATCGCCGATCTTATCCAGCTCCGGCATGTCGCCGGCCTGACTCATACCCGCCATGATCGCCGTCATATCCAACGTTGTTTCGTTGATTTCCAACGGCGCGGAGGAAAGCATATCTTCCTGCGTTTTTAAAATGTAACCGTTAAAACCGTTGGAAAGCGCAAGCACCAGACATACGCTGATGATACCGATACTTCCGGCGAAGCTCGTCACCGCCGTTCTACCCTTTTTCATCGCAAGATTTCTCGCGCTGAGCGCAAGGGAGGTTTTGAAGGACATGGAAGAACGTTCCTTTGCCTGCTTCGCTTTATGCTTTTTCTTCTTTTTCTTGGTATCCACGCTATCCGAAACACTAAACGAAACGGGTTCTTTATCGACGTTCTTTACCTGCACAACGCATTCCGCGCCGTACTTCCCCGATTCGCCTTTCAGCGTTGCATTGCCTTCGCCAACCAACGTGACCGTTCCGTCCGCCGCCGTTGCAACGTTTTCGTCGGAGGACGTCCAAGTGCTCTCCGCCAAGCTTTCCAGCATTTCTTTTTTTGCTTGCTTTTTCGCTTTTTCCTCTGGCGTTTCTCCATAATAGGGATTGCTGTCCGATACCACAAGTCCATCTTGCAATCTTACGATTCTCGTCGAATACTCCTCCGCGAGTTCGGGATTGTGCGTAACCATGATAACCAAACGCTCGCCTGCGATTTCGCGGATCAAATCCATGATCTGGACGCTAGTTACCGTGTCCAAAGCGCCCGTCGGTTCGTCCGCCAGCAAAATTTCGGGATTATTGACAAGCGCTCTTGCAATCGCTACACGTTGCATTTGACCGCCAGAAAGCTGGTTGGGCTTTTTCCGCATTTCCTTTTCCAGCCCTACTTTCTTTAACGCTTCCACTGCGCGGAGGCGTCTTTCTTGCTTGGAAACACCCGCAATCGTCAACGCAATCTCCACGTTCCCAAGAACCGTTTGGTGCGGAATTAAATTATACGATTGAAACACGAAACCGATTCTGTGATTGCGGTATACGTCCCAATCGCGATCCTTGTAATCCTTGGTCGACTTTCCACAGATAATCAAATCACCCGAGGTGTAATGATCCAAACCGCCGATGATATTGAGCAGCGTCGTTTTACCGCAACCCGAAGGACCGAGAATGGAAACAAACTCGTTTTCGCGGAAGCGCAAATCCACTCCCTTGAGTGCCTGCACTTTTAAATCCGCGGTCTTATAATCCTTTTTAATATTCTTTAACTGCAACATCTTTTATCGTCCTCTTTATCCGTTCAACACGGACATGCTACCTCATATTCTCTATTATGTCACCTTTTTTACCAAAATACTATCATTCCTTATCGTCAATCGAATGTTCTTTGGCAAAACACGCTTTTTCTTTCTCCACAAACGTGACGAAAGATTCTACCAAGCCACACATGGTATCAAATTTTTCCGCGCCGAACTTTTCTACAATATTACCGATAAAGTCCACGTAAATCTTCATATCCTCGCTGTATGCGGCAATTGCCTCCTCCGAAACCTCGATATAGGCGATTTTGCGGTCAAATAAATCGGGGACGCGACGCACAAGTCCCTCTTCCTCCAAACGGTTTACGATTTGGGAAATTGCCGATCTCGTTACGCCCAATAATTTCGCAAGTTGCGTAGAAATCAAACGCTTACCTGCAAACTTAGCCGCGTATACCTCGCCAATTAAACGGATTTCCGTATCGTTAAACTTCGTTTTTTTGTCGGTTACCGTTAAGTTTTCCACTCTCTTAACTAAATTGAACACGTCGTGAAGATAGCGTTCGTTTCCAGTTGCTTTCAATTCCGTTTTCACGTCTTTTGCTCTGCTTGCCATGTCTGCTCCTCCCATTTCACCTTTGTTGACTTTTCATTTACTTAACAATATTTATTATAATATTCAAATGCTGAACTGTCAATAAACAATAAAGGCGTTTTGATCATTTTCACACAATTTTCGTCTAAGGCTTTACAATGATTTATATTTTAATGCAATAATGTGATAACTGAAATGCAATTTTGTGAAAACGGGATAAATTTTTCCTTGGAATTTTTCCCCAAAAAGGCTTGTCAAACCAACGGAAACATGCTACAATATTGCAAATGAACGGTAACCAAGCTTTTTCTGTTACCAAAGGTAAAGGAATCACTATGGAAAAATTGATTGACTTTCTAAAAAACTCCCACACGTCTTATCATGCGGTGGAAAATGCAACAGCGCTTTTGGATAACCAAGGCTTTTGCCGCCTTTTGGAACGGCATGACTGGTCGATTTCCGAAGGCGGGAAATATTACGTTGTACGCGGCGGCGCTTTGATCGCCTTTACCGTCGGTTCGCTGAATGATTTTTCTTATAAAATCGTTGCTTCGCACACCGATTCCCCCGCTTTAAAGCTGAAAGAAAATCCCTTGGTAAAATCCGGGCTTTATGCCAAGCTGAACGTGGAAACGTACGGTGGCGGTATTTGGCACACCTTCTTTGACAGACCTTTGAAAATCGCAGGAAGAATCGTTCGCAGAGAAAACGGCTGTCTTCGCACGGAAACGGTAGTTTCCCCTTTCACTGTGACAATCCCTTCCGTTGCCATTCATCAAAGCCGCGACGTAAACAGCAATTTCTCGGTGGATTTGCAAACCGATCTTTTACCCTTGCTTTCCTTTGCGGACGGCATCGATAATTCGGCGGCGCTGATTGAACAAATCGCAGGCGATAACGTACTTTCCTATGACTTATTCCTGGTCAATGCAGACATGCCCTATTCGTTTGGGCTTAACGATGAGTTTTTGGCTGCGCCGAGAATCGACAATTTGACCAGTGTTTACGCCTCGTTAGAAGCACTCAGCTTCGATGAAGAACACAGCGGTATTTGCGTAGCCGCCCTCTTTGATAACGAAGAAGTGGGTAGCGGTACAAACGAAGGCGCGGCAGGCGATCTTTTGGAAAACGTACTCCGTCGTATTGCGTACGCGCTCCGTTTCGACGATAACGAATATTATAAGGCGTTGGCAAACTCTTTCTTGCTCTCGTTGGACAATGCGCACGCCGTGCATCCTAACCATCCTGAAAAAGCAGATCCTACCAATAAAACTGCATTGGGCGGCGGTATCGTCATCAAAAACCACTCGAACAAGGCGTATATCACGGATGCTGTATCCTCTGCCGTGTTACAAACGGTATTTGACAACGCGAACGTAAAACATCAAAAATTTTACAACCACTCTAACGCGAGAAGCGGCAGTACGCTTGGCGCGGCGGCGATCCGCAATACGGGTATGCTCGGCGCAGACGCAGGACTTGCGCAGCTTGCCATGCACTCCTCTTGCGAATGCTTTGCAAAGGCCGACTATGACGAACTGGTAAAAGGCTTACTTGCCCTTTATTCTTCCTCCATTGTTCGTTCGGACGAGGATATTCAAGTCTTATAAGTTGATAATTCCACATGAAAAAAGCTGTTGCGATTGCAACAGCTTTTTTATTTCAACCCATACATGGGTGCTTTATTTTTTCTTATTTGATGAATGCGCGGAATGCGAGGTAGGTTTCGTATACGTCCGCTTTGGAAACGACTTCATAAGGCGCGTGCATTGCGATAACCGCTACACCGATGTCGATCGTGTCGATATTCATATTCGCGATGTACTTCGCAACGGTACCGCCGCCGCCTACGTCTACTCTGCCAAGCTCGCCCGTCTGCCAGATAACGCCGTTTTCATCGAAAAGGTTACGAAGGTAGCCGATGTATTCCGCATTTGCATCGGAAGAACCACTCTTACCTCTCGCGCCCGTGAACTTCGTTACGCCTGCGCCATGGGAGAGGTAGGTTGCGTTATTCTTTTCCAATACTTCGGGGAAGTTGGGATCGTACCCTGCATTAACGTCTGCGGAAAGGCATTTCGAATTTGCACGAACCGCCGCCGAGGAAGCGCCTGCGGAAGCCGCGATTTCGTTGATGAGGTCGGTGAAAATCGCGCACTGCATACCCGTTGTGCCCTCGCTGCCGATTTCTTCCTTATCTGCAAGCACTACCATAACGGTGTGTTCATCGGACGCTTCGTCGAAAAGCGCCGTGTATGCAGGATAGGAGCAAACTCTGTCATCGTGGCCGTAAGCACCGATCAAAGCGCGGTCGAAACCGATATCCTTTGCTTTATATGCAGGCACCAAGGACAGCTCTGCGGAGAGGAAATCTGCTTCTTCCATACCATACTTTTCATTGAGGATTTTAAGTACGTTTTCCTTGACCGTCTTATCTTTGTCGTTTTCAGCCGCTGTGTACGGAATGTTGCCGAACCAGATATTCAAGCCTTCCCCTTCAATGGCTTCACCGAGAGGTTTTGCATTCTGCTTTGCAGCAAGGTGGGGAAGCAAATCGCTAATGTAGAATACGGGATCGTTATCGTCCTCGCCGATGCGAACTTCCAGCTTCGTGCCGTTTTTCAGCATCACTGCGCCGTGGAGCGCAAGAGGAATGGTTGCCCATTGATATTTACGGATACCGCCGTAGTAGTGCGTTTTCGCAAACGCGATGCCTTCCGCTTCGTACAAGGGCACTTGCTTTAAGTCGATACGGGGGCTGTCGATATGGGAAGCGATAATACGGATACCGTCCTTTGCTACGTCCGCTGTACCCATACGGATCAAATACAAGTTCTTACCGCGATTGTTGTAGTACACCTTATCCCCTGCCTTCAGTTTCGTACCGAACGTAAAGGGCTTATAGCCAGCTTTTTCCGCCTCTGCTACTACGAAAGTGCAAACTTCACGTTCCGTCTTCCCTTCGTCAAGGAAGGTTTTATAGCCTTCTGCATAATCGAAAATCTCTTTCATAAGCTTTTCGTCTGCAATTTCATAAACATTCTTTCTTTTGTATGCAAGTTCACTCATGATAATATATCTCCTTTGTTTTTTAGCGAATTGTTAAGAGTCAAGGGACGTTGTCCCTTGCAGTTTCCAAAGGCAGAGCCTTTGGCGGGTTTGGGCAGAGCCCATAAAAGTAGCCCCAGGAAAGCAAAACATAGTTTTGCGTTATAACCGCAAAGCGGTTTGCACGTTGCTGAGCAACGTTTCAAACGCCAAAGGCGTTAAAGACGCAACCTAATGGTTGCTATTAAGAGTCCGGTTTTGCGCTCTGCGCAACGATTGCCATCGAGGCGCAAGGATTTCACCCTTGCAACCCATAAGGGACAATGTCCCTTAACCCTTTACAAGTAAACTCGTCAAAACCGCAAAAACGAAGCAAGATGCGAGCAATACAAGACGCCGTGAGTATGTCGATGGGAGCGTACTGAGCGTACACGAGCAAGAAAAACGTAGCTTAACGCTGTATTTCGACAAGGTGTAATACATCTGCTCGTCAAAACCGCAAAAACGAAGCAAGATGCGAGAAATACAAGACGCCGTGAGTATGTCGATGGGAGCGTACTGAGCGTACGTAACCGAGACACACGGAACGGCAACGCTGTATTGCGACGCAGATTCTTCGTTTTTTAATGTAAAAATCCTTTAATTATATGCTCCTCCGCCTCTTTCTCCGTCAGCCCAAGCGTCATCAGCTTGATCAGCTGTTCGCCTGCAATCTTGCCGATTGCCGCTTCGTGAATCAGCTCTGCATCAATATGATTTGCCGAAAGACAAGGCGCTGCGGTTACCGCCGCATTATCCATGATAATTGCGTCACATTCCGTGTGACCGTGGCAAGGCCCATTGCCGTTCATCGTCGATACGAAATGCTGAACGGATTCCCCGGCCGCAACCGATCTCGACATCACGTCTGCGCGACAGCCCTCGCCGTTCATATCGATTACGAAATCCGTGTCCGCAAGCTGCTTACCGTGCGTGTAAAGCTTTTCCTTTACCACAAAGTTCGCGCCCGACTTCATATCCGCTTTCGTAATACGTTTCGTGGAATCGATGCCCTTGATCTGCGTCGTTTGCATTTCCATGCTTGCGCCCTCGTCCAAGTGCACCACCGTTTCGGGATTCATCACGTTCTTGCCGTTGCCATCCCCCTCGCCGTAATGCTTTTCCACGTACTTAACCTTCGCATTTTTTCCTACGTAGAAAGTATGCACGCCGTCGTGACGGGAAGTCATATCCACGCCGCCACAGTTATGAATCCCACAGCCTGCAACAATAACAACGTCCGCGCCTTCACCGATATAAAAATCGTTATATACCATTTCCTGCACGCCAGCCTTACTGATGATTACGGGAATGTGCACGCTTTCATTTTTCGTACCCGGCTTGATGAAAATATCAATGCCGTCTTTGCCGTCCGTCTTTGTCACAATGTCAATATTCGCCGTCGTGTTTCTGCCTAA
The DNA here is from genome assembly GCA_045594025.1 of Candidatus Scatosoma sp. Classification (GTDB taxonomy): domain Bacteria; phylum Bacillota; class Clostridia; order Christensenellales; family Borkfalkiaceae; genus Scatosoma. Next base: position 113,684 of record JAZNXS010000033.1, read on the forward strand.
GCTTTCCCCATTACCGCGGATATTGAACGCACCTTCGGGCGTACCGTGCAGATCGGCAATCTGTAATAACAAATCTTTTTGTATTGAATCCATACCTGCTACCCCCGTCTTATAATTTATTCGTCAAAACTTTGCAGGAGTCCGCCGCCAAAAGCCTGGGTAAAACCTCGTCCTTCTCGCCCACGTTTTGTACCTGCCCGTTGGCAATAACAACAATTTTATCCGCAATATTCAAAATGCGTTCCTGGTGGGAAATAATCAAAATATTTCCCTTCGTCTTTTCGTGCATATTCTCAAACACTTTGATCAGGTTACCAAAGCTCCAAAGGTCGATACCTGCCTCGGGCTCGTCAAAAATAGAAAGCTGCGTGCTTCTCGCCAAAATCATAGCGATTTCAATACGCTTCAATTCCCCACCCGAAAGAGAAGCGTTCACTTCACGGTCGATATAATCCCTCGCACACATGCCTACCTCGGACAAATACGCACAAGCGTCCGATACTTTCAAAGGCTTCCCTGCTGCAATCGTAATCAAATCACGCACCGTCAAACCTTTAAAACGAACGGGCTGCTGGAAAGCATAGGAAATGCCCTTTTTTGCCCTTTCCGTCACGGAAAGCTCAGTGATGTCCTCGCCGTTGAAATAAATTCTGCCTTCCGTGGGCGTAATAATCCCTGCGATTACCTTTGCAAGCGTCGACTTACCGCCGCCGTTCGGCCCCGTGAATGCCACAAAGCGCTCGTCCAACGTTAAGTTGATATCCTTTAATATTTGTTTTTCACCCAGCTCATCGTTGACACGATAGCCGATATTTTTAAGTTCTAACATATTCCCTCGTTTGGAATTTTTTTCTTTATGTATTGTACCGCAAATTTGCAATTTCTAAACTGCGTTTAAAAGACTTCCATCAACGCACCGCGGAGCTTTAGCCATTTCCGTTTGGTTTTCCAATCGGGAACGTACTTCTCCACCTCCGTCCAAAAGGCTTTGGAGTGGTTTTTATGCTTGGTATGCGCCAACTCGTGCACAACAACGTACTCCACCACGTCCCTCGGCGCGTAAAGCAATCGAAAAGAATAGTGAATGGCATTGTCACCCGAACACGAACCCCAGCGACTTCTTGCAGAGTTGACCGACACCGATTTATACGTAACGCCCATCTGCGCCGCCATCATTTCCGTCACCTTGGAAAAGATACGCTTTGCGTTGTCTTTCAGCCATTTTACAAGCCGTTCTTTAGACTTTTTCAATGGTAAATAAATCACGTTTTCCTCGCTATCATAACGCACAAACGACGTTTCCGCAAGGAGAATTTTGCATTTTTTACCTAAAAGCAACAATTCGTACCCGTTTAAATTTTCAGGCGGTAAATCAATACCTACCCCTTTCTTTTCGGCTTTTTTGCGAAGAATCCAACTTTCCTTTTCTTGGATAAACGCAAAAATCCGTGTCTCGCTGCAGTGCGCAGGCGCGCGTACAATCAATCGCCCAAACGCATCGATTGTAATCGCCAGCGTCTTACGGCGGGAACGGATAATTTCATCGGGTTGGACCATAAACAAACTACGCTTCGTAGCCTCTGGGATTACCGCTTTGCCACTTCCATTGTGACGCGCACATTTCTTCAATGCCGTTTTTCGCTTCCCAATGCAGTTCTTTCTTCGCCTTGTCAGGCGCTGCGTAACAAGCCGCGATATCACCGGGACGGCGTTCGCAAATCTTATAAGGCAACGTTTTTCCACAAGCCTTTTCAAAGGCATGGATCATTTCTAAAACGCTGTAACCGCGCCCCGTGCCCAAATTGTAAATATGCACGCCGCTTTCATTGCAATGCTCGATTGCCGCAATGTGTCCAAGCGCCAAATCCACTACGTGGATATAATCTCTAACACCCGTTCCGTCAGGGGTTTCGTAATCATTGCCAAATACGTTGATGCAGGGCAGCTTACCGCTGGCAACCTGCGCCACGAACGGCATGAGATTGTTGGGGATACCCTTGGGATCTTCCCCGATCAAGCCGCTTTCATGTGCGCCCACAGGGTTGAAATAGCGGAGCAAAATGATGTTCCATTCGCAATCCGCTTTGTGCAAATCCTGCATGATGTTTTCCATCATCAGCTTGGTGCTGCCGTAAGGGTTCGTCGTCGAAAGACGACAACTCTCGTCCAAAGGCAAGCGTTCGGGGTCGCCGTACACCGTTGCGGAAGAAGAGAAAATAATCTTCTTTACGTTGTACTTTTCCATGATTTGTAACAAGGACACCGTACCGCTGATGTTGTTTTCGTAATACTTCAAAGGCAATCTGCAGCTTTCGCCAACCGCTTTAAACGCCGCAAAATGAATCACCGCGTCAAAGTGGTGCGCCTCAAAAATTTTCTCCATCGCCGCTACGTCGCGAATGTCCGCTTCGTAGAAAACCACTTCTTTGCCCGTGATTTTTTGCACGCGACGAATACTTTCAAAGCTAGAGTTGCTGAAATTGTCCACAACGACAACTTCGTAGTTCTTATTCAAAAGTTCCAGTACGGTATGCGAGCCGATATAGCCGCATCCACCCGTAACTAAAATGGTTGCCATGAGGTTCACCTCTCTTTTTATTCTTCGTCTTCCTGCTCTTCCACTTCCACTTGCTTAGAGCGTACCTTTAAGACCTTTTGTTTCGTTGCTTTTACAATTTTAATCTCGACGTTTTTATAAAGGAACGTTTCACCAATGGGCGGAATACCGCCGTACGTTTCCGTTACCCAGCCGCCGATGGTGTTGGATTCAAACTCTTCTCCGTAGGTTTCTATCTCATACAGTTCAAAGAAGCTCTCCAACTCGCACTTGCCATCTACCCAGTACTCGCCCTCTGCGATTTGACCGAAAAGCACTTCTTCTTCGTCGTGTTCATCCCAAATTTCGCCAACGAGCTCTTCCAAAATATCTTCCAGCGTTACGATACCCACCAAGCCACCATACTCATCGGAAACCGCCGCCATGTGGATTTTTTGTTTTTGAAGCTGTTTCAAAAGCGTGGAAATACGGGTATGCTCCGTCGTGAACGCGATATCCTGCACCAAATGCCCAATCTCTTTTTCACCGCCTACGTAGCCCTCGAAAAAGTCGCGTTCGTGAATCAAACCGATGACGTTGTCAATCGTATTTTTGTACACAGGCAAACGGGAATACCCCGTCTTTTGGAATAACTCGCGTACTTCATCCATTGTAGAATCTTCATCCACCGCATATACGTCTACGCGGGGCACGAGAATATCCTCTACCTTCAAATCGTCAAATTCGAGCGCGGAGCGCACAAGCTCCGATTCGTCCTCTTTCAACGTGCCGTGTTCTTCCGCTTCTTCTACGAGATACAGCAGCTCTTCGTCTGTAACCGTATCGTCCTTCTTCAGCTTGAAAATCTTTTTCAAGCCTGCTTTGTAAAAATCGAAAATCTTACAAATCGGGATCAAAATCCAGTAAAATAATTGCATAATGGGATAGAACAGGAAACAAATTTTCTCGGGATATACGCTTGCGATATACTTGGGCGTAATTTCACCGAAAAGCAACACTACTACCGTCAATACGATGGTAGAAACCGTTGCCGCTAAGTCCGCATTTGCAATCAAATCGGCAAACAAAATCGTGCCGAGTGCGGACGCCAAAATGTTGACAATGTTATTGCCGACCAGGATTGCCGTGACGAGTTTGTCGTAATTATCGTCTGCAAACTTATATACCGCTTTTGCATTTTTCTTACCCTGCGCAACAAACGTTTTTAATTTAATTCTGTTTACACAGGAAAACGCCGTTTCCGTTGCCGAGAAAAAGCCTGAAAGAATGACCAGTACTGCGATTACGATAACCAATGATAGGTGATCCATGATAGTTGTTGAATATCCTCCGAATATAAAAAATTTTTTGCAGATTTTTTTCTGCGCATATTATTATAATACTTTCTAATAATATTTGTCAAGGCAAGCGACTGTCTATTTGCATTTTTTCACGCAATTTTTTGCATATTTTTTTATTTTCTTTTCTTAAAGAAAAGATTTTTTCTGTCCTTCCCCTTAGCAAACCTCACAAAATAACCCCGCCTTGGTGCACATTTTAAATAAAATGACATACCCATGTATGCATTCAATTATAAATGATACACCCATGTCCGTGATGAACTGAAAACACTACACCGTTTTTCTAATTTTGCTTAGTTTGCGTGTTCTGTATCTTTTTTAACCTGACAAAAAATACTTGACGAAACGCCCTCATCGTGCTATACTTATCGTGTAATAATATGGTCTTGCGCACGCGCGTGGCAAAAACGCGTATTTAGGCGCAAAAAGGAGACTCTTATGGGAAAGAAACAAAGAATCGAGACAACCTGCGTGCAAGGCGGCTACACTCCCGGAAACGGCGAACCCCGTCAAGTGCCCATCATTCAAAGCACGACGTTTAAATATGCAACCAGCGAGGACATGGGTAAGCTGTTTGACTTGGAAGCCAGCGGATATTTTTATTCCCGTCTGCAAAACCCTACCTGCGATACGGTAGCGGCAAAAATTTGCGCGATGGAAGGCGGTTCGGCGGCGATGCTTCTCTCCTCCGGGCAGGCGGCAAACTTCTTCTCGGTTTTCAATATCGCAAACGTAGGCGATCATATCATTGCTTCTTCCGCTATTTACGGCGGTACGTATAATCTGTTCTCCGTGACAATGAGGAAAATGGGGATCGATTTCACCTTCGTTTCCCCCGATTGCACAGATGAGGAATTGAATGCAGCGTTCAAGCCCAACACGAAAGCGGTTTTCGGCGAAACCATCGCAAATCCTGCGCTTTCCGTCCTTGACATCGAAAGATTTGCAAAGGCGGCGCACGCGCACGGCGTTCCCCTTATCATCGACAACACGTTTGCCACCCCTGTCAACTGCCGTCCGATTGAGTTCGGCGCAGACATCGTTACCCACTCCACCACCAAGTACATGGATGGACACGGCGTAGCTGTTGGCGGCTGCATCGTCGATTCGGGTAAGTTCGACTGGACTGCGCATGCGGAAAAATATCCCGGACTTTGCACCCCCGACGATAGCTACCATGGCATCACGTATACCGAAAAATTCGGGCTTGGCGGCGCGTTCATCACCAAGGCGACCGCGCAGCTCATGCGCGACTTTGGCTGCACGCAATCTCCTCAGAGCGCCTTCTACCTCAACCTCGGTTTGGAAAGCTTGCACGTAAGAATGGAGCGTCACTGTTTGAACGGGCAGAAGGTTGCCGAGTTCTTAGAAAACGACGACAGAATCGGTTGGGTAACCCATCCCGGTCTCCCCACGGATAAATATTATAAGCTGGCGCAAAAATATATGCCGAACGGCACTTGCGGCGTCGTTAGTTTCGGCGTGAAAGGCGGCAGAAAAGCGGCGGAAAAATTTATGAAAGCTTTGAAACTTATCGCCATTGAAACCCACGTTGCGGACGCGCGTAGCTGCTGCTTGCACCCTGCAAGCGCAACGCATCGTCAGATGAACGACGAAGAACTGATCGCAGCGGGCGTTCCCGGCGATTTGGTCCGTCTTTCCTGCGGCATTGAACATTACGAGGATTTGATTGCCGACATCAAGCAAGCGCTTGATACTTTATAATTCATTACTACCCTGAGGAAACACTATGCCCATTAAAATACCGAACAATTTACCTGCGGTAAAAACGCTAGAGAGCGAAAACATCTTCGTCATGACGGAAACGAGAGCCATGACGCAGGATATTCGTCCTTTGCGTATTTTGATTTTGAACCTCATGCCGAAAAAAATCGAAACGGAAACGCAGTTTGCTAGGCTTCTTGGCAACTCCCCTTTACAGGTGGAGATGGAGCTTATTCACACGAAATCCCATCAATCGAAGAACGTCGCAGAGGAACATTTACTCGCCTTTTACAAGACGTTTGACGACGTCAAAGATAAGAAGTTTGACGGCATGATTATCACGGGCGCGCCCGTAGAACACATGCCTTTCGAAGAAGTAGAGTACTGGCAAGAGCTTTGCGAAATTATGGAATGGAGCAAGACGAACGTGCACAGCACCTTCCACGTTTGTTGGGGTGCGCAAGCAGGACTTTACTACCATTACGGCATTCAAAAACATGAAGTTCCCTCGAAGATGTTCGGGGTATTTCCTCATACCGTGGATTACAAACAATCCATTCTCTTCCGTGGCTTTGACGACGTGTTTATGGTACCTCAATCCAGACATACCACCGTCCTTCGCGAAGATATTGAAAAGGTAAAGGATTTAAAAATCCTTGCTTCCTCCGATAAAACGGGCGTATATGCCGTCTCCACGAAAAAGGGTAGACAGATTTTCATTACGGGACATTCGGAATACGATGCAGATACGTTGAAAAACGAATACTTGCGCGATTTATCGCAGGGCAAACCCATTACTATCCCCGAAAATTACTTCCCGAATGACGATCCCACGCAGCCCCCTTTGATGTCGTGGCGTGGACATGCGCACTTGCTGTTTTCCAACTGGCTGAATTATTTCGTTTACCAAAGCACACCTTACGATATAAAGAAAGTAAAAAGCGTATAAACCCGTACATGGGTATCTGATTTGAGGAGGTTGCTATGAAAAAACGACTCAAAACTATACTACCGATTTCCATGTCTGCATTCCTCCTTTTTGGAACGTCCTCTTGTTTTTTTATGGAGCGAAAAATCGCCTCGGCTGAGCTTTCCAAAGGCTATGAACGCACGGCGTCGGATAGCGGCGAAGTGAACGATACTTTCAAAACGAGCCTAGCGGATTTCTCTTTCTCTCTTTTTAAAGAAACGGTGACGAAAAACAAGCAAAATGATTTGGTTTCTCCCCTTTCCGCGGCGCTTTGTCTCGCCCTGATCAATAACGGCGCAGGCGGCAATACCCGCGCGGAACTGGAAACCCTTTTCGGCATGGATACAGACGCCTTTAACCGTGCCATGTATGCGTATACCTCTTCCTTATATTCCTCGGATGAATGCAAGCTCAGCTTGGCAAACTCGATTTGGATGAAGGAGAACGCCCTGAACGTCAACCCTGCTTTCTTGCAATCCAATGCAGACTGGTACGGCGCGCAAGTGTATGCCTCCCCCTTTGATTCCACAACGATTACGGATATCAATAACTGGTGCTATAACAAAACGCAAGGGAAAATCAAGAAAATCCTTGATGAAATTCCTTCCAGCGCCGTGATGTATCTCCTCAACGCAGTGGATTTCGACGCCAAATGGCAGAAAAAATACGAGCTTTCCGACGTGAAGAAACAATCGTTTTATAACTATGACGATTCGGAACCGACCGTGAATATGCTCTATTCCAAAGAAAGCACCTACCTCACGGACGAAAACGCCATAGGCTTTACAAAGCCCTATAAGAACAATCAATACAGCTTTGTCGCATTACTTCCCGACGAGGAAACGGATATTTATGATTATCTGGACAGTCTGAACGTCGAGCGCTGGAATGCGCTTTGGGAAAATAAGATAACCTGCACCGTACATGCGCGCATGCCCGAATTTACGTATGAAAGCAGCATGTCCTTAAACGAAACGTTGCAAGCCCTTGGCGTACATGATATGTTCTCGCCGGAGAATGCGGATTTTTCGAGAATCGACAGCACACAACAGTTGTGCTGCGCGATGGTAAAGCAAAAAACATTTATTCAAGTAGACAGAAACGGCACGAAGGCTGCCGCCGTTACCCTCGGCGGTATGATGAAAATGTCAGCCGAACCCCCTAAAACCGTGTATATCACGCTGGATAGGCCCTTCGTCTATGCAATCGTAGAAAATGCTACCCATCTTCCCTTATTCCTTGGTGCGGTGACGAATTTGTAATTCATCGCATACCTGCCATGGGTTTTTCATTGACAACACACAAAAGCACCGTTGCTTTCGCAACGGTGCTTTTTTGAATAATCACGTTTTATTTCTTATCGATTGCCCCTGCAATGGCGTAGTAAATGGGAATGGTGATAAACAAAACCCAGTACGGATGCCATGCGTCCCATGCCATACCGATTAAGCAATATATAAATGCAACAAAAACGGGATAGCAAAAGGAACTTGCCCTTTTCGTCCTAATACAATCAACGATGGAATAATACACGGGAATCGTCACGTATAACGTCCAAGCAATCCCCCAACCGTCCCATATAAATCCCCACAGCAGAAAGGCTATCGTGATCACAATCGGATACGGCAACGTGCGTAATGCATTCCATATCTTGCCGCGCGTTCCTTCGGGAGCAATTTCCTCGTCCTCATCGTCCTCATCGTCTTCGTCATCGTCGTCTTCGTCGTCCGTATGTACTTTCTCAACCGCGACGGGTTCCGCGCTCTCTGCCTGCGCAATAGCTTCCGTTCGCTCGTTGCCCACCAAGGCATCCAAAGAAACGTTATATAATTTGGATATGGTAATCAAATTGTCGGTATCGGGCAGTGATTCTCCGCATTCCCATTTGGAAACCGCTTGACGGGAAACGCCAAGTTTTTCCGCCAGCTCTTCCTGAGAGAGCCCTGCCTGTTTTCTAAGTTCGTAAAGCTTTATTCCAAGCTGCGCACCGTTTGTCATAAATCGTCCTCCTAAAATTGCAACCTTATTCTACAACAAACCATCCCTTCTTTCAACCGATTTTGCTTTGCAATTTCGCAACTATCGGTTGCAGAACGTAAAAATGGTTAAAAATAGCCGTTTTTTTACGATTTTATCAAATCCTTGATGACTTCGCCTGCCAAAATTAAACCCACGACGGAGGGCACAAATGCAATGCTTCCAGGGATACTCTTTCCCGACTCTTCATCCGTAAGCGGAGAAGAAATCGGTTCCTCTTTCGAATAGACCACCTTCACGTGTTCAATCCCACGTTTTTTCAGTTCTCGACGCATTACCCTAGCCAAAGGACAAACGGTGGTTTTGGATATATCCGCCACCTCAAAAGCAGTAGCGTCCAGCTTATTCCCTGCACCCATGGACGAGATGACGGGCACTTTTGCCCCCATAGCCTGTTCAATCAGTGCAAGCTTGCCGCTGACCGTATCAATAGCGTCCACAACGTAATCATATTGCGTAAAATCGAACTGTGCCGCCGTTTCAGGCAGGTAAAAGACGTTGTGCGTGCGTACGCAAATATCGGGATTGATGTCCTTTGCGCGCTCCGCCGCCACCTCCGTTTTTAATCTGCCCACCGTGGAATGCAACGCGATAATTTGCCGATTGATATTCGACTCGCTGACGGTATCCCGATCGATCAAATCAAGCGCGCCGACGCCGCTTCTCGCCAACGCCTCCACAACGTAGCCGCCAACGCCGCCTACGCCAAATACTGCTACCCTGGTTTTTTTCAGTTTTTCCAAGCCCTCATCCCCGATGAGGATTGCCGTTCTTGAAAACGTCATAGCATTCTCCTAAGATTATATGTGGTTTTATCTCCAAACGCGATTCGCTTTAAACCACTCTGTATCCTTGAATAACGTATTATTATTGGAACAATTTACACGGACACCGTCCGTATTCGAGGTGACTACGATATTCCCATTCAAAAGCGCATACGTCGAGCCGCTTGTTATCAAGGGCACGTAGACTTTATCCGTATAAACGGAAACCTTATCGATAGTTTCTTGATGAGGGAACCCGTGTTTATCTCCACAACAGCAACAAAATACAACGATTTCAGGCTGAATCACCTTCAAAAGTTCTTCCGAACTAGAGGTATTACTGCCGTGGTGGCCTGCTTTATACAGTACGCATTCGGGTAAGTCGTTGCTTGCCACCAAGGATTTTTCACCGCTTTCTTCCAAATCCCCCGTGAAGAGGAAATGGTTATCCTCTTGTGAAATCAAGGTGCAAACCGAGTAATTGTTTTCGGTCGACGTCTTCGTTTCGTAATATTTTTGATATAAAATATTCAAGGTAACGCCTTTGCCGAGCTCATAGCTTCTCTGCGCACCGTTTTCGTTATTCCAACATTCGAGCGCCGTGTAATGTTTCGCACCTTGCGCTACTTCCGCATCGCGAAGCGCAACGTATTTTTGATAAATTTGCGAAGTTACGGCGGTTTGCGCAAAGTCAATGATGGTTTCACATTCAAAGTTCGCAAAAATCCCATTATTGTCCGAACCTGCAAACGCGGCAATGTGATCTTCATGCGCATGCGTTGCAATCACGTATTCCAACACGTTATCCGTACAATATTGCTGTATGTAGGGCACAATCGTCGTCGCCGAACCTTTCGTCGACCCTGCGTCGATTAAAACCTCTACGTCGCCCACTTTGATTAGTGTACAATCCCCCGAAACGCGGTTGCCAAGCTGTAAAAAATGAATACTCAGCTCGTCATAGAGAATATCCCCCGTCGAGCCGCCTATCGACGAACCATCATTAGAAGAAGCTCCGCTTCCCGAAGAATTTGCGCCGCTTGAAGACTCTTTCCCCCCGGAAGAACTCGAATCATCGTTTGAAGCCGAGCCGGATAAGGAACTAAATTCAGAGCTTGAACTCGTACCTACCCCTGTGCTTTCACTCACATCAAGCAAAATAGAGCACGAAGAAAGACTAACGGAAAGAAATAAGGCAAGAAAGGCGCTTATTATTCTTTTTTTCATGTATATACTCCATTTATAAAAAATCGCCGTCGAAAAGATCGACGGCGATTCGTCTTACGTGTTATTCCAAACGTATCCGAACCTTACATAGATTCGTGAATGGTTCTGGAAATAACGTCATCCTGCTGTTCTTTCGTGAGTTTAATGAAATTAACCGCATAACCGGATACACGAATGGTCAGCTGAGGATATTTTTCAGGATGCGCCTGCGCATCAAGAAGGGTTTCACGGCTGAATACGTTTACGTTAAGGTGGAAACCGTTGTCGCCAACGTAGCCGTCCAACATATTAACCAAATTATCAACTCTGTTCGACATAATATTATCTCCTTTTATTTTTTCTACCCCCTACCTACAGTATATGCAGGTAGGTGGGCGCTGATTTTTTTGTTAAGCCAAGCGCTTAGTCTTCTTTACCAAGCGAGCTGGGCGTGATGGAGAAGGTATTGGAAATACCATCTCTGGAATATTCGTAAGGAAGCTTAGCAACCGATTCAAGGGAAGCCAAAGCACCGTTGGAATCTCTGCCGTGCATAGGGTTAGCACCGGGCGCCAAAGGCGTACCTGCTCTTCTACCGTCGGGCGTGTTACCCGTCTTCTTACCGTATACAACGTTGGACGTGATGGTAAGGATGGACGTCGTAGGAACGCTTTCACGATAGGTGTAGTGGCTCTTAACCTTCTTCATGAAGGTCTTGAGTACCCATACGGCAAGGTCGTCTGCTCTGTCATCGTTGTTACCATACTTAGGATAATCGCCTTCGATACGGAAGTCAACTACGATACCGTCTTCGTTACGGATGGGATATACCTTTGCGTACTTGATAGCGGACAAGGAGTCTGCCGCGCAGGAAAGACCTGCGATACCCGTCGCGAAGAAACGACGAACGTTGGTGTCGTGCAAGGACATTTCCAATGCTTCGTAGCTGTACTTATCGTGCATGTAGTGGATAAGGTTCAGCGTGTTTACGTAAAGGTCTGCAAGCCACGTCATCATGGTTTCAAACTTCGCGCAAACTTCATTGATATCCAAAGCGTCGTCGCTAGTGATGGGCACGAATTCAGGGGAAACCTGCATGGGCTTGCCCGTCTTCTTGTCCTTCATAAGTTCGTCCTTACCGCCGTTGATTGCGTACAGCAAGCACTTTGCAAGGTTTGCTCTTGCGCCGAAGAACTGCATGTCCTTACCAACGCGCATACAGCTTACGCAGCAAGCGATTGCGTAGTCGTCACCCATTTCAGGACGCATCAAATCGTCGCTTTCGTATTGGATGGAAGAGGTACGGATGGAAATTTCCGCGCAGTATCTCTTGAATGCAAGAGGAAGTCTCTTCGACCAAAGCACCGTAAGATTAGGTTCGGGTGCAGGGCCGAGGTTATCAAGGGTGTGGAGAATACGGAAAGACGTCTTGGTAACAAGCGATCTGCCGTCTACGCCCATACCGCCGATGGATTCGGTTACCCAAGTAGGGTCGCCGGAGAAGAGTTCGTTGTATTCCTTCGTTCTCATGAACTTCACGATACGAAGCTTCATAACGAAATGGTCGATATATTCCTGTGCCTGCGTTTCGGTGATGAGGCCTTTTGCGAGGTCACGTTCGATATAAATATCGAGGAACGTCGTGTTTCTACCGATGGACATTGCTGCGCCGTTTTGATCCTTAACCGCTGCAAGGTAACCAAAGTACAACGCCTGGATTGCCTGCTGAGCCGTTTCTGCGGGCTTGGAAATATCGCAACCGTAGATAGCTGCCATTTCCTTCAAAGCCTTCAACGCCTTGATCTGGTCTGCCAATTCTTCACGGTTTCTAACCTTATCAGGGGTCATATCGCCGTTGATTGCAAGCTTGTCCTCTTCCTTCTTCTGAATAAGGTAATCTACACCATAAAGCGCTACACGACGGTAGTCACCGATGATTCTACCACGACCGTATGCATCGGGAAGACCGGTGAGGATATGCGCAGAACGAGCTGCTCTCATTTCGGGCGTGTATGCATCGAATACGCCTTCGTTGTGCGTCTTACGATACTTCGTAAAGATTTCTTTTACCTGAGGATCCAACTGATAGCCATACATTTCAAGCGCGCCTTCCGACATACGAATGCCGCCGAAGGGCTGCAAGGAACGCTTAAAAGGCTCGTCCGTCTGCAAACCTACAATCGTTTCAAGATCTTTATCCAAGTAGCCTGCTCCGTGAGAAGTAAGCGTGGAAACGATCTTCATATCTGCGTTGAGCACGCCGCCTGCGTCGCGTTCTTTCTTCGACAAATCACAAACGATATCCCAAAGCTTTTTCGTTGCTTCTGTTGCGGGAGCAAGGAACGTTGCGTCGCCATCGTACGGCGTATAGTTATGCTGAATGAAATCACGCACGTCTATTTCGTCGTTGCACCATTTACCGGGAACAAATCCTTCCCAACCTTTGTATTGCATCATATAAGTTACTCCTTATAATATAAATTTTTCTTTATATTCCAGTCCGCATTCGCGCCGTTGCTAAAATCAACTTGCGGATACGAAACTTGTTTTCGTCTTTATCTGTTTTGCTTCCGTTCCTCAATCTTCGCATCCATCCAGATTTCTAAAATTTCTTCCGGCTGGTAGCCTGCACAACGGGCAAAAATTTCGCCGTCCTCAATCAAGAGAATAGTAGGCACCTTTTCTACCTCCCACGCCTCCATCAACGGCATCGTGGAATAGTCTGCCTCTACGTGTACAAGACGGATATCCCCTCTCGATTCGCAAAGTTCCTTCAAAATCGGCATCAGCGTTAAGCAGTTCGCGCAGGATTCTCCGCTTACCTCTACGCAACAAAGCCCTTTTAATTCTTCTTTATAATTTTTTTCGTTAATCATAATCAGTCTCTTAAAATGCGTTTCGCGTTCATTACCCGTTCTTTAGAAGGCGCTTCTACACCCTTTAACGGATATTCCATCCCAAGCTTTTCATACTTCACCTCGCCCATAGTGTGGTAGGGAAGTACCTCCACCTTTTCCACGGTCTTCAAGGTATCGATGAATGCTCTCGTCCGTTGCAAATCTTCTTCCTTGTCCGTGAGCCCCGGTACAATAACTTGACGAATCCACATCGCTTTTCCGTTGTCGCTTAAAAACTTCGCAAATGCCAACGTATTTGCGTTGGATTGCCCCGTCAGCTTTTTACACGCCTCGTCGTCGATGTGCTTGATGTCCAGCAAAAATAAATCGGTGACCGCCAACAGCTTTTTATGCTTGTCCACATTCTCGGCGCTGTCTTTACGGAACATGATTCCCGACGTATCTACACAGGTATGAATCCCTTTTGCTTTCAGCAAAGTAAACAGCTCGATCACAAAATCGATTTGCAATAACGGTTCGCCGCCCGTAACGGTAACGCCGCCGTTGTTGCCAAAATAGTTTTTATAACGAAGCGCACGATTGACTACGTCCTGCGCGGAATATTCCTCGCCGCCTGCACCCCAAGTATCGGGGTTATGACAATACTGACAACGTAAAGGGCAACCTTGCAAAAACACAACGAATCGGATACCGGGCCCATCTACGGTGCCGAAAGATTCGAATGAATGAATACGTCCCGTCATGGTCTCCTCCTCATTTCCTGGGCTTTTCCCTCGTCCGCCGCGCCTCTAAAAGCATTATGCTTTTATATGCCTCGTCTTCCACGATACTTATTATAACAAACCATCTTCCGTTTGTCAAGCCCTTGAGAATATTCTTTTTCGCTTTTTCGTATTTTATACGAAAGCAAATTTTCCCACCAAAAAAGGCGTTACGCAAACGCCTTTTTCTTACGATTTAAAAACAAGCGACTTTCGCCCCACATAATTGAACACCAGCACGATACAGGTCATGATTGCTTTTGCAAGCCATTCCTTCCACGGCAATAAAAATACCGTCACGCCGAACAACGTAATTTCGGGGAATAAATACACCAAAAGTACAACGCCAAGTTCTGTAATCCCCAACCCAATCAATCCGATTGCCGAAAAAATGAGGAAAGAGGTACGTGAGCTGGATTTTTCCTTATCTTTCACGTCTTGAAATACAAATTTCACCGATAGTATCCAATTCACAAGCAACCCTGCCACAAACCCAAGCGCTGTTGCGATGACCAAGGATACGATATTCCACGCACCGCTTTCTATCAACCTTGCGGGTAAAATCCATTGACGGAATACGTAAAAAATCGCGTAGTCCACCACGGTTGCCGTGCCACCTACCAATAAAAAACGGCAAATCTCCCAAAACAGCTGTTTTTTTGTCTGTTTTTGCGTCATTTGTTCTTCTTTCATAATTCTCCTACACGCAGATACAATAAAATAACGTACTGCTGATTAAAAATCCTGCCAGCGTAACGTATAACGTTTTTCCAAGTTTAACCGCCAAACCGCCTTCTGCCGCCGCAAGCGTTTTTTGCACGTAGCCAAACGCAAGCGCCATGCCAAGAATAAGCGGCATGATATAGCGGAAATCCATCGTGCAACCATACGGCATTTTGATGTAAAAATACATCTCCGACAATACCTGCGATTGTACCAACAAAAAGACAAACAACAATTCCTTAAAGGAAATCGGCGGATTATTCTTCCATGCCGACAGCGGCTTTTTGCGATCTTTTACCCAAATCACAATACAGTATACCAGCCCCGCTGCAAGCAAGAAAGCTACCATGTATGCAAATAACAATGCAAACGCCCCAAAAATATGTCCTCTTGAATAAGAGTGTTCCCCAAAGATAGAAGAACGCAACGAGAAGTTGAACAGGTTGTAATTGTCAAACGAACGACAATACAGCGAGCCTAAATATTCGGATAAATCAAATGTAAAGACAAACCGTTCGAAGAAAGATTTATCCCCCGTGTACAGATTTTGATTGAGGTTGGAAAAGACGTGTCCAAGCGGCTGAGCAAAACGCGCGTACGCATAGACTTGAAACCACAACCCTATAGGCGCGCAAATGGCAAGGAAAAGCCCGTATTGCAATACCATTTCCATAATGGACAAGCTCCCCTCTTTCTTCCTTAGAGTACAAATAAATTCATAAATAAATATCCCTGCGATGGGAATGCAAACTGTCGCCGCCGACAGCTTCGCCATCATGCCAAGCCCCACGGCTAAGCCACAAGGTAAAATGTACGCAAGCGATTTGCTTTTCCACCAACGAAGCGCAAAAAACAACGCCGCCGTGGCAAGCATGTACGCAATCACGTCGTTATTGAGCATGGTTGCAAACTGAATATTTCTTGGATATAAAATAACAATCGCCGTTAAAACAGTATATACCTTGTCCGAAAACGAAAACGTTTTTAAAATTTTCAGCAAAAGCACTGCAGTAATGAATGACCAAGTTACCGAAAGAATCTGACAGCTTGTGTACAGATAATAGCGCTCCGCGTCCAAATATTCCGGTCTGCCGTACGCAAAACCGTCAATCAAATCGGGAAATACTGCGGAAAGACCTTTCATCAGGTGCATAAACCCTGCCTGCGTCATCGCATTAAGCGGCGGATGATACATCTGATACTCGTTATGCGTCGGCAACGCGCCCGTTTCAAATATCGTCCACGCGTAAGCTTCGTGTCCGTCAAACCATGCCGTAAACACATCGTGTTGATGCGCAAACGCAGGCGAAGCCAACGTATAACCGATCCGCAGTGCATACCCGAAAATCAACAGCATGATTACAATATGACGGCATTCCAAGCGTTTCGTAATACCCATGTATGAGATTACAATAGTGCAAACCACTAACGTAAACATAGGAATGCTGTGCGCGTAGAAGCCGTTTTGCGTTTTCGTCACCAACGGTCTTACCATGAGGAATAAGAAAAACGTTAACGCAAATATCCCAACGTACAGCAGCCCCTCGTATATGCAAGCTTTTATCGCCCGTTTTGTTTTTGCAGAGAGGCTTTTCATTCCGCTTTTTCCCCTCCGCTTTCCTTGGTTTCGTGATAACTCTTTTCGGTATTAACGCTCCATACCGCCGTTTTATCCTTATTCCCTGTGATAATCGACTCGCATGCCACCATCGCCGTGACCATAGAGTGATCCATATTATTATAGCGGTGCTGTCCGTTCCTGCCTACGCAATATAAATTCTCAAAACCGTCAAGATACGCTTTCACCCTATCGAACTGCGCATACGTGCCAAAATAAGCAGGATACGCCTTTTTTACACGAATCAACGTAGAATCTAACACCTTGTCCGCCGATTCGATTACGCCGATTTTTACCAGCTCGTCCACCGCATTTTGAATAAACGCAGTATCGTCGCTCGTCCACATTCCGTCCCCTTCCGAGCAAAAATATTCCAAGCCGATCCACACGTGTTTCTGCGGATCTTCCACCATATACGGAGACCAGTTGTTGAAGATTTGGATACGTCCCAAGCGGACGTCTCGATCCTGCACGTACATCCAACAATCGGGTACGATATTCCCAAGCGTTTTCATCTTCGTCTTATTGACGACCTTCAAATCACTGAGAAGCAATCCCACCGTCATGAAATCGCGATAAGGGAGTTCGGTGGCGATTTGATACACCTCTTCCCCTGTATTCTCTTTGCCGATCGCCTCTATCAAATCCTTGATGGGCATGGAGGAAATGCAGTAGTCCGCCATATATTCTTCCACTTCACCGTCTGCATTCAACGCATACACGGTACCCACCTTTCCATCTAAGACGCGGATTTTTTGCACCGTTTTACCAAAACAGATTTCGCCGCCAAGGCGCACGATTTCCTCTGCCATCTTCTCGTAGAGCTGTCCGGGCCCTTTCTTGGGATAAATGAACTGCTCGATAAGGCTTGTTTCCACTTCCTTATTTTTCTTCTTAAACGGCTTTGTCAAAGCATTTTTGATTGCCTTGGAAATGGAAAGCCCTTTTACGCGCTGAGCCCCCCAATCCGCCGCAATATTGCGAGGATGAACGCCCCACAGCTTTTCCGTATAATCCTCGAAAAACATTTCATACAGCGGTTTACCGAAACGGTTTATGTAGAAGTTTTCCAAATTCGTTTCTTCCCGTTTTTTAAGACAGCTGCCAAGATACCCAAACCCTGCTTTTATGGTTGCGCCAAAGCCCATATTGATGAACGTACGCGCTTTCAGAGAAATGGGATAATCGAAGAATTTTCTCTTATAAATGATACGCGAAACGCGGTCGCGTACCAACATAACGTCATCGGTTTCATCGGGATCGGGCCCGTTTTCCTGCAAAGGCTTCTCCCTTGCAAGCAACTTATCGTCCATCGCCGGCGCGCCTTGTACAGGCAACATCTTCGTCCACAGTTCATTGACGCGTTCATCCTTGGAAAAGAAACGGTGACCGCCGATATCCATGCGATTCCCCTTATACGTCGCCGTACGCGAAATACCACCCACAAACGTTTCCGCTTCCAGGATAATCGGTTTAATATCTTCGGATTTTGTCAGCAATTCGTATGCGGCGGTAAGCCCTGCGGGCCCTGCGCCGATAATGATTGCGATTTTGTTTCTCATTGCCGCCTCCCAAGGGGATAAGCCTATACTCCCCTTATTATGCAACCATTATACAACGAATGACGCTGAAAGTCAATACTCTGCCTTGAAATACGGCATAATAAATATCCCCGCGTGAAAACGCGGGGTATTTCAT
>JAZNXS010000034.1:0-2167 GCA_045594025.1 Candidatus Scatosoma sp.
TTCGGATTGAAACGAGGACGTTGCGGACGTTCCGAATTATAACCTCCTTCACGGTTATAACCGCCTTCACGATTGTAACTGCTTATACGTGGACGATAAGCACGCTCTTCGCCACCTTCCGCATTCGGGTTGAAACGGGGACGTTGCGGACGCTCACCATAATTACTACGGTTACCATACGATGTACGGTAAGGGCGCTCCCCTCCTTCACGGTTATAACTTCCTACACGCGGACGACGAGGACGATTTTCGCCATCATTGTTGTATCTGTTGTAAGACTTGTTTTCGTTATCAAAACTCATATTATAAAATAATTAATGTGTTAATACTCGCCCTCGCGGGCTTTCCTTTGGAATAATTAAATTCCAGTATAGTTATGCGGCGTAATTACACGCAATTCTTTCTTGATTTCTTCACTCACTTCCAAGGTTTCAATAAATTCCTTGATAGAAGCTTCAGTAATAGCCTGGTTAGTACGGGTCAACGCTTTCAACGCTTCATACGGATGTGGATAAGCTTCCCGGCGAAGGATAGTCTGGATAGCTTCAGCAACAACGCTCCAGCAATTATCCAAATCTTCATAAATTGCTTTTTCATTAAGCAACAACTTACGTAAGCCCTTCAGTGAACTTTGGATAGCGATCACGACATGTCCGAACGGAACCCCTACATTACGAAGAACAGTCGAGTCAGTCAAGTCGCGTTGCAAACGAGATACCGGCAACTTATTGGACAGGTGTTCAAGAATAGCATTCGCTACGCCCAAGTTTCCTTCCGCATTTTCAAAATCAATCGGATTTACCTTATGTGGCATTGCACTGGATCCTACCTCACCCGCCTTGATCTTCTGTTTGAAATATTCCATGGAAATATATTGCCAGAAGTCGCGATTCATATCAATCATAATGGTATTGATACGCTTCATTGCATCGAAAATCGCACCGAGATTATCATAGTTTGAAATTTGTGTCGTATACTCTTCGCGTTCCAAACCGAGCTTTTCAGCTACGAATTTATTTCCGAATGTCTTCCAGTCATATTCCGGATAAGCTACGTGGTGTGCATTATAATTACCGGTTGCTCCACCAAACTTAGCAGTAATCGGACATGCCTTCAAAGCTGCCAATTGTCGATTCAATCGATAAACGAATACCATGACTTCCTTACCTAAACGAGTAGGAGAAGCCGGCTGTCCATGTGTCTTCGCCAACATTGGGATATTTGCCCATTCCTCAGCATACGCTTTCAGTTGAGCAATCAACTCTTCAAGCAACGGATAATAAACCTGTTCCAGTGCCTCCTTTATAGAAAGAGGAATCGATGTATTATTGATATCCTGTGAAGTCAAGCCAAAATGAATGAATTCCTTATACTCTTCCAAACCACCCAACTTATCAAATTCTTCCTTGATAAAATATTCCACCGCCTTCACGTCATGGTTTGTCACACTTTCAATTTCCTTGATTCGTTGTGCATCGGCTTCCGAAAAATTCTGATAAATGGCACGGAGAGAATCAAATCGAGCATGATCCAATGACTTCAACTGAGGCAAAGGAAGTTCACAGAGTGTAATAAAGTATTCAATTTCTACTTGCACACGATATTTGATGAGTGCATATTCAGAGAAATAAGAGGCCAAAGCTCCCGCTTTACCTCTATAACGACCGTCAATTGGAGAAATGGCCGTCAATAAATCGAGCTCCATCATGTATTTTATATTTTCTTGATAATTATCGAGCGGCAAAGTTAATTCTTTTTCTCGACATAACACAAAAAAAAGTGGATATGTTTTACACATACCCACTTTTTTACTAAAACGGCGGCTACCTACTCTCCCACAAACGCAGTACCATCGGCGTGACAAGGCTTAACTTCTCTGTTCGGAATGGGGAAGAGGTGGAACCCTTGTGCTATAGCCACCTGAATATCGTTAAACGAATCATGACTATTGACGCAGCAAAAAGAATATTGTCATATAGTGACGTTACCTGGAAGTAACGGAGCTGACAGTATATATCACTCACCAAAAAAGAAAGCAAACGGGCAATTAGTAGTGCTCGGCTTTGATGTCTCCACCTTTACACCTGCACCCTATCAACGTCATCGTCTATGACGACCCTGAGAAATCTAATCTTGTGGCCGGCTTCGCACTTAGATGCTTTCAGCG
>JAZNXS010000035.1:0-36269 GCA_045594025.1 Candidatus Scatosoma sp.
CTACGGATAGATTATCCAGATAGCCCGTTCAAGGAGTAATATGCAAATGGCAGACCTCAAAACCCTTGTAGAGGGTGGCTGGTAGCATAGGGCTTTGCCCGCATATGAAATACCCCGCGTTTTCACGCGGGGATATTTATTGTTTCGTTTCAGTTTATTTTTGGGGTATATAATTAGACAAAATATGAGTAAATTCGACAAAAGGAGAGTACCATGTTTCAGTTATTTACGGATACAGATACGGATATTACACCCCAAGAAGCGAAAGAATACGGTTATAAGCTGATTAGCATGCCTTATATCAAGGACGATCAGGAAATTTATCCCTACGAAGATTTTGAGGAATTTGATTATCATACGTTTTACGAAGAACTTCGTGGCGGTGCGTTACCTACCACCTGCGCGTTGCCTCCTACAAAGTATGCGGAATATTTCGAACCGACCTTAAAAGAGGGCAAGGATATTGTATACGTGCATTTCTCGGCGGCGATGAGTGGTACGTTCAATGCGATGAAGCTGGCGTGGGATGAACTTTCAGAAAAATATCCCGATCGAAAACTGTACACAATCGATACGAAAGCCATCACAATCGGCAGCTTGAATATCGTAAAGGAAATTGGTGATTTGGTGAAAAACGGGGCTACCGTGGACGAGATCATCAAGTGGTCAGAGGAAGAAGTGGATAAGTTTGCCGTGTATTTTTACGCAAACGATTTGAAGTTTTTTGGGCGTAGCGGCAGAGTGAGTAACTTCTCTGCAATGATGGGCAATCTTTTGGGTATTCGTCCGATTATCAATATGAACGCGGACGGCAAAATGGATTCTATTGCAAAGGCGAAGGGTAGAAAGGCTACGCTTTCCAGATTGATGGAATACGTAAAGACGTTGCAAAGCGATATCAAAGCGCACAGGGTAATCATCGGTCACGCAGACGCGTTGGATTTGGCGTTGGAACTGGAAAGACTCCTGAAAAACGAATTTGGTGAAGATCTTCGCACGGAGATCGCCGTGGTCAACCCGACAGCAGGCAGTCATTGCGGCCCTGATACCGTAGGCGTTTCCTTCCATGCAATCCACAGATGATGTGACATAGCCATATTGTAAATCCCTCTTTCAAGAGGGGTTTTTTCTTTTTGTGTGTCAATTTGATTTCTTTTTTTTCGAAAAAGCGTTATAATGAAACTACGGAGAAAAAAATTATGTTTCATATTTTGGTTGTAGACGACGATAAAAATATTCGTTTTTTGATGAGGGAAATTCTAGAATCGGAGCATTACACCGTATTTACGGCAAATCATGGCGAGGAAGCGTTGTCCGTTATGGAAACGGAACATATCGATTTGGCAATCGTGGACATCATGATGCCGAAAATGAACGGGTACGAGCTGACGCAGGTGCTTCGCAGCGTCAACCTAGAATTGCCCATTTTGATGCTGTCAGCAAAGCAGCTCCCTGAAGATAGGAAGAAAGGTTTTTTGGCAGGGATAGACGATTATATGTCCAAACCCGTTGATCCTGAAGAGCTTTTGTTGCACGTCAAAGCGCTTCTGCGCCGCGCTCATATTGCTAACGAACGCAAAATCATTGTCGGCGACGTGGTGCTCGATTACGATTCCTACACGGTCAGTGGGCACGGTCAGGTGCAAGAACTTCCGCAAAAGGAATTTTTGCTGTTGTATAAATTGCTCTCGTATCCCGATAAAATCTTCACCCGTATTCAGTTGATGGATGAAATTTGGGGTATGGATTGTGAAACGGGCTGGGAGACGGTCACCGTACACATCGGAAGACTTCGCAAACGCTTTGAAGGCTGGGAGGAATTCGAAATCGAAAATATTCGAGGATTAGGTTATAAGGCGGTGAAAAAGGTATGAAAATAAAGCTTCCGTTTAATCCTGTCAAAACCCGAATGAATATTATTTTCATTATCGTCATTGCGCTTGTGTTACTTGTGACGTCCGTGGTGGTATTTCTTTTGGAATATCTCTTGATTTCCGCAGATTTAATCACAGCGGAGATGTTGGAAACGTCTAGTTGGGCGGTGTTGCTCATTTGGGTGGCGGCTAGTATCGTTACGGGTATCGGGTTATCGTTTATTGCGGTAAAAATCATTCTCAACCCCACGTATCAGTTGTTGGACGGTCTGTCTCGGCTTTCCGAGGGGGATTATTCCGTGCGCCTCGACTATGGCAAAAACGAAACAATGCGTTCCCTTTCCGACGGTTTCAATAAATTGGCGTCGGAATTGCAGAGGACGGAAATCTTACGTTCGGACTTCGTCAATAACTTCTCACATGAGTTAAAGACGCCCCTGGTATCGATCAACGGCTTAATCAGCTTGATGCAGAGGGGAAATTTATCGCAGGAAAAGCAACTGGAATATTTGAATATTATCAGCGAAGAGGCGCAAAGGCTCTCTGCGATGACGACGAATATTCTCAATCTTTCCAAGGTGGAAAGCCAGTGGATTTTGACGGATAAAGCCAAGTTTAATTTATCCGAACAGGTGCGCACGTGTATCTTGCTTTTGGAAAAGCAATGGGCGCAGAAAAAATTGAATTTAAATTTGGATTTTGACGAGTATATGATTTGCGGCAGCGAGGATATGCTGAAACAAGTATGGTTCAACCTCTTGGATAACGCCATTAAATTTGCGGATTACGAGGGCACATTGACGGTTACTATTGCCGAAAGGGAAGAGAAATTGCGTATTTGTGTTTCCAACACGGGCGAGACGGTCTCGGATGAGGACAAAGAACGTATTTTCCAAAAATTTTACCGCGGAGAACATCATGATCGAAAAGAGGGCAACGGCATAGGTCTTTCTATTGTACAGCACATCGTTCTCTTGCACGAGGGAAGCGTAGAGGTGAGTAGTGAAAACGGACTGACGACTTTTACGGTCGAAATCCCGAAAGAATAAAACGAAAGTATAAAATAATCCCCCTAGAAAAGAAGCGCTTTTCTAGGGGGATAGTTATTAGTCGAATTGTTTAATAGAGGCTACTACTTGCTTGGCACAAAGCTCGATCCCTTTTTCGCTGGGATGGATTTGGTCTTCGCAAAGATACTCGAAAAGATGAGGGGTTACTAAGGCATTCAAATCATTAATTGCGATACCCATGTCCTTAAGTAACGGTACAATCAACTCGTTAAAGCGTTGAATTTTATCGTTGTGGGTATACGGATATTCGGGATGTGTAGGGGTGGTTGTTGCGAAAATAACGTTGGGGGTAATCGCTTTCAAAAGTTTTGCAATGCGCAACATATTTTCCACGTATTCTTTTTCAGTGCTGAACGTTCCGTCACCGAATAACTCGGTTGTGTCCCAAAGCCCATTGTTCCAATGGATAACGTCAGCGCCCTGGATGTCGGCAGAGTGATCAAAGAGCATTCGCAAAGTGTATTTTGCAAAACGGCAGTTGTCTTCAGGTTGCCATACTTCATAATCTTCGCCAAGCATTTGCGGAACCTTTGTCCCATAGTACAAACGGATGGAGTCGCCAAGTAATACAACTTTCTTTTTCATAATGTCTCCTTTGTTTTGTTGAACCAGAATACTATTATTATACAAGCTGAATTTCCCTTTGTCAAGTCTTGAAATTCTTTTTTGGATGGCGAATTTTGCGGGGAAGTGTTCAAGCGGATAGAGGATATATATTCCTAAAAAGTTAACACTTTTTATCATTGTTTTTGTGAAAAATTCACAAAGCAAATTTACCGAGAAAAATTCCGTCCGTCTATTGCATTTTTTAATTTATTTTGTTATAATGATAGTAGAGTAGGTGTGATGCAAAAGATTTTACGGACAGTTGTACGAGAGGTCTGCTTATGAAACGTTTGCAAAGATCGAAAACCCAACGAATTGCAGGGCGTTTTTTGTATGCAAAACTCTCTGCGGACGTAATGCGTCCTCTTACACAAATATAGTAAAAAAATGGAGTGCAACGAAAACATTGCGCTCCGTTTTCATTTTTTTAAACGGAGAGAAAACTATGAGTAAAGTCGGCATTTTAATGGGCAGCAAATCGGATTTTGAAGTGGTAAAGCCTGCGGTGAACGTATTAAAGAAGTTCGGCGTGGATACGGAAGTGCGCGTAATTTCCGCGCACCGTACCCCTGAAGAGGCGCACGAATACGCCATGAACGCGAAAAAGAACGGTATCGAGGTATTAATTTGCGCGGCGGGTAAGGCGGCGCATCTTGGCGGCGTAATCGCGGCGTTTACGACGTTACCCGTAATCGGTCTGCCTGTAAAAACGGATATGATGGGTGGTTTGGATAGCTTACTTTCCATCGTGCAGATGCCTGCAGGGATTCCCGTGGCGAC
Source organism: Candidatus Scatosoma sp. (assembly GCA_045594025.1). GTDB lineage: Bacteria > Bacillota > Clostridia > Christensenellales > Borkfalkiaceae > Scatosoma. The sequence continues at coordinate 4,331 of JAZNXS010000035.1, forward strand.
GGTGGGGGTAAACGGCGGTGAAAACGCAGGGTTGCTTGCGTTGCAGATTCTCGGGATTAAGTACCCTCAAATTGCAGAAAAATTAGTAGAATACAAGGAAGCGATGAAGACGAAGATCAACGCGGACGACGCTGCGTTGCAAGAATTGTTATAATCTGAAAAAGAGTAAGTGAGGTAGATTATGGCTGTATTCGGGATATTTGGAACGGAAACGGCAAACGTTGCCACCAGCGTATACTATGGCTTGTATGCGTTACAACACAGAGGTCAAGCCTCCTGCGGTATCGTGGTTAACGACGACGGGGTGTTCCATGCGTATAAAGATTCCGGTTTGGTGAACGAGGTGTTCTCTCAAAACGTGCTCAAATCCTTAGGGTTAGGGCAGATGGCTTTGGGGAACGTGCGTTATGGCACGGCGGCCACCAAGGACCGTATCAATGCAGAGCCCATTGTGGTCAATCACAGCAAGGGCAGAATGGCAATTGCTATTGATGGAAAGCTTGTCAACGGTGCGGAACTGAAAGAGGAAATGGAATTGCAAGGCTCGATTTTCCATACGGGGAACGACGCTGAAATCATTTCCGCTGTCATTATAAAGGAACGTATCCATTCCGCTTCGATCGAGGAGGCGGTTTGTAAGGCGATGGATAAATTAAAGGGGGCGTATTCCCTTTTGGTTATGTCGCCGCAAAAGCTGATTGCCGTTCGCGATCAAAACGGTATGCATCCGCTTTGCTATGGGAAACGTGACGATGGCGAGTACGTTGTTTCCAGCGAAACTTGCGCCCTGACCTCAGTCAGCGCGACGCATCTTCGCGATATTGCGCCCGGGGAAATCGTAGTATTTACGAAAGAGGGCGTGCAATCGATTACGGAGCATTGTGGAGAAAAGCCCGAACGGCTTTGCGTATTCGAATACTTATACACCGCCCGTCCCGATTCGGTGATTGCAGGCTGCTCGGTGCATTTAGCAAGAAAACGGGCAGGCGCATTCTTATCCAAGGCTTGTCCTGTGGACGCAGACGTCGTAATCGGCGCACCCGATTCGGGTATCGATGCGGCAATCGGGTATTCGGAGGCGTCCGGTATTCCCTATGGTTTAGGATTGATTAAAAACAAATACATCGGCAGAACGTTTATTGACCCCGGTCAAAATGTTCGAGAAGACAAGGTGCGGATTAAGCTCAATCCCGTGGTGGAAACGGTGAAAGGAAAACGTGTGATTTTGGTAGACGATTCCATCGTCCGCGGTACGACTTGTGCTAGAGTGGTCAAACTGTTGCGTGACGCGGGCGCAAAGGAAATCCATATTCGTTCCTCTGCTCCTGCATTCCTTAATCCCTGCTACTACGGCACGGACATCGCTTCTCGTGACGACTTGATTGCTTGCAACCATACGACGGAAGAGATGGCGAAAATATTCGGTGCGGATTCGGTTGGGTTCCTGCCCTTGGACGTGGTGGACAAGCTTGCGGAATCGGGTACGTGCAAAGGGTACTGCGCTGCTTGCTTCGACGGGAATTATCCCACGGAAGAACCTAAAAAGTTGGGGCCGAATAAGTACGATTGCAAAATTTCCGAAAATATAGAAGAAACAAAAAAAATACAAAAGGGAGAGTAAATAACATGGCAATTTCCTATAAGGACAGCGGCGTAGACGTAACCAGAGGCTACAAGGCCGTAGAACTCATGAAAAAGCACGTAAAATCCACGTATGACAACAACGTCATTGGGGATTTGGGCTCGTTTGGCGGCTTTTACTCGATCGCAGGCGAGAAGATGGAAGAACCCGTTCTCGTAGCAGGTACGGATGGGGTAGGTACGAAGTTAAAGTATGCATTCGTACTGGAAAAGCATGATACGATCGGTATCGACGCCGTTGCAATGTGCGTAAACGATATCGTATGCCAGGGGGCTAAGCCTTTATTCTTCCTGGATTATTACGCTTGCGGTAGACTCTACCCCGAATCGGAGGCAGAAGTGGTGAAAGGGATCGCAGAGGGCTGCCGTCAGGCAGGCTGTGCGCTCATCGGCGGCGAAACGGCGGAAATGCCGGGGTTCTATCCCGACGGCGAGTACGACTTAGCAGGCTTTGCGGTGGGGATCGTCGATAAAAAGAAGGTAATCAACGGCAAGAGCATCGTCCCCGGCGACGTTTTGATCGGGTTGAAGTCCACGGGTGTACATTCCAATGGTTATTCACTTGTTCGAAAGCTTTTTGGTGACAGTGATAAAGCGGCTTTGGAGGCGTATGACCCCGAACTGGGCGCGTCTGCGGCAGAAGTGCTGTTGAAGCCGACGAGAATTTACGTAAAGAGCATTCTTTCCCTTATTGAAAAGGTAGAGGTGAAAGGGATTGCACATATCACGGGCGGCGGCTTTATTGAAAATGTTCCTAGAATTTTACCCGAGGGCGTAGCGGCAGAAATCGATATGAAATCTTACGACGTACCTCCCGTATTCAAGGTGATGCAAAAGCGCGCAGGAATCACGGACGAACAGATTTACAATACCTTTAATATGGGTATTGGTATGATCGTTTGCGTAGCGCCTGAAAACGTAGACGCGGCAATCGAATCCTTGAAGGCGACCGGGGAAGAAGTGGCCGTCGTTGGCAGAACGGTTGCAGGCAAGGGCGTTATATTAAAATAAGAGAACGGTACAATGAAAAAGATAGCAGTATTCGCATCGGGCGGCGGCACCGATTTTCAATCGGTAATCGACGCAAACGAGCGTGAACATTTTTGCACAATCGAATACCTGGTGGCCTCAAAACCTGAAATCGGTGCGATTTCTCGCGCGGAAAAGCACGGGATTAACACGTTGGTTTATGATAAATCTGCGGAAACGAAAGAGGAATTTTACGTGCGCATTGCAAAAACGTTAAAGGCAAGCGGCGTGGAATATATCGTGTTGGCAGGTTGGCTGTTTGTCGTTCCTGCAAGCTTTATTCGGGAATTTGAAAACGCCATTATCAATATTCACCCGTCGTTAATTCCCTCCTTTTGCGGCATGGGGTACTATGGCTTGAAAGTCCATCAAGCGGCAATCGAGTACGGAGTGAAGCTTAGCGGTGCGACGGTGCATTTTGTCGAAGCGGACGTAGACGGCGGCGCAATTTTGATGCAAAGGGCTGTCCCCGTCGAGGCGGAGGATACTGCGGAAACTTTGCAAGCAAGGATATTGAAAGAAGAACATAAAATGTTGCCTGAGTGTGTGAAAGCGCTTTGCGAAGGCAGAGTAGTAAAGCAGGGCAGGGCGGTCTGCATAAGAAAATAGGACATAAAGTGAATAAAGGAGAAAATTATGAGTTATGCTTTTATGCGCTTTCCGGGGCATCGAGAATTAGCATTTACCCTTTCCTATGATGACGGAGAGCCCGCGGATAAACGGTTGGTGGATATGTTTAACCGTTACGGTTTAAAAGCAACGTTCAACTTAAACGGTGGTAAAACGAACGAAGTAGGGCATTTGCCTATTGAAGAAGTAAAGGCGCTTTATTTGCCTAATGGTCACGAAGTAGCGGTACACGGCTCGCATCATTATTCGTTGGGGGAAGTCCCCGAGACTATGATTTTGCAAGAAGTTCTTGACAATCGCCGCGCTTTGGAAAATACGTTTGGCGTAATAGTCAAGGGTATGGCATATGCGAACGGTAGTCTCAACGACAGAGTGGTGGAATTGTTAAAAGATTGTGGCATTCATTACGCGCGTACGGTGGTGAGCACGGAAAAATTTGATATTCCTACCGATTGGCTTCGTTTGCCTGCGACCTGTCATCATAGAAATCCCCGTTTGATGCAACTTGCGGAGACTTTCTTGCAGGGGGGAAATAAGAGGCATTTCTTCTATGATCAGCCTTTACTTTTCTACATATGGGGACATTCTTACGAGTTTGATCGCGATGATAACTGGAATATGATGGAAGACTTCTGCAAATTTATCGGCGGAAGAGAAAACGTTTGGTATGCGACCAATGGGGAGATTTACGATTATATTAAGGCGTATGATTCCTTAATTTATAGCATGGACGGAGCGTTGGTGAAAAATCCGACGTCGATTGACGTATATATTCAGTTTTTGGGCAAACCTTACGTTGTGCACGCAGGAGAAACAGTCGCGTTAGAAATAAGACGATAAAGGAGACTATAATGAACGTTTTGGTGATAGGCAATGGCGGCAGAGAGCATGCTGTGATACAGGCGCTTGCGAAATCGCCTAAGGTAAATAAAATTTACGCCATGAAAGGGAACGCAGGGATTGCGGAGCTTGCCGAGCTTGTGGACGTCGATTATTGCGACGTCAAAGCGGTTGGCGAATGGGTGGATCACAAGGGAGACGTTGATTTTACGGTAGTCACGCCCGACGATCCCTTGGCGCTTGGCCTGGTTGACGAGCTGGAGAGCCGCGGTCACCGCGCGTTTGGTCCACGCAAAAATGCGGCGATCATCGAAGCGAGTAAGGCATTCTCCAAAGAGCTCATGAAAAACTACGGTATTCCCACGGCGGCTTACGAAACGTTTTCTGATTACGAAGCGGCGAAAGCGTACGTTGCGAAATGCAATATTCCTGTTGTTTTAAAGGCAGACGGCTTGGCGCTTGGGAAGGGTGTGCTCATTTGCATGACGCGCGAAGAAGCGCAGGCAGGCTTAAAGGAAATGATGCTGGATCAAAAATTCGGGTCGGCAGGCAGTAAGGTTGTCGTGGAAGAGTTTTTGGAAGGGCCGGAGGTTTCCTGCCTTGCTTTTACGGACGGCAAGACGATTGTTCCCATGATCACCAGTTGCGATCACAAGCGCGCAAAGGATAACGACGAAGGCTTAAATACAGGCGGTATGGGTACGTTTTCCCCTGCGCCGTTCTTTGGCAAAAAATCGGCTGAAGAGGTCATGGAAAAAATCATGAAGCCTACCATGTACGCGATGAACGCGGAAGGGCGCACGTTTAAAGGCGTTTTGTATTTCGGCTTGATGAAGACGAAAGACGGATATAAGGTTATTGAATATAACTCTCGTTTCGGCGATCCCGAAACGCAGGTTATTCTGCCCATGCTCAAAACAGATTTGATGGAGATTTTCGAGGCGATCGTAGACGAGCGTTTGGGCGATCTTACAATCGAATGGGAAACGGGCGCTTGCGTTTGCTTGGTGCTTGCTAGCGGCGGTTACCCCGAAGCGTATGCGAAGGGTAAAGAAATCACGTTTGGAAATTTGGATGAAGACGTTGTGATTTGCCATGCAGGTACGGCGATCAAGGATGGAAAACTGGTTACAAGCGGCGGCAGAGTGCTTGGCGTTTGCGCAAAGGGCGCGGACGTGGAAGAGGCGAGAAAAAAAGTATATGCCAACGCGCAGAACATTCACTTTGACGGAATGTATTATAGAAAAGACATTGGCATTAAGTATAGAGATATTGCGAAGGAGTAAGCTTCACTATGATTTACAGAATTTTTGTGGAAAAGAAGGACAACGTGCAGGCGAGAAAGGAAGCGGCGGATATTAAAACGTTGCTTGGCATCCAAACGGAGGATTTGCGTTTGGTGCTTCGCTATGACGTAGAAGGATTGAGCGAAACGGAATTGAACGCGTCCCTGGGTACGGTCTTTTCCGAACCACCCGTCGATCACGTATACCTTGAAAGCTTGGAAATTCCCAGCTCGTATAAAGCGTTTGCGGTCAGCTATCTTACAGGTCAGTACGATCAGCGCGCGGACAGCGCGGCGCAGTGTGTACAGCTGTTGACAAGAAAATCTCGTCCGCTGATCAAGTGCGCAAGGGTGTATTTGATAAAGGGTGTCACGGACGAACAGCTGGCTGCCATAAAAAAGCATATCATCAACCCTGTGGAAAGCGAGGAGGTCGGGTTTGAAAAACCCACTACGCTTGCGAGGGAAGCTGTAGAGGGCGCGCCCGTAGAGGACGTAGCCGGGTTTATCGCGATGTCGGATGCGGAAATTACCGCATATCATAAGAACGTCGGCTTTGCCATGAGCGCGCTCGATTTGATTTTTGTCCGTGATTATTTTAAGAGTGAAAAGCGCAATCCTACGGAGACGGAGTTGAAGGTAATCGACACATATTGGTCGGATCACTGCCGACATACGACGTTCGCAACCGAGCTGAAAAATGTAAAAATTACCTCGAAGAACCCTTCGATTGAGAAAGCGTATCATTTATACGAAGACTTGTATCAGGAATTGAACGGCAACCGCCCCGACAAATATCCTTGTCTTATGGATTTGGCAACAATCGCGGCGAAGAAACTGAAAAAGGACGGCAAGCTGGACAATTTGGATATTTCAGACGAAATCAATGCTTGCTCCATTCAAATTCAGGCGGAAATTGACGGCAAGAAAGAACAGTATCTGGTTATGTTCAAAAACGAAACGCATAACCATCCTACGGAAATAGAACCGTTTGGCGGCGCAGCGACCTGCCTTGGCGGCGCGATTCGCGATCCCTTAAGCGGCAGAACGTACGTATATCAAGCAATGCGTATTACGGGCGCTTCCGATCCTAGGGAAAGCCTGGAAGATACGTTGGCAGGGAAGCTTCCTCAGCGTGTTATCACGCAACGCGCGGCGGCAGGGTTCTCCTCCTACGGCAACCAAATCGGTCTTGCGACGGGTATCGTAGACGAGGTTTACCACGAGGGTTACAAAGCAAAGCGTTTGGAAACTGGCTTTGTTGTCGGCGGCGCGAGAAAGGATATGGTATATCGCGAAGCACCTAAAGCGGGCGACGTCATCGTTCTCCTTGGCGGCGCGACGGGAAGAGACGGTTGCGGCGGCGCGACGGGCTCTTCGAAGGCGCATGATACGCACTCGGTAGAAACGTGCGGCGCGGAAGTGCAAAAGGGCAACGCACTTGCGGAAAGAAAGCTGCAGCGTTTGTTCCTGAATCAGGAAGCGACGAGAAAGATTAAAAAATGTAACGACTTCGGCGCAGGCGGCGTATCCGTTGCGATCGGCGAGCTTGCAGACGGACTTGACATTGATTTGGATAAAGTGCCTAAGAAGTATGAGGGCTTAAACGGGACGGAGCTTGCGATTTCCGAATCGCAGGAACGTATGGCGGTTGTGATCGCAAAAGAGGACGTAGATGCCTTTATTGCGTTGGCAGCGGAAGAGAATCTTTCCGCAACGCCCGTGGCGGTCGTTACGGACACGGGGCGCATGAAGATGTTCTTAAAGGGAAAAGCAATAGTGGATATTTCCCGCGATTTCCTGAATACCAACGGCGTAAAACAAGAAACGGACGTAGAGATTACGGACGGTATTAGCGAATGGTTCCGTCAAAAATCGGGCGTATCCTTTGCGGCGGAAACGAAAAAGGTGCTTTCCGATTTAAACGTATGCGCAAAGAAAGGGCTTTCCGAAACCTTCGATTCCACCATTGGTTCGAGGACGGTTTATATGCCTTGGGGCGGTAAAACGCAGCGCACGCCTGCGATTGCGATGGCAGCGAAAATTTGCGGCGGCGAAACGGACGTTTGTACCGTATCGGCATACGGTTATTCTCCTTATCTTATGGAAACCAGTCCTTTTATTGGCGCAATCTATTCCATTGTAGCATCCGTTTCCAAGGTGGCGGCAACGGGCGCAAAATATAGCGACGTTCGCTTGACCTTGCAAGAATTTTTCCAAAGAATGACAAAGGACGCAAAGGTTTGGGGCGTACCTGCCTCTGCGCTTTTGGGCGCGGTATACGCGCAGATGGGCTTAGAACTCGGCGCGATCGGGGGGAAGGACTCCATGAGTGGTACGTTTGAAAGCATTCACGTGCCGCCCACCCTCATTTCGTTTGCGCTTGCTCCGGCAAAAGCAAGTCAACTCATCACGAACGTATTGAAAGGCGGCGAAAAGTTGTACCATATTCCCGTACCCAAAGACGAAAATGCCGTGCCTGATTTCAGTGCGCTCAAGAAAGTGTATGAGGAAGTGTATAAAAATATCCAAAGCGGCAACATTACGTTTGCTACCGTTGTGGAAAACGGTGGTGTTGGTGCGGCGGTCATTAAGTCCGCACTTGGTAATTCGCTTGGCGTTCAGTTTAGCCTTAACGCAGATGAGTTGTATAGCGAAGGGTATGGCGATTTGGTTGTTTCCTTGAAGGACGAAAACGAGCTTTGCAGCTGCGTTTCGAAGAAATATATAGGGCAGGTATGCGGTGAATCGTACGTTTGCGGTGATGAAGCGGTATCTGTGGATACGGCGTCGCAGGCGTATATGCAGCCTTTAGAAAGCGTGTTTGCAACGACGGCGGCGGCTACGGGTACGGCAGTCGATTGTGATTATACCGCAGGGACGAAGTACGTAAACGTTGCAACGAAGACGGCGAAGCCTCGCGTATTTATTCCTGTATTCCCCGGCACGAATTGCGAGTTGGACACGGCGAGAAAATTCCGCTTGGCAGGCGCAGAGGTGCAAACGGTAGTCGTGCGTAACCGCAGTGCGCAGGATATTGAAGAAAGCGTTGCAGAGATTGTGAAAGCGATCAAAAATGCCAACATTATCGCGTTCCCCGGCGGCTTTAGCGGCGGTGATGAACCGGACGGCAGCGGTAAATTTATAGCAACCACCTTCCGCAATCCGTACATTGCAGAGCAGGTGGAAGAACTTTTAAATCATAGAGATGGTTTGGTGTTGGGTATTTGTAACGGTTTCCAGGCGCTGATTAAGCTTGGACTCGTGCCGTACGGCCACGTCAAGGAAATGACGGCGGAATCGCCCACGCTTACGTTCAATAATATTTCCCGTCACGTTTCGACGGTGGTGGATTTGCGCATTGCATCCAATCTTTCGCCTTGGTTATCCGCTTGTAAGGTGGGTGAAATTTACAAGGTCCCCATATCGCATGGGGAAGGGAAAATCGTTGCTCCCGTTGCAGAGCTTGAGAAGATGAAAGCGAACGGGCAAATTGCTACGCAGTATGCGGATTTAAGCGGCAACGCGACCATGGTATCCCCGTTTAACCCCAACGGCTCGATGTGGGCGATTGAAGGTATTACCTCGCCCGACGGTAGAGTGCTGGGTAAAATGGGACATAGCGAACGTATCGGAGATAACCTCTATAAGAACGTAGAAGGGAACTTCGATATGAAGATTTTCGAAAGCGGCGTTCGTTATTTTAAATAAGAACATGATATATGAGGAAAATGATGGTTGATATACATACCCATATTTTGCCGCATATAGACGATGGGGCAAAGGACACGAAAACGTCGGTTGCTATGTTAAACAGCTTGCAGCAGCAGGGCGTAAATACGGTGGTGCTCACGCCGCACTACTACGGAAAACGGAGTAGCCCGACAGAGTTTATCAAGCGCCGTAACACGATATTCGAACGATTAAAAGAAGAAATTCCGCAAGGGATGCAGGTGCGCCTTGGCGCAGAGGTGCATTTTACGGGAATGAATATGGCGGAATATGAAGAGCTTTGCGCTTTGGGTATTGAGGGTACGAAGTATATCTTGATCGAATTTCCCTTTACGAGTAAATGGAACCATGACCTAATGGAGAAGTTGTTTGATTTTATTCGTGAAACGGAATACACCCCGATTATTGCGCATGTGGAACGTTATACCGAGGTGCAAAAAAATCCACGCTTAACCTCTGAGTTAGCGTATATGGGTTGCTTGCTTCAAGTCAATGCGCCTTCCTTTTTGGATAAACGGGAAAGCAAGCTTGCCTTTGCACTGTTAAAGCATGGTCTTGTGCATTGTATAGGGACGGACGCGCATGATATGGATAGGCGTTCGCCGAAGTATGCCGAGGCGAAACAAGCAGTGATAGAGAAGGGGTACGGCGCAGAATGGCTGCGCGCGGAAGAGATTACGAAAGACGTGCTTTCCGGTACCCATGTCCGTGTTGAAAGTGGGAAACCGATTAAAAAATTCTTAGGCAAATACTTTTAGTTCGTTTTTTGTTTGAAAGCGGCGGAGAAGTGTTACAATAATAATAGAAAATAATAAAAAAGGAGATAAATACAATGGCTAAAATTACGGCAGATACGTTGATTGCAGATTGCCTGCAGATCAATCCCAACGCTCCCGAAATTCTTATGTCGGCAGGTATGCATTGCTTCGGTTGTGCAATGGCGCACGGTGAAACCGTGGCGGAAGCAGTCGCTGTTCACGGCGAGGATTTGGATGCGCTTCTTGCAAAGCTCAACGAAGGGTTGGAAGACTAAAAGAGAAAGGGCGGACATTTGTCCGCCCTTTTTACATAAACGGTGAATTATACGATCACATGCGATACCCTAATAAAAAATGACAGCTATATAAAACTATATTACAGCAAAGTGTACTGGGATAAAATTAATCGCAGGAATATGAAAAGGGCTGACGGAAGTTAAACCGTCAGCCCTCAACTTTTGTACCGCAGCTAACAAAGAAAAGGGATTTCAAATAAGGGATAAGAAGCTGCGCCCCAAAAGTTAAGCAAACTTTTGGGGCGCAGATCATATTTGATAAACTGTGGCATATGGTCGTGACAGAGCTGAAAGAAAAATATCCGCATATTCGCAGAAACGCCTATCTTTGTAAGCATGAAACAGGGTGTTTGGTGGGGGTAGGTATGGATTTAACTCGTCAAATCGAAGGAATTACAGGGAGAAAAGAACAAGTGTTGGAATACGAAGCGATAAAAAATCCGACCGAGTAAACTCAGCCGGACGCGCATCTTATGTGGAACGTAATCAACTAATGATTGATGATAGCGATTTTGTTTTCATCTATTTCAACGAAGCTTCACAAACTGCGAGCGGAATAATGTTTGCGTATGAATATGCGAGAAAAGAGAAAAAAACGTTGATTAATGTTTATTTTAATTATAGTTTAAGCTGAATAGGATGTAAGTTGATTTTACGCGATATAACGGCTTTGAGTTGGTAGGATTTTACAGCTGATATCAAAATATAAAAATTGAGAAATGTTTTAGGAGAATTTTGCCAAAAAGAAAAGTAAGCCTTGACATTAAAAGGAAAATTGGTATAATAAAAACGGAGGTTTTTATGAGAAGTAACCTTGTAAGAGATTATTTGCGCCCGATTAGAGTGGTGGCAAAATCAGATAATATAGAGAATGCAGAAGCCTTGCTTGTCAATCAAGAAAAGCAAGTTTTTTTCAATGCGCCGAAAACGCTTAATTGCAAGGGAAAGGGATATATTATTTTGGATTTCGGTAAAGAATTGCACGGCGGTGTGCGTTTGATCACGTCTTATTATGAGGCAGGTTGTGCTTCGCCGAAAATTCGTTTGCGCTTTGGTGAATCGGTGGGGGAAACGTGCGCTGAAATTGGCGAAAAAGGAGCGTCAAATGACCATGCTGTCCGTGATTTTGAAGCAGTATTGCCGACTTTCGCAGATCAAGAATACGGACAGACGGGATTCCGTTTTTTACGTATAGACTTCTTACAGCAAGAGGCGCAATATTGCTTAATTAACGTATATGCGGTATTTATTCATAGAGATATTGATTATATAGGCTCGTTTGAGTGTGACGATCCGCTTATCAATCAAATTTTCGACACGGCAAGATATACGGTGTTCCTGAATATGCAAAACAGTCTTTGGGACGGGATAAAGCGAGATCGTTTGGTCTGGATGGGGGATATGTTTCCCGAAGTCCTTGCAATCACCGATATTTTCGGGGCGGATGAATGTATTGAGGAGGCATTGCAAGCCTCTGTGGATAGAACGCCGATACCGCAGTGGTTCAGCGGTATTCCCACCTACTCTGTTTGGTTTATTAAAATTTTATGCGAGTATTATAGAAAGACGAAACGTACGGAATTTATAAAAAGACAGCTGGCTTATGTAGATGAAATATTGCAATTATTGAACGATTGTATTTTGGCAAACGGAGAAATCGATTATTCGCACAGTTATAGCGATGACGATTTCTTTGATTGGCCAACAAAAGGAACACAAGATGCGCGTCCTGGTAATCGATATTTATATATTCTTGCATTAGAAGAGTTGAAAATGCTATATACACAACTTGGGGAGTCGATTAATCCTTTATGCGACGAACTTCTTGCTCGTTTAAGAAAGAAAAGAGAAAGTGGACTCACCGCAAAACAGGTAATTGCCTTTGGCTATCTTTCGGGGGAGATAGATGGCAAGGAAGCGGCTGAAAAATTAACGCAAGATGGAGCGAAAGGCTTTTCAACGTTTATGAGCTATTTCATTTTTCGCGCGATTGCAGAAAGCAAAAGCGTTGAAAAAGCGTTAGAATTGATGAAATTATATTACGGTGGAATGTTGGAGCGCGGTGCTACATCATTTTGGGAAGATTTTGATATAGATTGGCTGAAAAATAGCGGTAGAATCGATGAGCTTACGCCCGAGGGCAAGTTGGATTTACACGGCGATTTCGGGAAATTTTGTTATAAAGGGTTTCGTCATTCTCTTTGCCACGGTTGGTCTTGCGGACCCGTACCGTTCCTCATGGAGAAGATTTTAGGCATAGAAGTCGTAAAGGCAGGCTGCGAAGAAATTAAGATAAATCCCGACTTGGGAAACTTGAAATGGTGTAAGGGCGTTTTTCCTACCCCGTATGGCAAAGTAGAGATTTTTCATAAAAATGAAGGGGGCAGGGTTGAGACGAATATAAAAGCACCTGCGGAAATTAAGATAATAAAATGACAAAAAATGACGAGAAATTTATCATTTCTCGTCATTTTTATTGATTTTTTCTATAATGAGTGGGGGTATTTCCCGTTATAGATTTAAATACTTTGATAAAGTAACTGTAATCAGGTATCCCTACAGCTTCCGCAATGCTTTGCATTGGCATATCGGTTGTTGTAATCAATCTTTTTGCTTCATTGATACGTTGCTGGATGATATATTGTTTTGGCGGTAACCCAGTCGCTTTTTTGATAATGGAATGTAATTGTTTGGGGGAAAGATAGAAATGGCGGCAAAGTGCATCCAAGGAAAGGTCGTCGCTTAAATGTGCGTTTACGTGTGCAGTAATCACTGTTTCAAAAAGCGTATGCTTCATTGTGATAATATTTTTATTGACGGCATAATCGAACATTGTGTGGATAATAACCTTGATGGCCTCGAATTTTTCTTGTGAGAAACTCGGCATGGAGTTATACGCGTCTAACATAAGTTGCTTGTCAATATTGTATTCCGCACAAAACTTTTCAATATTTTGTAATACGTCGGCTTGATTTTGCGAGTCTTTGAATGGGCCGACCATAATATAGCCATAGGTTTCATTGTGATTTGCCATTTTGAAAGCCATTTCTTTCATGCCAAAATGACAAAGATAGTGGCGATCGGTGCATTCGTCGCATTTGCAATGCATTAAGGCATTATGGTCTGATTCAATACACCGTTCTTCCGTGTGATCTTTGACAAGACGGCATAATGTATTCATAGGGGAGGTGCATGCAAACGTGCCCTCGAAGTCCTCATTGAAAAAAGAGATGCTCGTTTTTGTAAGTGTCTGTAAGCTAAATAATAATTTATTGAATAATTGCAAATCAAACGTAACCATAATTGCATTATATCATAGTGGATTAAAAAAAGCAAGCATTCTTAAAAAAATGGAAGAATTATCCACTAAAAGGCAAAAAATTACCATAAAAGGTCTATTTTCTCTATATACAACAATTAATTTTTATGCTACAATATATAATAGAAAATAATAAAAAAATGAAATGCTTATAGGAAAGAAGTTATGCAGTACAAAAATTTTGGAGCATTGATCTGTTGTGCCAGCAATGGAGTTATGAAAGTTGAACGGGTAAAAGATTTGATAGATAATTTATCCAAGATGGGCTATAACCTTTTGGAATTGTGTATCGATGATATGTATAAAATCGAAAGCGAACCGTATTTTGGGTATTTGCGCGGTGGATATACAAAAGCCGAGATACGTGAGATGGACGAATATGCGAAATCCAAAGGGGTAGAGCTCGTTCCTGCGATACAGACGTTGGCACATTTGACAAATTTGGTCAAAATTCCACACTATGCCGATATTGTTGATATCGACAATATTTTGCTTGTTGACGAGCCGAAAACTTACGAACTTATCGATAAGATGTTTGCGTCGATTGCGGAATCTTTTACTTCGAGAAAAGTAAACATTGGTTTTGACGAGGCGCATAATATCGGGCTTGGGAAATATTTGGATAAACATGGTTATACGGATCGGTATGAACTGTTGATTAGGCATTTGGAAAAGGTCGTTGAAATTGCAGGGAAATACGGTTTTAAGATACATATGTGGAGCGATATGTTTTTCAAGCTTGCAAATCGCGGCGAGTATTGGAAAAAGGGTGTGAAAATTCCACAAAGAGTATGCCAAAAAGTTCCTGAAGAAGTAGAGCTTTGCTACTGGGATTATTATGGGACGGACGAAGAAATGTACGACGAGATGCTTCAATCCCACAAGGGATTTGAAAGAGAGCTCTGGTTTGCTGGCGGTGCTTGGACGTGGAACGGATTTGCACCACATAACCGTTTTTCATTGGAATCCATGCTGCCTGCTATGAAACAAGTAAGAAGGCATGGGGTGCAAAACGTACTGGTTACTATGTGGGGAGATGATGGACACGATTGTTCCTATTTCTCCGTACTTCCGTCCTTGTATGCAATCAAACAGTACGCGGAAGGCAATTTTGATGAAGAAAAAATCAAGCAAGGTTTTTTTGAATTATTTCAGTTGAATTTCGACGACTTTATGTCGTTGGATTTACCAAACAAAAACAAAAGCAATCCGGAAATGAAAAAGACGGATAATGCTTGTAAAGTGCTTTTATATAACGATTGCTTTCTTGGCTTAAAAGACAAGGCGTTCGAGCCGTTTGCGCCTGTTCCCTTTGGTGAGTATGCAAATGAATTGGAAAAAGTTGGCGCGCGAATGGGCGAGTATTCCTACTTGTATGATAATCTTGCGGCGCTTTGCAAAGTATTGGAGTTGAAGGCGGAGCTTGGATTAAGGACAAGAAAAGCGTATAAGGCGGGGGATAAGACAGCATTAAAGGCATTGATTATCGATTATGAAGAAACGATAAGGCGTGTCGGAGTATTCAGAAACACCTTACGCACCGTATGGATGAAGGATAATAAGCCGTACGGATGGGATATTCAGGAAATGCGTCTTGGCGGATTGAAAGCAAGACTTGCCGATTGTGTAGAACGTTTGCAAGAATATTTGGAGAATAAGATAGAACGTATTCCCGAATTAGAAGAAGAGTTATTGCCTTATGCGACGTGGGGCTCGCAGTATAATGTATATTGTGGTTTTGTAACGGTTAGTCAATTATAAGATAGGAGGCGGAAAGTGATAAATAACGATGCACAGATTAGTATAGATATGCAACGCGAAAAATTAAGGCGAAAAAAGCGCTTTGACCGAAACTTTTTTGTCTTTTGTTTTTTAGGTTTCCCTGTCTTAAATTTTTTAGTATTTTACCTTTACGTAAATATTGATTCATTTTTAATGGCATTTCAACGTCCCGTCTATGGACAAGGCTATGGGGTGACGGATTGGGGGATTGATAATTTTAAACAAATTTTCAGTTTGTTTCAAGCCTCAAACGGCGGCACGCTACTCATTGCATTTAGAAACACCATTATTTTTTACATAGCAGGTATGATTATCGGTATGCCGATATCTATTTTAATGAGTTACTTCATCTATAAAAAAATAGCCTGCTATAAGATGTTTCGAATGATTACCTATTTACCGAACATTATCACCAGTTCTGCTTTGGTTATTTTGTTCAAAAATGCGATTGGACCGGGCGGACCTTTGGATGCTTTGTATTCGCAGTTTGGCTGGGAGTATATCGACCCGATTACACAAACATCTTCGGCGATTTGGACGATTTTGTTTTATACCTTATCGTTTGGTTTTGGTATGAATATGATTGTGCTGAACGGCGCGATGTTGGGAATCAACAATGAAATGTTAGAGGCGGCGGAATTAGACGGCTGTAATTGGTTTCAAGAGCTTATATATATCATTGTTCCGACGATTTGGCCGACGGTAGCGACCATCGTAATGTTGGCAACGGCAGGGTTCCTTGGTTCTACGGGTCCGATCCTTGCGTTTACAAAAGGGACAAATGAAACGATGACGCTTTCATTTTATATTTATCAACTTGTCAGCGGTGCAGGTACAGGTAAAACCGATTTGTATTTGGCGTCGGCGCTCGGTATTTTAATGACGGCGGTGTCATTCCCGATTGCTATGGTGGTAAAGAGAGTATTATATGGAAAGGAGGAGACGGTATGAGAAGTGAAAAAAGCAATATTTCCAAGAAATCAAATTCTGAAAAAATCGTCTTCGCCATAGCGTTTGCTCTGCTTATGCTCTATGCGGTATATGTATTGTTTTTCTTCTATTTTGCAATTGTTTGTGCGTTGAAAACGGACAATACGGCATATATGATAGATAAACTTGCAAAGAAATTGGTGAATTGGACGGCTGTACCGAATTTTAGAAATTTCTTTGAAGCATTCGACCAACTGGAAGTAGTTTTAAGAGGATATTCCTTTTCCGTAATGACGTGGAATTCAATGTGGAGAACGGTAACGAGTTCGATACTTTCCATTATGTCAAGTACGATGGTTTGTTATATTTTGGTTTTTTATCGCTCGAAATTGACCAAATTCATCTACAACCTTGGCATATTTGTGTCGTTGTTCCCCGTTTACGGTTCGGCTGGCGCAAGCTACCGTTTGATGGATAATTTAAATTTTATCAATAATCCCGTCAATATGATTACAAGCATTTCGCTGTTCGGCGGTTATTTCTTCTATATGTATGCGTTTATGAAATCGCTTTCATGGGAGTATGCAGAGGCGGCGTTTATTGATGGCGCAGGGCATTTCAGGACGTTCTTCCATATCATGTTGCCGATGGCGCTTCCCAGTATTTCCGCATTGTTTATTATGGCGTTTATTGCGGGCTGGAACGATTATGAATCTACGTTGCTGTATATGAACGCATATCCAAACCTTTCGTACGGTATTTACGCATTCAGCGAAAATCAAAAATACGTGGCAAATATGCCAGGCTTGTTTGCGGGTGTCTTGATAACGCTATTGCCCGTACTGATCTTATTCCTGATTTTCCAGAATACGATCATGGAAAAGGTACATCTCGGCGGATTGAAAGGATAAACTTTATCCGTTATAAAAATAAAAAGAAAAAATGAAAAAATAGCATTCTTAAGGAGGCAAAAAAAATGAGAAAAACAAAAAGATTGGCTGTTCTTTCTATGGCAGCTCTTATGAGTATCGGTTCGGTAGGTGCACTTAGTGCGTGCGGAGGTATCGGCGGCGGTAAAAACGATCCGAATGCAGTCAATATCAAAGCGGTAAACCTTGGTTATGGTGTAGAATGGCTGTATCAGCTTACGGATGCTTATACCAAAGCAAACCCCGATACCACCTTTAACATCACGCCGCTTGCAGGACAGGACGGCATAGAAGCCATTCAAGGCGAAATGGAATCGCTTAGTGGTACGACAGATATTTTCTTTACCAGACCTTCCGATTTCCATGCTGTATGTTATCAAGGCGAAGTTGTAACGAGTGCAGGCAAATTCGACTGTGCTTATGCAGATTTGACCGATATTTGGCAGTCTGCATACGAGGGTGAAAACGGTGCAACCATGGAAAGCAAGATGGATAGCGCTTACGCGGATTATTTGAACGTAAACGGCAAATATTACGGTGTGCCTTGGGCGGACGGTTTTATGGGGATCGTTAGAAATAAAAACGTTTGGAATACCCTTGGGTTGACGGAAGAAGACGTTCCTTTGACGACGAACGAATGGTTGGAACTTTGCGATGAGATTAAAGTGTTGGCGAAAGATGCGAAGAGCGCAGGAAAAACACAATTTGAAATCGCACCTATTCTCTATTCTAAGAGTGAAGAATATTATACTTCGGTATTCTCTATTTGGCTTGCGCAATATGAAGGTAAAGCAAGCATGGCAAACTTAGAGAAAGGTCTTGACCCTATTGGAGAATTTTCCGATAAGCTTTATAATTATAAGGGACAAACGGTTGCTTTGGACTTTATTGCGGATTTGCTGACGAAAGAGAACGGACAATATAAATATCATCACAAAGATTGCGATTCTCTTGACTTCACAACAATGCAGAGTTATTTCTTACTCGATCAAGCAGCGTTCTGCGTGAACGGTTCTTGGTTGGAAATCGAAATGAACAAGAACGGCGCGGCGAAACAGCACAATATCGATTATATTAAAGCCCCTGTAATCAGTGCGCTTGTGGATAAGCTTTCCTTTGCGAAAGAAGAAGGACTGACCGCAGAAGCAAAAGATGACCGCTTGGCGGAATTGGTGGCTTTCGTAGATGCGCATCCCACCATTGGTGATAACAGCGGCGCTCCGTCCTATGCAACGGAAGCTGACGTGGAAAAGGTAAGAGAAGCTCGTCAAGTTTCCTATACGCGTAGCGGTGAAGACCATACGGCAATTATTCCTGCGTATGCGACGCATTTGGATCAGGCTAAGGCATTTTTGAAATATATGTATTCGGATGCAGGTTTGAACGTTTATTACAAGGCGCAAAAGGGGGCTACTTTGCCTGCAGCTCCGACGAAGGGTTATGAAAGTATCACGCTTTCCACCTTCACGAAATCTGTAAATGATACAATGGCGGAAAGCTCGTTCACCAATTACAACTTTTACGATAAAGCAAAGGTTTATAGTCTTGGCGGCGTTAATTTGCACTACTATAACGGTTCTTCCAATGCGGTACACCGTATTGTGGAAGGGGATTCCGTAGCAAGCATTATTGCAGATAATCAAAAAGATATTAAGACCAGATGGACTTCGATTGCAAACAGCTGTAAATAATAAAAAAAGGAGCAAAATTATGAAAAAAAGAATGCTAGCGGTCATTATGGCTGTATCGGCGTTTCTTATGACGGGTTGTGAAGGCTTGCCCTTTCTCAACAGCTCTTCTTCCGATGAAAGCATGGAGAAAATCCAGAAAGAAGTGAATGTGTGGAGTACGTACAACACGGCAAAAGTGATACGTCAGACGACGAAAAACGAAAAATATACACAGTTGCCTGCGGAAATCTCCGTGCAGATGATGCGCGGAGAATATGAAGGTGCACAGTTGGTGCTCACTTCTAACACAGAGGTCTCTTATAAGCTCACCAAAGGCGAATTAAAAAATGCCAACGGAACGGTGCTCCCTGCGGAAAATATTTCCATTTATCATCAAAAATATATAGATATTTCTAGAAATTACAACGGTAATTCTGCTTATAATGCAGGGGATGCCATTCCCGATATGCTGCTTCCTATGGATATCGCTGTTAAATACGGGGAAAACGTGGTAAAAGCAGACAGTAATCAAGGGGTGACGATAGAGTTTAACTCCGAGGGCTTGGAAGCAGGCGTTTATACGGGTAATTTCGTTTTGGAAATTGACGGGGAAAAACAAAATATTCCCGTCAGTGTTGAAGTGTGGGATATCGAATATACAGGAAGAAGAACTTTCCAATCTTCCTTCCTCATTTACCGTGACCAGCTTCCGGCAGGGGAATATAATAACACCAAAGAAACTGTAGATGCATATATTGATTTCTTGCAGGAATACAAGGCTGATACGTACGTTGTTAGGGATATTTACGAGGAAGAACATTTTTATGAAAGCGTGGATAGATTTGCACATAAAAATGCGGCTTCCATTGTAATTCCTGTGGATTTTCCTTTGACGTATAAAGCAGAGGAAGCGAATACGCATTTCCAGGAAGCAGTGGAATATATCATGTGGCTTGCCAATCAGTCCGCGGAAGAAAATATGTATATCGAATATGCATATTTCTATCCGTCAACTTATGATGAAGCAGATATTGTGCCCGAACGTAAAGCACCGTCCGTTAATTTCTTCAAGGAAAACGGTGAATATGCGAAAACTTTGCAGGCGGCGGCAAATAAGCTTTTAATGGACTTGGAATTTAATCAAAAGTCGCCTGAATTACAAGCGCGGATTTTGGAAGCGGTCAAGACGATTCCAGCGGTATTCACCAACGTGCATTACAATGCGGAATGGGTGGCTGATTTTGATACGGCGTTCTGTCCATACATCAGCTTGTTTGACGATAGGGCAACGGCGCAGCGTTATCAAGATGCCGCGGTGGAAAATGCAAACGGGGATTTGTGGGCGTATTCCTGCAGTGACCCCGATTATCCTTATCCCACCTTCCATATTGATGATACAACGCTGGGTATGCGTGTAAATGGTTGGATGAATAAGGCGTATGACATCAACGGATATTTGTATTATTCGGTAAATAAATACAGCATGATGCATGATGAAAATCCTAACGCATACGTAGATATTTATGGCGATGCCAGCCGTTATAACCAAACGAATGGCGACGGTTTCTTGCTCTATCCTGGCAAATATTACGGTAGCAAAACGCCGTTTGCAAGTGTTCGTCTTACTTCTTATCGTGACGGCATGGACGATTACGATATGCTTTGCGTGTATGAAAACTTGCTGAAAGAAAAAGCCGAAAAATATGGTGTGGAGCTTGATTTCAACGATTACGTTGCAGACCTTTACAATGAACTGTTCAATGGCGTGCAGGCGTATGCAAACGATTCTCTCGTTTATCAAGCAAAGGCAGAGCTCGCAAACAGAATTTTGGCAATCCAAAATGAAGATGAGTTGGTAGTAAATCTTTCACAAAAAGACGGGAAGAAGGTATTGAATATTTATACGACGGCAAGCGCTTTGACGGTGAACGATGCGGCGGTGACTGGCGTGCAACAGGGCGATGGATATTGCTATACCGTAGAACAGGGTGTTGATGCGGCTGTATTCACGATAAAGGCAGGCGATAACGAATATACCTATTCGGTTGGTGCACATAAGGTAATCTCTATGGATACGATTACGCTCAGCGAAGGTAGCACGAAAGAGGTCGTAGATGGTAAGACGGTTGTTACAATCAAGGCGATTGACGATCCCGATTACAAAGATTTCTTACGTCCTTCTATTACGTATGCGGTCAGCGGTTTGTCGAATGTGGAGACGCTCCGTTTCTCGTATGAAAACGTAGGATATGAGGAATTGGAAATGCGTATTACCTTGCTTACTGCGAGTGGTAAAATCGTAATTGGTACCAACTATTGCGGTGTAGAAAACGATAGAGAAGTCGTGATGCATATCGGTAACGCATACAGCGTGAATTGGGCTGAAGTTACGGGGGTTGAAATCAGCTTTGAAAATGTCGTATTGACGGAAACGGGTACCGTTCTTGCAAATGATAGAAAGATCGCCATCGGCGATTTGTGGTTTGATATTCAATAAGGGGTGACAACATGAAAAAGAAAAATAATCGTTGGCTTCAAATATTGTTATCAGGTTCGATATGCATAGGGGTAATGTGCTTTGCGAGTGGTTGCAAATTCTTGCAAAAGGATTCAAGCTCGTCAAGCAGTGAAGAAACGCCCATTGAAAAGAGCGAATATCTCATCAGCGGTTTTAACAGCATAGACGATTTGTATGCCATCAAACCTATTGGCGTTTTGCCGACGGATGCGTTTATAATGGATATCAACAGTCAAGCTGATTTCGTTTCGGAAGGAACGGGCAGTTTGAAATACGAAAACGTGCAAGGCGCATATCACGAGGCGTTTTTGCTGTTTGAACATACTTCTGCTGTGGATATGAACGCGCAAAAAATCAGCACCGTTTCCGTGGACGTTTATAATCCGAATGCAGAAACGGCAGGATTTTCATTACATATGAAAACGCACGATGGGTCAACGTTGTTTGCCGAAAAAACGAGTGTTGCGGCAGGGCAATGGGCAACCGTTAGTATTGATTTAACGGAATATTCGTATGCGCAAAAGGATTATATCAAAGGGGTTTCCTTGCGGTTCGATGTGGATACTCCCAACACCTTCTACGTGGATAATATCGTTGCGAAAATGGGTGCGGAAGATTTGCCGCCCGTGAACGTAAACGAAGTGCTCACTTCGCTTACTGCTCCTGAAGGCGTGAATAAAATCACGGAAGAGAATTTTGATAATCACGTTGCCTTTGTGG
The DNA here is from genome assembly GCA_045594025.1 of Candidatus Scatosoma sp. Lineage (GTDB taxonomy): Bacteria > Bacillota > Clostridia > Christensenellales > Borkfalkiaceae > Scatosoma. The sequence goes on from JAZNXS010000035.1 coordinate 26,410, forward strand.
AAAAGGTATTCTACGCGAAGAGATTGTATGACGCAGAGTCTTCGGGTGTTTCCTCAGAAAATGTTGCAAAATTGAATGCATGCCTTGCGATGGTTGAAGATTTCGGCATTTTGTACGATGCAAGAACAGATTTTATTTCCAGAGGGTATTACGGTAGTAGCCCGACGGTACTTGCCGCAGAGGATGCGACGTATGGCGGCGTTTGGTCGATTAATATTCCTAAGACGAGTGAACAGGGGCTTAAGCACAATGCTATCAGCGTAGATGGATACGGTAAAGTCGTTTACTGGTTGTACAATCCTATGGATGTAGAACTGTCGGCAGGCTTCCATGGCGGTTGGAATAGTTGGAATTTGAAAAAGGTACAGCTTCCTGCAAAAACGTGGACAAAAATCGAGCTCAATGCAAGATACTTCGAATATGATTTTAAGGGTCAGGTATTCTTTGTTATCAGTGGTGCAGTAAGCCTTGAAGGCGAGTTTAAGATGACCTCTTTCTTTGGCGTAACTGCAGAAGTTGTTGCAAAAGAAGTAAACGATATGATTACGGCTTTACCGACATTGGACGCTTTGACTTATGAAGATAAGGCGGCGGTTATGGCAGCGAAAGCGGCGTATGAAGATTTGTCCTCTTCCGCAAAAGCGGCGATTGAAGATATTGATAAGCTTACTGACAGCGAAGATAAAATTTACGAGCTGGAAGCAGTTCCCGTAATGGCGATGATTGATGCGTTGCCGACGGCTGATGCGCTTACTTCCAAGGATAAAGAAGCTGTTATGGCGGCAAAAGCGGCATATAACGCACTTTCGCCTGAAGCAAAAGCAAAAGTGGAAACGGCTAAGGTAGAGAAATTAAATGCTTGCTATTCGATTCTTTCTTCGGTGATTGTAGAAGAAAAGATTTCTGCATTGCCTTCCATGGAAGAATTTGCACAAGGCGATGGCGAGAAATACATCTATTTAATCAATGATGCGAAAGCGGAATATGATGGAATGACCGAAGTGGATAAGGCCAAAGTTGATCCTGCGGCAGTTGAAAAATTGCAGGCGCTTGCAAAAGCGATTGAAAATTATAAAATTGTATTCGAAGCAGGCAAAGACGCGTTGACCAAAGACGGCAACGGCATGGATTGGACGGGTACGATTACAACGAGGATTGACGAAACGTATGGGGAAGTATATTTGCTTGAAGTACAAAGTTTGCTTGCTGTTGATTTTGACTTCCATGCAAAGAATTTGAATACGGAAGGGCTTGGTAAGGTATTCTTCTACGTATATAATCCTGCGGAAAAAGATTACCGCGTAGTAGCCTATACTGCAGATTGGCAAACCAGCCAAACGACGACCTTAACCGCAGGAGAGTGGACGAAGGTAGAGGTTTCCGTTGCCGATTTCTACAAGAAAGGCGGTGTATTCTACGTAGTGGTTACAGGCGCAGACGTTGTCAGCGGTTGGAAAGTGACAAGCTTCTACGGTACATACATGACGGCAGATCCCGTTATCCAAGCAATAGAGGCACTTCCCGAAGTCGAAAATGTAACGGTTGCGGACAGAGAGTCGGTCGATGCGGCGAAAGCGGCGTATGATGCGCTCGGCGAAGAAGAAAAAGCTTTGGTAACGAACGTGGAAAAACTCAATTCGTTGATTGCGAAATTGAACGAGTTGGAAAGTTCGCCTGTGATTGCGATGATTGAAGCGTTGCCTACGCTTGAAACCGTTACGCTTGCTGATAAAGCGGCTGTTGAGGATGCAAGAGCTGCATACGACGGATTGTCGGATTCGGCAAAGGTAAAAGTAACCAACGTTAACAAGCTGATTCTTTTGGAAAGCAAATTGATCGATTTGGAAGCAGAACCCGTACTTGCAATGATTGACGCATTGCCCGAGGTTTCCAACATAACCTCGGCGGACGAAGAAAATATCAAGGCAGCGAAAGCAGCGTATGACAATTTGTCGGAGGCGGCAAAGGAAAAGGTTTCTGCGGAACAAACGGAAAAACTCAATGCATTGGTAGAAGCATTGTCGACGGTATTTATCAGCGAGGCGATTAAAGCATTGCCTGCGGCTGAAGACGTAGCAATCCCGAAAGATATTACGGCGATTGAGGAAGTAAAGGCAAAATATGATGCACTTTCCGAAACGGATAAAGCAAAAATCTCTACGGAGTTGACGGAAAAGCTGAATGCTTGCATAACAGCGATAGAGGGCTTTGCAACGTTGTTTGACGCAAGAACGGAAACATTAAAGGCGAACACCAATACAGGTGCAGCTTCCACGACAGCGAACGCGCAGGCGGACGAAACGTACGGAAACGTATTCCGTTTGGACGTTGTGGCAGCAGCTCATGGTCAAGCGGACTTCTTCCCGAATATGAACTTCAGCGGTTATGAAAGAGTGTTCTTCTATATTTACAATCCTGGTGTAGAAGGTGTAAACCTTGTATGGTACACGGGTAGCTGGACAAATGAAGTAGGAAACTGGACGACTCTTGCGGCAAACGCTTGGACGAAGATCGAAGTAGGTACGTATTACAGCGAAAATAATGCGTTCTATCTTATCGACAAGCTGACTGGCGGCGAAACTTATGAGGGTTGGTTGATTACCAGTTTTTATGGTGCAAATGGCGAGGCGAGTGCGCCCGACGTAGAAACCCCCAACATTCCCGATGAACCAGAGCAAAAACCTAGCGCGTGGGAAGATTGGACAAAAGCAACGGTCAGCGGAAATCCCTTCGGTGGAGATAATGCAAATCAATCGACGGGCACGGACGCTACGTACGGCGATTATATCCAAGTTAGTGATACAAGCGGTTCGGTATATTTCTACACCCCTTGGATAACGGATAGAACGAATTACGACAAGCTTGGCGTATACGTATATAACTGCGGTTCTTCGGACGTAAGCGGTTATTACAACGATTGGTCGGCAGGCTCTTACAACGTAAACTTTACCTTAAAAGCAGGGGAATGGACGCTTATTACGTTTACCGATCACTATATCACCTGCGGTAACAACTACCTGTATATCAGCGGTACGTTTAGATTTAGTGCGGTGTATGGTTTTAAGGGCGAATGGGTAGCCACGACGGTTAGCGCAAATCCTTTCGGTGGAGATAATGCAAATCAATCGATGGGCACGGACGCTATGTACGGCGATTATATCGAAGTCAGTGATACAAGTGGTGCTGTATATTTCTATACGCCTTGGGTAACGGACAGAACGAATTACGAAAAGCTCGGCGTATACGTATACAACTGCGGAACAAGCGATGTAAGCGGTTATTATAACGATTGGACGACGGGTTCTTATGATGTCAACTTTACTCTTAAAGCAGGGGAATGGACGCTGATTACCTTTGCGGATCACTATATCACTTGCGGGAATAACTATTTGTATATTAGCGGTACGTTTAGATTTAGTGCGGTGTATGGTTATCAAGCGGCTGAGACAGAGAAATAATGCCTCGAGAGAATAGGCGATAATAAATTAACAGAAAACGGGGGGTAGCCGTGTGATTCTATCGCACGGCTACTTTTTGTGAGGGAAACATGAAAAAATATATTTTCTCAAACGGTAGTGAAGCGACGGTTTGTTTTGAAAAAGCATATATAAGCGACGTTTGTATTGGCGGGAAAACTCTTGCGCAAGGGGAGATTCCGTTCTATGCGTTGAAGCTACGCAATAAAAACGGGCAGGGCCGTATCATTTCCGCGCAGGAAGGGGTGTTTATTTCTTTTGACGGAGAAAGAGCGTGTTATTCGCATGCGGAAGTGAATGTTACTATAACGGTGAAAGCAGGGGATAACGACTTAATCTGGCGTATTTCCGTACAAAATAAAACGAAAGATTTATTGGAATGGGTCGAGCTGATGTCGCTGGGTGTTGCAAAAAAGTTGCAGGACGAAGAAGGCGGCAAAGGCGCGATTTTGTTCCCGTACAACGAAGGCTGTTTAGTAACTGACATGGATAAACGTCACTGGTCACCTTTTCCTTATATCGAGCCGGATTATCCCAGTCAAGGAAAATATTGTATATTTCCGAATATGATTTCTTCTCAGTTTATGGCGTACATCGCAGAAGACAAAGGGATATACCTTGGTATGCACGATGAAGAACGGACGACGAAACATATCGATTTCCGTTACTTTGAAGAAAGCATCAAATTGCAAATGCGTGTATTTTGTAATGCGGATTACGGACAAGATTATCAAATGCCGTTCGATTGCGTTATGACTTTCTTTGAAGGAGAATGGCAGGACGCTTGCGAGATATATCGAGAGTGGTTTTATGACAATCTGCCTAGCGGTTTGACGAAGATAAAAGATTGCAAAAATCTTCCCAAATGGTATAGTGAATCGCCTATCATCATTACTTATCCCATTCGTGGTCAACGAGATACGGGCGATATGACCCCGAATAAGCTGTTTCCTTACACGAATGTGTTGCCCATTTTAGAGGAATTTCAAACCGAAACGGAAAGCAAGGTGATGGGGCTCTTGATGCAATGGGAAGGAACTGCCCCTTGGGCGCCGCCTTACGTGTGGCCGCCATATGGTGGAGAAGAAATATTTAACGAATTTTTGCAAAAAGCGCACGAACAAGAACTGCTTGTCGGCGTGTATTGTAGTGGGATGGGGTGGACGCAGCAAAGCAATATAGTATCGGAATATAATCGTGAAAATGATTACGAGAACGAGCATTTAAGCGAAATTATGTGTTCCAATTCAAACGGCGAAATAAAGAGCGTGATTTGCGAGCCACAGCGACGTGGATACGACATATGTCCTGCGTTGGATAGGAGTAAACGTGTTTTTGCTGAGGAAATTGGTAAAGTGGTGAAAAGCGGTGTGGACTATGTTCAAGTGTTAGACCAAAATCACGGCGGTTGCAGTTATTTTTGTTATAGCAGTGAACATGGTCACGTACCTGCCCCTGGGAAATGGCAGCAGGAGGAGACCTTAAAGCTGTTGCAAGGGATAGACAACGGCAAAGTTTTACTTGGTTGTGAATCGGCTGCGGCAGAACCGTTTATATCCGCTTTAAAATTCAGTGATAACCGTTATGAATTGAATTATTATATCGGGCTTCCCGTGCCTGCGTATTCGTATATTTATCATGAGTACGTGAACAATTTCATGGGCAATCAAATTTGTCATATGCTTTCCAAGGAAGAATATAATTATCCATATCGTGTAGCTTATTCTTTTATCGCAGGGGATATGCTTACGGCAGTCATTACGGAAAATGGAGAAGTCTCTCATTCGTGGTGCGATTGGATTCAGCCGCAAGAAAAAATGGTGGATAAAGAAACCGCGTTGACAGTTTTGAAAAACTTTAACGCTTGGCGTATAAAGGGCGGTAAAAATTATTTGCGTTATGGCAAGATGGTAAAGCCTTTGCCTATTCAATGCGGAATAAACAATTTTATTGATGATTACGGTAAAAAAGTTGTCGTAGACGAGGCGTTGACATCGGCGTATGAATACAGCGGACGTACATTGCAATTTGTAGCGAACTATAATCTACATTCCGTTACGGTATCCGTTTCTAAACCTGTTACGGTCTATAAAAATGCAGAGATGTCCGAGATGGAAAAAGGGGTAAGTTCCTTTACGATTCCTGCATTGTCGGCTTTTGCAATAGAGGTAATAGAATGAGAAAAAAAATATCGCTGATTTTGGCGACGAGTATGCTTTTTTCTATGTTTACGGCGGTTGGGTGTAACAAGCAGCCAAGCCCGCCGCAATACGAGGAAAAACAGCTGCGTCTTTCAGGATTTTGGTCACCTTACGAACAGACGGAAGAGAGTTATATGCTCTATAAAAACGCAGGACTGAACACCTTGCTGATGGGTAACCATTCCGTGGATGGTCAGTGGACAAGTGAAACGATAGATTATCTCGGCTCTATACATACGCAAAAGAGTTTGGAATTGTGTCGTAAAGTAGGGCTTGACGCCGTATTACAATACGGGAACTGGTATTATGAACGCGCGGAAGGAAAAGAGATGGAGAAAACGCCTTTTTCTTCCAGAAATTTCTACGAGGAATACAAGGATATTATTGTTGCGGTACATATTACCGATGAACCAAGCGTTACGGCTATGGATATGTATGGCGACGATGCTTTGACGGCAGATTACAAGAGCGTTTACGAAGTGCCGTATATGGTCAACTTATTTCCGAATTACACTTCAAAAACACAGCTTGGCGCAAGGAACTACGACGACTATTTAGCGGCATACGAAGAAAAGATACTTTCTGATTTTTCCGAAAACGCAATGGTGTCCGTGGATTTTTATCCCTATCGTGCGGATACGAAAGGATTGCATTTTTCATGGCTGCTTTGTTATGAAAAAGTGGCGAAGTTGGCGCAAAAATATAACGCAACCACCCATTTCTATCTTCAATCCGCAAATAAAAATGAGTTTCAGGATGAATTGACGGAACAAGATATGCGTTTGCAGGCGTACGTTGCACTTTGTTACGGCGGACGGTGGTTGTCGTATTATTGTTATGCTATGCCACATATTTATGTAGAGGATGGCTCTTATACGGGGATGTATGAAAAGTGCATTTTAGACGTGAATAATAAGCCCACTTCGCTGTATGACGCTGTAAAAAATGTAAATGCAGAAATACAGAGTTTTGCCTCCGCTTATCTTGCTTATGACTGGGTAAAAACAGTGGGCTTGACGGACAATTCGAAAAATAACGGTAATCTTGCTATCAATATGCTGTGGGAAGGAGTGGATTTTTCGGATAGGAAAACCGTTTTAGACGTAACAGCCGATGGGGATTGTATTGTTGGTTGTTTTGAAAGAGTGGAAGACGAAGGGTATATGCTTGTCAACTATTCGTTTCCTTCTGAAAATAAAGAGACGACGGTGACGTTGGCATTGGAAAAACAGTATAACTATGTTGCCGTATATGGCGGAGAAGGAGTTACAAGCGGTTTGCCGCAAATTGTCAGGGCAGATCGCAAGGGAAGATGCGAAATTACTTTGAAAGCAGGCGAAGGAAAATTCGTTGTACCACTTCAATAATCTAAACATTTTAGGCTCCCTCTCTTGTGAGAGCGAGCCTAAAATAATAAATATAAACTTTTGAGTGTTTGAATAAAAATCATTCGATGCAAAGTGTAAGGATTTAATGGTGAACAATATGAAATTAACGAAAATTGATCTAAAAAATGAGTATGATTTACATGGTGGTGTGTTGACAGGTTACGTATGTGATATGCCGTTTGATGAACAAAAGATAGGTTGGAAAAGACCTGCATTGATTGTGGTTGGTGGCGGTGGATATGCTATGGTTAGTAAAAGGGAAGCTGAACCCATCGCCTTGCGTTTTTTTGCGAAAGGCTTTCAGGTATTCACCTTAGAGTATGAATGTGCGCCGCAAGGCGTTCGGTATCCCGAACAGCTGTTACAGTTGGCTTGCGCGGTTGATTATGTTAAACAAAATGCGGAAGAATTTTCCGTGAATAGCGAAGAGATATTCCTTATGGGCTTTTCAGCGGGGGCGCATTTGGTCGGAAACTTATCCACGGATTATAGGCAAGCGATAGTGGCGTATGGAAAACCGCTAGACTGCAAAGTTAGTGGCGTAGGGCTTTGTTATCCCGTAATTTCTATAAAATATGGACACACTGGCTCCTTTGATAATCTTTTTTGTGGTGCGTCGTTGGAGGAGAAAAATGCGTTAATTCATAAAGTATCATTAGATGAAATAGTTTGTGAACGTACCGCGCCTGCTTTTATATGGACGACGGCTACAGACAGTGTTGTTCCGGTGGGAAATTCCTTGCGCTATGCTGAAAGTTTGTCCGCGAAAGGGATTGCATTTGAGTTGCATGTTTATCCGCAAGGCGAACATGGTTTATCCACATGCGACAGAGAAATAAATCCAGACTATCCGTTCCTTGATAAAAATGGGAAATGGATAGACGATTGCGCTTCGTTTTTTAGGTTGTTTATAAAAGAAACCTATTGATAATAAGGAGAAATATTATGAGAAAAGGTAGGATTACAATTCCTACGGACGAAAATTATGTGGAAGGCACGAAAAGGATTGCGGATTTATGAGGATCGGATGCAGTACGCGATTGCGATGGTACGTACTTGCCTAAAAACGCATTGGGGATTGCATTCTCGGATAGATTTACGCGTAAGGTGAATGTTGGTGAAGTGAAAATGGCAACGAATAGTTATGGGAAAGGCAGAAGTTTCTATATCACGGGGTTGCCGTATTCCGCAGAGAATACAAAACTTCTTTATCGTGCTATTCTTTGGGTTGCTGGAAAAGAGGATATGGATAAGAAATCGTATTGCACGAATCCTTTGACGGAAGTAACTTTTATGGCGATAGATACGCTATCACAAATAACACGGGCGTAGAACAGATAACCATTTTCTACGATATGAACAGCGAAGCACAAGAACTGGTTTTGAAGCCTTATAAAATCAAGTGGATTATTGTATAAATGAAGAAAATTTTTTGTATTCGTAGCAATAAAGTAAAGATGCGGTATAAAGATTTTAATAAAAAAGCATCTGCAAAGCGAGACTATTGCGGATATTTTTCCTTACTGTTGAGAATAAAACTTTTGCAACAGTCGTAGGGGAATATCAAACATGCGAAGGATGCGATAGTGCACAACGCTACCGCGGGGAGAGGAAGAAGTTTAGTTGACGAACGGTTAATTTTCACCGCATAGAAAACGTCATTACAGAAGCATTCCGTAATGACGTTTTTCTTAAACTCACCTAAACTGTATCGGTCTTTACCCAGTGTTCACTTTTTGTCCCCATGAACAAAAATAGAAGGATTTTTCAATTTTTACGGCCGATGGTTATTCGAACTAACAACCTCTGCGTCCCGAAGTGTCCCGCAAAGATTTTTTGTGTAATTTCGGGTGATTTTAGGGGCTTTCGTGTCCAGAAACGGTGCTAATCCGTGCTCTTGTTAACACTGTTTCCACGTAGTCCGAGTCTGTAGATGGTCAAAGATGTGGTCAAACGCAGTATTTTGCGCTGACCACATCTTTATTTTTTTAAAACGATATACCCATGTACGAGTTTATTCTTTCAAAGGTAGTTTAGCATACCCTGGAAAATTAGTCAAATCCTTTCGCTCACTATGCAAAATTTGATACGCAGTAAACAAAGAAAAGAGGATTTAGGAATATGCACTAAATATGGAAAGCAAATCATAAAATCTCTATAAGCGATTTTCAATTTCTCGTTTCGGTATTAAAACACCTTGCTTTTTTTGGAAAGTTGTGTTAAAATTAAGTATCAAAACGTAACAAAAGGAGGACGGCAATGACAATCGCATACGGTTTAATATTCGCATTATCGCTTATGATGCCACCGTTATATTTTGCGTTCATACGCAAAAAGCAAGACGAGCCGTGGCTATTAGGTCTATTCCTTTGCGTTTGCGTTGTAACGCTTGGCTATTTTTTGGTTTCCATTTCAAAAACGGTTGAGTTTGCATTGTGGGCTAATAAAATAACGTACTTAGGACAAGTATTCGTTCCTATGTGTATGTTTATGATAATTTCAAAGCTTTGCGGTTATACCTATAAAAAATGGGTTTTGGGCGTGTTTCTCGGCTTAGCTGTAATTATGTACGCTATCGTATTTACCACGGGTTGGCTTGATTGGTATTATACGAGCGCTACACTGGAATTTGAAAACGGCTCGGCATACCTTGTAAAAGAATACGGCGTATTGCACCCGACGAATCTAATCTACGTCGTTGCCTATTTTGTGGCTATGCTCGTGGTTTGTATTACGTCGTTAATAAAAAGGAAAGACGCATCACAAAAGCTTGCAGGATTTATGCTTGCTATCGT
>JAZNXS010000036.1:0-21795 GCA_045594025.1 Candidatus Scatosoma sp.
GTAAGGTTTTTTTAGAAAAAATCTAATCAATCGATACCTGCCCATCACCTTTCCAATATGGATTTTAAAAATTGGGCTAGGCAAAATAAGTTGAAATTTTTAATTTTTTCGTTGGACGGGAAAAGAACGTAGACGAGGGAATTTAAATTATAAAGATCATTCGTTTCCAAATATCAAAGCGAATAATAAAACGAGGTGTAATATGGCGAAGAAACCTGAAAAAAACCAACCAGACAAAATTGACGCATTGTATCAATGGCTTTCGTTTGAACTGCAGCAGGCGAGAGACACGTTGTTGACAGAGCTTCGTATGTCGTCCGCGCAGATCGGTTCCTTGTATAGCGAATTGAAGAGCGATAGCGAAAAGACGACTTCTGCTGTATCGCAGGAAATCCGTTACAGCTACAAGCAGAACCAAACGATTTATGATGGTTTGGCTTCCATGCTCACGAAAGAAGTTGGTGCAAGAATCAACGGAATGGAAGAAACGCTTGCGTCCTTGGAACAGCTTCAGGTTATCATTAACGATCTTAGCGAATTGAAGTACAACTACATGGCATTGCAGACCCTTTGCGGTAACACCAATGCAGTAGTTGCAAATGAAATCAATCCCAAGATCGACGCGCTCAGCGCATTCGCATCCGGCGAAGTAAATCCCAAGCTCGATTCTATCGGCGCAGTTATTGCGGAAATCAACGAAAAGCTTGCAGCAGCAATTCCTTCTGAAGAAGATATTCAAAGAATTGCAGAATCCGTTGCAGCTACGCATAGCGCAAAGGTAATCGAAGCGGTTGAAGCAATCCCTGTTGCAGAAAATGTGGATTACAACCGTATTGTAGAAGAGGTTGGTGATAAAGTACTCGACGTTCTTAATCAAGTTAAGGATGCAGAGCCCACTGAAGAACCCGTTGAAGCGAAGATCGATTATGACAGAATTATCTGCGGCGCAGCGGAAAAGGTTGTAGAATCTCTTCCTTACCCCGAAAAGGTAGACTATGCGCGCATTGAAAATGCAATCGCAGGTTTTGATATGGACGCTTTGGCAGAAGCAGTAGCAGCTAAAGTAGTTATCCCCGCACCCGAAATCGACTACGATCGCCTTGCAGACCTCGTAGTAGCGAAGATGGCAGCTGGTACGGAAAAGACTTGTGAAGTGGTTCTCGACGATGCAGGCGTTGCAGAAATCGCTGAAAAGGTTGCAGAAAAGATCAATCCCGAAGCAATCGACTACGATAAGGTATGCCGTGCGGCTCAGGCAGCGCAGATCCTTCCCGATCCCGTTGACTACGACCGTATCGCTGAAATCGTTGAAGATAAGCTTTCCGGAGAAGAACCTACATACGACCTTGTTATCGACGAAGAAGGTATCAGCGCAATCGCTAAGGGCGTTTCCGAAGAAATCTGCCAGATGTGCGCGAACTGCGAATTGGAATGTGAAGAAGTTCCTGCAGAAGAACCTGTTGTTGAAGAAGTCGTAGAGGAAGTAGTTGAAGAAGTCGTAGAAGAACCCGTTGTTGAAGAGGTTGTAGAGGAAGCTCCCGTAGCTGAAGAACTTGCAACGGCTGTCGCAGAACCTTCCTACGAAGAAATCGGCAACGATTTGATCGACGCAGAAACCGGTCTTGTTATCCGTTTGAAGAGAAGCTTCACGGCGAAGATGAGACAGAGCGAAGAAAAGGTTAAAGGCTATTACAGCGACTTGAAGAATGAATTGACCTCCTATAAGAGAATCAATTCCAACGTAAGCTGGCATGGCGACAGATTTAACTTCGGCCGTGATACGATTGCAAAGATTAACATCAACGGTAAGACGCTTTGCTTCTATCTTGCATTGGATCCCAACGATCCCGAATTCAAGACGACCGTATATCACCAGAAAGACGTAGGCGCTCAGAAAGCGTATGAAAACACGCCGTTCATGGTGAAGGTTAAGAGCGACGCTGCTGCAAAGAAAGCGCTTCGTTTGGTAGGCTACCTTGCAGAAAAGCTTGGCACCGACAAGGAAGAGAATTTCGAAGCAGTAGATTATGTTGACGAATTCGCTTATCAATCCACGAAGCAGCTCTTTGACGAAGGCTTTATCAAGGCAACGAAAGAGAAGAAAGTAGACTTTGACTTCTAAGGTCTCAACAAAAGTAACATACGAATAAATAAGAGAGCTGATAAAATTTTTCTATAATTTGTCGGCTCTCTATTTTATAGGCGAGATTGTTTCGCCGAGGAGTAAAAAGGAACAGTGAAGGACAAAAAGCAAGACATGAACTATCGCGAAGGGAGAAAAACTCCTGCAAAACGTCCTACAAAAGCAAAGAAAAATCCAATGGGGACAGCTTTCGATTTATCAGATTTCGAACACGCAAAACCCACTAAAACGCTGAAAAAGCCTGCGGTAAAGAAAGTGTCGGAGGCGAAGTCGAAGACGGAAAAGGTAACGAAGACTAAGAAACAAGTTATTGCAACTCCGAAAACATCCAAAAAACAAGAAAGCCGCGCAAAAACGGATTCACGTAAGACGAAACCGGTAAAAATTCTTTTCCTTGGCGGGGTTGGGGAAATCGGCAAAAACATGACGGCGTTGGAATACGGCAATGATATTGTAATTATCGATGCCGGTCTTACGTTCCCTAATGTCGAGGATATGCCGGGGATTGATTCGGTCGTTCCCGAGATCACTTACCTTGTACAAAATAAGGATAAAATAAGGGGCGTTTTGTTAACACACGGCCACGAGGACCACATTGGAGGGATTCCGTACTTGATGAAAGAAATCAATGCGAATACTCCCATTTACGGTACGAAACTTACCCTAATGCTGACGGATAACAAGCTGCAAGAGCATCGCCTGCAAAACACGATACAACGCGTTGTACAAGCAGGGGACAAGGTGAAGCTTGGCGCATTCGAGGTGGAATTTATCAACGTAAATCACTCTATTTCGGGCGCATGCGCCTTGGCGATTCGTACGCCCAACGGCTTAATTTATCATAGCGGAGATTTCAAAATCGATTTAACTCCCGTAGCAGGCGAGCCCATCGATTTCAAGCGTCTTGCAGAGCTTGGGAAAGAGGGAGTATTGCTTTATATGGGCGAATCCACCAATATTGAGCGCCCTGGTTATACCATGAGCGAAACGGTCGTTGGAACGACGTTGGATCATTTATTTTCAGAGAATATGACGCGCCGTTTGATTATCGCTACGTTCGCGTCGAACGTCCATCGTTTACAGCAGATTATCGATTTGGCAGTGAAGTATCGCCGCAAGGTAGCGCTCTCGGGCAGGAGTATGTTCAAGGTCGTTGAAGCGGCTGTGAAAATCGGCGAATTGAAGATTCCCGAAGGTGTTTTAATTGATATCGAAAAGACGAAAAATTTATTTGACGGCGAGTTGGTGATTGTATCTACGGGCTCGCAGGGGGAACCCATGTCCGCGTTGACGCGTATGGCGATGGGTGAATTTAATAAAGTAACAATCGATAGCAACGATACGATTATTATTTCAGCAAACCCGATTCCGGGCAACGAAAAGATGATTTACCGTGTTATCAACAATTTGTATAAACGCGGCGCAAACGTTGTTTATGAAAGCTTGGAAAAGATTCACGTTTCGGGGCACGCTTGTCAGGAAGAACATAAAATCATGTATTCCTTGCTCAAACCGAAATTTTTCATTCCCGTACACGGTGAATACCGCCATTTGAAGCGTCATGCGCAGCTTGTGGAATCACTGGGCATGCCAGAGCAGAATATCCTCATTACAGACATCGGGAACTGTGTCGAGCTCACGGGTAAATCGATGAAATTTGGCGAAAGCATACAGGCAGGTACGCGATTAATCGATGGCGAAGGGGTTGAGGATTACAGCACAAGCGAGGTCGTGAAAGAGCGTTTGAAGATGTCTTCGGAGGGTGTATTTACAGTCGCTTTGGCGGTGACGGGTAGTTATATCATCAACGATCCCGTATTAGAGTCGCACGGCTGCGTATTCACGGGGGAAGATATGGAGGCAGAAACGCGCGCCGTGGTGCAGCGTGCCGTACAGAATTACGATTACGAAAACGGCGACAAGGATGACTTGGCAATCGTCGTTAGAAAGGCCCTTAAAAATTATTTTTACAAAAAGACAAAGCAGGCGCCGCTTATTGTGGTGTCCATTCTGGAGGTTTAATTCGTGAAATACACGGCGTCGCTCGTGAAACTAAATATTGATGAGCGAATTCAAGCTCGTAGAGAAGAAGCTCTTGCAAAAGGGATTCCCGTTGCAGATGACGAAACGTTAAATTTTCTTTTATTGACGCTTCGCATTGCGCAGCCGCAACGCATTTTGGAAATCGGTACAGCGGTGGGGTTATCCGCAGTGGCGATGCTGACAGAATGCCCCACAGCGCGATTGACTACAATCGAGTTAGAGGAGGAACGCTACGTTGAGGCAAAGCAGAATTTCCGCGATTTTGGGGTAACCGAGCGTATTACTGCGCATTTGGGTGACGCAGGGGAAATCCTTGCGATGATGGACGGAGAGTTTGATTTCGTCTTTTTAGACGGCCCGAAGGCGCAATATGAGAAATACCTTTTCGACTTAAAGCGCTTGATGAAGAAAGGCGCGGTATTATTCGCGGACGACGTCTTGTTATATGGATGGGTGAGTGGTGAAGAGCCCACGCCGCAAAAGCGGCATTCTATTGTTGATAAAATCCGTTCGTATTTGGATACGGTAACGGCGGATCAGGATTTTATCACTTCTGTGCTCAATGTGGGTGATGGGGTAGCTTTGTCCGTTTATCAGGGCAAAAAGTAGAATAAATGCGTACATGGGTGGTGCATTTTGGAAAATATTACCAAAGATAATACAATTCAATCGGAATTATTAGCGCCCGCAGGAAGTTATGAGAAACTGCGCACGGCATTGTATTTTGGCGCAGATGCAGCATACGTTGGCGGAAAGAATTTCTCCCTGCGTACGTTTGCGGATAATTTTACGTTGGACGAGCTGTCCTCCGCGGTTTCCTATACGCACGCGCTTGGCAAAAAACTGTACGTAACGGCGAACGTTTTTGCGCGTAATGCAGATTTTGCGAAACTGGAGGATTACTTCAAGGCGTTGGAATGGATCGGGGTAGATGCTGTGATTATCAGCGATCCAGGCGTGGTGTATTTAGCGAAAAAAGCAGCTCCAAAGCTGCAAATTCATCTTTCCACGCAGGCAAACACCACGAATAAATACGCGGTGAAATTTTGGCAAGAACAGGGCGTATCAAGGGTGATACTTGCCCGTGAGCTCTCGATTGCCGAGATTGCGGAAATCCATGATTTTGTACCTGAAACGGAGATAGAGGCTTTTGTTCACGGCGCCATGTGTATTTCGTATAGTGGCAGATGCTTGCTTTCCGATTATTTAGATGGTAGATCGTCTAATCGCGGTGCATGCGTGCAGTCCTGCCGTTGGCGCTACGAAGTGCGCGCGTTGAATGCTACTAATGGGCAATCGGAATGGCTCCCGATGGAAGAAGATGGAAACGGCACGTATATTTTTAACAGTAAAGATTTGAACATGCTCTCCTATTTAAAAGAAATGGAGGGGGCAGGTGTGCGTTCATTCAAAATTGAAGGCAGGATGAAGAGTGGCTATTACTTGGCAACTGTAATCAACGCATACAGACGTTTGATGGACGGTGGGGATCTGCTTGTATCGAAGAACGAGCTGTCTAACGTTGCGCATAGAGAATATACGACGGCGTATATGCTTGGGAATAATGCGGAGACGGTGAATTACACCGACAGTCAATCGAAAGGTGATTATATTTATATAGCGGATGTCGTTGGCTCGGAGGAGGGTTACGTATTTGCTGAGATGCGCAACCGTTTCAAAGAAGGGGATATTTTAGAAGTGCTTTCCCCTGGTGAGAATTTTGGAAAAGCTTTTCAAGCGGAAGAAATTTTCGATTCGAAAGGGCAACGGACGGACGATGCGAAACTGGTGCAGGAGATTTATAAAATCAAATGCCCGTATATCCTCCACAAAGGGGAATACATTCGCCGTAAAAAGGCGTAAAGAGGTAGACTATGAAGAAGATTTTGCTGATTGCAACGGGCGGTACGATTGCATCTCAAGTCGGCGGCGCGGGGTTAGTGCCCGAAATTGCCGCAGAGGGGCTTTTGAAAAGCGTGCCCGAGGTGTTTGATTTTTGTCAGCCGAGCGCTATTCAAATTTTTAACATCGACAGTACCAACGTTACGCCCGATCATTGGAAGAAGCTAGCGCAAACCATTCATCAATATTATGAGGACTACGATGGGTTCGTCGTATGCCACGGAACGGACACTATGTCGTATACGGCAGCAATGATCTCGTACATGGTACAGCATTCTCCCAAACCTATTGTCTTTACAGGCTCGCAAAAGCCGATTGATAAAGAGGATACGGACGGCAGAATTAACTTGCGCGATAGCTTTCTGTATGCAACTAGCGAAGACGCGTCGGACGTTGTAATTGTATTCCAAGGCAAGGTGATTGCAGGAACGAGAGCGAAAAAAATCCGCACCAAGAGCTATAACGCATTTGACAGCGTCGATTTTCCCGTGCTTGCTTTGATTCGTGACGGTAGAATTATTCAGTATATTAAAACGCCGAAGCAGGAAAAAGCGGAATTTTTCTTGGACATCAATCCAAGAGTTGGGCTGTTGACTTTAACCCCTGGAATGAAGGGCGAAATTTTGAACACATACTTCCAACACAACGATGCGGTGGTACTTGCAGGCTACGGAACGGGTGGTATTCCCGAAAATGAGTATTACGGTTTTTACGAAGTAATCGAAAGCTGGGAAAGGAAAGGCAAGACGCTTGCCGTTACCACACAGGTACAGCAGGAAGGCAGCGATATGGACGTTTACCAAGTAGGAAGAGGCTGGAAAAACCGTTTTGACCTTTTGGAAAGTTACGCCATGACCTATGAGAGCATCATTACAAAGTTGATGTGGATTTTGGCACAAACAAAAGACGATACCGAGATTAGAAAAATGTTCTATCAACAGATAAATTACGATTTAATTGGATAAAATAAAGGGAGCATGTACGCAATGAAAGAGCTTAAAACCTTTAATGATTTAGAATATACCCGTCCTGATTTTGAAGAAATCAAGGCAACGTACGCGCGTTTAAACGAGTGTTTACAAGCGGCGAAAAGCTATGAAGAGGTGCGCCAATGCATCTTGGACGAAGAGAAAGCGTCTTCTCGTTTTTATACGCAGGCAACCATTGCAAGCATTCGTCATACGGTGGACACTTCGGACAAGTTCTATGAGGCGGAGGACGAATACATCAATAAGGAATTTCCTGCGGCGATGCCCGTTATGCAAGCGTTTAATTTGGGGTTGTTAAACTCCCCCTTCCGTAAGGATATTGATAAGGAATTCGGTTCGCATTTTTTAAAAGCCGCACAGCTTAGCGTCGATAGCTTTTCCGAAAAGAATATTACGCTTATGCAGGAGGAAAGCGACCTTACTAACCGCTATCAACGTTTGGTTGCGGCGTGCAAGATTCCTTTCGACGGCAAAGAGCATAACTTGGTAGGGATATTGAAATATTTCTCCGATCCCGATCGCGAAGTTCGCAAAGAAGCGGCGAAACGTTACGCAGAATTTTTCGAGAAGAACGATGCCGAGATGGGCGAAATTTTTGATAGATTGGTAAAAATTCGCCATGAAATGGGCAAAAACATGGGTTTTGAGAACTTTATTCCGCTTGGGTATATGCAGCAGGGCCGTATGGATTATAACGAAAAGGACGTAGCGGCGTTCCGCCAACAGGTTTTGGAGGAAATCGTTCCGTTCTGTTCGGAATTGTACAAAGCGCAGGCAAAGCGTATCGGCGTGGATAAGATTCATTTCTACGACGAAGAGTTGATTTTCCCGGACGGGAATGCCGTTCCTATCGGGGATAGCGCGCATTTGGTGGAACAAGCCCGCAAAATGTATCACGATATGAGCAAGGAAACGGGTGAGTTTATTGATTTCATGATTGAGCACGGCTTGATGGATTTGGACAACAAACCCAACAAGGCGGCGACGGGTTACATGACGACGTTGAGCGATTACAAAGCGCCGTTCGTTTATTCTTGTTTCAACGGAACAACGGCGGACGTGGACGTATTGACGCATGAAATGGGGCACGCATTTGCAGGTTATATGGCAATGCGCAGCCAGCCGTTGCAGGCGCTGTGGGGTGAGCCGACGGATATCGCAGAAATTCATTCCATGTCTATGGAACAGTTTGCCTATCCGTATGCAGAGCTTTTCTTTGGTGACAGGGCAGAACGCTACCGTTTCCAACACTTGCAGGAAGCCTTGACGTTTGTCCCATTCGGTGTTGCGGTGGATGAATTTCAGCATATCGTATACGAAAATCCGAATATGACGCCTGCGGAGCGTACGGCAGCGTGGCATGACTTGGAGAAAAAATATATGCCTTGGCGTGATTACGGCGAAGATAACGAATTCTTTGGCCGCGGCGGTTGGTGGTATCATAAATTGCATATTTTCCACTATCCGTTCTATTATATTAATTATACGCTTACAACGATGGGCGCGATGGAATTTAAGAAGAAGATAGAAACGAACAAGGCGGAAGGCTGGAAGGATTACATGACGCTTTGCAAGTTGGGCGGCTCGCTTGGGTATTTGGATACGTTAAAGGCGGCAAACCTTGCAACTCCTTTTGAAAAGGGTGGCGTAAAGCGCGCCGTATCCTATGCGATTGACATTTTGAAGAAAAAAATTGAGGAGTAAACATATGAGAAAAGCACAATTAAGAAAATATGCAAAATTGCTTGCAAGAGTAGGCATCAACGTAAAGAAAGGGCAGACGGTATTCATCGAAGCTGCGCTTGATCAACCTGATTTTGTAACCATGGTCGTGGAAGAATGCTATAAAGCAGGCGCAAGCGAGGTTTACGTGGACTGGAGTCATCAACCCGTAGGCAAGCTGAATTCGCAGTACCGTTCGTTGGAATCCCTTTCGGCGTTAGCGCCTTGGGTAAAAGCGAAATGGGAATATAAAGCGGAAAAATACGCATGCCGTCTTTGGATTGAATCGGAAGATCCCGACGGTATGAGTGGGGTGGATCAGGAAAAGATGAGCAAAGCTCGTCAAGCGATTTTCCCTCAAATCAAGCCGTTTAGAAGAGCGCTTGAAAACAAGCATCAATGGTGTATTGCGGCTGTGCCCGGTAAGGCATGGGCGAAGAAAGTATTCCCTCATCTTTCCGAGAAAAAAGCAGTGGAAGAAATGTGGAAAGTTATTCTGCATACGGCGCGTGCAGACGGTAAAAATCCCGTAGCGGAATGGAAGGCGCATAATGCGGATTTAGACGCTCGTTGCGCGTACTTGAATAGTCTTGGTTTGAAGTATTTGGAATATAAGAGCTCGAATGGAACCGACTTCAAGGTAGAGCTTTTGGATGACGGTATCTTTGCAGGCGGTAACGAAAAGACTTTGCAAGGCAGAGTCTTTAACCCCAACATTCCCACGGAAGAAGTATTCACCTCTCCCAAGGCAGGCGCAGCAGAGGGAATCGTATACTCAACGAAGCCGCTTTCGTACATGGGTGAACTCATCGATAATTTCTCCGTACGCTTTGAAAATGGTAAGGTAGTAGAAGTAAAAGCGGAAAAAGGGGAAGAGCTGCTCAAGCAAATGGTATCCATGGATGAGGGCGCGGGTAAACTCGGCGAATGCGCTTTGATTCCGTACACGTCCCCCATCAATGAATCTGGCGTGCTGTTCTATAACACGTTGTTTGATGAAAATGCAAGCTGCCATTTTGCGCTTGGTTTCGGGTTTAACGAATGCTTAAAGGGTTTCGAAAAGCTGACGGACGAAGAATGCAAGGCAAGGGGGATTAACGATAGTATGATCCACGTAGACTTCATGATCGGCTCTCGTGATATGTCCATTGTAGGCATCACGAAGGATGGCAAGCGCGTACAAATCTTTGAAAACGGTGTTTGGGCGTTTTAAGAGGTAAACGTATGACGAAAATCGATATTTTTTCGGGTTTTCTCGGTGCAGGGAAAACGACGCTAATCAAAAAGCTCATTCAAGAAGCTTACGCAGGCGAAAAGGTTGTGCTTATTGAAAACGAATTTGGTGAAATCGGTATTGACGGCGGATTTTTGCAGGAAGCAGGTGTTAATATTACGGAAATGAATTCCGGGTGTATTTGCTGTTCGCTTGTGGGGGACTTTTCCAAAGCGTTGCAGCAGGTTTCCACGCAGTATGCGCCCGATAGAATTATTATAGAACCTTCGGGCGTCGGCAAGCTTAGCGACGTTATCAAAGCTGTGGCAGACGCGCAACTCGAAGGCGGTGTATTGAATGCGTTCTGTACCGTGGTAGACGCGTCGAAATGTAAAATGTATATGAAGAATTTCGGCGAATTTTTCAACGATCAGGTGGAGAATGCAAGCTGTATTATTCTTTCCCATACTAGCAAAGCGTCGGAGGAGAAACTCGCTACTGCGGTCTCTCTTTTAAAAGAAAAAAACAGCTCTGCTACCATTGTTACAGCGGACTGGGATAGCTTGGACGGCAAAGCGATTTTGGCAGTGATGGAAAAGAAAGATAGTTTGCAAGCGGAGCTTGATCGCCTCTCCAAAGAGGTGGAACATCATCGCGAACATCATGAACATCATGAACATCACGAGCACCATCATCACGAACATCACGAATGTGATGATCCCGATTGTTGCTGTCATCACCATGAACATGCGCATGAACACGGACATGAACACGGACATGGGTGCCACGAACACCACCATGGACACGAACATGAGCATCACCATGAGCATCACCATGAACATCACCATGAGCATCACCATGAACATCACCATGAACATGAATGCAATGATCCGCACTGTGATTGTCATCACCACCATCACGGGCATCACCATGCAGATGAGGTGTTTACAAGCTGGGGGATAGAGACAGCGAAGAAATTTACTAAAGCAGACGTGGAACGCGCGCTTGCGGAAATGCAGAAGGAAGAAAAGTACGGCGTAGTATTGCGCGCAAAAGGTATTGTTGCAGGCGAAGGCGCATGGATTCATTTCGATTACGTACCAGGTGAACCGGACGTAAGAGAAGGTACAGCAGGGGTTACGGGCAGATTGTGTGTAATCGGTTGTAACCTCAACGAAACGGCATTAAGAACGTTATTTAACGTATAAGAGGACAAGCTTATGAAAAAGAAACTTCCCGTAGAAACGCCCGTCTATTTGTTTTTGGGTTTTTTAGAATCGGGTAAAACGAAATTTATTCAAGAAACGTTTGAAGATCCCCGTTTTTCTTCGGGAGAGAAAACGTTACTTCTCGTGTTTGAAGAGGGGGAAGAGGAATACGAAACCATTCGTTTTGCCAGCGCGGAAAGCGTAGACCTCGTTGTTATTGAGAATAAGGCTCAAATGACGGAGGAATACCTCACGCAACTGCAGTTGGAACATGAAGCAGACCGCATCGTCGTTGAATACAACGGTATGTGGGAAGTGGTCGAATTTTTCAACGCAATGCCCGAAGGTTGGATGATCAATCAAATCATGACGTTCTTTGACGCGCGCACGTTTGAAAATTATAATGCGAATATGCGTCAGCTTGTCTATGATAAGCTTCAGGACACGCAGTTGGTGGTATTTAACCGATTCGAGGGTACCATGGACAAGATGAAGCTGCATAAAATCGTTCGCGGTATCAGCAGAAGATGTGATATCGTGTACGAATATACAGACGGAAAAGCAGACTTTGACGACATTGAAGATCCGTTACCATTCGACGTAAACGCGCCGATTATTGAGATTGCGGATAAGGATTATGCATTTTTCTATCGAGATATGACGGAAAGCTTGGATACGTATATAGGCAAAACGGTTAAATTCCGCGGCATCGTGGCAAAGGATAAGCGGTTAGAACCGCTGGACGTCGTTGTGGGCAGACACGTTATGACCTGTTGCGCGGACGATATTCAATACTGTGGTCTCGCTTGCGTATTGCCTGCAGAAATGGATTTAAAAACGCGTGATTGGATCAGTGTGACGGCAAGGATCGAGTTCCGCAAGCATACTATTTATAAGGGTAAAGGCCCCGTATTGATTGCGGAAAAGGTTATCGTTTGCGATGCGCCCGAGGAACAGTTGGCAACATTCTATTGATGGAAATAAAATGAAAAAGACAAGCTTCTTTTAAAGGGGGCTTGTCTTTTTTGTATACAAAAATGGGGAACGGCGCATACTTTATTAGAGAAATCTAATCAAGGAGAATATGCCCATGAATCCATTTAAGGAAAAACCCCGTTGCATCGAACGAACGATACAAAACTGGCAACAGCTTTATCCGAAATCGTACGATAAAAGGGAGGTAGATCCGTACACCAAAACGAGAATTATACTCATGAACGGCACGGAATTTGAAGCCAACTGGTTTTCTCATCAATTCGCGCGTCACACGGATAATAATGATTTGCGCAGAGAGCTTGCGTTGACGCGGTATATTGAGAAACAGCAACAGCTGAAAATATCCCTGTTAAAGCCTGCGAATGAAAATGTGTTAGAGCATACGATTTCGTATGAGCAGTTGGCGGTGGACTTAACGGCAGAGCTTGCCAAGCGCGAGCTGGATTGTAACGTTAAAACAGCGTTAGATTTTGCGCTTTTGGAGGACTTTGACCATCTGTACCGTTATGCGAACTTGCTAGAAATGGAGCAAGGGCTTGCGGCGGAATGGCTGGTTGGCAGGTATACGGAGATCATGCCGGGTAGACCGACGATTGCCCATCATCGATTCCCTAAGGACAACGTGAAATATTCCATTAACGCAAAGACTTCGGACGTTCAAACGGTGCTCAGCTCCATGATTATCACGGCGGCCGAGCAGCAAACGATGAATTATTATATGAACGTTACCAACTTCGCATGCACAGATATTGCGCGTAAGCTGTATCAGGAAATTGCGATGGTGGAGGAAGAACACGTCACGCAGTACGAATCGCTTATGGATCCCAACGCAACGTGGCTGGAAATGCTCCTTTGGCACGAATATTGCGAGTGCTATTTATACTGGTCTTGTTATATGACGGAAACCTGCCGTTATATCAAAGATCTTTGGGAGGAGAATCTTTCTATCGAGATATCGCATTTGCATAAGGCAGCTGAGCTTCTTAAAAAATACGAGGGGAAGGACTGGGAAGAGGTTATCCCCGGCGGAGATTTCCCTGCGCCGATTTCCTTGCATGAAAACGTGGAATACGTGCGGAATATCCTTGGTAACACCGTGCAGTATACTTCGAATCGGGAGGACTACGTGAAAGTGAATATGCTGCCTGCGGACGCGGATTTCTTCCGCTTCCAAGAGACGGTAAATCCTACCACGCAGATTGTGCCGTCCCATTGTGTAATCAGCGAATATATTCGTAGACGTGGGGCGGATTACCGTTTCCAAGTAGCGCCTTCGCCGGTGCCCGAATTGCGGAATCGGAGAATGGATAATACATCGGTGGGAAGAAAACCGAATGCGGCAGATTCCACTGATTTTAAATGTAACAAATAGCCGTAAAAAAACCGAGAACATTTCGTTCTCGGTTTTGATTTAGTTTTCCGTATTTGTCGTTTGCAATTCCGCTTCCGCTTTTAACGCAGCTTCGCGTTTGGCTTGCGTTCTCGCTAGTGATTTTTCTTTTAACAAGGCAATCAAGGGGACGATAACGCCGCCGATGATATTGCCGATGATCGATAACAGTATATAGGCAAGAATTTGCCAATCGAATCTACCAAGATAGTAGAAATATAGCATATTCGCAACCGAGTGATCAAACCCGCAGAATGCAAAGAAAATAATAGGGAACATAACGCCTACGGTGGGGCTGAGTCCTTTTTTCGGGGCATATTTAACCGACCATACGGACAGCGTAATTAGCATGCCGCAAAGAATGGAGGAGGTCAAAGAGCCGATTGCCCAGCTTTCAGAGGTAAGCTTTTTCGTAATAATATCGATCGCGTGATGAACGACGTCGCCCTGAATGGGGGAGAAATACACGACGAGCGCGATCAGCCCAACGCCGATGATATTGCCTATAAAGCAAACGGGCAAAGTCCACAAATTTTTTCTGGGCATGGTGGGTATGTCCGCAACCATTCCCGTAAACAGCTTCATTTCGAAGGCAACGATTGCATAGATCCCCAAGGAGAAAAGTACGGCGCCGATCAAGCGTCCCCAATCATCGAAGTAGTGCCTAGCAAGCAAGGAAGCCGTGCCGCCGATACCGATCATAAGCCCAGAACAAACCGCCAACATGCAGAAGGCGAGAATTTCCGTTTTGGAAGTAATTTCTTTTTTCATATAAAACCGTTCCTAATTTATTCTTTAAATACGTTGACAAACACTTTCGAGCCGGATTTTTTCATCACCCAGCGGATTATGCGCAGCCCTGTGACGGGCATCAGTTTTGCAGTGAGGTTCATCAGCTTTGCATCCCAGCCGACGACGGCTCTTTTGCGTTTTTTAAGTATCTTTTTAGCGATTTTCCTTGCCATTTTTTCAGCGGGCATTGCAATGACGTCCAACGCGCTGTTTTTTGTATTTTCGTCCGCCGCAAACAAATCGGTTGCCGTTGTGCCGGGGTAGATAATCCCGATATATTTTTTCCCTAATTCGTCCAGCAATAGTGCTTCGGTATAGCCTTTTAAAGCTGCCTTGCTGGCAGAATAGGCAGACGTACCGACAATGGCGCAGAGCGCCGCGGAAGAGCTGATATTGACGATGGCAGGTTTATCCTTTTTATCGCCTTTCAATAAGGGGGAAATTGCGTTCATCGCGTACACGGTGGCAAGGAAATTGACTTTCATGATTTTTTCTACCGTTTCCGTGGAAAGGTCTTCGGCTTTGGAAAATGGGGGGAAGATCCCTGCATTATTGATAAGCAAATGGACGTCTTTGCCTGCCGCGGTTAAAGAGGTGGCGAAGCTTTCCCAGTTTTCTTTTTCAGATACGTCGAAAAGTCGGTAAGAAAAATACTTGGCATTTTCTCCAAGCTCCTCTTGCAGAGAAAGCATTTTGCTTTCGTTTCTACCAATTCCCAGTACGTTTGCGCCGTATTTCACGATCAGGAGCTTTGTCAATGCTCTGCCGATACCGCTAGACGCGCCCGTAAGAACGACGTTTTTCCCGTTAAGCCAATTTCTCATGATTAGTCCTCAATCCCTACTATTATATATCAATTTCTTTCAAAAATCAATAGGTATTACAAAAAAAGTGCGGTGTTGCGAAAATAATCCCCCGATAAAATCGGGGGATTTTTCTTAATCGCTATATTTTTCTCTTGCAGTGTAGCTCGTATGCAACAACTCGTGCGCCTTATGGGAATTTGGTTCGCCGAGGTAATTGTTATAAAGCTCCGCAATTTGAGGATTCTTATGCGAACATCTAAGCATCTTGGATTCGTCTTCGCGGTAGAGGGCCGCTGCACGCTTTGCTTTGTAGGTGTCCAAAATATCCACGTCCTCATTGGGGAGGAAGCAGGGTTTCACGTAGGGCTGACCGCCGCCTGCAATACAGCCACCGGGGCAACCCATGACTTCGATGAAATGATATTCGCTGGTGCCTGCCTTGATTTGGTCAAGCAATACTTTTGCGTTTTTCATACCGTGCGCTACGGCTACTTTTACCGTGGTGCCTGCAAGGTTATAGCTTGCTTCCTTAATGCCGTCGAAGCCTCTCACCGCTTCAAACGACGCAGGAGAGATCTCTTCACCCGTCATTTTGAATGCCGCCGTACGCAAAGCCGCTTCCATAACGCCGCCCGTCGTACCGAAAATAACGCCTGCGCCCGTGTAATCGCCCACGACGTCGTTGTCAAATTCGCTGTCGGGAAGTTTCGGGAAGTTAATACCCGAACGCTTGATGAGCTTACCCAGTTCTCTCGTTGTCAATACAGCGTCCACGTCGGGGATACCGTTTACAGAGAGTTCAGGTCTATCCTTTTCATATTTTTTCGCCGTACAGGGTATGATCGAAACGACGAACATATCCTTGGGGTCGATGCCGTTCTTTTCACAGTAGTAGCTCTTCAAAATTGCGCCGAACATTTGATGAGGGGATTTGCAAGAGGAGAGGTGAGGGAGTAACTCGCCGTAGTTATATTCAGCATAGTTTACCCAACCGGGGGAACAAGAGGTAATCATCGGCAACTTGCCGCCATTTTGGATACGATCCAAAAGCTCGGTGGCTTCTTCCATGATGGTAAGATCCGCTGCGAAGTTGGTGTCGAAAACTTTCTTGAAACCCAGTCTCTTCAATGCGGAAACCATTTTTCCCGTTACAAGCGTGCCGATGGGCATACCGAATTCTTCGCCGAGCGCTGCTCTTACCGCAGGCGCGGTTTGTACGACGACGTACTTACCTGCTTTCATCGCGGCGTCTACTTTATCGATTTCGGAAACTTCCATCAGGGCGCCCGTAGGGC
This sequence comes from Candidatus Scatosoma sp., assembly GCA_045594025.1. Lineage (GTDB taxonomy): Bacteria > Bacillota > Clostridia > Christensenellales > Borkfalkiaceae > Scatosoma. Next base: position 16,500 of record JAZNXS010000036.1, read on the forward strand.
AAACGCTTACGCACTGCCCGCAAAGGATGCAGGGGGATTTTGCAAAGCTTCTGTCTTCCGCAGGGGCAACGATGGTATTGAAACCTCTCTTTTCAAATCCGAGGATACCCATGCCGTGCGCGTTTTTACATCTTGCTACGCATCTACCGCAAAGGATACACTTGGAGGTGTCTCTAACGATGGACGGGGTAAGTCTATCGATGGTAGCAGGGGTTTGTTCACCTTGGAACGTACCTTCTCTCGCACCCGTAATTTTTGCAACGTGCAGCAGCTCGCAATTGCCGTTTTTATCACACTGCTGACAGTTTTTATTGTGGTTGGAAAGGAGAAGTTCTACCGAGGTTCTTCTCGCTTGCGTAGCCTTGGGGGAGGAAATTGTAATTTCCATACCGTCCGCAACGGGATATACGCAGGAAGCCACAAGCCCTCTTGCGCCGGTCGCTTCTACTAAGCATACACGACAAGAACCTTTGGAACATTCGCCGTGATTGTAAGCGCAAAGGGAGGGGATCTCAAATCCACAGAGTTTTGCCGCTTCCAAAATGGTCAAGCCAGCGTCAACTTCAAAAGGAATGCCTTCAATTTTAATATTCACTTTAGCCATGGTACCTTCCTCCGCTTATTTTTTAATAATCGCCTTGAATTTACAAGAAGCGATACACATGCCGCACTTTACGCATTTTTCCTGATCGATCGTGTACGCAGGAAGCCTTTTGCCGGGCGCGATATAATCCGTTTTCACAAAGGCATTTGTAGGGCATGCTCTTACGCAGACGCCGCAGCCGAAGCACTTATCTTTTTCGATTTGATACTGCATCAAATTCTTACAGATATGCGCAGGACATTTTTTATCGACGATGTGCGCAATGTATTCCTCACGGAAATGCTTCAACGTGGAAAGGATGGGGTTGGGCGCCGTTTGACCGAGCCCGCAAAGGGAGTTGGATCTAACGTTCTCTGCAAGATTATCCAGTTCGTCCAAATCCTCCAAGGTTGCCTTGCCGTCTGTGATTTTGGTAAGCAGCTCTAACATTCTCTTCGTGCCGATACGGCAGGGCGTACATTTGCCGCAGGATTCGTCGCAGATGAATTCCATATAGAATTTTGCAACGTCAACCATACAGTTGTCTTCGTCCATAACGATCGCGCCGCCGGAGCCCATCATCGAGCCCTTCGCTACGAGGTTATCAAAGTCGATGGGGGTGTCCAAATCCTCTTCGGTCAAGCAGCCGCCGGAAGGGCCGCCCGTTTGAATGGCTTTGAACTTTTTATTGCCGGGGATACCGCCGCCGATGTCGTAGATCAATTCGCGGAGCGTCGTACCCATAGGGATTTCAACAAGTCCGACGTTATTGATTTTGCCGCCGAGCGCGAATACTTTCGTGCCTTTGGATTTTTCCGTGCCGTGGTTTGAAAACGCTTCCTTGCCTTCTCTTAAGATATAAGGAACGCAAGCCAACGTTTCTACGTTGTTGATGATGGAAGGCTTATCCCAAAGCCCTTTCACCGCAGGGAAAGGAGGACGGGGACGGGGCATACCGCGCTGACCTTCAATCGAGTTCAAAAGTGCGGTTTCTTCACCGCATACGAATGCGCCTGCACCCAGACGAATATGCACTCTAAACGAGAAATCCGTGCCGAGGATATTGTCGCCCAAAAGACCAAGTTCTTCCGCTTGCTGGATAGCAATTCTTAATCTATTGACAGCGATGGGGTATTCCGCGCGTACGTAAAAATAGCCGTTTTGCGCGCCGATTGCATAGCCTGCGATCATCATACCTTCGATGACGGCGAGGGGATTTCCTTCAAGAATGGATCTATCCATAAACGCGCCAGGATCACCTTCGTCGCCGTTACATACCACGTACTTTTCACCTTCAGGCTGCATATAGGCGAACTGCCACTTTCTGCCTGCAGGGAAACCACCGCCGCCACGGCCTCTCAGGCCCGATTCTAAGACTTCCTTGATAACGTCTGCTCTATCCATTTGCAATGCTTTGGCAAGGCCCTGGAAAGCGCCTGCACCGAGGCTTTCTTGAATGTCTTCGGGGTTGATGCTACCGCAGCCGTGCAAAGCAATACGAACTTGTTTTTTATAGAAGTTGATATCTTCCTGTTTCGTGATTTTTTCTGCCGTGTTAGGATCTACGTAGAGGAGTCTATCGATGATTTCGCCTCCAATGATATCCTTTTCCACGATTTCCGCAACGTCTTCTACCTGTACGAGGCGATAAAGGGTATCTTCGGGGTAAATCTTTACGAAAGGACCCTGCGAGCAGAATCCAAAACAACCTACTTGGTTGACGGTTACTTTATCCTGCAAGTTCTTTTCTTCGATTAATTTATTAAATTCCGCAGTGATTTCATCCGATCTGGAGGAAAGACAGCCGGTACCGCCGCAAAGTACGATATGTCTTTTGCCGTCGCCGCCCGTGAATTTAGCGCTGAGGCAAGACGCACATTTTGCGTTGGCTTGTTTCAGTTCGTCAAAGTTTTTAATCATTGGTTTGCCTCCATTGCTCTATATTCTTCTACTACGCCTGGTACGGCAGCTACGGTGAGTTTCGGGTATACCTTACCGTTGATGGTAACGGCAGGGGCGATACCGCAAGCGCCGATACAACGCAAAGCGTCGAGGGTGAACAATCCGTCTTCGGAGGTTTCACCGGGCTTGATACCGATAATTTCGGAGAATTTATCCACGATCTGCTGCGCGCCTTTTACGTAGCAAGCTGTTCCCAAACATACGCCGATGACGTATTTCCCTTTGGGTTGCAAAGAGAAGAAGGAGTAGAAGGTAACGACGCCGTAAATTTCAGCGACGGAAATACCCGTTCTCGCGGACACGATTTCTTGCACTTCAAGGGGAATATAGCCGTATTCCTTTTGAATATCGCTTAAAATCATCATAAGCGGAGTCTTTTCATTGACATATCTGTCGCAAATCTCATTGATTTTCTTGACAGCAGCCTCTTGTAAATGAGCCATGGATAGCCCTCCTTGTGAAAATAATTGATAAATAGCCAACGTCGTCTTTCAAAATTTTGCAAATTGGCCGTATAATTCAACAGTATAATTATATCACACTTTTTTGCAAATACAAAGTATTTGTAACAGTATAAAAAGGATTTCAAATCGCTAAATCGATAAATTTTTATCTTATCAAGTGTGGGGAGAGAGTTGACAAGCTCGAAGGTTTATGTTAGAATAGTTTTTAATGTAAAAAGGGGTAGGATATGGCGAAGATAATATTACAAGGTACGACTTTTGAATACAAGGTATTGCCGCTGCATACATTTTCGAAAATATATTGGGCAAGGACGGCGACGTCGATTAAAAATCCCTACGTTACATATGACAATATAGGGGAGAATATTTCGATTGAGGAGCTGGAGTCGTGGATAGTTTCCATGTTTCGTTTGCTTGCAGGCGCATATGCGAAAGAATACACGTTAACTTTTGAAAAGGCAGGGCTTGCGGTAGATTTTTATCCGCCCACCAAGGAGGGGAACGAGCTTTCTCGTGAGGAACGTAGAAACGGCGATTGCGTTATGGCACTGCGGCTTTTGATGCAGGATGGAAAGCAAGGCTTTTTAGGCGGCGTATATACGTTGCTATTTCATCGTAAGGATATAGAAACTTTTGCATCTGCATTGCAAAAAGAATTTGATGAAATATTCGGTGAACTCGTACATGGTATGGGAGAATACACGTTTGTAGGTGTCAGTCCGCTTGGGTATAAAGGGTGCTGTTATTGGTATTTAGATAAGAAAGGCGACGTAAAAGAGGGGGATTACGTTTGGGTGCGCATGGGCAGGCACAAAACGGAACAAATCGTTTACGTGGACAGAGTTCGCCGCTTTAACAACGATACAGCGCCGTACGATCCGGTAACGGTGAAAAGGGTATTGCGCAAAGCGACGAAAGCGGAAATAGGGAAGCTCTCCTATTAAGAAAAAAATAAAAAATTATGTAATTTTTTTCAAAAAACGGCTTGTTTATTGTTGACAATCTGTTTTTGATGTGCTATAATTCCATCGTTGATTATTTGAGAGCCCACAAAACGGTAATCGAAATCGATGTGGATGATTAGCTCAGTTGGTAGAGCAACTGACTCTTAATCAGTGGGCCCAGGGTTCGAGTCCCTGATCGTCCACCAACAAAAAAAGCACCTCAGATGAGGTGCTTTTTTTGTTGGTGGAGGGACGAGAACCCTGGAAGGGTTCGCGCGAGCAAGGCAAAGCCTTGCGACGCCCTCCGAGGGGCCCCTTTAGGGGTATCGGAGATACCCTGATCGTCCAATGCCTCACATGAGGTGCTTTTTTGTTGGTGGAGCACGGTTAACGAAAATCGAACCTTTTATTTCATCACGGCAAAGTCGTGTATATCATCCGCAACTTGTTGCGGAATATCATCAATTTTACAAAAAATTGTATATTATCAAGTCGCAGGGAATACACGCTAAAGCGTGATGAGATACAGCCCAAAGGACTGATGATATACACCTCACTTCGTGTGGTGATGATATGCCAAGTCTGCGACTTGGATAAGAAAAAAGCTCATCCTGTTCGAATGAGCTTTTTTCTGGTGGTCCATCGGAGGTTTTGCGCGATGCGCAAAGCGTCGTCGCTCGATAAGTTCTCGTGCTTAATTTTAAGCAACGGATTTCCGCGACTCGCGCGAACTCCGGGTAAAACCGAAGTTCTCGTCCAAAAAAACCACCAAAAAAGACCATCTGCAAGAGATGGTCTTTTTTGGTGGTCCATCGGAGGCTCGAACTCCGGACACCTTGATTAAAAATCAAGTGCTCTGCCAACTGAGCTAATGGGCCATATTGGATTGTGTTGCCACTAAATGGCTGGGGTGGCAGGATTTGAACCTACGAATGCCGGAATCAAAATCCGGTGCCTTAACCACTTGGCGACACCCCAACGTGAAAAATAAAGTGGGGCGGGCAGAGAGAATCGAACTCACGACCTCCAGGGCCACAATCTGGCGCTCTAACCAACTGAGCTATGCCCGCCATTTATTGGTGCGCCTGAAGAGATTCGAACTCCTGACACACGGCTTAGAAGGCCGTTGCTCTATCCAACTGAGCTACAGGCGCATTCAATGCTCTCCTAAAAAAAAGTGGAGCGGGTGATGGGAATCGGACCCACGCGGCCAGCTTGGAAGGCTGGAATTCTACCCTTGCACTACCCCCGCATTTCTCCGACTAACCCCGCCGCATCGATACCGCTTGTATATAATAGCATTATTCTCATAAATTGTCAAACCTTTTTCGGGTGTTTTTTCA
>JAZNXS010000037.1:0-29510 GCA_045594025.1 Candidatus Scatosoma sp.
TAATTGCTTATATTTAGACAATTTATTTATTTAATATAAAAATAAAACATCTATTAAGATTTTTGTTCCTAATAGATGTTTTACATTTTTGTTCAATTTACTACAATTCATTTCTTCTTGCGTTCTTTTACTATTTCCTTATATGCGTTAATACACTTTTCAATAATCTCCATCGCCTCGTCACGGTGGCAAATCTCTTTGACTGTCGTTTGTTTATGCTCCAACGATTTATAAACCTCAAAAAAGTGCATCATTTCCTCAAAAACATGTTTTGGCAGTTCCTGAATATCATAATAGGTATTATAGGTCGGATCCCCAAATGGAATGGCAATTATTTTTTCGTCAAGCGAGCCGCCGTCTACCATCTTGATTACCCCGATTGGGTAACACTGGACAAGTGTACAAGGATAAATCGTTTCCCCGCCCAAAACCAACACGTCCAACGGATCCCCATCGTCTGCATACGTCCGAGGAATAAACCCGTAATTCGCTGGATAAACCGTCGAAGTGTACAATACTCTGTCCAATTTCAAAAGCCCTGTTTCTTTATCCAATTCATATTTTGCCTTACAGCCCTTGGGTATTTCTATAAACACCTCAAAGCGCTTTGTCGTAATGCGTTCAGGATTCATATCGTGCCAAATATTCATAATCTGTTTTCTGTCCTTTAATCTAAAATATCCCCAACACCGTTTAATACGTATTTGGGCTGATACGGGAACTTTGACAAATCATCTTGTTTTGTAACCCCGCTTAACACCAATACCGTATCGATATTCGATTCAATCCCCGCGATGATGTCCGTATCCATTCTATCCCCTATAAACGCAACGTCCGCGCTATGGCAACCGAGGGCTTTCAAGCCGTGACGAAGCATTAAAGGATTTGGTTTCCCAACAAAATACGCTTTCTTTCCCGTAGCAATTTCAATGGGCGCGATAAGCGAACCCGTCGCAGGCATAATCCCCTTTTCCGTTACGCCTACCGTATCGGGGTTCGCGCCAATGAGTTTTGCACCTGCGCGTACAAGCTCAATCGCTTTTTCAATCTTTTCAAAGTTATACGTTCTCGTTTCGCCAAGTACTACGTAATCAGGGTTTACATCGTTCATATAAATTTTTTTATCATACATCGCCTTTGTCAATGCGGCTTCCCCAATAACGTATGCGGTACAACCAGGCTTTTGCGTACTTAAAAATTCCGCCGTTGCCATCGCGCTTGTGTAAAAATGAGAAGCGGATACCTTCAAACCCATACGCTCGAGTTTCATAGACAGTTCATGCGGAGTACGTTCAGGGCTGTTCGTCAAAAAAATAAACTTTTTATCCTTTTCAATCAGCCAGTTTACAAATTCACGTACACCGTCCAAAATTTTATTGCCGTGATAAATCACGCCGTCCATATCGCATATAAATGCTTTTTTGTTTTGTATTTCTGTCATAATAAACCTCTTTTAATTATCGTCATAACGTTCAATCGAACGTATGAATTTATGCGATTTCATAATTTCATCTAATGCCGTAGAAGAATACTCGATATCCGTATCTAAAATTGCTTGATAAATGAGCTCTTCCCCTTCACGCTCTACCACCAACCGATTGTATCTATCGATATCAAACAATTCTTTCACTTGCTCGCGCTCATTCGTATCTTGCACAAAAATAATCTTTATAGAATACATCTTTTTATGGCGAAAAATTTTTCTATGCAAGCACCATTGAATAAAAATCAAAATAAAGGTTGCGAGAATGGCAATCAACCATAAACCGCCTCCGCAAGCCATTCCGATACCCGCCGTTGTCCACACACCTGCTGCCGTCGTAAGTCCATGTACTACGTTTTTCTTGTAGACGATAATCCCTGCGCCTAAAAAACCGATACCTGCAACGATTTGCGCCGCTACACGAGCAGAATCCGCCTCTGCGTCAAATGCAAATTTTGAAATAATCATCATGAGCGCCGCGCCAAAAGATACAATGGTATGCGTTCTAATCCCTGCCTCTTTATCACGAAGCTTTCTTTCCAAACCGATAAAAAAGCCCAACAACGCCGCTAACAGTAAATCTATTCCCAGCCAAAGCTGGCTTACGTTCAAATATTCTAAAATCCTTTCCATTTTTCCATCCCTGCATTACAGCAATAATTCTTTTACGTGATTGAGCAAAAACGTAGGTTTTTCAACCCCTTGCGCTTCGTTCACTTCTGCCAAAGTTACTTCACCGCTTAAAACGCAAACGGTATCCACGCCTGCGTTATTTCCCGAAGCAATATCCGTATAACATCTATCCCCAATAACGACCGTTTCTTCGGGGTTTACTCTAAACTTTTTCATCACTTCAAAAATCACCGTCGGTTGCGGTTTGCCGATAAAAATCGGTTTTTTGCCCGTCGCACGTTCATAGCTTTGACACATTGAACCACAATCAGGAATGTAGCCAAATTCCACGGGACAAACCCAATCGGGGTTGGTGGCATAATAGGGCAAATCGTGCAAAGTCAGCATTTTGGACGTGGTATACATCTTTTCGCCCGTTAATTCAGTATCGAACGCCACGACGATTGCCCCTGCATTGTCCGTATATTCCGTCGTAATATGTAAACCGCTTGCTTTATATTCATCTACGAGCGATTTCGTGCCCTGCAAATAAATTAAATCATTTGCGTGCTTTTCTTTTAAAAGCATCAACATTGCCTGTGCAGATGTAAAGAAATGCTCTGCCGTTACGTTTGTCAAGCCAAGGCGATGCAATTTCGCCACGTAGTCGGACACGGATTTAGAGGCATTATTTGTAATGAACACATACCTGCCCCCTTTGTTTTCGATTTTTTGTAACAATTCAGGAACACCCTCAAACAGATTATCGCCAAGATAAATCGTGCCGTCCATGTCGAATAAAAACAACTTTTTATCCTTTAATCTCGTTGCGTCCCTGCCATAATAATCTTTCATATCAACCTCTTAAAAGTTCCCCGTTACAATCAAATTTGCGTCGTCGCAAATATTTTTCACAAGAACATCTCCCAAAGCAACGGGCATCTTGCAAGTCGTTTTGTTGATTGTTTGCATTACTTCAAAAATCGCGTCTTTGCGCACGGGTCTATCCGTCTTTACAGGAATCATTTCCCCATTTTCCGCGCGAACGGTGGAAGTCACCACGCGTTTAGGGCATACCACTTCCGCTTCTGCGTAAATTTTACCGCGTGGGCAAGTATTCCCTTTTACGGAAATCACTACGCCGTTTTCCACTTCCACTTCGATTTCACAACCGATAGGACATTCGATACAAGTCAAATTCTTTTTCATTCTTGCACCTCCAACGAAACCTCAATTTTTCCGTCGATTTCAATAAATTTATTTTTGAGAAGCATCAGCGTTTCCATTTCCCCGGGCACAGCGATTTGCTTTTTCTTCTGTACCAAAATCTTATCGCCGCACTTTGCCGTAATCGTACAATTTTTAAAGGTGTTCGTCACGCGGAAGAATAATTTCACGTTCTCATCCAAGTTCTTATCCAACTTTTGCGGACATACGTAGGATACATTTTTGCCGTTTGCAATTTCCACGTAATTATGTTCCGTTTTACCCTCTAAAACGTATTTCGCCGCATACCTGCCTGCCATCTCCGCCTCTTCGGATACAAAATCCACAAGGTCGTGCACCTGTAAAACGTTACCGCATGCGAAAATGCCTTCCTCGCTCGTTTCGCGCGTTTGGCTGACAACCGCACCACGCGTTTTGGGGGATAACGCTATCCCTGCTTCTTTTGTCAACTCGTTTTCGGGTATCAAGCCCACCGAGAAAAGCACGGTGTCGCAATCAAAATACATTTCCGTACCTGCAATCGGTTGTTTGTTTGCATCCACTTTGGAAACAACTACGCCCGTGACGCGCTTTTCACCTTCGATTTTCGTAATGGTATGATTGAGGTAAAGCGGAATATCAAAATCGTCCAAGCATTGCGCAATATTACGCTTTAATCCGCTGGAATAGGGCATAATTTCACACACGGCAAGTACCTTTGCGCCTTCCAAGGTCATACGGCGCGCCATAATCAAACCGATGTCGCCTGAACCGAGGATAACTACCTTTTTACCTGGCATATACCCTTTAATATTGACGTATTTTTGCGCCGTACCTGCCGAATAAATCCCCGCTGGACGCGTACCTGCTACATTCAAAGCGCCACGGCTGCGTTCTCTACAACCCATCGCCAAAATCACCGCTTTTGCTTGCAAAGTAAAGATGCCATTTTTTGTATTGATAGCCGTTATTTTCTTATCATTCGTCAAGGAAAGAACGGTCGTTTCCGTCCATACTTCAATTTTTCTTTCGCGAACGCCTTGCACAAAACGAGCCGCATATTCGGGCCCCGAAAGGCTTTCCTTAAACCTTGTCAACCCAAAGCCGTTGTGGATACATTGATTAAGAATACCGCCCATTTTGTCTTCGCGTTCCAAAATCAAAATATCTTTTGCGCCGTTATCATATGCAGAAATTGCCGCCGCAAGCCCTGCAGGGCCGCCACCAATTATCACAATATCGTACATGTTTTTCATTTCGTCACCCCCATTAAAAGGTCGGATCCTTTTCCGTTCTTTGTTACACTCGTCAAAGACATGCCCCTCTCTTTTGCAATCAATTCCGCTACATAGGGCTGACAAAAGCCACCTTGGCATCTACCCATACCAGAACGAGTTCTGCGTTTCACGCCGTCAATATCCTTGGCAGGAGGGTTTTCACGGATGGCACGTAAAATTTCACCTTCCGTTACCTGTTCGCAACGGCAAATAATTTTGCCGTAAGAAGGGTCTTTCTTTATAATTTCGTTCTTTTCTTCCATGGAAAGGTGTTTGAAGAAATAATCAGGCTTTCTCGTGCCGTTAAACGCCTCGTTCTTTTCAAGGCATACGATACCGCCGACAAGCGTTTCTACGACGTGCTTTGCAATCGCAGGCGATGCCGTCAAACCTGGAGACTCGATACCTGCACAGTGGATAACCCCTTTTGCCGTCGTGCTTTCTTCAATAATAAAATCATGCTTATCCGAATACGCGCGCACGCCTGCAAACGACGTGATTGTATTGAAAAGTGGCGGATTTTTACACATTTGTCTTGCCTTTTCAATAACAAAAGCCAAACCGTTTGCGCTTGTTTCCGTGTCATCGTTTCCTTCATCCGCCGTAGGGCCAAGCAAAATATTGTTATCTACCGTTTGCGTAACAAGAATACCTTTGCCGAGTTTCGTAGGGGTAAAGAACAAAGTGTGCGAAACAAAATCACCACTCTCTCTATCCAAAAGGATATATTCGCCCTTTCTCGCACCGATTTGGATATCGTCACCCACCATCTCTGCAATTTTACCGCTGTGCAAACCCGCGCAGTTGATAATAAGTTTCGCGCTAACTTCTTGACCGTCAGCCGATTTTATAAGATAACCCTTTTCCGTTCTTTCAATAGCGGTTACAGTAAAATCTGTTATCAACGTTGCGCCGTTGTCCATTGCGTTGCCGATGGATGCAATCGTCAACTCGTAAGGGCAAACGATACCGCCTGTGGGCGCATACAACGCCGCATACGCCTTATCGGATATATTCTTTTCCATTTCACGAAGTCGAGGCTGATCGATGATTTCCAACCCTTCCACGCCGTTTACCTCGCCACGGGCTTTCAAATCGTTTATGGTTTTGAAATCTTCTTCCGAAAATGCAACCACCAAAGACCCGTTACGACGGAATTTAACGCCCAAATCCGCGCAAACGCTTTCCATCATTTGATTACCTTCTACGTTGAATTTTGCTTTCAAACTCCCCACAGCCGCGTCAAAACCTGCGTGAACAATGCCGCTATTTGCTTTGCTTGCACCCATCGCTACATCGCTTGCTTTTTCCAAAAGACAAACATTTAACTTGTATTTTGTCAATTCACGCAAAATAAGTCCACCAACGACACCGCCGCCAATTACAACCACGTCAAACATTTTTTTACTCCTATATTTCACTTGACTTTTCAATCTATTTTTATTATACTAAAAATATAGAAACAAGCAAAATGAAATAAATAATAAATTGCTTTGCACGCTAAAACGCATAAATGAGCGCAAAACAATGATTATTTTCGTCAAAGTGAGCAAACATTATGAAAACAACGCAAGAAAAGAAAGTTTTAGAAATTTTAGAAACACAACAGTATGCTTCCGTGGATGACTTAGCCGTCTCTTTATGCGTTAGCACGTCTACCGTTCGCCGCGCCTTGGAAACCTTGCAACAAAAAGGCTTGGTAACGAGAACGCACGGCGGCGTTAAAATCAACAGCGATAACAATTTCTCGCCAAGTTTTACTTTCCGTATCCATCAAAATAGCTTTGAGAAGAAAAAAATTGCATTGTCTGCGATTAAACTCATTAAAAATGGGGATATCATTTTTTTAGATGGCTCTACTTCCGCATTTTATATTGCGGAATATTTGAAGGAATTTGAAAATATACGCGTAATCACAAACGGCATTGATACTCTATCACTACTGTCTAAAAATAAGATTCTTGCCTACTCCACAGGCGGTCAGATTTCTACGGAAAACCCCTCCGTTTTGGTTGGTCGATACGCCGAAGATATGATTTGTAATTTCCACGCCGATATTGCTTTTTTCTCCGCGCAAGCCATGGATAACGACGGGGAAATCTACGATTGTTTCGAGGATGAAATCTTCCTTCGCCGCGCTATGATTAAAAATGCAAAAACGAAGGTGTTTCTTTGCGACAGCACCAAGATTGGAAAGACATCGCCCTATCACCTTTGCGACTTAAAATCTATTGACTATATAGCAAGCAACCAACCATTACCCAATTCCATTCCCAACGAAAAATGTTTAACCTTGTAAAAATAAACCCCGATTAGAAAACGGCGGCTTTCGCGTTAAAATACACGAAAGCCGCCTCTTATTTTAGTATATTAATATGTTCCCGACCAATTTTGCTTTACAACAATGATACATTCTACCGTTTTATTGCCGATCTTCGCCGTTATCGTTACCTCACCGGGGCGAAGAGCCGTTACCCTGCCATCTTTATCCACTTTCGCAATACGCGTATCGGACGATTGCCAAATCGCAACATAGCCTTTATTTCCCGTAAGGTTGAGCTGATAGGTCAATCCTTCTTTCACTTCGACCTGACTTTCCATAGAAACGGTTTCACCGCTTAAAGCCGTATCCACGTACGTATATAAAACGCTTTCCGTATAACCGTCTTGAATTGCATAAGCCGCAACCTGCGCAATAGAACGTTCCATCGGTTCGGAATAATAATAAACGCCGTTTAAGCACGCATAACTACGCGCAACAATCACTTTATCGTAATGTTCCTGAGGTATATCCGTCAAAACTGCATTAAAATACGCATAGCCTTCTTCATAATCTTCGGGATTTTTTTCTTTTACAGTATCCGTAGCCCACTTTGTCTGTGGAATGTGACGTACAGACGCCGTTTCAATTGTCAACGTATTTTCCCCAAGAACCGCCTTAGGAATCACGATTGTTCCAAACGTAGCACCTTCGTTTACAAGCGATTCTTCTACTTTCGATTGAAAACGAAGCCCTGTGGGCGTGGACAGTCGTACACTGCCGCCCAAAACTATAGGGGATTTCCTAATTTCAAAAGTATCCGTCAATATCGTATTTGCCGCACTGATTGTATAAGTCGCTGTACCCTCTTCAACGTTATTTGCATAAGAAAGCGCAAGTTCTTCATATTCCCAATCATCACTGTATGCAATGCTTACGGGGGCAACTTCTGCGCCCGTGTATTTCAACGCATCATTATCACGATTTACCATTGCCGTAGCCGCAAGCGTGTGATAAGCGCAATTTTGCGTGATTATGTTCCCGTCTACCGAATAAGAATAATAATGCACGGCATCCGCCTCGGACAAGCTGCCCAAAATCCATTGCATAGTGCTATCCTGCGCGCCTAATTTGTCCTTATAATTGTTATAAGCGGTTTCGTCCGCAAAAATGATTTGGGAAATCTCCGCATCTGCATTGGTCTTGTAACGAGAATGCCCATAAATACTTTTATCGTCGCCACTGTAACCGAACGTAATATTCGCTTCACCGCCGATGATAAGTCGAACGCTTCCGTTTACGGAATACGACGTATCCCATCCAAAGCCGTAATCGTTATAACAGCCACCATAAATACGACGGGTGATTGTTCCGCCCATAACGCATAAATCTACGTTGCCTGTCAAAGCCGAGCTCTCACTACCACCAAATATTTGTTCAAATGTTCCACCCGTAACCTTTACGTTTACGTCACAACCCGTATCAATGCCTTTACTGCCACCAAACATACTCATGGACGCGCCACCAGTTACGATGAGATTTGCGCTGCCACCAATCGTAGCGCCGCTACCGTACGAACCGCCGAATAAATGCGTCGATTTCGCACTTTCGCCAAACGTCAGATAGGTATTGCCCGTGATCGTATCCTTTGCACCGCCGCCAAAGAAAATGGCTGTTCCCTCATGGTCGGAAACGTCAAGACTTGCATTGACGCTGCCGCCTACCGTAAGGTGCGTATCTCCGTCGACCGTTCCCATTCGGCTGCCGCCGTATACCCCTTTGTAAGTCCCCGAACGCAAGGTTAAACTCGTACCTGCTACCGTCGTACCTTCATCGCCACCCGCAAATACGTCTACTGCGTTGCTTAAAGAAACGCCTTCGTCCATAACCACTGTATAACCGTTTGCGCAAATATAACTGCTTGCGTTGACAAGAATGCTTGTATTTATAAACGTCACATTATCGTATATTTGTAAAGAAGGCACCGATGTGGCATTTAAACTGCCGCCCATAACCGTAACCGTTTTGTTATGCGTAGTCCAAGTTCCTACAGATACGCTGTCTTGCAAAACAATCGTACCGCCGTTATCTACTTTGCTAAGTGCATATTGAAAAGTGCTGTAAGGAGCTGCTTCCGTACCTGCATTAGAATTACTACCACTTGTCGAAACGTATACGGTGGGAAGAGAATCCGCCGTTACGTCTAATGCGTTTACACCGCCGTAAAATGCAAATGTCATCAAGCCAAATAAAGATAAAACGACTGCGTTTTTAATCGTATTCTTTTTCATAATGCCTCCTTAACCGTTTCCTTGGGCAAACCAATCATTATCCCAGCCGCCCAAATCGTCAGCACTTTCACTTGTTGAATTTGTAATAATATCTTGCTCAAAAAAGAAAATTACTTTCATTTCAAGCATCTCATATTTTTTCATTATAACTCCTTTTTTCTTCTTTCCTATACCGTATCAATGCAATCACGCAAGAAATCAACGCGGTAATATCCGCAATCAATGCTACAATATACAATTTTGAAATACTGTTGCAAGCAAACGCACAATATGCCGCTAACGCGATTCTTCGGATATTGTTTTCGTCTTTCATAAAGAATGCAAGGATAGACAGTGTACAAGCGGTAACCGCAAACACATCCATCCATACCTTAAACGTACATATGGAAAATATCGTTGCAAATGCCACAAAAAATACGTTCCATAACTTGCTTTCAGCCCATCGGTACTTGTCCTGCAATAAAATGATGATTTTGCTCATAATGCCGATAATATTCGCCGTACCGCTGATAAAATCCCCTTGCAAAGCAAAATAGGAAAGCCAGCCTATATCGCTTAAAATCCCCACAAAAACAATCTGTTTTTTGCGTTTCATCTGAAAAATCATAAACTGCAAAAAAATAGATATAACGCCTATGGTATTAAACAGGATAGGATAACCGATCCCCATTGCATCATCAAGAGCTTTTACCATTTTTTCGGAAATATCAGCAATGGAAAACAATAAATTGCATATCACAAGCAAATATCCTTCGTTGCAACGATATCCACACCCGTACCACAAATATCCTTTACGATTACATCATAGCGTTTCACGGGCAATTTTACCGTTGTTTTCTTAATAATTTCCATACAGTCGAAAAGTTTTCCCTGCGGAACAGGGATATTGGAACGAACGGGCAACAGCTCGTTTTCCTTATTCTCTACTTTCACCGTCGTTGTCAAAATGCGCACGGGATTGGAATATTCCGCTTCCGCATACGTCAAACCGCGTTTACAGCCGTAACCTTCCACCGAAACCACGTTTTTCCCCTCGCCGTCCACGATGATGTGACAACCGCGCGGGCATACCGTACAAATAATTTCTTTCTTCATTTTATTACTCCTTCCTTGGCTCAACTTACAACTTCAACGGTAAGATTTTCACAAACTTTCGCTACATCTACTTTTACCGAACACATTTCTCCGGGATTGACACGAAGCTCTTTCTTCGTCCCAATGATTTCCTCACCCGATCTTACGACAAGTTTCACGTTTTCTTCGGGTGTCAACACTCGGAAATACAAGGTAACTTTTTCACTTTCGCCCGTTGCCGCAATTTTATGCGGACATACATATCGAACGTTTCTGCCCGTTTGGCAAACTATCGTCTTTTCCGCATTCGGCAATTCGCCTTTTGCATACTTCGCCGCATACCTGCCTGCCTGTTCGCTCTCACTGCTTACGTTGTCCACAAGGTCGTTTACGTGTACGACGTTACCGCAAGCAAACACGCCCGACTTGCTCGTTTCCATATATTGATTGACGCTGGGACCGTTCGTAATCCTATTCATTTCAATGCACGCTTCTTTCGTCAATTCGTTTTCGGGAATAAGTCCGACGGAGAACAAAACGGTGTCGCATTCGACAAACTCTTCCTTTTCTAAAATGGGCTTCTTATTCTCGTCTACGGGCGCAACGTACACGCCTTCCACGCGCTCGTTACCCACGATGCGTGTAATTGTATGCGCCAATTTAAGAGGAATACCAAAATCATCCAAACATTGTACGCGGTTACGCGTAAGCCCTGCAAGATAGTTCATGAGTTCTACGACCATAACGACTTTTGCACCTTCGAGTGTCATACGGCGCGCCATAATCATACCGATGTCGCCCGAGCCTAAAATAACGACTTTTTTGCCCACCATTACGTTTTGTCTATTGACAAGGCGTTGCGCCGAACCTGCCGTATAAAGACCTGCTGGACGCGTACCTGGTACCACAATATTCGCTCTCGTACGTTCTCTACAACCCATCGAAAGCACGACGCTCTTTGCTTGTACCAACACCATACCGTATTCACTGCTGGCGCAATATACTTGCTTGGTTTCTGCATTTACTTCCAACACCATGGCGTTTAAAAGCGTTTCCACGCCAAGCTCGTTCGCTTCGTCTACGAAACGGGAATAATATTCGGGCCCCGATAATTCTTCGTTAAATCTCGTCAAGCCGAAACCGGGATGAATACATTGTTGTAAAATGCCGCCAAGCGCGTTATCACGTTCGATGATAAGCACCTTTTCCGCCCCTTCTTTTTTTGCTGCAATCGCCGCCGCAAGCCCTGCAGGGCCGCCGCCTACAACGGCTACGTCACATATCATTTTATACATAATCGTTCTCGCTCCTTTCACTTATTCGCGCGTCTTCCCCGTAACCATGTACGAACCGTCGTTGTGTTTGTTGATTTGCGTAGGCTCTACCCCAAGCTCTCTTGCGAGAATTTCAAGCACCTTAGGTCCGCAGAATCCTGCCTGACAACGCCCCATACCTGCGCGAACACGACGTTTTACCGCGTCTACGCTCTTTGCGCCCAAGGGACGGTGAATGGCTTGCATAATTTCCGCCTCCGTAATCGTTTCACAGCGACAAATCACATGGCCATACAAGGGATTTTCCTTGATGAGCTCATCTTGCACCTCGCGCGTTTGCTCGCTGAATTTCACTATACCCTTTCTCGTCTTGATAAAATTGTCTTTCAACGTCATCGGCGCGCCGATATTCAAAAGGGTTTGCGCGACGTATTTCCCCATAGCAACCGACAACGTCAAGCCTGTCGAACGAACACCCGAAAGATTTACGTAGCCGTACAAATCTTCATACGTATCCACGTGCAAGCCCTCAGGATTACGGTTGGGACGCAAGCCGCTATACTGCGTAATGGTATCGCGAAGATTTACGTTAGGAATCAAGTTTCTAACGTCCTTTTCAATACTTGTAAGCCCTTCCACGCTCGTCGATTTATCCACCTTGGAGTCCTGGTCTTCCGCCGTAGGACCAACGAGCATATTGCCGTGAATGGTAGGGCACATCAGCTTGCCTTTGGTGATTTTCGTAGGAATAGGTAAAACGATATAGTTCACTTGGCAATTCGTTTTCTTATCGAGAATATAGAACTGCCCTTTTCTTGCTACCACTTTATATTCCGCTTTGCCGACCATTTCCGCGATTTCATCGCAATAAAGCCCTGCGGAATTGATAACGTAAGTCGTTTCGATTTCACCTTTCGTCGTTACAACGCTCTTAATTTTACCATTCTCCGTCTTAATATCGGTCACTTTTGCATTGAGTAAAAACTCTACGCCGTTTGCATTCGCGTTTTCCGCCAAAGCCTGCACCAAAATAAACGGATCAATAATGCTTTCTCTAGGTATGTACAAGCCTCCCTTCACTTCAGGATTTAAGTTGGGTTCGATTTCCAAAAGCTCTGCACCCGATTTATATTCCACGTCGTAAACACGGTTCTTGAAGGCTTTTGCTTTAATTTCGGGGAGTTTATCAAATTGTTCCTGCGTGAATGCAGGCAAAATCGCGCCGATTCTCTTAAAGGGTACGTCCAAATCTTTGACGATTTCGTCATACATGGGATTTGCCGCCACAACCAGCTGGGATTCCAACGAATCTGGCGTTGCATCATATCCTGTATGGATAATTGCGCTGTTCGATTTCGACGCGTCGCCGCCGATATCTTCGTTTTTATCTACAACGATTACGCGAATATTATATTTCGACAATTCACGGGCAATCGCACAACCCACTGCGCCTGCGCCGATAACTACTACGTCTGTTTTTAACATTTATCTACCATCCTTATATATCATTTTTTCTTTACATTTTATAGCAACGATAACGCCTTGCTTTTGTAATATTGTTTTCCAAGCGTTCCTCAAAGGGATACAACGCTAAGGTTATATTATTTCAATAAGCCTTAAGCTTCTTCCAACTCTTCTTTAAAGAATGCGCGAGAATAGGCTTTATTCCCTACTTCGTCTATTACTTCAACATATACCCATTTCACTTTTTCGTAAAGTGTAAATTCGCCCTGCGTCACCGCTTCGTCCTTTGCCGCGACAAATATTCCGCGCTTATGGCAATTCGTTATAAAACAGATACGTTTTGAAGGCGACGTTTTGACATTTAATACGCCGTTATCGACGGTCAAAGAAAGAATTTGCGGACCTGTTGAGGCGTAAAATTCCTGTTTTTCAAGCGCTGTGATAATTGATTCGTAATCCAACTTGTCCGCCAAAATATACGTTACACCGCCAAAGGAATCGCATCTTGGATCATCAACTGAACGTGAATTATGATTATCGTCTGCCGCAATCAAAGCCATTTTTCTGCCCTTGTTTAATTGATAATCGTAAAAATGCTCGTTATGCTCGTTATGCCCACCCATGTACGAGGAATGGTTGTAAATTTCCATTGCAAAGCAATCCTCATAAGCATCGGCGTAGCTTTCGTCTTCAAACGACCAAGTAGGATGATTATGACAAACTAAAAAGCCGCATTTATGCGCGTCATCCACCATCTTTCTTAAAAAATCGACGGAAAATTCTCGATTTTCAACGAGATAATGATATTCTACGCTGTCCCATTCGTCTTTGGGAATATATTTCGTATGGTTCGGCGTGAAATACAGCATTTTATTTTCAGGCGTTTTCGAATAAAGATTGATATGCGACTGTCCATCCGTAACCGCGTCAAACGGAAAATTACGGATATACGCCTCATACGCCGTCAGAAACAAAATGCTATCGTCCGTTAAATCGTTGTGCGAAATCAAACGTTCATGGTCGGTAATTGCAACCACCGAATACCCACGCTTTTTATATTCTTCTTTTACTTGTTCAGGCGTCCAATGTCCGTCAGATAAATTGGTATGACAATGCAAATTCGCCTTAAATTGCACTTTCTTTTCATCGATTAAAGTTTTCACTTTTGCTCTCCTCAATCTTTGCTCTTGTTATTTTGAATAATGACGCAAATTCAATTTGCGTCATTATCCGTCTATGATGCAATTTTATAACTGTACGCTTAATCCGTCATAAGCTACGCAAACGCCGTCTTTTTGCAATATTTCCACCGTTTCTTCATGCGATTTATGCAGTGAAGGCGCTAAATGCGAAGCATATACCTGTGTATTGTCGGCAATCGTCCCCCATTTTTTCAAGGACGGCAGCATTAACCGTATCATAGGAATGGAATTGTGTTCCCCGATGCGGTAATCGCCCTCATAATCTCCGCACGTGCAGTCGAGCACGAGGAAATCAAGCTTTGCGTTTTTCAAGGCGTAATACGTTTCATGTAAAAACCAAGCACCGTCAAGCGCATAAAATATTTTCTTCCCCTCTGTTTCCAAAAGAATATGCTGTGGAAATACGCTTTCGTTATGGTTAGCAAGCAATCCTGTGACTTTAACATTCTCGTCAACAGTATACTCTGTACCTTTTTTCATAAGCTTCCATTCTACGTTAGAAATCGCTATCACGTTTGCGTCTGCACGTACCCAAACACGTAAAGTTCTATCGCTCGCTTTGGCGATTTGGCTGATACATTCTATGTTGTAATGGTCGCTATGGAAATGCGTAACGAAAATATCCGTAATTTGCGCGAGGTCAATTTGGGCAATACGCAATTCATCCAAACAATGCTGACCGCAGTCAATTAAATATCTTCCGTTTATCAAAGCACATGACGAACGACGCGCATTTTTATCAAACACGTCTTTATACGTCGTTTGCAAAAGCGGAGAATAATCACACGCACACGTACCTAAAAACAATATATCCATTTTTTAGTTCTCCGTTTGTCCTGCCGTTTTGTTATAATACCAGTAAAGCGGCGTTAAATCCGCATCTTTCCCGTAAAACCACTGATAAATAGCAATCGCTTGGTATTTCGGTTTTCCACGATTCACGGGATCCATTTGCGCATACATAATACCATAGTTGGTTTCCAACTCATTATCTTTGAAATTCCACAAATTTGTAATACGGAAAAGGAATATCTTTTCCGCATACGGACGTTTCTCCATTTCATCAAGATAATATGTATATTTATCAAGCATCGTTTCGTCGTCAGGGTGTTCAGAATTTGAGAAACCGCACTCGGTAAACCAAACCTTCTTATCCCCGTCGCCGTACTTTTTCATGATTTCATAAATTTCATCACTACGCTTTAATACTGCGTCCGTATCCTTATGTGCATACGGATGCCAAGCCATGATTTGGAAATAATGGTCGGGCTCAGGATCGTAGAAAGGCTGTCCTGTCGGAACACATTTACCTTTCGTGATTTGGTCATATATCGTTTCCACAAACAGGGGAACAATAACACGCGACGAGTTGCCCGGCGCAACAGTAACGCTTGCAGGATTTACCGACTTCAAACCACGGTTTGCATACCAAGATAAATCCGCGGAAATAATAGCCAATTCAGGCATGGTAAAAAGATAATCCATGCTACCTGCTGTCCACCCTGCCTTGTGCAAGAACTGGTTAGACTCAAATTCATTCCCCACTTCCCAATAGGTGATTTCGGGAAATTCCTTCTGCATCTTCGCATAGGCTTGTTCGTAAATTTTCAATGTACGCACGTAATAATCGTATTCGCCGTTCCAAGGGTCGGGCATACATTGACTGTCGTGGCTGTAATAATCCCAAGGCTTGATGAACTGATGGTTCATTACAAGGATTTGTTCTACCCCAGCTTCCTTCAAAAGCTGAAAATATCTATGATAGTTTGCCACCGCGTCTTCCTTGAAAAACAGCTCGTCCGAATCGTCATCTCGTGTAAAGACCATTTTCAAATGCATCCACACACGCATATTCTTTACGCCAAGATTTTTACAAGAGTCCGCAACAAATTCAATCGTGGTTTCCTTTTCCGTCGAACCGCCGCCAAACTCCGAGGGCAACTCGCAAATCCCGAACATATTACTTCTATGACTTCTATCCATATTCGCAATCGTCGTATCCGTTGTGGAAGTCAATACGGGCGCAGACTCGTCCGTCATAGGGCCTTTATTCCCTAAAATTCTATTGTAATCACAAGCAACGCCCGATAATAACATTGTCCCCAAGAGTAAAAAATTAACGATGTTTTTTAACCATTTTTTCATCTTAGTTCACCCCGTAATACTCATTAAACGATATATTCTTCGGCGACATCGGGTCAACGTCCACTTTCGGGTCGTAATCCTTCGTTGCAATCTCCATTGTACCTGCCAACGAAACAATTGCGGGCGTATCCACAATCAACGATGCTTCCGCCCCAGCTTTTACACCAAATTTCGCCTGTTTTGCAGCGCCGCTAAAAATTGCCTGCGTCGTATAACCGCTTTCGCCCTTTACGTCCACGTAAATAAGAGAACCCATCTTACGCAAACACACAGCAGAAGCTTTTGAAAACACTGAAAAATCAATGGTGTTGTTTTTTACAACGGTAAGCCCGTCGCTTCCCATTATGCTGCCATCGGCCGCGAAATGAATGGATTCATCGCCTACCATACATGCAAACGAATTGCCTGCCGTCAATTTCAAACCATAAGAAACAGACGCGTCCTCATAAGCGTTTGCGGAAAGCAAGCTGCCTTCACGGCTTAATACAACCTGATTGCTACTTGCCGTCGCTGAACCGTTAAGCGTATAGTCGCTCAGCTTATCATTGACTTCATTCAAATCCCATACGCCAAAGCTATCCAACTGGAAATTTACGCCCATCAGTCCACACATTGCAACCAAACCTTCTCCGCCCACGTTTGAAATGGTTGCCCGAAGGATTTTTAAGCTTTCTGTGTCCCCTGCTTTTGCGTAATAAATTTGTGCGGTATCACCCGACTTTACAACCATAAAGTCATATTTACCGCCCTTTTCCGACCATAAATCAACGGCATTATCCTCTTGATATTGCAGCCAAATCGCCCCAGAAGACTTGTCTAAAGTCCCTTGTGTAGCGCGAACTGCCGTGCCCTCATCGGATTTCATAAACAATATTCCTGCGCAATCGTTGGCATAAGAATACAACGTCTTTCTATTAAAAGATAACCCAAAAGATGCGCCCGAACCAGCCAATTCAATATCATCCATAATCACCGAAAAACGGCACACAAAATCTTCATAACGCACACGAGGCCCAAACAGCGAACGATTATTACAATCTAAAAAGCGGAGATAATCTTTAGCTTTCCCATCGCTGTAATTGGGCAAAACAACGCCATCGCCGATTACCCATTCGTTTTGATTGAGATAATAATTTTTATATACGTAGCCGTCGTCACCCGTTTCCGTAATAATGCCTTTAAAGTTGGTCGCCCACGTTTTTGTAACGTTCTCTACTTTAGTAGAGTTCGGCGAGTTCTGAGAAGAACAAGATGCAAAGCCGCCTATACACATAAGTGTCGCAAGCGCTAACGCGCAAAGCTTTTTATTTTTCATAAAAACTCCTTAGAAATCTACCTCGGGCGTAATCTTATTGGCAAGAATACGCGCGCCGATTACAAACGGCATAAGCAACAGCGAGAATACGATACCCACCGTCGATGCCTGCAACATTTGATCTTTGCTACCACTGTTCGTGACACGGTAAATATACCAACTCATCGTAAGGAATTTATTTTCCACGCCTACCTCTCCGGCGATTAACATCGGTTGCATCGTAAACGCAAGACAGGAGGTTAAAATAGAAATGAAATAAATCCCAATTGTGGGCATAACCAACGGCAAAACGAATTGCAGCGCTTCGCGCCAAAAACCGACCCCGTCAATCAAGCATGCCTCGGTAATATCGGCAGGAATACGCATCATAGCACCGCTAATCATAATAACGTTGGTACCTAAGCCCGCCCAAATTGCAAAAATATAAATAATTGACCAAAGATATTCTGAATCATCGCTAATCCAAATTCTTTCTGTCCCCGTTATTTTTTGAACTAAAAGCGCAATAGGTCCAAAGCTTCCGTCAAACATATAACGGTATACCATCGTTAAGACAACCAACGAAATGATGGAAGGAAACATAAACAATACGCGGAAAAATTTTTCAAAGCGTATTTTTTTATAGAAAGAATAGGACGCAATAAACGCAATCGGCAAAATAATCAAATTTATTACGATTGCACGCAGCGAGTTCAAATATACATTTTGATTTGCAGGAACTTCCCCAAGCACGTATTGCTTAAAAACAGAAATATATCTTGTGAGTCCGATAAATTCGTATTTCCCTGCTGAAACGTCATACCGCTGAAAGGTCAAAATGATTGTTTTGAAATTAACGTAAACCCAAAAAATTGCAAAGTTAATCAAAGGTACAATGCAAAGTGCAATCAAAAACCACGTTTGCCGAACCCTTCTGTTTGCATAATAACTTTTTATAGGTTTGGATGCTTTGTTTTCCATTTGTTCCCCTTATTTGTTATAGTGATTATCCCAAGATCTGAAATCGCCCTTCGTTGCGTCATAAACACTCTTATATGTCGAGCCAACGCCCGTTACCATAACTTCCTCGGCTGTGTATTTCTTGATTGCGTCGAGATAGGTTGCCCAACCGCGTGATCCAAAGATATCAGGTGCTTTATAACGGAAGATAGGTGATACGTCTTCTTTTGCTTTGCCCGCGGGATATGCGTACAGTCTTACATCCGCGTTGTTATACATATCCAATACGCTTGCCGTAAACGGATCCCACTGATAACTGCTCCCCGCCAATGCGATAGGGTCATAATCAAAAGGTCTCATCGTACCTGTTTTTTGCGTGAAATACAGATTGTTTTCTTCGTTAAACAACGTTACCAAGAATTTCTTTGCAAGTTCAAGGTTGGTTGCCTTTGCAGGAACAAGGATAATTTCGTCCGTCGAATAGAACATCATCTTCTTCGTCGTGCCGTCCTCGTTTTGCTCTGCATTTTCAATCGTAGGCAAATACATCATTTTGAAGGTGTAGTCTGCTTTTCCGTCGCGATCCCAGTCCAAGAATCTCGCCATTTCATTGTAGAAGAAGGAACCGCCGACAAGCATTGCCGCTTTCCCTTGCGTCAGCTGCTTTTCAGCTTCCTGCACGGAAAATCCGCTAACGGTTGCCAAACTGTTTTTATAATCGTCAACCCCGATATCGTCTTTACCAATCAAAATAGATTTCAAGGTATCGATACCAACCTGAATACCCGTCATCTTCCAAACTTCTGCCGATGCAAAGTTCCAAAAATCATAATATGCGCCCTTATATGCGCCTTCTTTTGTGATTCCCTCTTTGTTCAAAGCGTTTATTTCATGAACGCCTTGATATTGCGCAAACCACGTATAAATCAAGTGCTTCAACCAATGCGAATCATGACCGGGCCAGGTAAAAGGTACAATGCCGCGCGCGTTCAAATCCGCACAATAATCCAACAATTCAGCCATCGTTTCGGGAGGAGCCGTCCAGTTTTGCCCTTTCGTATATTTTCCTTCTCTCGTCGTCGTATGCGGCGTGGAAAGAAGATATTCTTCGTTGTATACAAGAGAAATAGAGATGGACGCTTCGGGAAGTACCCAAGGTAAATATTCTCCCTGCCCTGAATATTTTTGCATATAGTAACGTCCTACAAGGTCTTCATCCATATAATCCTTGATTTTTCGCTTACCTTTCGAAGTGTCCACCTCTGCTTCGTATACGTCGGTCAGGTTTGCCAAATAATCGTAGGATACCCATTCCGCCCAGTTACCGTTTTGAATAATATAAATATCCGAAAGGTTTTTACCCGATTCTAAATAGGTGGTCATTTGCGAAGTAACGCTGGAATCGGGGAAAAGTTCATACTTAACGCCTGGGTTTTTCGCCACAAAATTATCCAACGCATGCGTAAGCCATTCACTACCATAGCCGCCTTCGAAATAGCGGATGGTCAGCGTACCTTCTTCTGCTTGACCGTTACCACCGCCGCCACAAGCTGTTGCGCCTAATAAGCAGCCTGCGCTCATCATAGTTGCCAATAAAATGCTAACTGTCTTTTTCATAATTTTATCCTCTTTTTAATTATTTTTTAACCTTTAATACCGCCGCCAAAGCTGTAATTCATAATCTTTTCTTGGAATGCAATAAAGATGATAATTACGGGAATGACGGTAATCAGCATTGCGGCAAACAACTTCGGATAGTCCCCTCCGTATTTGCCGTTCCCTACCGTAATTTGACTATTCAAGTAGGCAATACCCGTTGACAGCGTCTTATACGAAGGTAAGTACAACTGCGGTGCCATATATTCATTCCATACACCAATGAAACCAAGTATCCACATAGCAGTGATAATCCCCGACGCCTGCGGAACGTAAATCCCTAAGAAAATTCTCCATTGTCCTGCGCCGTCGATTTCCGCCGCCTCACGATAGGTCGCCGAGATGTTTTGGAATACACTGCCCAGCAAAAGGAAGTTCATACCGAAACCGCCCGTACCCGTCAATATCCACAGATACATATTGTCATAAATACCCAAATCGTTGATGAGCTGATAACTGGTCGGAAGCGTACCTGCAACCGATACGACCATCGGCGTAATACCCAAAATATACAATACCTTTTTCAGTTTAAATTCGTGCTTCGCATACGCGTATGCGGTACACATGTGACAAAAGATACTTACTGTGGGCGACGCAACCGCCAAGAATACGGAGTTATAGAACATCGTACCCATCTCAAATTCTTTGAAGATGATTGTATAATTCGTCAAATATTTCCATGCGTCTTTCGGAAATGCCATAGGATTTAAGGAGAAATCCATATAGTCTTTCACAGAGTTATACAATAGCCATAAAAACGGAAACACAAGTGTTACTGCATAGAGAAGAAATACTACGCAGATAATATTTAGAGAAATCCGTTCGTCTAATCTTTTAATACTTTTTTTCATACTTGTTTACCCTTTCTTCGCCCTTTCGGGCAGGCGTTTCCCCCTGCGAGAAACGCCTTGCTTTTTAGTTTCTTCTATCGTTATGCCGCGGGAACAAAGTCAGGCATCAATTCCACTTGGATATTGGAAACGCCTGCCTGCAAATTGCTGCCGTAAAGCTGCAAGCTAATCGATTGCAAATCCCAGTTTCCATTTGCCCAAGGGAAAGTCGTTACAATCGTAACCGTTTTCTTGCCCGTTAAGTTGCTCATAGAAATTTGTCCACCGGAGCTCGTTATCTTCGTTCCGTCCTCAGCCCAAGCCTTGTTGGAGTTGGCTACCGTCGTTTTGCCTGCGGTATCGGTGCAAAGATTGAACTGAATATTCGTCAACGTTCCATAGAACACCGCCACGTCAAACGTAACTTTTACATACCCGTTCTGTGTACCGCCAGCTACTTTATCAAACGCATACACCTTTGCCTGCGAACCACTTGCAACGCTATATTCCAATTGATATGCAATTTCTTGAACTTCAATAGATTTCACATTGAAACCTACAACGTGCGTCGTATCGCCAACCGTGAAGATAATCTTCGTTATATCCCAATCGCCGTTTGCCCAAGGGAAGGTCAATGCAAACGCATAAACGTTTTCTTCGTCCGTTGCACAGTTTGCAAGCGTAAAGTATGCATTGCTGTTGTTTGCAACTACCGTTCCTGCCGTATTCACAAGTTGAAGATGCAGCTTGGTTAAATCGCCAACAAGTTCGGTAAGTTCAACCGTTACCAACATTGTATCATAACGAACGGCACCGGCTACCGTTTCAGGAAGCGTATACGTGTAATTGTTTGCTTTATTGATCACGAAATCGTAATCTTTCGAGCTTGCCGTGACTTCACCCACGTAACCGCCTACCACATACGTATCACCGTCTACCGTCAGACGAATCGCCGCGATATCGTAATCGGTAAGCTCTGCAAACGAAATCATCTTAAACGTATATTCGTTTTCCACGCCCGTAGCACAGTCTGCAAGCGTGTAATACTCGCCGTCGTTGTCTGCAATTACGTCACCGTTTGCATTGAGAAGCTCTACCTTCACTTGCGTCAAATCGCCTGTCAATTCGACAAGCTGCAACGTAACGTTTACCACACCGTACTGTGCCATGCCGCTTACCGCTTCAGGGAGCGTATACGTTGCCTCGGTTTCATTATCCAACTTGAAGTCGTACTCTACCGCGTCCAACGTAATGCTATCAAAGTTCAAACCACTCTTCTGCGCGTATTTCACTTGCGTCTTAATCGAATAAATTTCCACCGCTGCATTGACGTTTGCAATAGCCTTATACTGATTCGTCGTGCCTTCCACCAAAATATCCGTCAATTCCAACCAACCGGGCGTTACCGCAACATTACCTAACGCATCGTTGAGATAGAAGTAGATATCCGTGCTTGCACCGTTCGTCGTACCGTAGAAGTTCGTCATTGTAAATACGATTTCAATCTTATCCCCCTTCATTGCCTTAATCGGGCTTTCCAAGGTATAATTTTGCTGTTCGTGCGCAGTATTTGCCGTGAACTTCACGTCGTATTCCACAGGTACAACTTCTATTGATTTTACGTTGAAGCCCACTACATAGCTGGAACCACCAACCGTAAAGATAATCTGTGCGATATCCCAATTACCATTTGTCCAAGGGAATGTCAATGCAAATGCATACGTATTTTCTTCAGCCGTTACACAATCTGCAAGCGTAAAGTATGCATTGCCGTTGTTTGCGACGACCGTTCCTGCTGTATTTTTAAGCTGAATGTGAAGCTTGGTTAAATCGCCAACAAGCTCGGTAAGTTCAACCGTTACCAACATGGTATCGTAACGAACAGCACCTGCCACCGTTTCGGGCAACGTATAGGTATAATCCGCCGTCTTATTGATAACGAAATCGTAATCCTTTGCGCTTGTCGTAATATCTACGTAATAGCCGCCCACCACGTAGGTATCGCCGTCTCCCGTCAAACGGATTGCTGCGATATTGTAATCGGTGAGTTCTGCAAACGAAATCATCTTGAAGGTATATTCGTTCGCCGTGCCTGTTGCACCGTCTGCAAGCGTGTAATACTCGCCGTCGTTGTCTGCAATTACGTCACCGTTTGCATTGAGAAGCTCTACCTTCACTTGCGTCAAATCGCCTGTCAATTCGACAAGCTGCAACGTAACGTTTGCCACACCGTACTGTGCCATGCCGCTTACCGCTTCAGGGAGCATATAGGTCGTAGTCGTTTCTTCATTCAACGTGAAGTCATAATCTACCGCATCAAGCGTAATGCTTTCAAAGTTCAAACCACTCTTCTGCGCATATTTCACTTGCGTCTTAATCGAATAAATTTCCACCGCTGCATTGACGTTTGCAATAGCCTTATACTGATTCGTCGTGCCTTCCACTAAAATATCCGTCAATTCCAACCAACCGGGCGTTACCGCAACATTACCTAACGCATCGTTGAGATAGAAGTAGATATCCGTGCTTGCACCGTTCGTCGTACCGTAGAAGTTCGTCATCGTGAATACGATTTCAATCTTATCCCCCTTCATTGCCTTAATCGGGCTTTCCAAGGTATAATTTTGCTGTTCGTGCGCTGTATTCGCCGTGAATTTCACATCGTATTCTACGGGGATAATTTCAATCGATTGAATATTAATACCTACTACATAGCTTGAACCGTCTACCGTAAACTTAATGTCTGTAATATCCCAATCGCCGCCTTTCCAAGGGAAAGTCATTGCGAACTTATAAACGTTTTCTTCTGCCGTTACGCAGTCTGCAAGCGTGAAGTATGCGTTGTTGTTGTGTGCAATCGTATCGCCACTCTTATTCAGAAGCGTAAGATGAAGCTTTGTAAGGTCAGTTGCACGTTCGGTAAGTTTCGCCGTGATTTCTACTGTATCGCCATAAACAGCGCCCACAACAGGTTCGGGAAGATTGTATGTGACGGCTTGCGTTTTATTGATGATAACGTCATAATCAGAAAGCACCTTAACCGATTTAACGTCAATACCTAACTGATATTCCCCGTCTTCAAGCTGCAAGAATACTTTACCGATATCCCAGCTTGCACTATTCCACTTGAAGTACGTTTGGAATTTGTACGTACCCGTTGTTTCGTCGTAGCAATCCGCAACCGTAATCCAACCGTTTACCGCAGGATCTGTGATTTGAACGTCGCCAGCCGTCAAGAAGTAGAATTTAATTCTCGGCATCGTCCCCGACAGCAAGTCGAGCGACAATTCAAGTTCTGCATAGTCGTTATAAATACCGCCGGTCACCACTTCATCAAGTGCAAGCGTATTGGTTGCAGCCGCCGTCGTGCCAACTTGATACCAATCATAAAGGGTTGCAGGATCTTGCTTGTAATATAAATCCAATACGGTTTTGCCGTTGGCATATACCACACCCGAAGCCGTGGATTTCGTTTCGTCATAAATCCAACCTTCTTCAGACAAAGGCGTTGCGGTTGCCGTTGCACCGATTTTTTGTCCCGACAAGGTTTCCGTTTCCACGCTTACTTCTTCACCGTGCACGTCCACTTTGTGATGCTTCACCGTTACGTCTACCGTTTCTGCTTGTACCGTCGAATGGTTTATATACAAGCTGCTCAGCGCATCTTTATAAGCCGACATTTCAGGGTCTTCCGCCGCCTTTTGCGCAACGTATACCATTGAACGCACGTTGTTTGCGCGCACGTCTTCATAATAATCCGCCATGCGGTAATTTACACTGCCGTCTTTTGCCGTGTACTTCATATACCCACGACCAACAAATTCTTGCGTTAAATTGTAATCATGGAGTTCAACCAATGAAGCAAACCCAACGTAATCGTTTTCGTAATCTTCTGCTGTCCCAAGATACCCAAACGTTTGGTTGACCACCAAGGATTTCCCTTCCGAAACCGTCCAGTCATCGCCTGCGCCATCGGGTTTCCATTCGAACACGGCTTCGTTGCTAAATAAATTCTCTACCGTCAGTTCTTTTTCGTCCGTCACGTAGCTTGCTTTCGTAATAATCATACCAAAGGAAATTTCCGAATAAAGGTCCCCTTCGTCCGTACCGACTTTTTCCATAAGCGAGCTATATTCCGTCTTGTCCATGGTAAGGACAAAACGGATACCGTTGTTGCCGTCAGCCGCACCAAGACGCACACCTGCGCCTTTATCCATAACAAGCCCAACACTTTCAGCCGTTATAGCATTATCAGCGGAAACATCTACGGAATTAACCGTCGCTACCCCCACGCCAAACAGCGTGAAAGCAGCAGCAAGAAAAGTTGTTAACCATAATTTTTTATTTCTACTTCTTTTCATGTCATTTCCTCCTTTCAATTTTGGAAAAATGGATCGGGTTCGTATACGTCAGGGGCTTCCGATGTTTCTGATGTGAATATCTCGCTAGTACGTATAACCTCGTCTTCAATCACAATAATTGTTAATTTTAAAGAATCGTAATTTTTTTTCATTTTATTCCTCCCGATTATGCCATGGATTTGTTTTAAGCCGCGGGCGTAAAATCGGAAAGCAATTCTACGTGAATATTGGAAATTCCTGCCTGCAAATTCGTTCCGTATAATTGCAAACGAATCGACTGCAAATCCCAGTTTCCATTCGCCCAAGGGAACGTCGTTACAACCGTAACGGTTTTCTTGCCTGTACAGTTCTCCATAGAAATCTGTCCACCAGAACTCGTAATCTTCGTTCCATCTTCATTCCACGCTTTATTCGAGTTGGCTACCGTCGTTGAACCAGCAGTATCGGTACAAAGGTTAAATTGAATATTCTTCAACGTTCCATAGAATACCGCCACGTCAAAGGTGACCTTTACGTATCCATTTTGCGTTCCGCCTGCAACCGTATCAAAAGCAAACACTTGCGCTTGCGAACCGCTTGCAACAGAATATTCTAATTGATACGTAGTTTCTTGAATTTCAACGGATTTCACGTCAATACCTAATCTGTACGAACCGTCTTCTGCAATCACTTTAATAGCACCAACGTCCCAGTTGCCCGTTGCCCATTTAAAAGTGGTGGTAACGGTGATTTCGCCCTCTGTAACGGTAATCCAACCGTTTTCCGCAGGGTCGGTAATCTGCGCACCGTCCGTGTTGAATAAGTAGAACTTAATTCTCGGCATTGTACCGTTAAGAAGGTCAAGCGACAATTTTACTTCTGCTGTATCGTATTGCGCACCGCCTGTTACTGCTTCCGTCAATTCGTATGTTTGTTCAATAGCTTCCGTAGTACCTACGTACCACAAATCGTAATTCTCACCCGTGGTATCTGCTTTTACATTTACGGAAACAACGTCTACGCCTAATCTGTACGAGCCGTCTTCCGCAATCACGTTAATAGAACCAATATCCCAGTTACCAGTTGCCCACTTAAAGGTTGCCGTAACGGTGTTTTCGCCTTCTGCAACCGTAATCCAACCGTTATCTGCAGGGTCGGTGATCTGCGCACCTTCCGTGTTGAATAAGTAGAACTTAATTCTCGGCATTGTACCATTAAGAAGGTCAAGCGACAATTTTACTTCTGCCGTATCGTATTGCGCACCGCCCGTTACTGCTTCCGTCAATTCGTATGTTTGTTCAATAGCTTCCGCGCCGCCTACATACCACAAATCGTAATTTTCGCCAGTGGTATCTGCTTTTACCTGTACGGAAACAACGTCAACGCCCAAGCGATAGGTGCCGTCTTCCGCAATCACGTTAATAGAACCAATATCCCAGTTACCAGTTGCCCATTTAAAGGTTGCCGTAACGGTGTTTTCGCCTTCTGCAACCGTAATCCAACCGTTATCCGCAGGGTCGGTAATCTGCGCACCTTCCGTGTTGAATAAGTAGAACTTAATTCTCGGCATTGTACCGTTGACAAGGTCAAGCGACAATTTTACTTCTGCCGTATCGTATTGCGCACCGCCTGTTACTGCTTCCGTTAATTCGTATGTTTGTTCAATAGCCTCCGCGCCGCCTACATACCACAGATTGTAATTCGCCGCATTAGGGTCTTCCAACACCTTAACGGAAACAACATCAACACCTAATCGATACGAACCGTCTTCGACGAGCAACCACAATGAGCCAACATTCCAGTTTCCTGTTGTCCACTTAAATGTCGTTGTAAATACATACGTTTCCGTTGCTTCTTCGTAACAATCTGCAACCGTAATCCAACCGTTATCTGCAGGGTCGGTAATCTGCGTACCGTCCGTGTTGACTAAGTAGAATTTAATGCGAGGCATCGTGCCTTCAAGCAAATTAAGTGATAATTTCACTTCTACCGTGTTGTACTGAACGCCACCCGTAACTACTTCTGTCAATTCATACGTCTGCGAAACGGATTCCGTTCTACCTACATACCACAAATCGTAATTTGCAGCATTGGGGTCAATTACCTTTTCGATGGATACTACGTCCACGCCAATTTGATATTCCGTACCATAACGCAAATATACTTGCAATTTCGAAACGTCGAAATTCCCAGACGCCCAAGGCAATTCAATTTCTAACGAGATCGTTTTCTTTTCGCCCGAAGTGGGGAATTCTGCACATTTCCAAGCGTTATGTCCAATAAGCGTACCGCTTGTATTTAACAAGCCAAGATACATTTCCACGTTTCCTACGTAGTAAATGGCATCAATATCAAGCGTTACCCTATATTTATCGCCTTGCACAGCGTCAAGCGCAACCGTTTCAGGCAATTCGTACTCTTTATACAAATGGTTGCCGTTTACGTCAGGATCGGTTTCCTCATAGAAAATATCGTACACAGTTCCGTCTACGGCAGGCACAACGGTAATATTCGCCGTTTTTTCTTCGCCTTTTTCATTTTTCGCCGTAATGGTAACTTCGCCCTCTTTAAGTGCCGTCACCACACCCTTTTCGTTTACCGTTGCTACCGTTTTATCGGAAGAAGTATACGTCAGCTTAAACGGCTGATAATAAATGATATCTTCTACTGCCACGGGGGTAAGCATATAGCTTTCCCCAACAGGCAAACGCGTCGTAGAGGTCAATGTATATTCTTCTACTTCAGGCGCTTTTTCCACACAAATATAATCGAAAAGCACTTCATAGGTATTACCACCCACGAAAGCAAAGCCTACCGACGATTCCCCTGCGATAAACCCAAGGGTATATTCGTGGAAATCATCCGCGCTGTCTGCGCTGCCCGTCCAACGTACGCCGTCACGGTACAATGCGCCGCTACCCGATTGATAAATCTTCGCTGTTTCCGTATCCAACCCCGTAGTATGCCAATTATAAACGTTACCTACCAACGGGTCGTTTATCGCAACGGGAATGTCTTTATCGGAATACAAATTGATTTGATGATTATACGCGCCCTCTTGGGAAAGCACTTTCATATTGTATTTCAATACGTATCTTGCGCCCGCTTCCAAACCGCCAAACGTATAAATCATATACTTATTGTTTCCGTCTGCTTTCGCATGACTATATTTTAAATAATAGTTATCCGCAGTTTCATCATAAACGATTTCAGGCGAAAGAACGTTGCTAGCGTCACGGCATTCAATTTCACCGACAACGTAATTCCCGATAACCACAGCGTTCGTGAAGTCTTCACGGCTAGCCTTAGGCGTAACAACGTTCAGCGTGCATACGCTGTAAACGCTGCTTTCTCCTTTCTTTTGTGCAACAATCTCCACGCTGCCGGGACTTAACAAGGTTACTTTACCCGTTTCGTCAACCGTTGCGACCGCTTCATTGTTCGAACGCCATACGACTGCACTGTCATCTGAGCAGGTCGCAGAAAGTTGCAAGCTACCATTTGCAAACTGCACTTCCCCATTTTGCGGCATACCCGTAATAGTAACGGTTGCAGATGCAGGAATACGTCCGTCTACAACGGTAAGAATAAACTCGCCAGTCTTTTCACCTTTCGTTACGCTGATAACTGTCGAACCAGCCGCATGTAAGGTAACTACACCGTTTTCGACTGTGGCAACTGCCGTATCCGACGAAGCCCACGTTACGTCTACCTCATCACAACCAAGCGTAAGCGTATTCACCGTATCGGTAATCGTTACAGTATCACCCTCAGGTCTGCCTGTAATGCTTAATTTTTCCTCTGAGGGCGAACCTAAATTAATATTCAGCACTCCTTCAATAAAGTCCTTTGCGTCCTGCTTGAACCCCTCAAAAAACTCTTTTAAGCTCGTTTCTATTCCTCCAACCCCAGAATCACCCAAAGTTTGATCACAAGCCGTTCCAAGCCCCAACGTCATCGTAAACGTACACAATAATGCCAATACCGATAATAGAGTTTTTCTCATTTTATCCTCCTTTTACTTTGCCAGTATATTGTGTGTATATAAATAATCATGGTGATATTATATCATGATATAATATCACCATGATTATTTATATACACACAATATACTGGCAAAGTAAAAGGAGGATAAAATGAGA
>JAZNXS010000038.1:0-6831 GCA_045594025.1 Candidatus Scatosoma sp.
ATGATAATAGCAGGCCAAGAGGGCTTGCGAAAAAAGGAGAGAATGTATGCATCCAGAAGAGATAATGCAGCTTATTCAAAGCCTGATTTGGTTACTTGCCGGTGTCGGCGTGTTCATCGTTGGTATGAATTTTATGGGCGACGCGTTGGAAAAGAGTGTGAAACGGTATGAAAAAGCTGCTGGGAAAAATCAGCAACAACCGTTTTTCGGGCGTGGGGATTGGCGCGGGCGTAACGGCGATTATTCAAAGCTCGTCGGCGACTTCGGTCATGGTTATCGGTTTGGTAAACGCGGGGGTAATGACGTTGATGCAGGCGACGCCGATTATCATGGGCGCGAATATCGGTACGACGATCACGGGCGTTTTGGTCGCATTGAAAAACGATTATTTCAATATGGCGATGTATTTGCTTGCGTTTGCAGGGGTTATGATGGGCTTCTTCAAAAAGGAGAAGATCAAAATCGCAGGGAGTCTTTGCAGCGGTTTGGGTTTGATTTTCGTCGGTTTGAACGTTATGAGCAGCGAGCAGGCGTTTGGCAATCCGCTTGTTGAAAAGATGTTCATGGACGTTTTTGCGGTGATTAAATTCCCCTTATTATTGATTATTGTGGGTGTGATTTTTACGGCTTTGATCCAAAGCTCTTCTGCGGCAACGGGTGTTGTCATCACCATGGTCGGCACAGGCGTTTTACCTTTGGAGCTGGCATTGTTTATCGTACTCGGCGCGAATATCGGTACTTGCGTAACGGCGTTGCTTGCATCCGTTGGCGCGAATGCGAACTCTAAACGAGTAGCGTTTATTCATTTCACGTTCAACGTGATCGGTACAATGCTGTTCACGATAATCATTTGGATATTTAGGGAACCGGTTGTCAATTTCTTGATCTCTCTTTTCCCCGGAAACGATCCTATGTCTTTGCAGATGCGCGTATCCGTATTCCACGTCATTTTCAACGTGTCGACGACGTTGCTTCTCTTGCCGTTTGTTAAGCAGTTGGTGCAGCTGTCTCGTATGGTAATTAAGGACAAAGCAGATACGGAAACGGCAAGAACGCTGAAATTTGTGGACGACAGATTGTTGGCAACGCCGCCTATTGCTTTAATGCAAGTGAAAAAAGAAATCGATTATATGCTCCATTTGGTAGAGGAGAATACGTTAAAAGCATTTGTTTCCATCGAAACGGGCTCGAATGAAGAGGGGGAGGCGATTGCGGAAAACGAAGGGATTATCGATTTTACGAACAGCGCCTTGACGAAGTTCTTAATCAAACTTTCTACCGTGGTGGATTCGAAAAGCGAGAAAATCATCGGCTCGTATTTCCACGTTTTAAACGACTTAGAACGTATCGGCGACCATGCGGAGAATTTCCATGAAATCGGCGTTGAAATGACGTCGAAAGGGCTGGAATTTTCCGAGGTGGCGAAGGCGGAAATTGCGGAAATGCGCGAAAACGTTATGGCAATGCTGGCAAATGCCAAAGACGCCTTTGAAAATCTGAACAAAGAGGGCTTGCCTCGCTTGACAGAGCTGGAAAATACGGTGGACGAGATGAAGAAGACGCTTACGGCAAACCACTTCGCGCGTTTGGCGGAAGGCAAATGCCGTGTAGAACTCAGCCCTTACTATTCGTCAACGGTGGCCGGGTTAGAGCGTGTTGCCGATCACTTGGTCAACGTGGGATACAGTATCTTAAATCCTACGGGCTCGCAAAAAGAAGCGAAATAATTTTGATAAATCAAAAAATCTCAACGGTTTCCGTTGGGATTTTTTTGTGTTGGCCGCATTGTTGCAAGAAAGATGATAGAAATGGACATTTTTCACTGTTATTCACAAAAAAAGAAGAAAAATAAAAGGGGAAAACCGAACGATTGACAGTTGACAGGCTTTATATTATAATTAAAATGTCGAAATATATTATATATGCGCGTATATACGCGAAAGCGATAGAAAAAAGTCGTTTTTTTCGAGGAAATACCCCATGGGGTATCTTGTTTATGCAAACAAGATAAAAGTAATTGATAGAATAAAAATTTTTTTATATAGATATAAAGGAGAAAGGCTATGTTTAAGATGAAACAAAAGTTGGCTTCTGTTTTGTTTGCGGCATTGACGGCGCTTGTGTGCACGGTGATGGCGTTTGTCGCGTTGTTCACGCCTGTACAGACAACAGCGTTTGCAGAGGAAACGGCTTGGACGCTCGTTACGGATGCAAGCACTCTGGCGGAAGGAGATAAAGTGGTGATTGTAGCAAAGGATTATAATTATGCATTGAGCACAACGCAAAACGGGAACAACCGTGGGCAGGCTGCGGTTACCAAAGGGGACGGCGTAGTTACGTTTGGCGACGATGTACAAGTTCTTACGTTAGAGGCTGGTACGCAGGATAACACGTTTGCATTTAATACGGGTAGCGGTTATTTATATGCGGCGTCTAAATCTAGTAACTATTTGAGAACGGAAACAACGCTTTCTAATAATTCGTCCTGGACAATTACGATTGCGGACGGTGTGGCTACTATTGTGGCACAAGGGACGAATACGAGAAACACGATGCAGTACAACCAAGGTAGCTCGATATTTTCTTGTTATAGCACATCACAAAAAGCGATTTGCCTTTATAAAAAGCCAGGTTGTGCACATGAGAATACAACAACGGTAACGACGCAAGCAGCTACATGTACTCAAGCTGGCGTTGAAACAGTCGCGTGTAACGATTGCGACTATTCATACACTCAAAGCACACCTATTCTTGAGCATAGCTATAATAGTGCTGTGACTCCGCCCACTGAAACGGAGCAGGGGTATACGACCTATACTTGTAAAGATTGCGGATATTCCTATAAAGATGACTTTCTTCCTGCATTAGGTGCAGAAACGTGTACGGTGACTTATTCGGCACTTCAAAACGTGGTGTCCACCAGTGAGGTGGCAGCAGGAACGTCTGTTGTACTTCCTGCATGTACCGTAACGGAAGAGGGGTATACCTTTGTCGGCTGGACGTTGGAACAAAACGTGAACCATGAAGCTGCGGCTCCCGATTATTTCTTAGCAAGCGCAGAATATACAGTTACGCAAGATATAACGTTTTATGCATTATATTCGTTTGTAGAAACTTCAGATTTTTATCAAAAAGTGACGTCTGCACCTCAGGATTGGTCTGGGGAGTATCTTATTGTTTATGAAAGTGGCTCTGAGGCATATATTTTTAACAGCACGGACGCGGCTAATGGTTATTTAAAGGCAAACATTGAAACAAACGGTATTCTTAAAAGTGATGAAGTTTATGCTGAACGGGTAACGATTGTTTCTATGACTGGAGGATATTCCATCCTTACAAAAAATGGTTACATATATGGAAGTAGTAGTGGGAATAAGTTATCTTTTAATACTTCTTCCCCTCAATTAAATACGATTGAGATTGGGGAAAATAATACTATCCAAATTACGAGCGGACGAATTCTTCAATTTAATGCGGACAGCAATCAAATGCGTTTCCGTTATTATACGAGTGGAAATCAAAAATCAATTTATCTTTATGCATTGGGTGCGACAACGTATTATTTGACGGCTTTATGTGAACATACGAATAAAACGACTAGCGAAGTGATTGATCCTACTTGTACAGAGGCAGGTTCGTCGACGGAAACATGTAGCGATTGTGGTAAGGTTTTCACAACTGTGATTCCGGCAACGGGGCATACGGAAACGACGCAAACAACAGATCCTACTTGTACCCAAGCAGGTGAAATCATTACGACGTGTTCTGTGTGCGATGAAGAAATCCGTAGAGAAGAAGGTGAGGCTGCGCTTGGCCATACGGACGACAAAAATTATAGCTATCAAACTAACGATGATAAAACACATGCGAAAACGAGTGCTTGTACAGTTTGTGGGGATGCGATTTCCATTGATGAAAATTGTTCGTTTGGCGAAGGTGTTGTAACAGACCCCACTGAAACGGCGCAGGGGTACACGACCTATACTTGTAAAGATTGCGGATATTTCTATCAAGATGATTTTAGTCCTGTCGTAGGCGCAGAAGTACATACGCTTAGCTACGTCGTACCTCAAGGCATTACGGCGGTTCCCGAGGAAGAAGTGGCAGAGGGCGGTACGACGGAACTTCCTTCGGCTGATGGTAAAGGCAAGTATAAGTTTATCGGCTGGACGACGGCAAGCTATGCGGAAAATACCGTGGCACCTGAAACCGTTTATCCAGCAGGTACTGAATACGAGGTTACGCAAGACGTAACGTTGTATGCGTTATATTCGTATACAGTTGGTAGCGGTAATTATGAAAAGATTACCGGAAATCTTACAGATTGGTCGGGTACTTATCTCATTGTATATGAAGGGGAGGACGGCGCGTATATCTTCGACGGTTCGCTTGATAAGTTGGATGCGGTCAATGATTATAAGAGCGCAACCATAGCTGATAATGCTATTGCAGATACCGAAGAGATCAAGGGTAGTATCTTTACGATTGCAAGTGTAGAGGGTGGCTATTCCATTCAATCGGCAAGCGGATACTATATTGGGCAAACCAGTAATGCAAACGGTTTGGCATCCAGTGTGGATACTGTATATACGAATACTATTTCGCATAACGGAGAATCCGTTGATATAGTTTCGGGTGGTGCATATCTTCGTTTTAACAGTGCTAGCAATCAAATGCGTTTCCGTTACTACAAATCGTCGAGTTATACTGGGCAGAAAGCTATTCAGCTCTATAAATTGGATGCAGTTGTGAACTATTTGACGCCCAGCGATCTTACGGCGGATATTAAGAGCGGATCCATTACTGCCGGCGCAGACTTTACCATGAACTATTACGTAAATCTTTCCGCGGAATTTGCAAATTCCAAGATGAAATTTACGTTTGATAACGAGGAGTTTATAGTAGAAGGCGAATATGATGAGGCAAAAGGCAAATATAAATTCTCGTTGCCGAACCTTGCGCCGCAGTGTATGACGCTGAATATTAAAGCGGAGCTTCTCTCTGCAAACGGCGAATTGCTTGACGAAATCGCGGAATACAGTATTAAAACGAATATTCAAAACCTTTTGAACGATAATCCTTCCGACGAATTGAAGCAGTTGCTTACCGATATGCTTTATTACGGTGCGGCGGCACAAAAATATAGAAATGTTGATGTGAATAATCTTGCAACGACAGACGTAAATAATATCGGTACGCCGTCTAGCGAAGTTCCTGGTAGTACTGATTTCACGTTGGTAAAGAACCCTGAAATTCAAAGATATTCCGCGTATTTTGAAAGCGCAGGCGTTTGGTTTGACAACGTGAATAAGCTGTTCGTAAAATTGAGCACGACGGAAAACGTTACGTTAACGATCAATGGCGTAGAAGTGGAAGTCAATGACGTATACGTTTATACGGACGGTATTCTTGCAACGGGTTTCAATGAAACATACACGTTTGAGCTTTACCATGATGACGGCACGGGAAAGAAGTTAATGCAGACTTTAACCTACAGTGTCAACGCTTATGCATATGCTATGCAAAACGATGCTGAAATGGGAGAATTGGCGATTGCTCTTTATCGTTACGGACTTTCGGCGGCGGCTTATAATTCGTAACAGGGGGTGCAAGATGAAAAAGTATGTTGCATTAGATATTGAGCTTGTTACTTTTGTGGCGCAGGACGTCATCACAACCAGCGGTTTCCGCGGCGAGGAAAACGTATTTGGGGATCCAAACAAGGAAACGGAGTCGGCAGGAGACTTTTAAGGTAAGACTATGAAACGAAAGATTATAAAAGGATTGCTTTGTATCGGGCTTGCAGCCGCTTTCATTACGTTTAGCGGCTGTGACCTGAAGGATAAAATTGAAAATCTCTTTTCAAAGGAAAATGAGAGTTCTACGCAACAATCGAGTGATAGTTCCTTGACGGAGAATAATTCCGGGAATACGGCCACGCATACGCATGAGGCTACCATGGTCGAGGCGAAGGCGGCTACCTGCACGAAAGACGGCAACGTTGTATACTACGTCTGCAACGGTTGTGAGAAGGTGTTCTTAGATAAAGATTGCTCTTTGGAAACGACGCTTACGGCGGTAAAGATTGGCGCAACGGGGCATACGTTCGATGCGTCTGTTTGGGGATATCAAGAAACAGATGGGCACGCGCACGTATGTGCTTGCGGAGAAAAGGATACCGTGTTCGCGCACGAGTCCAGCGGTGCGGCTACCGCGGAAAAAGCAGAGCTTTGCACAGAATGCGGCTATGAAATCGCGCCCATGGTAGGACATACGCACGTGGCGGAGACTGACGATGGCGATTGCACTACGGACGTGAAATGCGCTTGCGGTAAAGTGATGACGAAAGGCGAGGAGGCGCATCTCTTTGACAACGCCTGCGATACAACTTGTAACCGTGAGTGCTGTGAACAGGAAAGAACGGTAGAAAAACACGTCGATGCGGACAAGGATGAAAAGTGCGACGCTTGCGGCGCGGACGTTTCTAAAAACGGCGAAATCGAGTTGCCCGAAGACGAGTTTTAACGAGGTGCGCTATGAAGAAAATGATATTGATTTTCATGGCGGCGCTTATGTCGTTTTCGTTTGCCGCATGTGGCGGCGGAAAGGGGGATTCGAAACCGAATTCTTCGAAAGGGGCTTCCTCGCAACAAAGTAGCGGTATAGAATTACCCGAAGATGAATTTTAAAAAGAAAGCGCATTTGCACAGTTGTGCAAATGCGCTTTCCTTTTAAAATTCATCTTCGGGTAATTCTATACCGCTACTTTGTTGCGAGGAAGCCCCTTTCGAAGAATTCGGTTTCGAATCCCCCTTTCCGCCGCCACATGCG
>JAZNXS010000039.1:0-11935 GCA_045594025.1 Candidatus Scatosoma sp.
TATATACTTCGCAATACTTCGTCGAACTTGCGTTTTGTTTTGGTCGTGTACGCTCAGTACACTCCCTGCAACAAAGCCGCGTTCTTCTTGTCTTGCTCGTATCTCTGTATTTTTGACGAGTGAAGGGAAATACATATATACTTCGCAATACTTCGTCGAACTTGCGTTTTGTTTTGGTCGTGTACGCTTAGTACACTCCCTGCAACAAAGCCGCGCTCTTTTTGTCTTGCTCGTATCTCTGTATTTTTTACAAGTTACGTAGTGTATCAATAACGCAATACACAAAAAAATTATGGAACTGAAAGAAATCATGAAAAACGCAGGCATTGTCGGTGCCGGCGGCGCGGGTTTTCCCTCGTATGCAAAGCTTGCAGACGGCGCGGATACCCTCGTCATTAACGGCGCGGAATGTGAACCGCTTTTGTACACCGATTACGTACT
The DNA here is from genome assembly GCA_045594025.1 of Candidatus Scatosoma sp. Lineage (GTDB taxonomy): Bacteria > Bacillota > Clostridia > Christensenellales > Borkfalkiaceae > Scatosoma. Next base: position 442 of record JAZNXS010000039.1, read on the forward strand.
CCTGCAAAAAGAAATGCCTATGGTACTCGCAGGCATCAAAGCCGTGCTGGATTATGCAAAAATCCCGCAGGGTTTATTATGCGTGAAAGATCATACGGCGAAGCGTTTACGCTTGGAAGACGGCGCTCGGTTGAGCGAAAAAATCACGTTGAAGGTATTGCCTGACGTATATCCGATGGGCGATGAAATCAGCTTGATTTACCAAGCAACAGGGAGAGTGGTGCGCCCCGGCAATCTGCCGATTACGGCAGGCGTCATCGTATATAACGTCGAAACGGTATACAACGTAGCGATGGCGATAAAGCACAATGCGCCCGTAACCATGAAATGGGTGACGATTGGTGGGGATATTCCGCAGCCGATCGTAGTGAAAGTGCCTGTTGGTATTCCTGTTTCAGAGTTATTTGACAAAAATTCGATTACAGTCCCCGAAGAGTACGTCGTTTTGGACGGCGGCCCTTCGATGGGTAAAGTGATAAATCCCGACACAGCGGTCATTACAAAGACGACGAAAGGGCTTTTGATCCTGCCGCCGAACGTTCCGGCAATCGAAAGCAAATTTTTGGACGGTGGGAAATCGATTGCGCGCGCAGAGACGGCGTGTTGTCAATGTACCCGTTGTACGGATATGTGTCCAAGACATTTGCTTGGATATGCGTTGGAACCGCATAAGATGGTGCGTACTGCCAAAGGCGCGGCGACGGTTATGCCGGAAATGGTGCTTGCCGCTACACTCTGCTGCGGCTGTGGGCTTTGCGAAACGTTGGCTTGTTGCCAAGGCATTTCCCCGAGGGCGGTCATCAACGAATACAAAACCCTTCTTGCGAAAAACAAAATGCGCTACGTAGGAAAAGAGGACGTATTCCCTGCGCCCGAAAGAGAGTACCGCATGGTACCGTCCGAGCGTTGGGCAAGCGTACTTGGCGTAGCCAAGTTTGACAAGGTAGCGAAATACGTGGGCGAGGACAATAATTTCTCTCGCGCGGAAATCTATCTCCGCCAGCACATCGGCGCGCCCAGCGTGCCTTGCGTAGCGGACGGCGATTACGTAAAGAAAGGGGATTTGATTGCGCAGAGCGCTGAAGGGCTTTCCCTTCCGCAATATGCAACGATGGACGGAAGAGTAACAGTGTACGAAGGTACGAAGATAATCATTGATAGGGTGTTTGAATAATGTTTAAAGCGATTGGTGTTATTGAGTTAAAGAGTATTCCCAAAGGTGTGGAAGCGACGGACGCAGCGTTGAAGAGCGCAGGGGTAGAGCTGGTATCGGCGCACCCTTCCTGCCCCGGTAAGTACGAAATCGTATTGACGGGTTCCATTTCCAACGTAACGGCGGCGGTCAGCCACGTACTTTCCAAATTTGACGGCTACGTGATCGATTCTTCCGTGATGGGTAGAATCGACGAACAGGTCATTACGGCATTGTTCGGTACGCAAACGACGGCGAGAAAAGGTTCGCTTGGGCTGATTGAAACCTATTCCGCGGCGACGACGATTAAGGCGGCGGATATTGCCGTCAAAACGGCGAGGGTGGAAATCTTCGATTTGCGCGTTTCTCGCGGTATGGGCGGCAAGGGCGTTATTATGCTTACGGGGGAAGTAGGCGACGTAACGGCGGCTGTGGAAGCAGGCTCTAACTATGCAAAGCAAAGCGGTCAGCTTTCCAGCGAGGCTATCATAGCTGCACCGCACGCAGAACTTTGGAATCAACTCTAAGAGATTATTTTTTCACTTCGTGAAAAGTGAATTGCCTAACGGCGTGAATGGTCCTATGGACGTAAATTGCGCCGTTGCGTTATTGAATAATTTCCACAACGACGGCAAAGCCGTCAATTCACGAAAACGTCGTTTTCAATTCACTGAGCGATAGCGAAAATTCACTGTGTGAAAACGCAATTTCACCTAGTTTATAAATTTTACTGTGACGGTAGACACAATTTCCCCGTTAAAAGGTAACAATTATGGAAAATATTAAATTTGTCATTGAAAAAAGCGCAAGAATAGAAAAGCTAGTAAACGCTTTATATGAAAAGATGCCTGAAATTGAATCGGCGCGTGGCTTATTGGTCACGGAAAGCTATAAATCTACCGAGGATTTGCCGATTATTTTACGCCGTAGCGCGGCGTTTGCGCACATTTTGCGCAACATTCCTATCGTGATTCGTGATAACGAACTCATCGTAGGTAGCGCTACCGTTGCGCCCAGAGGTTGTCAGGTATTTCCCGAATATTCCTATGAATGGTTAGAAGCGGAATTTGACACGGTAGCTACCCGTGACGCCGATCCTTTCTACATCAGTGAAAAGACGAAAGAGGAATTGCGCGGCGCGTATACTTACTGGAAGGGTAAAACGTGTAGTGATTTAGCAAAATCCAACATGGCGCCTGCTGCGTACGAAGCGTTTACCGTGCACGGCATGTTCACGCCCGGTAACTATTTCTACAACGGTATCGGCCACGTGAACGTCAATTACGAAAAGGTACTGAAAATCGGTTATAGAGGCATCATGGCGGAGGCGCAATCCGCAAGGGATAAGCTGGACGTCAGCGATCCCGAATACGTACAAAGACATAACTTCCTTACCGCAGTTATCGAATCGTGTGAAGCGGTGGTGGAATATGCGCGCAGATACGCCGTTCTTGCCCGTGAAATGGCAAAGCAGGAAACGGACGACGTTCGTAAGGCAGAGCTGAATAAAATCGCTACCAACTGTATGCGCGTACCCGAATTCCCTGCAAGCGACTTCCATGAAGCATGTCAATCCTTCTGGTTTGTACAGCTTTTGTTGCAAGTGGAATCGAGTGGACATTCCATCTCGCCCGGTCGTTTCGACCAGTACATGTATCCCTATTATAAGAAAGATATCGACGAAGGCAAGCTGACGCTCGAACAGGCGCAGGAGCTCATCGATTGTATTTGGGTAAAACTTAACGATATCAACAAAGTGCGTGACGCAGTTTCCGCAGACGGCTTTGCAGGCTATGGTATGTTCCAGAATTTGATCGTTGGCGGACAAAACGTCCATGGCATGGACGCGACGAACGATCTTTCCTATATGTGTTTGGAAGCGGCTATGCACGTGCCTTTGCCTCAGCCTTCTATCTCCGTCCGCGTATGGAACGGTACGCCGGATGCCTTCATGGTCAAGGCGGCGGCGCTTACCCGTTTGGGTACGGGCTTGCCTGCATATTATAACGACGAAGTTATCATTCCCTCGATTATGGCGAGAGGGCTTACCTTAGAGGATGCAAGAGATTACTGTATCATCGGTTGCGTAGAACCGCAAAAGGGCGCAAAGACGGACGGTTGGCATGACGCCGCGTTCTTCAATATGTGCCGCCCGTTAGAATTAGTATTTTCTAACGGCGTAGACAAGGGTGTGCAAATTGGACCTGAAACGGGTGACGTTGCGAATATGCGTACGTTCGAAGAGGTGTTCGAAGCGTATAAAACGCAGCAAAGCTATTTCATCAAGCTCCTCGTCAATGCAAATAACGCCATCGACGTGGCGCACGCTACGCGTTGTCCTTTGCCTTTCCAGTCCTGTATGGTAGACGATTGTATCGGCAGAGGAAAATCCTTGCAAGAGGGTGGCGCAATCTATAACTTCACAGGGCCTCAGGGCTTTGGTATCGCAAACAATGCAGACGCCTTTTTGGCGATTAAGAAGCTTTGCTTCGAGGATGGTTCGGTAACGTTGACCGAGCTTCGCGAGGCAATGCAGGCGAACTACGGCTACGGCATTACGGGTAAGGCGGCGGAACGCATTACGAATGAAGTGGCTTGCGGACTTGCAGAAGAAGGGATTACCGTTACGGAAGGTGTGATTAGAGCGATCTATGAAGAAGTGACCACCGGCAACGCAATTCCTGCGGAAAAGAGAGCAAGATATAGAGAAATCAAGAGATTGATTGATGAAACCTGCCCTAAGTACGGCAACGACGATATAGAAGCGGATATGCTGGCAAGAGCTGTTGCAAACACATACACAAGGGAAGTGGAAAAATATAAAAATCCTCGCGGCGGCGTATTCCAAGCAGGGTTATATCCCGTTTCGGCAAACGTACCGCTTGGTGCGCAGACGGGGGCTACCCCCGACGGTAGATTGGCGTTCACGCCCGTAGCGGACGGTATCGGCCCTGCCTCGGGCAGAGACGTAAAAGGCCCGACGGCAACGGCAAACTCGGTTGCAAGATTGGAACAGGACGTAGCGTCCAACGGTACTCTGTTGAACCAGAAATTCCATCCTTCCGCTTTGGCAGGTATGAGTGGTTTGACGAAATTTGCGGCTTTAATTCGCTCCTATTTCGATCAAAAGGGTATGCATATGCAGTTTAACGTGGTTACACGCGAAACGCTGTTAGACGCCCAAAAGAACCCCGAAAAATACAAGACGCTTGTCGTTCGTGTTGCAGGGTACAGCGCGTTGTTCACGACGCTTTCGAGATCGTTGCAGGATGATATTATCAATCGTACTGAACAAGGCTTTTAAATAAAACGCATATATGCGTCGCAATACTTTGTCGCAGCTCCGTGTGCCTTAGTCACGTACGCTAAGTACGCTCCTATCGGCATACTCGCTGCTCCTCGTCTTGCTCGCATCTCTGCGTTTTATGGCTTCGTACCAACCTGACGTTGGACGCAGTAATGTGTCTTATAGCCGTTCTTGTAGTTCGTTGCGTATATCACTAAAATTATTTCTTTATTCATTGGGGATTTATGAGTTATTATAATACCAAAGGCAGAATATTTAATATCCAGCGCTTTTCGATACACGACGGACCGGGTATCCGTACCATCGTGTTCTTTAAGGGCTGTTTTATGCGTTGCGCTTGGTGTTGCAACCCCGAATCGCAATCCTACGAAATCCAGAAGATGGTGGAAAACGGGAAAGAGAAAACCGTGGGTAGAGACGTTACGGTAGAAGAAATTTTACCCGAAATCCTTGCCGACCGTACGTTTTATCGCAGAAGCGGCGGTGGGGTAACGCTCTCCGGCGGCGAGATTCTCGGTCAACCTGATTTTGCAAGGGATTTATTACGCGCTTGTAAGGAGAACGGTTTACATACCGCCGTAGAATCCACGGCAAACGCACCCTTTGAAAGCATTCAAAAAATACTGCCCTATTTAGACCTGTTTTTGATGGATATCAAGCATATGGATTCCGCAAAGCATAAGGAATATACGGGCGCGGCAAATGCGTTGATTTTGGAAAATGCGAAGAGGATTGCAAAAAGCGGCGTCGAGTTGGTGATTCGTACCCCCGTGGTGCCCAGCTTTAACGATACGGCGGAGGAAATTCGGGCAATTTCGAAATTCGCCGCAACCCTGCCCGGGGTGAAGGAGCATCACTTGCTTCCCTACCATCGCTTGGGCTCGGAGAAATACGACGGCTTGGGCAGGCAATATTCCATGAAGGAAATTTTGCCGCCTCCCCCTGAAAAGATGAACTACCTGCTTTCCGTAGCGGAAGAAAGCGGTTTAAAATGCCAAATCGGCGGATGATATAAAAACGCCGAAATTAGAAGGAGTAGATATTATGGAAATGCATGATAAAATGAGAATTATACAGGAATTCGTTCCCGGTAAGCAAATCACTCTTTGTCATATTATCGCAAACCCTGGCGAAGTGCTTTATACCAAGCTTGGGTTGGATCCGCAAACGGATTATACGAGAAGCGCAATCGGCGTATTGACGGTTATTCCTTACGAAAGCGCCGTAATCGCTGCGGATATTGCCATGAAGTCTTCGGGCGCAGAAATCGGCTTCGTAGATAGATTTACGGGCACGCTGATTATTACGGGCTCGGTTTCGTCCGTAGAAGCGGCGTTTACAGCGATTCGCGAATACTTCGTGAAGAAATTAGATTATATTTGTTGTGAAGTGACCAAAACCTAATGAAAAAAATCATGTTATTCGGCAGAGTCGGCGCAGGGAAAACCACTTTGACGCAGGCGCTCCGAGGCGAAGAAATTAAATATTATAAAACGCAGTACGTCAACTACCTCGATACGGTGATTGATACGCCTGGGGAATATACCGAACGGCGCGAGACCAGCGGCGCTTTGGCGCTCTATGCGTACGAAGCGGACGTCGTAGGCTTAGTGCTTTCTGCAAACGAGCCGTATTCCATTTTCTCCCCCTGTTTGACGAGTATGGTAAACCGTGAAGCAATAGGGATTATTACGGGCATCGACAAACCTGACGCCAACGTAGAACGGGTGACAAGATGGTTAAAGCTTGCGGGTTGTAAGAAAATTTTCCCCGTTTCTTCTATTACGGGCGAGGGCGTGAAAGAGCTTGCCGCTTACTTAGAGGACGACGAGGAAAGGGCAAGGCGTTTAAAACGAGAAAAAGCGGCGCAAAAGCGCGCGGAAAAGAAAAAAGAGGCGAAACATGAGTAAGACGAAAGTAATCGCATTTGCGAACAACAAGGGTGGCAGCGGTAAAACGACGACGTGTTCTAACGTCGGTTGCGCGATGGCAATGCTCGGCAAGAAGGTGTTGATGATCGACGGCGATATGCAACTCAACCTCACCATCTCCTTCTTCGACGAAGAAAAAGCGTACGAGTATGCAAAGGGTGAAAAGAATATTTACCGCGCAATCAAAGAAGAAAAAGACCTTAGCGACTACGTGGTGGAAACGAGCGTCAAAGGATTGGATATTATTCCTTCTACTTCTTTGATGAGTTCGATTGAATTTGACCTTTTTGCGAAATGGCAAAGAGAGAGCGTATTAAAAAAGTGTTTGGAACGTGTACGCGCGAAAGGATATTACGATTATATCCTCATCGATTCGCCTCCCACGCTTGGCGGCTGGGTAATGAACGTAATGTGCGCTTCCGATTACGTGGTTATTCCCGTAGAAGCAAGCCCTTGGGGGTTGTTCGGCCTTGCCAACATGTTCGAATTCTGTAACCAAGCGAAGACGATCGCTCCTAAGCTGGAGGTGCTCGGTATCGCTGTAACGAAAGCGGACGAAAGAAAGAAATATTTCAAACAGACAATGGAAACCTTACAGGAAATGGAAGGGGCAAGGTTGTTTGAAAATTATATTCGCGTCGATAGCGCTGTGGAATGGGCGCAGGATAACAGTCAGCCGGTTGTGACCTTTAAAAAGAACAGCCGCAGCGCGAAAGAATATATGGAATTGACAAAGGAGATTATGAAGTATGCCGATCGGTAAAAATGCAATCAAAAGAGTAGAAAACAACGGGTATTCGAACGTAAAGACGGAAGCGCCCGATATGGAGAACAGTCACGTGATCGCAAATCCTGATAAACAAGTGGTAGAAACGCTGATCGCGCCTGTAGAAAAGGCTGCGGAAAAGAAAACGGCGGCAAAGAAAGCGCCTGCTAAGAAGCCTGCAACGAAGAAAGCTGTTGCAAAGCCTGCTGCAAAATCTGCGCAGAGCGAAAAGGACGGATTTATTCGCGTTAGCTTCGGCGAAGATATGCCCTATTATCTTCTCTAAGTAGAAGAAGCGCTTACGGCGTAGAGGGTTCGTGAAAAAGAAGAAAAACGGAAAGACAGAGGTCGGGGCATAACGCTCACGACAATGTTTTTCCGTTATTTTTTATAGGAGAAAGAGAAAAATGAAACAGGTTGAAAAAATCTATAAATGTATTCCGTTTTGGTCCTGGAACGACGAACTGGACGAACAAGGCTTGGTAGAACAAGTCGAATGGATGAACGAAAACGGCGTCGGCGGCTTTTTCATGCACGCCAGAGGCGGTTTAAAGACGGAGTATCTTGGAGAAAAGTGGTTTAACTGTATCAAAGCCTGCAGTGAAAAAGCAGAAGAGCTTGGTATGGAAGCGTACGCATACGACGAAAACGGTTGGCCCAGTGGGTTTGTAGGCGGTAAGCTGTTGGAAGACATCGAAAACCACGATATGCAAGTTAGTTACAAAATCGGGGAATATGACAAAAAAGCGTTGGTTTCTTACGATATGTCGGGGGCAGGGTTGAAACGAGTGACTTCTGCTTGCGAAAATTGCCTTAACGTGTATGCAACTTACGCAACGTCTACGGCGGATATTTTAAATCCTGAGGTCGTGGATAAATTCCTCACATTGACGCATGAGGAATACAAAAAACGGGATACCTACAACTTGAAAGGGTTCTTCACGGACGAGCCGCAGTATTACCGTTGGGGTACGTCGTATACGAGAGTATTGCCTAAGTATTTCCAGGATACGTACGGCGAGGATATTTTGGACGGGCTGGGGCTTTTGTTCGTGGAGAAAGAGGGCTACCGCGCGTTCCGTTATAAGTATTGGAAGGCGATGCAGGAGCTAATGCTTAATAACTTTGCTAAAAAAGTATACGATTGGTGCGAGGATAATCATTATAAACTGACGGGACATTACGTAGAGGAAACTTCGCTTAGAGGGCAGATGTATTGTTGCGGCGGCGCTATGCCTTTCTATGAATACGAGCATATCCCCGGAATCGATTATCTTGGGGTAAATATTAACAATGCCGTTGCGCCCAAGCAGGTATCCAGCGTTTCCGCGCAGCTTGGGAAGAAGCAGGTTATCACCGAGACGTACGGTTGTTGCGGTTGGGACGTTACGCCCTTGCAACTGAAAAAGATTGCGGAATGCCAGTATGTGGGCGGCGTTAATTTGATGTGTCAGCACCTATTGCCTTTTACCGAACATGGGCAAAGAAAACGCGATTATCCCGCGCACTATTCCAACGTCAACCCTTGGGTGAAAAAGAATTTCAAGGAATTCAACGATTATTTCTCCTTACTTGGCAAAATTCTTGCAGAGAGTGAAGAGCTTGTCAACGTTGGTGTGCTGCATCCGATTCGCAGTATGTATTTTGATTATAAACGTTTCCCTGAAGAAGGAGTACATACGGAAGGATCGAGGATCATTGAAGAGAATTTTCAAGCGCTGACGGAAGAGTTGACGGAAAAGCAAATCTCGTTCCACTACTTAGATGAAACGATTTTGGCAAAGTACGGCAAGGTGGAAGGGAAACAGCTTATCGTTGGTAAATGCGCGTACGATTTTCTCGTATTGCCGAAGATTTATACGATGGACAAAACCACTGAAAAACTCCTGCGTGAATTTGTAAACGTGGGGGGCATGGTCTTGTTGATGGACGAAAAACCCACCTATTTGGAGGGCGAACCTTACAATTACGATTATTTAGAGAGCAACGTAACGTGGGAAGATATTCTTTCCGCACAACCCTATCGCTGTGCAGAAACCAAAGAATTCCGCACGGCAATCCGCAAGGATAAGGGCGGCAACGTATTCATTTATGCCGTTAACCTTGGTAAGCCCTGCACGGTAAACTTCCGCTTGGCAAACGGCAGTGCGTTTAAAGCGTATGATCTTTTCAAGGATACGTATACGACCATCGGCACGGACGTATATTTTGAAGACGGACAATCGCATTTGTTGTATATCTGCAACGAACAGCCCACGAATATTCAGCAGCGCAAGACCTTGACGCTTGGGGAGAACTACACCGTTTGCGCGCCCGTGGATAACTATTTAACGCTCGATTTCGTACGTTACTCGACGGATGGAGAAAACTATTCCGAACCGATTCACCACATGGGTGTATTCAACGAAATGTTGGAAAGAAGATACGCAGGCAAGCTGTACTTGAAATACGAATTCACGGTGGAGGATATTCCTTCCGAATGCGTACTGCTCGCTGAAGATACCAACACGGTATGGGTAAAGGTGAACGGCGCGGCGGTGGAATGTTGCGGTTCGTCCGACGTGGAAAAAGCGCTGCGTAAATATGATATTGCAAAGCTTTTGAAGACGGGCGTCAACGAAGTCGTTATCCAAATCGATTATTTCCAAAGCGAGCAGGTATATTACGCATTGTTTGGCGAGAACGTAACCGAATCGTTAAAGAACTGCCTTGCTTACGATACCGATATTGAAGCGGTATATATCAAGGGTAAGTTTGGTGTATACGGCGACTTTAAACAAGGCAATTTGGAAAAAGTACTCCTTGGGGAAAACTTCCGCATCGGCAAACAAAAAACGGAGATTTCCCGTTTGATTGAAGAGGGGTATCCCTTCTTCTCTGGGGATATTACCTTGAAGCAAACGGTCAACGTTACCGATACTGATATGGATTTGTTTATTGACGAGGCGTTCCATCTTATCGACGTCAAGGTAAACGGCAAGGAAGCAGGCAGAATGATGTTTAATAAAAAGCTGGACGTTTCCAAGCTGTTGCAGGTAGGCGAAAACGAGATAGAAATTACGTTGACGATCGGGAATAGAAACCTGCTTGGACCTTTCCATGCAATAGAGGAAGAACCTTTCTCCGTCGGCCCGTATACGTTTGAACGTTTCGGGACTTGGAAAAACGGCAAGAGTAGCATTCTGCGTGAAAGCTACGCATTTGTCAAGGCTATGTTATAAACGCTCAAAGGAGCCTCGTTTATGAAAACGAGGCTCTTTTATTGTATAAAGAATACCCCGCGTTAGACGCGGGGTTCAGAAAATGTTAAACATATAATTCTTGAAAATAGAAACTCCTTTCGGTATAATAAATTGAGGTCTGCAAACCCAAAATAAAAACCAAAAGGAGGACATTCAAAATGAATGACATACATAGTTTAGCACATTCGAAGTGGAATTGCAAGTATCATATCGTTTTTGCACCCAAATATCGTAGAAAAACAATGTTTGGGGCAAAAGGAAGAGAAATAGGAGCAATTCTACGAGAATTGTGCAAATGGAAAGGCGTAAATATCATAGAAGCGGAAATATGTCCAGACCACGTACATATGTTGGTTGAGATTCCCCCGAAGATGAGCGTATCGGCGTTTGTGGGGTATCTCAAGGGAAAGAGTAGCTTAATGATATATGAGCAGTGGGGGAATCTCAAATTCAAGTATCGGAATAGAGAATTTTGGTGTAAAGGATACTATGTCGATACAGTAGGAAAAAATACTCAAAAGATAAAAGAGTATATAGAAAATCAGTTAAAAGAAGATAAGCTCGGGGAACAGCTACGGATAGATTATCCAGATAGCCCGTTCAAGGAGTAATATGCAAATGGCAGACCTCGATACCCTTGTAGAGGGTGGCTGGTAGCATAGGGCTTTGCCCGCATATGAAATACCCCGCGTTTTCACGCGGGGATATTTATTGTTCAATTTATTTTCGGAAAGTAATTTTTTGCATCTCGACGCATACCTGCCCCCTAGCTTTTACTGTTTTTATTCAAATTGGTTGGCTAAAATGTCGGCTGTTAAACGCGCTAAGTTCATATCGCTGCCATCCATTTTTGCACCGTCTTCCTTGGAAAGTACGGCAACCGCCCCAAGACAGTCTCCGCCCGATACAATAGGAACGATGACCTGTGCGGTGATTCCTTCCTCGTGATTGTTGGTAATGGGTACGATGTCGCCGCCTTCCGCTGCGTTGGCAATATAACTGCGTCGTTCGCGCAAAATTTTCTCCATATCTTCGGAAAGCCCTTTTCCGTCCAAA
>JAZNXS010000040.1:0-34549 GCA_045594025.1 Candidatus Scatosoma sp.
GGATGCATACATTCTCTCCTTTTTTCGCAAGCCCTCTTGGCCTGCTATTATCATTATACACTTTTCTTTTTTTTATGTAAAGTGAACATATCCCTTGACAAGTTATATTGTAAATAGTATAATTTTATAAAGTTTATTAAAATTCTTAATAGGTTTACATATGACCATACGACATTTGACCATTTTTAAAGCGGTTTGTGAATGCGGAAGCACGACAAAGGCGGCAGAAGCCTTATACATCGCGCAACCGACCGTCTCCCTTGCAATTTCGGAGTTAGAGAAGTATTATAAAGTTTCCTTATTCGATCGCGTCAATCAGCGTTTGATTTTGACGGACATCGGCAAGGAATTGCTTGCAAAAGCGAAAGAAGTTCTTACGGGGTTTGAAGACTTTGAATCCCTTGCCGTTTCGCGCGGACAAAGCCCGAAGGTAAAGGTAGGCTCTACGTTAACGCTTGGGCAAACGTTGATCCCCCGTTTTTTAAAGGAACTCCAAAAACAGCCGTTCACTATTCAGCCGCAGGTACTTATCCGTCAATCTACGGCGATTGAAAACGAGCTGGAACAAGGGAATTTGGATTTTGCTGTAATCGGCGGCGACATACTCTCCCCTTACTTAAAAGCCATCCCCCTCTCCAACGACCGTTTCATCGCCGTTGCCAACGTTAAATACGATATTCCCGACACGTTAACGTTAGAGGCGTTAAACCGTTATCCGTTGCTTCTTCGCGAACACGGGAGCGCGTCCAGAGACTTTTTGGAAAGCGCGATGATGGAAAAGGGACTTACCTTATCCCCGACCATAGACTGTTCGAATAATCAAGCTTTGGTCAGCGCCCTTTACGCTTCCCTCGGCGTTGCATTCCTGCCCGACAGTTACGTTTCAGGACATATCGCAAGGCGAAAATTTAAAGAAATTGCCATCGAGGATTTGTCGGAAAACCGAACCAACTACTTGGTTATCCATAAAAATAAAAAGCTCAACGCTTTACAACAGCAAGCCTATGATTTAATCAAATCGCTGGCTGAGAAAGCTTAACTTTCTTCAGAACCGTTGACGAACAGCGAAAAATATGCTATCATAGTATTAGAATTGAATTAGTGAGGTATCTTTATGAAACAGTACGAAAATGTTGTTATTTTCAACCACCCCCTTATCAATCATAAAATTGCGATTTTGCGCGATGAAAAAACGTCGATGAAGGAATTCCGCGAACTCATCGAAGAAATCACGACGCTTATGACCTACGAAGCATTAAAAGAAGGCGTACCTACCACCACGAAAACGGTGAAAACCCCTTTGGAGGTTTGCCAGCAGACCGTCGTTGCCGATAACGCCATCGCTATTATACCTATTTTACGCGCAGGGCTCGGTATGGTAAACGGCATTCACGTTCTTTTTCCCAGCGCAAGGGTAGGACATATCGGCATGTACCGCGATGAGGAAACGTTAGAACCTAAGGAATATTATTGCAAACTCCCCGATGGTATCGAAGACAAGCTCGTTCTTTTGGTCGACCCTATGCTCGCAACGGGCGGTAGCGCTTGCGACGCGCTCAACCTTTTGAAAAAGCGTGGCTGTAAAAACATCAAATTTATGGCAATTATCGGCGCGCCCGAGGGCATTTCCAAGGTAGCGGAAGAACACCCCGACGTACAAGTATACGTGTCTACAATGGACCGTGAGCTGAACGAGCACGGCTACATTTTGCCAGGCCTTGGCGACGCAGGCGACCGCTTATTCGGCACCAAATAAGAACTTTTATCAACATGCACGTAAAAAGCACTCGATTTTCGGGTGTTTTTTATTTTACCCCTTGAAATTTCCACAAAGGTATGGTATACTACCATAGATGATTTATCAAAGGAGTTTCCCGTGAAAAACATTACGGAATTTCAAAAAACGAAAGAATGGTTGGTATGTGTGGACAGCGACGGTTGCGCTATGGACACGATGGACGTCAAGCACATCCGCTGTTTCGGCCCTTGCATGGTCAAGGAATGGGCTTTGGAGACATGGAAAGAGGAAATTCTTTCCCGTTGGAACGACATCAACCTCTATACCTTAACGCGTGGTATCAACCGCTTTAAAGGGCTTGCCTTGGTGCTGAAAGAAATTGACAAAACCTACCGAAAAATTGAAGACGTCGAAACCCTTATCGCTTGGGCAGAAAACGCAAAAGAGCTTTCAAACGACGCCTTAAAGCGTGAAATCGAAAGCAATCCAAACAGTATTTCTTTGCAAAAAGCGCTCTCTTGGAGTATCGCCGTCAACCGTTCCATCAACGATTTACCCGAAGAAACCAAGCTCCCCTTCCCCTTAGCGAAAGAGGGCTTGGCACACGCGCATGAGCGCGCAGACGTTGCCATCGTTTCCAGCGCGAACCTCGACGCAGTGCTGGAAGAATGGGAAAAGCACGGCCTTTTAGAGCACGTAGACATTGTGTTGGCGCAAAACGCAGGCAGTAAGGCGTTCTGCATCGGAGAATTACTGAAAAAAGGCTATGATAAGGACAAAGTTCTTATGTGCGGCGACGCACCCGGCGACCTGCAAGCAGCGGAAAAGAACGGCGTATTCTATTACCCCATTCTCGTCCGTAAGGAAAAGGAAAGCTGGAACGAATTTATCACCTCTGCCTTTGATAAGCTGACGGACGGCAGCTATGGCGGCGTATATCAACAAAGTAAAAAAGCCGAATTTTTAAAAAATCTCGGCGCAGAATAAGGAGAAAATGATGGTTAATTTGAAAGCAAAGCCTTTCTATCTTTCCGATGAGGACATCGCGTGGGTAGAGAGCACGATTGCGGGCATGACGCCCGAAGAAAAGGTTGGTCAGCTGTTCTTTCAGCTGACGATGGGTATTGAGGAAGAGTATCTTCAGAATTTGATGGAAAAATACCATCTCGGCGGTTGCCGCTACAACAATATGCCCGGTGCGGCGGTACAAATGCAGAACCAAATCCTGCAAAAGCACGCAAAAGTTCCCCTCTTTATCGCTTGTAATACCGAAGCAGGCGGCAACGGCGCTTGTTCTGACGGTACGTTTATCGGCAGCGGTATCAAAATCGGCGCGACGGGGAATTTAAATTATGCGAAAATGCTCGGTCAGTACGCCAACGAAGAAGCGGCGGCGCTCGGCTGTAACATGGCGTTCGCGCCCGTGTGCGACATCCATTACAACTGGGAAAACACCGAAGTCGTAGCCCGCGCATTCGGCAACGACGCAAAACGCGTTGCGGAAATGAGTAAAGCGTATTTAGACGGCGCACATACCATTGAAGGCTTTGCCTGCGCGGCAAAGCACTTCCCCGGCAACGGCCAGGATTTCCGTGACGCGCATATCTCCAACAACGTCAACTCCTTCACTGAAGAGGAATGGATGAATACCTATGGTATGGTATATAAAACCTTGATTGACGCCGACCTCGACGCAATCATGGGTGGGCATATTTTAATGCCCGAGTATATGCGGGCAATCAAACCCGGTATCGCCGACGACGAAATGTTGCCTGCTACCCTCTGCCCCGAAATCATGATCGGTTTACTTCGTGAAAAGCTTGGTTTCAACGGTATGGTCGTTACTGACGCCAGCCACATGGTTGCGATGACAAACCGTATGACGAGAAAGGAAATGCTCTCTGCTTCCATCAACGCAGGCTGCGATATGTTCCTCTTCTTCAACGATCCCGACGAAGATTTCGAAACCATGCTCTCCGCGTACGTAAACGGCGTAATCAGTGAAGACAGAATGACAGAAGCCCTTACCCGTATCCTTGGCCTTAAAGCACGTATGGGGCTGCACAAAAAGGCGAAGGAAAACCTCGTTCCTTCCGTACCTGCCCCCACCGTTTTGGGGAAAACCGAATATAAAGAAGCCGCAACGGCAATCAGCCGTGACAGCGTTACCCTCGTTAAATACAAGGACGAAAACGTGCTTCCTCTCACCCCTGAAAAGTATAAGAGAATTATGATCGTATACGTCAAAGGCGCAGCCGGACCTATGGATGCACTTGTGCAAATGGCGATGGGCGGCGGCGCGCAACAAAACCCTGCGGAAGCTCTGCGCGATCGCTTGATTGAAAAGGGCTTCGACGCATTCATCTATGAAAGCCCCCTCGATAAGATTAAAAAACAAATCGCAGCAGGCGAAAAGCCCAGCTTGAACGTATACTTCGCAGGCAAAAACGCCATCGCAGATTTCGTAGCAGGGCAAGACCTCGTTATCACTCTGTGCGACGTTGCCAACGGCAGACCTTGCTTTGGGCTTTCCAAGGGCGGCGGTGAAATCCCTTGGTACGTATTCGAGCTGCCCGTTGTGGCAATCAGCGTAAACGCCCCCACCATGCTTGCGGATATTCCGCAGGTGCGTACGTATATCAACGCATACGACTCAAAGCCCCATACCATGGACGCGCTTGTGGATAGTTTAATCAGCGGCGTAGACGCCTTTAAAGGTAAAGATCCCATCGATAGTTTCTGCGGTCTTTGGGATGCGAAAATCTAAATCGGTCAACACAAAAATACCCCCCGAAAGTCGAATGACTTTCGGGGGTATTCATTTTTCTATTAACGTTTCCAGGTCATAGGCATCAGCAAAAGCAGCATGGGGAAAATTTCCAATCTACCTGCCAACATCAAGAATGTGAAAATGATTTTGGAGAACGGCGAATAGAACGCAAAACTTCCCGCAGGCCCTACCGCCGCCAAGCCGGGGCCGATATTATTAATTGTCGTTACAATCGCTGTAAAATTCGTTGTCAATACGTCAAAACCCGTTGCTATCACGTTCGTATCTAAAGAAACGAGCAACAGCGCCGCCAAAAACAGCAGAATGTATGCAATGATATATGCGTTGGTATTGCGCACCACTTCATGCTCGATAATGTGCCCGTCCATAGAGATTTTCTTCACTTGCTTGGGGTGCAGCATTCTCTTCATTTCATGCGTAGCGCCCTTGTAGAGTACGATCACACGGGACACTTTAATACCGCCGCCCGTACTGCCTGCGCAAGCGCCGATGAACATAAGCAATACGAGAATGCATTTTGAAAACGCAGGCCAAAGATCGAAGTTGACCGTGGAAAAACCCGTCGTGGAAATAACGGACGCTACCGAAAATGCCGAATGGCGAATGGATTCTTCCAACGTGTATTCGTAGAGCGAAGACGCGGTAAACGTCAAATTGAGTACGATCACCAAAATCGCCGTAAATACAATACCGAGGAATACTCTTACCTCCAAGTTGAACGCATCCTTGAGTTTTTTACAAAGAATAAGGAAGTAGGAGTTGAAGTTGATGGAGAAGAGCAACATGAACACCGTCACAACCCATTGTAAATAAGGGGAATACCCTGCAAAGCCGTCCGCTTTGACCGCAAAACCGCCCGTCCCAGCCGTTGCAAACGCGGTGTTTAACGCGTCGAAGATGGGCATATTGCCGCAAACGAGGAAAACGAACATCGTCGTAGTCAGCCCCAGATAGATTGCATACAATATCTTCGCCGTCGTGCGAACCTTGGGTACTAGTTTCCCGACGATAGGACCGGGGCTCTCCGCCTTCATGATGTGCATATTCCTTGCGCCGCTAATGGGCAGAAAGGCGATCATGAATACCAACACGCCCATGCCCCCTACCCAATGGGTAAAGCTGCGCCACATAAGTAAGGACTTCGGCAGAGCCTCCACCGCTTCACCGCTGGACATAATCGTCGCACCGGTGGTCGTGAAACCCGATACCGTTTCAAATAAAGCGTCTACGTAGGAAGGAATTTCTCTGGAAATCCAAAACGGCAACGCACCGAAAAGACTGAGCACAATCCAGCTGAGCGCCACAATCAACAACCCTTCCTTTGCGAAGATAGAATTATCCTTCGGCTTTCCAATCAGGGTAAGACACCCAACAACAAGACAAATGCCGATGCTGGCGAGGATCGCCCACAGCGTACTCCACTCCTCGTACACAATCGCGGTAGCGGTGGGCACCAGCAGGAATATTGCTTCGAATAGCAACAGCCATCCAAGCGTTCTTTTAATCATTAAAAAATTCATACTGTTACCTTAAAACGTCTCTTACGTCCTGCAAGCCTAAGTGTTTGGAAACGATAACAACTGTATCCCCTGCCTGAATAATATCCTGCCCTTTGGGAATGATTGCCTCGTTCCCACGGGAAATCGATGCGATCAGCACGTCCTTTTTGAATTTTAACTCACTCAAAGGTTTTCCTGCGATCGGGGATTTTTCTTTAATAATAAATTCCGTCGCCTCTACTTCGCCTTTAATGATGTTATACAATCTTTCTACGTTGCTGCTGCCCTTTGCATTTCTCGTGGCGCGCACGTAACGCAAAATTAAATCGGAGGTGATATTGATAGGGCAGATTACCGTTTCAAGATCCAGCTTACTAATTACCGTGTCGTAATCGCTTCGATTGATTTTGGTAATCAGCTTTCCGCCGCCGAATTCCTTGGCAAAGAGCGAAAGCAGAATATTTTCCTCGTCCACGCCGGAGAGCGCCACAAACGCCCCTGCCTTTTGAATGCCTTCCTCGATCAAAAGTTCCCTATCCGCAGGATTTCCGTTGATAACGTCCAGCTTTTGCCAACGAATACACAACTCTTCGCATATTTTTCTATCTTTTTCGATGACCTTCAAGCCCACGCTGGAGTGCTCTAATATCTCGCAAAGGTAATGGGTAATAACGCCGCCGCCCACAACCAAAGCTTTCTTAACCGAATTGCCCATATATTCGATTTTTTTGAAAAATTCATTTGCGTTTTTCGGTGCGGCAATAATGGAAACAACGTCCTTTTCTTCAAAAACAAAATCACCGCTTGCAATATACGATTGATTGCCACGCTCGATCGTACAAACGAGAATATCGCTTTTATATTTCGCGCTCATTTCCTTTATGGAAATACCGTTTAACTTGCTCGTTCCCGACAGCTTAAACTTGATCAACTCAACCCTGCCCTTGGCAAAAGGCTCAATCTGAAGCGCCGCAGGAAAACGAAGTACCCTTGCGATTTCTTCTGCCGCCGCCAATTCGGGATTGATCACCATAGCAAGCCCCAGTTCCTCTTTCAAATAAGGAGATTCCTTGCTGTACTGCGGATTTTTAACACGAGCGATCGTTTGACAATTCCCCTCTTTTTTCGCAATGACGCAACAGAGTAAATTCAACTCGTCAGAGTTTGTAACGGCAATCAAAAGATCCGCTGCCGCAACGCCTGCCTCACGCTGTACCGTGTAGGTTGCGCCGTTGCCGACTAAGCCCATAATATCGCACCTGTTGGTGATAGCGTCAATTTTCGCCGCGTCCTGATCGATAACGGTAACGTTATTGCCGTCCGCATTCAATTTTTCGGCGAGGTTTTGTCCTACTCTGCCACAACCAATGATGATAATTTTCATATTTACGTTCCCCTTATTGCTCTTTCTTTTTGATAAATTTCTTAAAGGAAGTTCTATGTTCTTCCCCGGCAAAAAGTCTTGTCAAATTCATATAATGCGCGCACCACGTCAGGATATTGAACGCCAAAAGCAGCACAAACACCCATACCAGGTATAAATCCAGCGCAATATTAGCATAACGAAGCACGAAAATAACCGCCTGCGCAATACTGCAAAACGTAACGCCTAAAAGGGAGCCCAGCGAACCCCATTCCGTGAAATAGATGAACAGGAGTAACACAGCGGCTACACCGAAGCCGATCAAAATCCACCAAAGGCTTTCGCAGGACAAGCTAAACCAAAACGCGCCCAAGGTAGAAGCAATCCCCTTGCCGCCGCGGTGTTTCAGCGTAGCGGGGAAAATATGCCCCACCACTACGAACACGGCGCAAAAGTGCCGAACGAAATCGGAAACCTCTACAGGGCTATCCTTGAAATAGTAATCTTTACAAATCAGATGCGCGATCAGCAGCGGAAGCCCTCCCTTCAACACGTCGCAAACAAAGGTGGCAAGCCCTGCTTTCCAGCCGAGCTCTCGTACCATGTTCATCGTGCCTGGATTACCACTACCCATCTGCGTAATATCTTTTTTCATGGCTTTAGAAATTAACCAAGCGAAATTTACGCTGCCGACCAAATAACTGACGATCGCCATCAGTAAAAATTGCCACCAATTTTCTGTAAATGAAATTCCCATATCATTACCTCTAAGACACTAAGTCTGCATCCAACGTATTCTTAACTAAAATCTCGTTTTACACATGCCGCATGGGGTATGCACGAGGCTTACTTGAAAAACGTATGATAAGACACTAAGTCTGCGTCCAACGTATTCTTGAGTAAAATCTCGTTTTACACATGCCGCATGGGGTATGCACGAGGCTTACTTAAAAAACGTATGATAAGACACTAAGTCTGTGTCCAACCTCAGGTTGGTTAATCCTCGTCTTTCTTTTCGCGCACCACAACTTTAATAGGTGTACCCGAAAAATCGTAGGCGCGGCGAATGGTATTTTCCAAATATCTTTGGTAGGAGAAATGCAATAATCCCTCGTCGTTTACGTGTAAGACAAACACGGGCGGACATACCCCCACCTGCGAAGAGAAGAACACGCGCATACGACGCCCCAAATAGGAGGGAGGTTCTTGCAAGCGCACCGCATCCCCGATCAAATCGTTGAGTTCCCCTGTGGGTACTCTGAACGAAGCGTGCGCATACACTTCCTCTACCGCCGCCAACAGTTTTTCCACACGCTGGCCCGTCTTCGCTGAAATGTAGATAGACTTGAAATAATCCATAAACTTCAAATCCTCTTTCAGCTGTTCTTCAAAGCGGTTGACCGTATGCGTATCCTTTTCGATCAAATCCCATTTATTCATAACGATAACGGAGGGTTTCCCCTGCTCGTGTACGTAACCGATAATCTTCACGTCCTGCTCGGTGAGTCCCTCGGCGCTGTCCACCACCAAAAGACAAACGTCGCTACGTCTTACGGCGTCGAACGCACGCATATTGCTGTAATATTCCACGTCGTCGTCCACATTCTTTTTCTTACGAATCCCTGCCGTATCAATGATGGTATACGCCTTTTCGCCACGGAAAAACAGGGTATCGATTGCGTCTCGTGTCGTACCTGCCATGGGGGTAACGATGCTTCTCTCGTGCCCAAGGATTTTATTGACCAAGCTGGATTTTCCTGCGTTGGGCTTCCCGACCACCGCAATTTTCAAAGACGGAATCGCCTCTTTCGTCGTATCGGGGAAATAGGTAATCGCCTCGTCCAAAACGTCGCCGATCCCCTGCGAATGTTCCGCAGAAATCGCAAACGGCTCGCCAAGCCCCAGCGAGTAAAATTCAAAAACCTGTTCCGGGGAATAGTTGTCGATTTTATTAACAACCAAAATAACGGGTTTCTTACTACGACGCAAAATATCCGCTACGTCGTAATCGGAGGGATGTAAGCCCTCTCTTCCGTCTGTGAAAAACAGAATGACGTCCGCCGTGTCGATAGCAACGTCCGCCTGCTTGGCAATTTCTTTCCACATGACGTCTTCGGATTTCAGCTCGATACCGCCCGTATCTACCATCGTGAAGTGTTTGCCTCTCCACGTAGCGTCCGTGTAAAGACGGTCACGCGTGACGCCCGGTCTATCCTCTGTAATGGAAATTTTTCTCCCTGCTACTTTATTAAAAAACGTGCTTTTCCCCACGTTCGGTCTACCCACCAAGGCAACCAAAGGATTTGCCATATCTTTTTACCTCCTCTCGCTAAATATCTCTACTAAGCCGAACCCACCGTCCCGATTGACACGGATTTCAGTCCCTAATTTTTCCTGCAATTCTTTTAACGTCATACCGCAAAGGAATACGTCCTCAAATTCCTTCAACGTATTTCCCGGCAAGACGATTTCATCAAACGTTTTCCCAGATTTTCGATAGCTTTCCACAGCAGTAAAAATATCTTGCCCTGTTAAAAGACCGGTACAGGTAACGGTTGAACCGAAAAATTCGTTGACAACAGACAAAACGTCCACCTGCAAATTGCCGATTTTATCCATGCACTCGCTTGCCACTTTTCGATTGACGTCCGCGGCACTAACGCCGCTAATCAGCAAAGCCGTTTTCTTCTTTTTCAAGGCAAACGCTTGCGGTATTTCTTCCAGCCCCTCGTTAAGCTCCATCAAAAACTTACTCGTCATGCCGATCCCGTTTTCGATTTGTTCAAAATCACCGTAAAATTCCGCACTCTTAAATTCTCGCCCTGCTTTGACAAAATATTCATCCGCTGGCAATAAAAAGTTCACGCCAAATTCCTTGTTCAAGGTGTCTACCAAATCCAACAGCTTGGCGCTATACGCTCCGTCTACGTCGGAAATGGGATACAAGCCCTCGCGGTATTTCGTAAGCCCCGTGGGTACGCAGGCAATATCACGCACCGCAGGATAATATTTGAACAGCTCCCTCGCCGTATAGGCAAGCTCTTCTCCGTCGTTTTCGTTGGGCACAAGCACCGCTTGGCAGTGCATTTCCACGCCCCCTTTTACCAAACGATCAATTTGTTCCACGATTTTCCCTGCATGGCGGTTGCGTAAAAGCTTCACGCGAAGCTCGGGATTCATGGTGTGTACGGACACGTATAACGGCGACAACTTTAACCGAATGATTCGCTCCAATCCCTCGTCAGAAAGGTTGGTGAGTGTAACGAAGTTTCCGCAGGAAAAGCTCATGCCGTAATCGTCGTCTTTCACATATAGACTTTCTCGCATGCCTTTAGGCATCTGATCGACAAAGCAAAACACGCAACGGTTATGGCAGGTACGTATCGAAGTGTTTTTCTCAAACTCCAAGCCGAGGTCTTCCCCCTCTTCCTTTTCGACTTCTACCGTCATTTCGCCCTGTCCGCGCTTATCCCGCACCGTCATGGTAAAGCTGTCCGTTTCAACGTAGTATAAATAGTCCAACTCGTCCTCGCACGCAAAGCCGTCGAAGGCGATAATTTCGTCCCCGACCTCTATTCCAAGCTCCTTCGCGATGGAACCGCGTTTTACTTTCGTTACTTTCAACATAGCTTTACCCTAAAATATCTGCAAATTGCGTTTGATCTACGCCGTATTGCTTACAAAGTTTTTTCAAAATTTCGGCAAATGCCGTAGGCAGTGGCGCGTGGAACGCCATTCTTTCCCCTAAAGTGGGGTGCGTGAGCTCCAACCGCCAAGCGTGCAATAATTGTCCGTCCGCTTTCAGCTTTTGCTTTTTATATCCGTACACAGGATCGCATGCAACGGGGTGTCCCAAATGCTTTGCGTGTACGCGTATTTGGTGTGTTCTGCCCGTCTGTAAATCAAATTTACATAACGTAAATTCCGTGCCAAACCTCGCCGCCACCTCAAAATCCGTAATCGCAAGCTTTCCCATTCCATCGGGCAATACCGCCATTTTCAAGCGATCGTTTGGATGTCTGCCGATATCGGTTACAATCCGTCCCTTATCCTCTTTTACGTTCCCTTCCAAAAGCGCAAAATACGTTCTTCGACAGGTCTTTTCAGCAATCTGCCCGGCTAAGGATACGTGCGCCTTGTCGTTTTTCGCCACAACCAGAAGCCCCGTCGTGTCCTTATCGATACGGTGCACAATTCCAGGCCGAAGCACGCCGCCGATACCACTCAACGAATCCAACGCATAAAGGAGCGCATTGACAAGCGTACCGCTTTCGTTGCCGTTGCCCACGTGTACCGTCATGCCCTGCGGCTTATTCACCACCGCAAAATCCTTGTCCTCGTATACGATTTCGATGGGAATATTCTCCGCTTGCACGGTATATTCCACCGCGTCGGGAACGGTGACAATAACGCTATCGCCCAACTTTATTTCCGTACCTGCCTTGGTGATTTTATTTCCGTTTACGGAAACGTAGCCATCTTCAATCAGCTTTTTTAAACGGGAGCGCGTGAAATCCTCCGTCTGCTCGCTTAAAAACACGTCCAGACGTTTATACCCCTCTTCCGCTAAAAACAATCGCTGATCCATTCCTATCAATCCTCGTTTTCTTTCCTTTCTCTTTCCGCTTTCAAAGCGAGCGCTTTTTCCTTCGCCGCTTTAATCTTCGCCGCCTGCTTACGTTCCTCCGCCTCTTCCGCTTCTTTGGAAAGTGCCTTGTATTTCTTCGTCAACGGGAATATCGCGCCTGCGTCAAAAAAGAGCATAGCCACCACCAACGTGATTGCGCCGCCAACGATAAAGAAATCGGCAAAATTACAAACGGCTGAGGCAAACAGCATATTCAGCATCACCATATCGCGCACCCCTGCAGGGTACGTATCGGGATCCCAAACGCGGTAATACACTCTATCGATCATATTCGCAACGCCGCCTGCCACGATAAACACAAGCGCTACGCGCACCCACGTACGGCGTTTATCCATGACGAAATAATACACCGCAAACGCTACGAACATCACGCACGTGAGCGCGATGAGCGCAATTTTTGCAGGCGCGTCCCAACCGTTCGCCATACTAAATGCCGCGCCGCGGTTATAGCTGAGCTCCAGCTCAATCCAACCGGGAATAATTTTGATGGTATCGGGATATTTAGTGAAATATGCGTCTGCGATGATTTTCGTCAACAAGTCAACCAATACCAAAATACCGAACAGCAATATTCCCCAAAGGCTAGAGCCCTCTTTGGCAGGATTGTTTACTTTTTCCACATTACTTTTCATGAATTCTCTTTTCCTTTCTTGGAATTTTTCTGGCGAATGCTGTCAATCATGCCGATTTTCAAAGCATGCAGCTTAGTGGAAAGGTCCACCTTATACAAATGAGGCAAATCCAAACGGAGATATTCTTCCCAGAACTTAGAAAGCTGCGCCTTGGAATACGCTTGCACTTCCTTAACGTTGGGGAACTCGTACACGAGCCTGCCGTCCTTGACAATCGTTTCCTGCAAGGGCTGCGCGTAGAAGTTTTCCACCTCGTGCTGTTTCCACGTTTCAATGGGATGGAAAATCGTCAAAGGCTGGGTATCGTCCACCTTCTCATCGTAGAGCGTAATCAAATCGGCAATCGCCATGCCGTTCTCTCTGTCATACAGACGGTATAACTTCTTAAAGCCGGGGTTGGTAATTTTAATCGCATTATCCGAAAGCTTGATCTTCGGCGTCATTTCTCCGTTTTCACCAAGCACGGAAGACAGCTTGTAAACACCGCCGAGCGACGGAAGGTCTTCAGATGTGATTAACTTCGTACCTATCCCCCAGGAATCGATTTTCGCGCCCTGCTGTAAGAGGGAGTTGATCAGTCTTTCATCCAAATCCCCCGAAACGCAAATGATTGCGTCCTCAAACCCTGCGTCGTCCATCATCTTTCTCGCTTTTTTAGAAAGGTAGGCAAGGTCGCCGCTGTCCAAGCGGATCCCCTTGGGTTTATGACCTGCCGCGCGCAGTTCCTTGAATACCTTAATGGCGTTGGGAACGCCGCTTCTTAACGTATCGTAGGTATCGACAAGCAACATACAGTTATCGGGATAGGCATTTGCATAGGCGCGGAACGCCTCGTATTCGGTGGGATAGTCCATGACGAAACTATGCGCCATCGTTCCTGCCACGGGCACGTCGAACATCTGCCCCGCAATGACGTTCGAGGTAGAAGAACAACCGCCGATGATCGCCGCCCTTGCTCCATAAATCCCTGCGTCGGGACCTTGCGCTCTGCGCAAACCGAATTCCATCACGACGCCCTTACCGCCCGTAGCCCTCGTAATCTTCGAGGACTTCGTTGCAATCAGCGTTTGATGGTTGATGATATTTAAGAGTGCCGTTTCCGCAAACTGCGCCTGAATAAGGGGAGCTTTGACCGTAAGAATCGGTTCACCGGGAAATACCGGCTCGCCCTCCCTCACCGCGTACACGTCCCCCGTGAAACGCATATTTTTAATGTATTCGAGGAAGTCCTCGTCGAACAGATTTAAAGAGCGAAGATAAGCAACATCCTCCTCGTCGAACCGCCAATTCAAAAGGTAGTCCATCGCTTGTTCCAGCCCTGCGGCAATCGAATAGCTAATCAGCTCTCTTCTTCTAAAAAACAGATCGAAAGTTACCGTTTCCTCATGCTTACCGTTCTTGAAAAAACCGTAACCCATCGTAAGTTGATATAAATCGGTTAAAAGCGTTAGATTTCTCATAATCAATCCTCCGTCCAATCGTCTGACTCTTGCGTTATTTCCGCCTCAGCCTCATTTGCTTCCGTTTGCGGCTTAGCCTCTTTTTTACTTTCCTTCAACTCTTTCTCGGAATAGTTTTCGGGATAGATAGAACACATCATATTGATTTTATCAAAGTACGCTACCTCGTCTTTCGTATCGCCGATGAATTTTGTAATCCCGTAAGGATCACCGTCCAGCGAGCCAATCAACCTGCCCTCTTTCCTCACGTTATTCACAAGCACGTACGTCAAAAGAGCAACGCCGAAAACAAAGAGCCCGATCGAGAATACGAACGACCAAGGAATACCGCCCCCACTCAAAATAAATTCCTGATTACGCAAGGGTTCCATGATCGAGCGCGTCAAACCGTACACAATAAAGTAGCAAGCGGTATTGATACCGTTGGGCTTTTTGGGGTTTTTCCATGCATGGATAAACATAATAATTGCCGCCGTCAGCGTAACCATGCTTTCATAGAAGAAGAACGCATAGTACCAACCGTCCTCTACACGAAGGTGGTTTTCAATATACACGGCGAACGGAAAAAATTGCAAAGCCTCGTTGGTAACGGCATTGCCAAACACTTCCTGATTGACAAAGTTCCCCCAGCGCCCAATCGATTGCGCCAACAAAAGCCCGACAACAATACAATCGCCTGCACGGAAGAAGTTCACCTTTTTGAAGTAGCAAACGCCGATTACACTCAAAAGTCCGCCGATGATACCGCCCGTAATGGCAAGTCCACCTTGACGGATATGCTGAAAATTAAACCAAAGATGAATAGGCACGCCGTCTGTGATACAGTAGAAGATACGGGTAGTTGCGATGGCGATCGGCAAGCAGATGACGAAGAAGGTCAAAAATAAGTCGGTGGACATATTCCTACGCTTAAACAGCAGCGAAATCACAAAAAACGCCGCCAGCATACCGCATACGATAAGCACCGCATACCAATAAATTTCAAAACCGAAAATCGTAAACGATCGGCTCAATAATTGCATAGGGTTCATAAATATTCTCCTTGAAACAGCCTAATTCTTGACTTAAGCGCTGTCGCAATAGGCGGTTGAGTAGGCTCGCCGTATTACCGTAAGAAAATGCAAGCAAGACAAGCAGACGGCGAGGGCGCATACCCTACTGCGGTATGTAACCAAGCCTAATACGCCGTATTGTGCCGCATTTTGTAGGTAAAAGTCAACCGAATGTTGAGACAGAGCTTTATTATTATAGCATAATAATAAAAAGCCGTCAATAATCTACTGACGACTTTTTTATTTTTTTCATCGGATTCTCACATTCAAAAACCGCTTTTTAGTCGATTTTTATCTTCAAGGGTTTTATTTTTCCCAAAGCGGGTAAGGTGATAAACAGCAACGCGTAATTTAAAATGCTGTTAAAAATCTGTCCTTGTATGAACAAACGGGTCCAAAGAAATTCCCACCACGAAGAAAACGTTTTGTAATACCACATCAAATACATCGCAGTCGTATTGATGGCTACCGTAGAAATGAAAAAGGTACTTAGACTGATCAGCGACAGCTTTACAAGCCATGCGCCTTTAAATTTCCAAGATAAACCGTTCATTAAAAATCCTGCGACAAGCGCCATTGCCGCCGTTGCCAACCCAATCCAAGGCGTCCAGCCGTTTGCGCCGCCGTTTCCGATGATATACCCCAGCGTATCCCCGATAAAGCAAGCGGTAAACCCAAACAACGGCCCAATCAATATCCCCGTCAGCACGGAGATGAAAATTGCCAAAGAAAATTGTACGACCCCAAAAGGAATAGACGCCACCGCATTGATGACAACGTTCAGCGCCGTCATCACGGCAATATAGGCAATTTTATGGCTTTTGTTCTTCTTCGCCAATATTTTGGAAAATAAAATCTCTTTCCAAGTCGTTTTCGTCTTTTGCGACATAATAAAAACCTCCCAAGGTGAGAGGTCCGCATAGATATTTCACGGGGACGCCAGTTAGCGATTCAACGCATACCTGTATGCTCCGTTTTGCAGCGGACGCGCCTTGGCACCGCAGGGGAAAATCCTTTCGTCCACCGACAACGTCCCGTTCGGTGGCACTTGACGCGCCAAAGGCTACTCTTACTTTCTACTCCCCATTATACTCCACTTCTTTACAAAATGCAAGTGTTTGCTCCCCCTTTTGAGGTATAATTTTACGCGGCTGACTCAAAATAGCGGTATGGGACTGATTATCATACGCACCACCATTATTTTCATTACGCTATTCGCCGTTATGCGCCTGATGGGGAAACGGCAAATCGGGGAAATGCAGCCGTACGAATTTATCATTACGTTGATTATTGCAGAGCTTGCCTGTATCCCGATGGAGGACACCTCCATTCCCCTTTTATACGGCATCATCTCCATTTTGACCGTGTACCTTTTGCATCAAATCGTATGTCTACTCGATTTAAATATCAGTGGTGCGAAAACGATTTTAAGCGGCACGCCGAGCATTGTATTGAATAAAGACGGAATCGACGATACACAGTTGAAAAAAAACAACCTGGACGTCGCCGATTTAATCGAAAGCTTGCGCGTAGAGGGCTTCTTCGCGTTGGACGCCGTCGATTACGCGCTGTACGAATCAAGCGGAACGTTTTCGGCTCTGCCGAAAAAGGATTACGAATCCATACAAAACTCCTTGCCGATTGTCATTATCGACGAAGGAAAATTTGACGAAAAAAACATACAGCTTACCAAACAATCTAAAAGCTATTATTTGCAAATTTTAAAGGACCATGGCTGTAACGAGGAGAAAAATGTCCTTGTAATGACGGTAGACGGAAACGGAAAAGTATACCTACAAACCAAAGGTCAAAAATACCAAACCTTCCATTTGAAATGGGAAAAACAATTATGGTGAGGAACAGGATATGATTAAAACGATTGCAAGCATTATCATCACACTTGCCCTAATGATCGGGCTCTGCATATACGAAGTGCATTACGTACAAGTTACCTTCGACAGTTTTCACGAGGTGTTACGCACCCTGCAACATAAAACGGCACTAGGAACGGTCACCTACGACGACGGACTCGCTACACGCGAGTTTTGGGATAATCATAAAATCCTGCTGCACGTTTGGGTTCCCCATACCGTCCTTTACGAAATCGATTACCAGCTAGACGAAGCCATCGGTTTTTTGCGCGTCGAGGAATACAACGACGCCCTTCCTAAAATCGAGGTGCTATTAGGGCTTTCCGAAAACGTACCCGACGGGTACACTTTCTCTTTGGGAAATATATTTTAAGGCATGAAAAAAGCGCTCAGCTCGTACCTGGGCGCTTCATTTTTAATTTTATGCCAATCCGTAAGCCAACACAATCCTTACGTTTGCATCAAAGATATTATAGAGGAAGTTTTTCACGGCATTCGAGGTTGCCTCGTCCGGCTCCTCTTTTTCATTGCTTTGAATCATCGTTACCATCGCGTTAAAATTCTTATAGATGATTTGCGCGTCTTCCTCAATCGCCGTGTAAGCCTCTTCCGTGCCCGTGCTTTGAATCGAGTGCATCTCCTCCACCGTATCGTTCATCGCGTATAACAACTGCATATTTCCCGTTTTAATCATCTCCACCGACTGCTGGTTGAGCTCGGCAAGAAGCTGAATAAAGCGTTGCAGTTTTTCATTTCCTTCCAATTCCGTTGCCATTATAAAATCACCCCATTTTCTTGCAACAATGCGCGCGCAGATTCCACGCTATCTATACCAGTTTTATTCTTTATGGGTGCAAATTCCTTTTCTCTTACCACTTCAAAAGGCAGTACGCTGCCCATCAGCTTGATTAAATCCACAGCGAGCGCTTCAAACTTCTTTCCGTTTTCCTTTTCAGGCTTTCTCGTTACGCCGTCTTCGCACAGACATTCAATCTTCTTTTCTACGATATGCACGGGAATCTTTTTATCCACGATCTCTTCCAAAGTCGTCAAACGGAACAAATAGTTCATGATTACGCCGTAGCAGTATACCAAATCCCCGTTCTCATCGCGAAGATTTGCCATCGCGTCCGTCAATTCATAATATTCGATGATGTCGGGCTGCGTGCCGTCCATGCAAAGTACGCCTACCTTTTCATAGGGTTCCGTCTTGCAAATGACTTTTGCACCGCAGTTGACGCCGCTTAAAATCGTCGCGCCGACGAATACGGGATCGGCAATACGTTGCAATACGTTATCCACCGCATAGATATTCAACCATTCCACGCCACGCGCATGAAGATCTTCGCAAAGTCCTGCCCTTTGTAAGGAACTGAACCAACCGCCGTTGCCGTTCGGCGACAGCGCAGGCATATCTTTACGCTCTAAGATAATCTTACCGTCGTAGTCCACCGCAGGCGCCATGTCTTGCTTGAAGAACTTCACTTCCGATTCGGGATAACCGAAATAGTTGTGTTCCTTCCAAAAGCTTGTGGTCTGCACATGGTTTTTATCGCTCGTCATGATATAGAGAGGCACGGTAACGCCGCACTTCTTCGTAACGTCCATCAAGTTCTTCATCTGTTGTTCGAAAATATACAAGGGCTTGGTAATGCCGATGTCGTACGCGCCCTTAGGGCCATCCACCCCAAGACGAGTACCCATACCGCCTGCAAGCAAAACCGCCGCCACTTTGCCGGCTTTGATCGCTTCTATACCCACTTCTTCAAACTCTTTGAGTTTCTTTTCAATCTCTGCACGGCGAAGCCCTGCGATAGGGCTTATATCTCTGCCCTTACCGCTTAAATCCACGGGATTTGCCAACGCTTCTTCAAAGCTCCATTCAATATTTGCTATACCCTCAAGCAGATTTTTCTTGCCTGCGTCGTCTAATTCTTCGTAATATTTAAGAAGTTGCATCTGGTTTTTACTTTCCAGTAATGCTTTTGCCTGTTCATAAGTCATTATAGCATGGTACTCCTTTTTTTCATTTTTATTATTGTAGCAAATTTCCCTATGGAAAGCAAGAGTTTTCAAGAATTTTTATATAAAATTCTTTCCCTGTTTTTGGGAATTCTTTCACTTACATTCAAACAGAAAGAATTTCATTTCTTTACCAAGCGAAAAGCCTTTTGCAGCGGAATAAACAACACGGAAACGGAAACTGCCGCGCAAATCACCTGTGGAATCATAAACGGGATCGCCGCATAAAAGTACATTTTCGCTGCTTCTGGGGAATAGCGCAACCAAAAAGGCGTGATAACGCAATCCAACAACGTAAAACAAACGGCACTAAGGCAAGACGCCACCGTGACAATAATCAAGGTATTCCAAGACGCTTGAAACCATTTTCCAAAAAAGCCGAATAGCGCCGCTAAGCCATTATAATAAAGGAGATATAGTACCAAAACGTTTGGAAAAAAGCCAAACAGCATCTGCCGCAGCAAAGAAAATACCGTTGCCGCAATCATCCCCCTTCGCACCCCAAAAGTAAACGCATAGGAAACGAACAGCACCGTCACAAGCTCAACGCCCGGCACAGCAGAAAGACAAAGCTGCGTCGCAATCGTAAACGCTGTAAATACGCCCACCTGCGCCGCTTCTTTGGCTATATTTATTCGTTTTTTGCTCGTTTCATCGTTATTCATCGCGTACATGGTATCCTTTTATGTTAAAATTTTTGATAATACCAAACGTAGCTTTCCCCTGCCTTTACCCTCAAAGCGTTCGCGCCGAATAAAGCGCTGCCTAAGGTTTTTCCGTTTAAGTTATACGTGCCGTACTCTGTATTAGATAAACTTGCGTCCGAGGTATACAGCATCCAACAATAGCTCCAGTCCGCAGGGTTTTTCTTGCCGTTGATTTCCGTAATCATGCCCGTGCCGTCCGCTACAAAAGTCAGCTGTTCCTTATTTTTTAAATGTTTCATAACCGCAAAAAGCGTTACGTCAGCCTCTGTTTTCTCCACGAAAATCGCCACAACGTTTTCATCCTCCGTCGGTTGCACGGAAGCCATTATCGCGCTCTCCTTAGCAGAGCTTTCCTCTCCGCCTATAACGCACCCTGCAAACCCAAGCATGCTTAGCAACATCATAATACAAAGAAAAAGAGAAAACCATTTACGTTTCATAACGCTCTCCTAAAAAAATCCCGAACGGCGAATAAACAGCATTCGGGAAAAGTAGCGCAAAATACCGCTGTATAAGCGGTTTTTATCGCGTCTTTTCGCCTCTCCGCAAAAATTCGCTTTCTAAAACAGACGGCAGGTCTCCCGGCTTACAACGCTTTGATAACGATTTCATCGCATACCTACCCCCTTCCTTCCCATTTTTGTCAACAGTGAAAGGCGGTAAAGCATTCTTACGGTTGCGGAGGCAGCGGAGCAACTCGCTGATTGCAATTTCTCTCTTCCCTATTAAACCTCTTCCGCAAAAGAAGTACCGTTTGTTCGTATTCAGTTCTGTTTTTATTATACTCTTAAGAAAAGAAAAAGTCAAGAAGCCGAAAGAAAAAATACATTTTTCGAAAATCCAAACTTTTTCTTATAAAAAGCTTGAAAAATATCTAAAAAACCGCTATAATAGTAGTATACTTTTGGCATAGCCTACTCCACGTTAAGCTTACTTGCGTTAACGCAAAGAAAAAAGGAGCTCAAAATGACTTTAACGGAATACCTTACTTTGAAAAATGGATCGGACGTACGCGGCGTAGCGATAGAAGGGAAAGACCCCGTCAATCTCACGGAAGAAGCCGTGGAAAATATTGCCAAAGCGTTTTGCGTTTGGTTAATTTCCCATACGGGAAAGACGCAGGTACGTGTGGCAGTCGGTTACGATTCTCGTATCTCCTCCCCCACTCTTTGCGAAGCGGCGGTAAAAGGAATCACCTCGACGGGGCACAACGCCCTTGTAACAGGGCTTTCCACCACCCCCTCCATGTTCATGTTGTTAAAGGACGAAAGAATAAATCAGAACACCCCTTGCGACGGTTCTATTATGATCACGGCAAGCCATCTTCCTTCTAATCGTAACGGCATGAAATTCTTTACGAGAAAAGGCGGTTTGCGCTCCCATGATATCCAAGAAATATTAGAGTTGGCGCCCAACTACCGTTTTGCCGAGCCCAACGCTTGCGGCAAGCGTATCGACGCCCCTTACCTTGATGCATACGCGACCTCGCTTGTTGCGCAAGTACGCGCAGCCACGCAAGAGGAACAACCTTTGCTTGGTAAAAAAATCATCGTCGACGCCGGGAACGGCGCAGGCGGATTCTTTGTGGATAAAGTGCTCGCTCCTTTGGGCGCAGATACCGAAGGTTCACAATTCTTAGAGCCGGACGGCACTTTTCCCAACCATATCCCTAACCCTGAAAACAAGGACGCCATGGCTTCGATTTGCGCCGCCGTAAAAGCGGTGAACGCAGACATGGGTATTATCTTTGATACGGACGTAGACAGAGCCGCCGTTGTGGACAAGAGCGCCACGGAAATCAACCGTAACCGTTTGATTGCACTGATTTCCGCTATTCTTTTGGAAGAACGGCAAGGCACAATCGTCACCGATTCGGTAACTTCCGACGGCTTGACGAAGTTCATTGAAAGCAGAGGCGGCGTACATCACCGCTTTAAAAGAGGATATAACAACGTTATCAGTGAGGCAATCCGTTTGAACGAGCTCGGCGAATATACTCCCCTTGCTATCGAGACCAGCGGACACGCGGCGCTTCAAGAAAACGATTTCCTTGACGACGGCGCATACCTCATCGTAAGATTGCTTATCGCTTTTTCCAAAGCGGCAAAAGAGGGTAAAAACCTTACCGATTTGATAGCAGATTTAGAAATTCCCCAAGAGGAAGCGGAAATCCGCTTATCCTTTGCGGATGGGTGCGATTTCAAAACGGTCGGCAACCAAATTTTGAAAGATTTCCACGCTTATGTTTCCACCCTCCCTTACGCCAAGCCGGCGCAGGAAAATTACGAAGGTTGTCGCGTAAATTATAACGAAAAACACGGCAACGGCTGGGTACTTCTCCGCATGAGCTTGCACGATCCCATACTTCCCATCAATATCGAAAGCATGGCTTCTTTTGGGTGCATGAAAATCATGAAAGAGGTGTATTATTTCCTTAAACAATACCCTGCCCTTGACGTAACGCCTTTAGAAAAGGCGATTGAGGAGCAACGCGCGCAGTTACTTCGCTCTGTGCAAGCCAAACGCGCAAACGATCCAAGCTATCTTTCCTTCCTCTTTAAGCGCAACTGCGGCGCACAAACGGAAGGTACCGAAGCGCAACCTGCAGAAACTGCCAAAGCAGAAATTGCAGAAGTAAAACCCGAAAACTAAATTAGAAAATTTAAATAGGAGTATCTATATATTATGGACGTACAGAAAACCACCATCAACGCAATCAGAATCCTGTCTGCAGAAGCGATTGAAAAGGCAAAATCCGGTCACCCCGGTTTGCCGATGGGCGCTGCCCCTATCGCGTATACGCTGTTCCAGAATTTCTTGAAGTTCAACCCCGCCAACTTAAAGTGGGACAACAGAGACAGATTCGTTCTTTCCGCAGGGCATGGTTCCATGCTCAACTACGTACTCTTCCACCTCTACGGAATGGGTATCACGATGGACGATTTAAAGGAGTTCCGTCAGCTCGGTTCTAAAACGCCCGGTCACCCCGAATACGGCCACACGGCAGGCGTGGAAACGACGACAGGCCCTCTTGGCCAGGGCATCGCAAACGCCGTTGGTATGGCGCTCGCGGAAGCGCACTTGGCAGCAAAGTATAACAAACCCGGCTATAAAGTAGTAGACCACTACACGTACGCATTCTGCGGCGACGGCTGCTTGGAAGAAGGTATCTCCTATGAAGCTTGTTCATTCGCAGGCACGCACGCACTTGGAAAGCTCATTCTTTTCTACGATGATAACGAAATCACCATTGAAGGCAATACCGACGTTACCTTTAAGGAAAACGTTGGCGCGCGTTTCGCAGCACAGAACTGGCAAGTTCTGCACGTGGACCTCACGGGCGACAACAGCGACGACGTAGTATCTCTCTCTAAAGCAATCGAACAGGCAAAGGCACGCACGGACAAACCTTCCGTGATTATTTGTAAGACCAACATCGGCTACGGCTCTCCTTTGCAGGATACGGCGAAGTGCCACGGCGCTCCTCTTGGTGCGGCAAACCTCGAAAAGAGTAAACAAGCGCTGGGTTGGAAGTACGAACCCTTCGAATGCCCCGATTTCATTTACGAACATTGCAAAATCGCCGCGCAGGCAGGCGCACAGGCAGAAATGCAGTGGAAAAAGATGTTCATCGAATATGAAATGACGTATCCCGAACTCGCCGCCGAATATAAGGCGGTAATGGCAGGCGAAAAGCCCAACTTTGATGAAATCGAAGGTCTTTACGATTTCGAAAAGCCCATGGCTACCCGTCAAACCTCCGCGCAGGTGCTCAATAAACTCGCGGCGCACATGCCTCAGCTTGTTGGCGGCTCTGCCGACCTTGCTCCCTCTAACCTCACGGAAATGAAGGACACCGACACAATTTCCTACGGTCATCTTTCCGCTGATAACTTCGCAGGCAGAAATCTGCATTACGGTATCCGTGAACACGCGATGGCGGCGATTGCAAACGGTATGCAGCTCCACGGCGGTCTCCAGGCGTACTGCGCTACCTTCTTTGTCTTCTCCGATTACTGTAAACCTGCAATGAGACTTTCGGCGCTTATGAAGCTGCCCGTAACCTACGTTATGACGCACGACTCCATCGGCGTTGGCGAAGACGGACCTACCCATCAACCCATTGAACAGCTGATCATGCTCCGTTCTATCCCCGGGATTAAAGTATTCCGTCCTGCAGACGGCAAGGAAACGGCAGCGGCTTGGGTATCGGCAATGAAAGGCACCGAACCTACCGTTCTCGTACTTTCCCGTCAAGGTTTGCCTCAATATGAAGGCAGCGGCAGATCGGCAATGAAAGGCGGCTACGTATTAGAAGACTGCGAAGGTACGCCCGACGTTATTTTGATAGGTACCGGCTCTGAAGTGGAACTTTGCGTAAAGGCGAAAGCCGTACTTGCAGATAAAGGTATCAAAGCAAGAGTTGTTTCCATGCCTTGTATCGAAGAATTTGAAAAACAAACGCAAAAATATAAGGATACCATTCTTCCTGCCGACGTCAAAGCAAGAGTATGCGTAGAAGCGGCTAGCCCTTACAGCTGGTACAAATACGCAGGCGACTGCGGCGAAATTGTTGCCATGAACACCTTCGGCGCTTCCGCGCCTGCAGGCGTGCTGATGAAGCACTTCGGCTTCACGGTAGAAAACGTGGTGGCAAAAGCGATTGAAACCATCGAAAAAGCAAAATAATTGCATAAATTGCATAGCCGCCTGCGGAAAATACCGCAGGCGGCTTTTTTCAACGAATTTTCACAAAACGAATATACAGTTTACGCAAACCATAGTTATACTGTAACCGTTCAATCGTCCATCAATTATAAGCGCTAACTATTGCTTATAACACCTCCATAATAAATTGTGAAACCGCGCGCTCTTTTAAAAAGAGCGCGCGGTTCCATTTTCCATCTTTTTTATTTCATCGCGTACCTGGCGCCGCTGTTCAATGAAACAGCGTTGCAATTGCCGCCGCAATTTCCGCTTCGTCATCTGCATATTCCGCCACCGTCAGCGCCCCGTCCGTCGGCAATACGCCGCGGCCGTGAATGCTGTGTCCCTTCGGCCAAAGGATCTCCGCCGTTGTCAACTTTAAGGCGTCTAAATCTAGCCCTAAGTAAAACGTCGTCTGCATGATGCCTTTCCCAAAGGTTCTTGCATAGCTGCCCCTTTGCGACAAACAAATATCTTGATACGCCGTCGCACCATAATCCACCATCACGCCGATTAGACATTCGGATGCGGATGCCGTGTAGACGTCCGCAAGCACGCAAATGCGGCTATCCTCCGCAAAATAATCGTCGTATACGTTTTTATCCACGCGGTATTCCACCACTCTCTCGCCGTAATCCGCTACAGCCGCGACGGGACGGCGCTCCGTTGCCGTCTTGCAAAAATAACCGCTGATCGATTGCATAATATCCAAATAACCGCCGCCGTTGCCACGAAGATCTAACACCAGATTTTTCATGCCGTCTTTTTTAAATTGTTCCATTACGATTTGGAAATTTTCGGTAGCTCTGCCGGCGAACTGCACCAAACGCACGTAGGCGGTATCGTTATTTAAACAAGTAAGCGGCGTTCCACGCTCCGTCAATACGTCCGCATTCGTACCCGTAAAGGTATACGATTTTTGATTAGTGCGGTAAAAAACGTAATTTTCAACGTAAGAGCCTTGATGCAACGGCAAAACAACCTCTTCACCGTTCTGCTCAAAACGCGCATAAAACACCTCGCCCGCCCCGAAATTCTTTAAGAAATCGGAAAACTCCTGAAATATTACGCTGTCTTGAAGGGTATCCTTCGTTTTTCCAAAACCGGTAAGATATGCGCCCACGGTAACGCCTGCCTGTTCCGCAGGAGAATTTCCGCACACACGGTTGACGAGCATTTGATCTTTCCCCTGCGCGTCCTTGGTCGTGAACACCACGCCGATTCCGATGCGGTTGCCTGCCATTTCACCCGTCGATTGTTTAAATTCGTCCGCTGACATATATTGCGAATACGCGTCGAGCACCTGATTGTTTACGACGTCGAATATCGGGGTGTAAAATTCTTCGTCCGTTACCTCTTTATAATATTGCGCGTCAATCGTCGCCTTTATTTTCGCCAGCGTGCGCAATTCTTTATCCAAGGAAAACCAAACGGTAACGCCGCCGCCCACAAAGAACACGATTGCGCATACTACCGCAACAATACAGGTGATAATTTTTCGTTTTTTATTCCTATTCGAGGGGGGTATGGTCGCGTTGACCGCTTTTTGCACCCCATTTTGATCCATTTCACGTTTCATTGCCTAATCTCCCTAAACAGTTTATCCATTCTCTGCACTTTCTAAAACAGCCTCGCGGAAACGCGAGGCCGATTTCTTAAGTTAATAATCTATGCAAAATTGTCAATACACGGAAAGATACCGCATCCGAGAAGGATCGGATATTCAGCCCCGTTGCCTTTTCGATTTTATCCAAACGGTACAACAACGTATTTCTATGCATATATAAATTTCTGGACGCTTCGCTGACGTTTAAGCTGCTTTGTAAAAAAATCTCCGCCGTATTCAGCATTTCTTCGTCCTCGAAAATTTCTTTAAACTGCGCATCGGAGAACTCTGCCAAATACTCCGCCAAGCGGTTTTCCGGAATATCCTCCAACATTTTCGCCAAGAGAAACTCTCTATACGTATGCACGTTACCTTGCAATTCAAACACGTCCGCATAGCGGAGTGCGTTTTCCGCTTGCTTATACGAAAGCGCAACGTCCTTTAATTCCTTTACCGTAGGTCCGACGCCTGCCAAGACTTCGATACCCAACTCCTCTTTTAAGGATTGCACCAAAAACTCCGCATAGTCCGCTGAGGAACGGTATTCGTCCGTATCGTCTTCCACGAAACGCACCAAAACACAGGTATCCTCGCTGATAGGCAGAGACGTATCAAGGCTATTGCCGCCATACTGCTGTAAAATAGCAAGCACTTCGTCCATATACTTCTCTACACGGAGCGCAATGACAAAGCAAGCCGAGCCCTTCACCGAGTACTTTGTCGCGTATTTGTAGATACCCATGGAAGAGCTTTCACCCAAAAGAATGCGTTTTAAGTGGTCGGTTTTAGAAAGTTCCGCCTCACGCTCGGCAAAGCCTTCGATATACGCAGGCAATAGCATCGCCAAGCGTTTTTCTTCCAGCCCTGCGCCTTCCAACACGCCTACGTATCCTATGCTTTTATATAGAAAACGAAAATAGGTATACTGCCCGTCATCTGTCACCGTTTCAAACTGCTTATCGCATACGGGCGTCCCTGCAGGGCGGCTGTTTTCCGAATAGCAAGTGAGCTGAATCCTTAAACTCGCCCCCACGTCCATTATGATTTTTTGCAGGTTAGACATCGTCTTTCTCCTTGAAAATTACGTTACGCAATACATTATACCGCAAATCAATTTTTTTTTCAAGGGTTTTGCCGTATTTTTTCTATTCCTTCTATGATTATTCGCAAAAAAAAATCCTCGAAAAAAATGAAAAATTTTTTCCTTTTCAAAGAAAAAAATTGAAATTATTCGCTTGTAAGTATTGACATCTTATTTTAAAAGTGTTATAATACTGTAAAATGAATAGTTTAATTCCGCGATTTTGCGTTTTTTATAAAAAACGGCACATCAAGGGAGAGAATTTCAAAAAACTTTTTCAGGAGATTTGTTATGAGCGAAATGAACACTAATGCTATGGCAAACGGTATCCCCGAAGAACCTAAGCAGAAGAAGAACGTAGGCTACCGCCTGTTTGCGGTGGTACTTCTTGCACTCTGCGCGTTGGCTGTTGCTGTAATCCCTTACGGGACTGTTATCAGCGGCACCGAATCCGCAACCTTGGTCGACTTGCTGACGGGTATTCTTGCATCTACGGCAGCGCCTATCTTTGGCGTTATCCCTGCATACGACGTTGCGGGCACGTTGGGTATCGTATACAATTTGTCCATCTACTTATTCTTAGTATTCGCTGCTATCGCAGCAATCCTTGCTTTGGTTGCAATCTTTACGGCTAAAGGTGCTCCTTCGTTGGTTCGCACCGCACTTAGCTCTCTTGCAGCTGGCGCGCTGATTTATGCAGTTGCAATCGCAGTTGCTTCCGAACCCAGCGCTACCCTTTCCGTAGAACTTATGAGCACGGCTGTTTTGGCTGTTGCGGCTGTTCTTGCAACCCTCCTTTCCATTCCTAAGGTTGGTAAGGTTGCTTGGATGAACCTCATTCACTTCGTTCTTACCGTTGCTTTTGCAATCGCAATTACCTTCCCCATCGCAGGTAGCGATATCCTTACGGCTGAAAACGCTGATACGCTGAACAAGGCAATCTTCCTTGTTGCTATCGTATACGCTATGTTGAACTGCGTAATTTCCGTTTACAGCATCGCTAAAGACGGCGGCTTGGTATGCAACCTTGTTCGTTCCATCATCGCTTTGTTGGTAGCGCTTGCAACCATCTACGTTGTAAACCTTACCGCAGCTGAAGGCGAATCCAAACTTCTCTATGCGATCATCGCTGCAGTTGTTGCACTTGTTCAGATCATCATCGTAATCGTACAGATCGTACGCGCTGCGAACAAGAGCAAGGAAGAAGCTGTGGAAGAAGCTACGCAAGAAGCAACCAAAGGCTTCCATACTGAAGAATACGCAGAAGCGTACGCATACGAAGGCGGCCCTGTTGCAGGCGTTCTTATGGCGCAGGAAGTTAACCCTTCTTTCTTGCCTCACGAACCCCACGTAAACACCGCTGGTTACGACTTCTACAACTGCAAGAGCTTCGACCCGTTCATCGCTACGTTGAACTTGGAAGAAAGAAATCAGTTTACGGAAATCTTCATCTTGAAGTTCAAGGGCGTTATGCCTGAACTTCCCGACTACGAAGTAGGCGGCGACAACAAGGAATTCTTCCGCAAGTTGTTCATCTACCTCGGTCAGTACAGAGATAGAATCCCCAGCGATTTGCTCGGTAAGATGTATCAGTTCTCTTTGAAGATCTAACGTTTCCGACTTCTCTTGAAATGACAAGAGCCGACCTTTTACGGTCGGCTCTTTATTATATCCTATATAATATATAATGAAAGAAAAAACACAGGCTACTCGTCCTGTGTTTTTATCTTATACGCAGCTTTACCAAAATCCCATCCGCTAAAGAGGTGATCTCCTCACAGAGTTCTTTCACCAAAAATAATCCCCTACCATGTTCGCAAAATTCGTCCGAACAAACAATTTCTTTCGGTAACTCGAAATAGCTTTCGGAAAGGATCTTCATTTCCAAACGCCCCGTTTCCACCTTAGCCGTTAAACCGCTGCTGCCGTTCGTGTGCCTTAACACGTTTCCAACCAGCTCGCAAGCGACCAGCTTACAATCGAATATCTTCTCATCGGAAGCCCCTGCGCCTTGCAATATTTCGCTAAGAGCAATCAACGCCTTTTGCAGGTCGGTATGATTTTTAATCTTTAAAACCATCTTACCCCTCCTCCTGCAACCTTTCTTTCAAGCGAAGCAACAGTTTGCGCTCCATACGGGAAATAAACATTTGCGAAACGCCCAAACGCTTTGCCGTTTCACTTTGCGAAAGCTCGTCCACGTAGCGATACTTAATCAAAGCCTTTTCCGTATCCGACCAATCGCGCATTGCCGCGCGCAAGGCTTCTTTCGTTTCAAACTTCTCGTACTTATCCTCACTGTCCGCAATCAAGGAATATAATGATCTATCCTCATCGTCCTCGCCGCCTGCCATGCTATCCAGCGACAGCGTGCCGCCGATTTCCAACGCTTGTACAACCTCTTCCTCGTTCAGCTTTAAATGTTCCGCAATCTGTTTTACGTTCGGCTTTACGCCATGCTCCGCCTCATATTCCGCGGAATAATTTTTCACGCTAGCGCTGATTTCGCTAAGCCGTCTTGGAATTTTGACCATACGGGATTTATCGCGGAAATAGTTCTTGATTTCCCCCGCAATCGTAGGCGTGATAAAGGTGGTGAATTGCATACCCATGTCGGGATCAAAGCGATCGATCCCGCGCAGCAACGCAAAGGCGGCGACTTGCTTCAAGTCGTCGTATTCCACCCCTCTTCCCACAAATTTCTTTGCGAGAATATCAGCTATGTAGAGATATTTTTCGGCGATTTGATTGCGAATGGCAACGTCGCCGCTCTCTTTGTAGCGCCTAAACAACTCGTCCATGTTACCCCACAAATCGAATACCGACAATCTCGCCGTTTGCGTCTGTTTCCATTTCTACGTCGCCCAAAAGCGCCGATAACAGCGCCTTCGAAATTTCGTCTTCCAAAGAATCCTCTTTCTCGCCGCGCTCTCCATAGCCTGCCACGTAACACGAAAGCGCCTCGCCTACCGTAAATTCGATAGAGGCATGCGCGTAACCGTTTCTCTTTAAAATCAATAAGCTTTCCGTAACGCAAACCTTAAAATCTTCCGCAAAGTCCACGTCAAAGCCGACGAGGGAGCAAAGCCCACCCGTCGTTAAACGTACCGTAGTTAAATATTCGCCTGTCAAGGGCAACGTAACCGAAAATGTATTCATAGCGGTTCCCTCAATCCAACTGCATGATTTTATCCAAAGAACAGATCAGGAAGAGTTTCTTAATTTTCGCCTGCAACCCGATCAAGCGCACCCCGTGTCCGTTTTCCTTTACTTTTTTCAGAATCTTAACAAACGTACCGAGCGTCGTGCTGTCAATAAAATTCAATGCGGCGCAATCGAAATGGACGTCTGCGCGATTCGCTTCATACGCAGTAATCACTTCCGTATAAAAGCCTTCCGCATTCCCCAAATCGATATCTCCGGAAAGAACGATTTTTAACGCATTCTCCTCCAAGCCGATTACTTTTACTTCTTCCATAACTTTCCTCCGTGAAAGTATTTCTATCTATTTATACCGCAAATCCGCAACGTTTAAAACGGTTTTCGGTATTTTTATGCAACAATAGGAACGATATTCATCAAAAGCCCAACCGACACTGCAACCGCGTAACAAACCGCAATCAGCAAAAGGTTTCGTTTCCATTGACGAACGTTTCTAAGCAGCACGACAAAGCCCATACCAGCATTCGCGCAGAGCCCTGCCACGCACGAGCCGAACGTAATACCGCCGCTTAAAAAGGTCTGGGTGATGACTACACTGGAAGCGCAATTCGGAATCAATCCCACCGCCGCGGAAATGAACGGCTGTACAAAGCGATTACGCTGCATAAACGAAACAAACGCATCCTCGCCTACTGAATGAATAACCATACCTAAAACGAAATTAACTAGCAGAATAAAGCCGCCCACTTTCAACACGTGCAACAACGGATACCAAAGATAATTCTTCCACGGGCTGTCGTTTTCGTGTTTTCTGCCACATGCGCAATTCACCTCGACGTCCCGTTCTTCTTCATATCTCTGTATGAAAATTTCGTGCACGGTTTGCGGTCTTTCTGTTATACCAGAAGGCAGTTGAACGCGCACCTGCTCCTTACCTATTAGCTTTAAAACGAAATCCGCCGCATAGCCTACCGCCACGCCGACGCAAATTTTTACCGCCAACATGGGCAACAGCCAAACGGCTCCCTCGCCGCTAGAAAGCATGATAATAAACGCTTCGTCGCTGGTCGCCATAAAGATAGCGAGTAGCGTCCCTACGGTGATATATTTCTGCTCGAACAGTTTTGCCGCCATGACAGAAAAACCGCATTGCGGAATTAAACCCGTTGCCGAGCCGACAAGAGGCCCCAACTTGCCGCCAAGCTTTGTCACCTTTTGCGTATCCGCTTTATTTTCAATCAACTCGATGGCAACGTAGATGATGAAGATAAACGGCAATAACGGCAACGTGTGTTCTAACGCATGCCAAAGTTGATGGCCGAATGCCTCAAAAAAGTGTGCGACGTCCTGCCACATATTACACCTCTTTGCTGCTTTGACGACGGCTTTGCACCGTCTCCAAGGTCGCAGCCAAAGGAATGGACGCCTTTGCCGTCAAATCCATGTTGGCAAAATTCCCCAAACGGAACTGCACCAAGCCCTCTGAAGCGATCATTGCCGCGTTATCCGTACAATACCGCTTTTCAGGCAATACCAAACGTAAGCCGTGTTTATCACACGCCTTTTGCAAGCTTTCTCTCAAATACCCGTTCGCCGTTACGCCGCCGCCTGCCGTCACGGTGGAAACACCCTTTTCTAATGCCGCCGCCACCGTCTTTTCCACAAGCACGTCCACCGCCGCGCATTGGAAGGAGCAAGCCACGTCCGCCTTGGAATAGCTTTCCCCTTTTTGGCCCTTGGTATGGCAGTAATTGATAACCGCCGTTTTTAATCCACTGTACGAGAAGTTATATCCGCCGCCGCCTTTGAGCATCTTCGGCATGGGAATGACAGGCTCCCCGTCCTTAGCGCAACGTTCGATATGCGGACCGCCAGGGTAGTGCAAGCCCAGCACCCTTGCCACTTTATCAAAAGCTTCGCCTGCCGCGTCGTCCAAGGTAGCGCCCAGTATCTCGAACTCCGATTCCGACTTCGCATACAAAATCGCCGTATGTCCGCCGCTTGCCAAAAGCGTCACGAACGGAGCGTTTAAATCGGGAGAATCCAAATACGCTGCCGCCAAATGTCCACGAATATGGTTGACCGCAATCAAAGGTTTGTTGAGCGCGTACGCAAACGCTTTCGCAAAAGACACGCCTACCAAAAGCGCGCCCAAAAGGCCCGCGCCGTACGTTACCGCTACGGCGTCGATATCCTGATACGTAATCTCTGCGTTTTGCACAGCGCGTTCCACCACTTGGGCAATTTCGTCCGTGTGCGCCCTCGATGCGATTTCGGGAACGACACCGCCAAATTTCGCTTGTACCGTCGCCGAAGACGCAATCTCATCCGAAAGAATTTTTCTACCGCAAATCACCGCCGCTGCCGTTTCATCGCAGGACGATTCAATGCCGAGAATAATCGGCTCTTTTTTATGAATATCCAGTTTTTCAAAAGGATCGTACATAGTTTACCTACTCAATAATAGCAAAAGGGCGGTTACTCCGCCCCTTTTCTTATGATTTTTTCAAATAATCGATTACAAAGCCGTGAATTTCCCCATCCATAACCGCCTGAATGTCGCCTTTTTCATAACCGGTGCGGTGGTCTTTGGCAAGCGTGTACGGACAGAATACGTACGAACGGATCTGCGCACCCCATTCAATCTTCTTCACGTCCCCTTTCATGGCAGCAGCTTCCGCTTGACGCTGCTCAATCTTCTTTTCCAACAGCTTGGAACGGAGCATGTTAAAGCACATTGCCTTGTTTTGGAGCTGCGAACGTTCGTTTTGGCACTGTACCACGATTCCCGTAGGGAAGTGCGTAATACGTACGGCAGAAGCAACCTTGTTTACGTTTTGACCG
This sequence comes from Candidatus Scatosoma sp., assembly GCA_045594025.1. Lineage (GTDB taxonomy): Bacteria > Bacillota > Clostridia > Christensenellales > Borkfalkiaceae > Scatosoma. The sequence goes on from JAZNXS010000040.1 coordinate 33,184, forward strand.
CCTGCGCCGCCCGAATGATAAATATCGATACGGATATCGTCGTCGTTGATCTCCACTTCGTTGTCGTCTTCAACCTCAGGCATAACTTCCAAGGAGCAGAAAGACGTTTGACGGCGTTTGTTTGCGTCGAAAGGAGAGATACGCACCAAACGGTGTACCCCCATTTCCGCCTTCAAATACCCATAAGCGTTTTCCCCCTCTACACGGAAGTCCACACTCTTAAACCCTGCGCCGTCGCCTGCTTCTCTATCCAACTCGTATACCTTAAAGCCCATCTTTTCGCAATAGCGGCAATACATACGGTAAAGCATCTGGCACCAGTCGCACGCCTCCGTACCGCCTGCCCCTGCATGGAGCGTAAGCATAGCGTTGTGGTTATCGTAAGGTCCTTTCAGAATTGCGCGAATGCGCATATCTTCAATATCCTTTTCTGCCGTAGACAGCATCTCATCCAGCTCGGCAATCAAGCTTTCATCCTCGGTCTCCTCAATGAGGTCAATGACGTCTTCCGCGTCGGAAAGCGCCGTTGCGCCTTTTTCATAGGAAGCAATCTTATTGCGAATGGACGCAATCTCCCTACCGATTTTGGTGGATTTTTCCAAATCCTGCCAAACTTCAGGGTTTTCTTGCTCCTTTTCCAGTTCTGCAAGACGGGGACGGAGGTGTTCGATATCCAAAGCGTATTCCGCTTCCTTCAACACCTCACGCATGCCTTGAATTTTTAATCTGTAATCATCCGCTTTGAACATATAAATTCCTTAATTACTTATTTTCCTCTTTCGATTCGTTTGCCTTTTTCTGTTGCAACGCGATCTCGTTCATTTTCTGCATATCCGCAGGCGTCATCGGTCTTTGACGACGGTAAGGACGGAGCTCTTCCGTTCTTACGGGAACACGAATCACCGTAGGACCGCCCTGCGCACCGTTTGCGTTGATGTTCATAGGCTGCTGCGGTTCGGTTTGAATGAGCATACTGATCTTCAAAAGTCTGGTAATCGTGATACGCTGAATACGCTCGATCATTTCGTCAAACATATCAAACCCTTCTTTCTTGTAGGAAATGACGGGATCCACTTGTCCGTATGCGCGAAGAGAAATACCCTTTCTCAGCTGATCCATGGCGTCGATGTGATCGATCCAGTTTCTGTCTACCGCCATCAACAGCTCGTTACATTCGATTCTATCGAAATTGAGGTCAGGTCTCTTTTCCTTGATCAATGCGATCTTGTTTTCGTATTCTTTCTTAACCTTGTTGGTGATTTTCTTTAACGCAAGCTCGTAATCCCACTTCATCAAACGCTCGCGCGTGACGTAGTTGGTGCCTTCGGGCAATACTTTCTGTTCGAGCGCGCGGTTCAATTCTTCC
>JAZNXS010000041.1:0-63444 GCA_045594025.1 Candidatus Scatosoma sp.
GGGGTTGTCCCAAGAACGGAATACTGCCTTAACAGCTTCGAAGAGCTGTTCTTTCGGATCGGTAGGGAAATCCTTACCAATCTTTGCCTTGTATTCAGCCTTGAATTGGCTCGCAAGCGTGTTAAGGTCTTCAGCCGTAAGATCTACGTCCTGCGTAACGCCCTTCTTTTCTTTCATTTCGTCAATGAGCTTTTCAAAGTACTTCTTACCGACTTCCATAACGACGTCCGAGAACATCTGGATGAAACGGCGGTAACAGTCCCAAGCCCAACGGGGGTTGCCCGATTTTGCAGCAAGCGTTTCTACTACTTCTTCATTCAAACCGAGATTGAGGATCGTGTCCATCATACCAGGCATGGAAGCGCGAGCGCCGGAACGTACGGATACAAGCAAAGGATTTTCCTTGTCGCCGAACTTCATACCGCAGATGTTTTCCATCTTTTCGATATTTTCCATGATTTCTGCCTGAATGTCTGCATTGATCATCTTGCCGTCTTCATAATACTGCGTGCAAGCTTCCGTCGAAATCGTGAAGCCCTGGGGAACGGGAAGACCGATATTCGTCATTTCCGCAAGGTTTGCACCCTTACCGCCGAGGATCTCACGCATCTTTGCGTTGCCTTCAGTGAAGAGATAGCAATACTTTTTTGCCATAATTTTTATTTCCTCCAAGTTGATTTTTTCTATTTCTCGTTTTTTAACCGCAAAAAGCTCCGCGCCCAACCTTTTTCGCTGTTTTTGGGCGTGAAGAATAAATTATGCGCTTTTTGCCATATTCCATTTTAATATAATTCGCAAGAAATATCAAGCCTTTCCGCCGTGCTTTTTCATATTTTTTCGCAAAACTTTGAAATTTTTTCATTTATTTTACAAGAAAAACGGGTTATAAGCTTTATTGTAAATCCCTCGCGAAAAGCATTTTACTCCGTCTTTGTTTGCTCCGCAGCGGAAACGGCTGTTTCTTCAAAGGAAAGTATTTCCTCTTTTTCCGCTTTTAAATCAGGCAATTCCATAGTTTCCGCATGCTTAGGCGTGGAGAGCTTCATAAGCAGGGCTCCCGTCTGCATACCCAACGTTAATACGACCAACACCCCAAGCAGGTATGCGATGAACGTCGCTTCAAACGTTCCGAATATGTCGATCATGTAAATGCCATAATTCCCATAAGGGTCCATACCGAAGTGCCCCTTTCGGAAAACGTAATTCAAAAATACACCGAAAAGAATCGCCGAATACATGAATATAAGCGATTGCACCCAACGCTTAAAATCCAACTTGACTTGCTGTGTCAAAATCAAATAAATGCCGAATAATGCTGCCAACATGTGGCAAAGCGCTTCCCCCGTGTGTACCAACGTAGCCTCGGTGTGATAGTCAACCAAGTAAGAATATTCCGTGGCAAAAAACATCGCCAAGAACATACCGAACCATAAAAAAGCGATCGCGGAATAGGCGAATTCTTTTACTTTATCCCGCATCATAAACGTAAACGGAATCACCGTAAAAATAAACGGACTGATATTACCAAGCGTTTTAAACCCCTTATCTAGCCAGCCTTTCTCGTACATACCTATATTCCAAAGAAAATAAAATATAACGTCTACTACGGCAAATAAAACGTTAAAAACCCTCGTATTGATTGTTTTTCGATATAAACAGATCAGGGTAAGACTCATGAAAAATATCACTGTCAGGATCCCCAACATCAACATCATATCCATACGCTATACCCCTTATGCAGCGTTACTTTTTTGGGATTCCGTGCTTGCTATTTCCTCAGAAGTATCTTGCGTTTTCGATTCACCTATCGTTACGTCAAGCTTGCCTATACCTGGAAACTCCTCTTTCTCTAATCGCCCGATAATATCCGGATTAATCGGTTTAAAGGGCGGAAATTCCATGGTTGGATATTCAACGTCAAATACCAACAGTGTGTTGACAAAAGCATTTACACCCACAGATTCAAACTCGACCGTTGTGGGCACCGTAAGTTCCGCCAACTGTGTGCAATTATAAAACGCATGCGCCCCAATACTTTCTAACCCTTCATTTAAAACTACTTTTTCCAAAGCCGTACAATCGCGGAAACAAGAATCCCCTAAAGAGAGCACACTCATAGGGATCTCCATCTCTTTCAAAGAGGTACAGCCTCTAAACGTATTCGCGCCAACACCTGCCAATGTTTCGGGGAGACTCACCTCCTCTAACCCCTTGCAATTATAAAAAGCTCCTTCCCCTAAGTCTTTTAAGTCGAGAGGCAACGCTATCGACTTCAAAGCAGTACATCCTTTAAAAGCATTCTTACCAATAATCGCTACCGTTTCGGGCAACTCAATCGACTCCAACGAGGTGCAACCGGCAAAGGCATTTTCGCCAATCGTTAAAAGTCCCTCCAAAAGATAAATACTTGTGATTCCCGTACAATTTTGGAATGCGCCAGCCTCAATACCCAGCACTTTCATAGAACCGTTGTACGCGCCGATATAAACATCCCCTTGCAAACCGCTGAAACACCCCGAAATCGTACAATAGTTGCTATTCGGCATAATATTATATTCAATTCCGTAAGAAGTTTCGTACTCCCAAATCGCTTCTACTACCGTATCTTTGGTAACACTGCTATAAGAGCCACTCCACTTCAAGAAATAGCACCCCTCTTTCGTCGCCTGCGGCGGCGTAGCATTTTGCCCTTGCGTTACCCTTTGAACGGTATCTCCACTAAGCAAAGTACCGCCGTTTAAATCAAACGTTACCGTATACTGTTTTTTCCCTGCAAAGAAAATCAGCACAAGCATGAGCGCAATAGCAAGAAATTCTACGCCCAAGATAATAAACACTTTCAGTTTATGCTTCGTTTTCATCTTCATAGCCGTTCCCCCTTCGATTGAAATTTTTTCTTATTATATCATATTCCCTTTCGATTTACAACGAGTAATCATTCTTTTTTGTGTTCATTGTGTGAAAATTGACAAAATGTGACAGTTTTTGCGTATCATTGTACGAGTTTTGGAATATACAAGCTATCTATGTACGCGTCGAAAGCGTAAGGCACACAAAAAAGACGGAAATTTCCCGTCTTTTTTCTATGCGCTATTTCATTTACCGAACGTCCTCTTTCAACCTTTCAAAAAACGACGTGGGAATTTTCAAATTCCCCTTGCCCGTTCCGATGGCAACGCCGGGACGTCTTGCGCCATGGAAGTCGCTGCCACCGCTTTCCTTTATTCCGTATTCTTTTGCGATTATTTTCGCCGTTTGTTCGGTTTTTAAGTCGTAGGTCTGGTACAGCGTTTCCATGCCGTGAAGACCGTATTTTACGGCTTTTTCGAGGAATGTGCGAAGTTCCGCCTCGTCCAAATTTAAAAAGGAATGGGCAAGCACGGAAACCGCGCCGATTTCACGGATAAACCCGATGGTTTCAAACACGTCTAAGCGCTTGGGCTGTTGATAGAACGCGCCTTGCTTGGAGAGCAATTCCTTAAACGCCTCGTTCACGGAAGAAACGTAGCCTTTCCGCATCAATGCCGCCGCAATATGCACACGGTTGACGTGCTGAAGAGGGGTTTCCGCAACGACGTCGTCGTAATCGATGTCGTAGCCTGCCTTTCTCAAACCGTCTACAAGGCGCATGTTGCTTTCGACCTTCCGTTGCATCATGGGCGCAACCAGTTCCATGACCTGCGAATAATGTTGCGGCTTTAAAAAGAGGGCAACGATATGCAATTCGACGTCACCGTAGTCGGTGGAAAATTCCGTCCCTGCAATCCCCTCTACCTGCGTACCTTGCGCCGCGCGTAAAAATTCGGGCACACCCGACACCGTGTTATGGTCGGTAAGCGCAAGCGCGGACAAGCCCTTCTTTTCGGCTTCGAGAATGAGCTCCGTCGGCGTATACGTACCGTCGGAATAGATAGAATGTGTGTGTAAATCGCAATATTCTCTCATCATAATTTTTTAAAAAACCTTTAAATCGTTGATTTTCTTTACGTATTCCGTTTCATTGATTCCGAAACGGTTGAAATATGCCACCTCGGAGAGTGGATACACCCCCGTATCGTGCGCATGGAAGCTTTCGTAGACAATATTGAACGTTTCAGGGTTGTAAATGACCTTATCGATTGTGGAATATCCCACGTAGCCGTCGCCGTATATTTCGTATTCGTCCGCAAACACGATTTCCTGATACCCTGCCGCATAGTAAGCGGATTTTTCGTACTTGTTGCGGTTTTCCGATTTTGCCTCTGCGATCAGCATTTGAAATTGCTCCTCAGAGACGGTGATATCCAAAAACACCTCGTAGCAGGTATCAAAATATTCATAGCGTGTATGGGAATAGGAATTCACGGTGTAATCGGAGATTTCTTCAGGGAAATAGCCGATTTCCGTCTCGATATGCGTTTCAAAATTACCGTACTCGGCAGGATCGGTAACGTAATACGTACCAGTGCCACCCATCATCATGAGGAATACGAATGCCAAAGGCAACGATTGACAACCGCTGGAAATCAACGGGCCAAAAATGATCGGTGCCCCATAGCAACCGCTGAATAAAAATGTACAGCCGAGCGCCAAAAGAATGGATAAGCATTTCTTCATAACCCACCTCCTATTGCTATTATAGCATATATTTTTGAAAAAGTCTTGCATTTTACAAACATTGTAAACAAAAACGGAGAGCCGAAAGGCTGCCTGTCTTAACGGAGCAATAACCAAAAAGCCGAATAGGACAACAATTTAATATGAGCAATAGTGTTTTTACTCATTTGAACAAAAGTGAACACTAGTTAAAGGCTATTATGCTTTAAGTGAATTTAAGAAAAAGGCATTGCAAAAAAATTCTGCAATGCCTTTTTCTACTACAGCAATGAAAGAAATCCTCAAAAGAAAGGAATGAGTTCTGCCGGTACAAAACTCATTCACAAACTTAATAGTTCTCTCTGAATTTTGGGTTCGCTCTTCAATAGATGCTCTATATCGTATTCTTTGGTTTTTAATTCACCACGTTAAACAATCATTAACGATGCTTGCTGCTTTGTACAAGCAGCTCCGCACGGTCATTCTTCCACCGCAATTTTATTTTCTCCTTATCATTGTGTATTGCTTTAGTTTTTCAATACTATTTTATCTTCGAACAGTTTTTCAAATTCTTCTATCGTACCTTCTACGATCAGGTCTTTTTGGCAAATGCAGTTAAATATTCTTGTCGGTGAATATATTTTTATATCAAAAAAAGAACCATAATCTAAAACTTTTTGCACTTCTTCTATATTACAAATCCTACAATTCGCTCGCGATTCGATTTGTATTTCTTCACCATCAATAGTTATTCTTGTGGGATAATACTCTTTGTGCGACAATAATAATATTAAAAAAGGGCATATTGATGTTAAAATAGAAATAATTAAAAAATCATATATTTGGAAATAAACGACAATAAAAATACTGGGTACTCCTAAAAAGATAAACATTGTACTAAACAGTTTACATATTCTCTTTATCATTTTTTTAAATAAAAATTTTCTTGACAAATTATCAGTAACACCTGAAAAACAAATCATTATATCTTTCCTTTTTTTATTTAATAATAAAGCCTTTTTCCGAAAGCATCTTAGCCTCATAACACAGTGTTTTTACTTCATATTTGCCAAAATTAAGTACACAGCTTTGTCCAAATGCACGACAAGTACACTTCGTTATTTGCGGTGAATTATTAAAAAGTCGAATTTCCCAAGTATCTTCCGTTGCTTTACGAAGAGAAGTAAGAACAACGTTTGTATTATTCAACAATACAATGCTTTCCCTCGTTGTCTTTCCTTTTCCATGCGGATACCCATTCAATGCATAAGGCTTTTGTGTAAATTCAATCGCATTCTTTTCCAAACTTTCCCGTTTATCGAGCGCCAAACGGAACGAGAATGAATGTCTTCCCTTTTCCATATAATCGTTGCAACGTTTATCGTCCACAATTGGCAAATCGTCAATCGGGTGCGCACAATATATAGAACCATTAAAGAGCGTCAAATAAAGCGTTCCTTTTTCCACCGAACAACCGCCGATATAATTTGCATATACGCTCAATACGTTTTCACTGTCATCAATTCCGCAGAATTTCTGCGCGCATTGTTCCCGTTCTCGTTCATACGTTTGCGTACCAAACGCCGTCTGCCCAATAAACGCGCCGTCATTTGCAAACGGAATAGCGAGCTTTAATCCTTTGCAATCTTCATTCCAAACAGCTTTCACGTCTACGTCGATATACGATTGATTAACATATACCGTATAATAAACGTAAGCATCGGAATTTCCCAAAACGTAAACGTTTTCCAAGCGAGTATAAATCTTTCCGCGCTCTACGACTCGACCGACGATTTTGGGTTGCATCGCACGATAATTCGTACCTACCGTTTGCATTCCCCAACCCCAAGGATCTTCGTTATCGTCAAAAACGATAGGCATAAAGGCGTTACCGTGAAGTTGCTCTTTCCCGTTCACCGTATAACCGCTTAAACAGCCGTTTTCGGGATCGAATTTCGCATTATCAAAGGCAAACTGCTCCGTTCTATCAAGAATGAATTTCTTGCCTTTTTTCGCTGCGATATCAAATTTCGTTACGGACATGGGTGCCAGTTTTGCCTGAATTGCAACTTTCTTTCTTCTGTCAAAATTGATATTGGAATCTTCTTTCACGATTTGGAAATCTACGGGAACTCCCTCTTTCGTGATTTCCAATTCATACCCTTCTGTTTCCGATTGAATGGGGTTCAACATAAAGATTTCCCCTTCGATTACACCATCATATTCGTAAGGGTGGGGATTAAATACAAACAAGGGATAGGTGTTCGGTTGCACGCGTTCGTATTCGTTCATGAGCGCCATAAACGCTTTCGTAAACGCCTTATCCAATAGCTCCATCGCATAATCAGCGCGTTGCAAACTACTTTCTTCCCCTACGCGAATGCTCGTTCCCGATAAAATATCGTGAAATTGAATAGCAACCATATTTTTTTGAGCTTCCGCAAGCGTTTCCTTAGGATAAGGCACGCCCAATTCTTTATTCGCTACTACGCAAATTTTCTCCGTCAACAATAATTTATTTTCAAGCTCTGCATATTTTTGTTTAATTCGACTATCGGAAGAATAGCATTTGACGAGTATTGGTTGTAACGCCGCATCATAATTCTGTTTTGGCTCGATTGCGTCTATAAAAGCTTCTGGCGTACTATGTAAAACTTGGAGACCTTCTTTCGCCATTTATTGTTGAAAAACGGCTATTTCCGAAAGGTCCTTTCTTGACGCGCCGCCGCCATGATTGCCTACGCCCCAAAGCGCAACGCCTACGTCCTCATTCGCCCAAGGCTGCATTTTTCGTTTAATATCTTCAACTGCCTTTCCAAGCGCAGAACAATAAATGGTATCGTCTTCACAACGCACCGCTTTAATACTGCTACCATCGAATCCAATCCAATTAAAATGCATTGCAGGAAGCGGCATATATTCTTTCATAGGACGACAGAATAAGTACCCGTTAAATCCGCATTTCTTTAATATTTGCACCAAGCCTTGGGTATGTCCGAAGGAATCGAAATTCAATGCAACCGTAGGACGGTAATTGAACTTTTCCTTAAAATATTTCAGTCCCGTTTCGATTTGGCGAACGAAACCTTCTCCGCTTGGAACGTTACAATCAGGTTGCACGTACCAGCCACCCATAATATGCCATTTCCCCGCCTTTACAAGCTCTTGAATACGCAAAAATAAGACTGGATCGTGTTCTTCAATCCACTCATATAATAGTGCTTCGTTATGACAGAAAATATAGTCATATTCGTCTGCTAACTCTGCCGCAGAATAAAAAGTAGCCAATGCAGCCGTTGCGCCCTCATTCCAATCCCACTGCCACACGGGATCAAGATGCGCGTTACAAATCAAATGTAATTCCTTCATACTCTTACCTCACTTTTTATTAAAATGTTACCTTGCCAACTCCGCAACCCTTTTCACTGCATTAAATAAATTTTTATATCCATTAAAAATCTCTTCGTCTGAAAAGGCATTCAAATAATTATACGCCTCTAACGTATAAAATCCACTATACCCTATCTTCTTTAATGCTTGTGCTACTTTATAAAAGTCTATTCCCATCGAAAATGGAATTTGATGACAATCATGCCACTTATCGTTATCATGTATATGAAGTGCTTGCAATTTATCGCCTAACACTTCAATCATGCTAACAGCACTGCTATTCAACCCTTTCATTTCGGCATGTCCTATATCAAGGCACGCAACGAACGCTTCATCATTCATTGCCTTCACATGCGCATAAAAGTTTTCTGGCGTTGAACATGCCGCAAAAGTCGCTTGATTTTTTTCAGTATCCCAATTCCACATATTTTCTGTGGCAATCTTCACGTTACATTCTTTTGCAAAAGATAAAAGTTCGTTAAAAAGTTCTACGTTTTCTTCTACGGTTTTGCTATTATCGGGATGAATTACACAAATTTTACCACCAGCTTCCGCCGTACATTCTATTGCACGTTTCAAATACGGGCGCATTGGTAAAGGACTAAGTGGAGTTGGCGCATGAGATTGATTACAAATGATACCGTTATCCTCCCCAATGCGCCTTAGCATCCTCACATATGATAAATAATTTGATTTGAGAAGAGGCGACGCGCCTTCGACAACACATTGATTTTTCCAGTCGTAACCGCACATATCAACCATTGAAAAATCCCAAGCCGTAAAACCCGACTTTGCAATATACTCTATTGCTTTCTCAGCCCCGATACGTTTTGTGCCTGAGCCTATTTCAGTTGATGTTTTCAACATATTTTCTTTTTATAATCCTTTTTTTATTAAATACTCGATTAAACAATCGGCAAGGGAACGATGTCCTTTTGCATTGGGATGTAACCCGTCCTTATATAGTTCCCCATCGTCCTGTTGCGTTGTCGGAATATAAAATTTATCCGACAAATCAAGATATTCAACACCGTAATAGGAAAGCACTTCTTTTTCAGCCTCTATGTACGCCGAAATGGGTGATATCGGCTCGTCTTTGCTGCCATCACCGTAAGGATTGTCTTGGTCAAAACGGGGAATCGGTAGGATAAAACAAAGTTTATCTTTTGGAAATGAAGATACCATGTACGTGACGAGATTATGAAACGCTCCGTAAAAAGTATAATCATCCCTATCCTCAAACGCGCCCAACTTTGCGTCGCCGTGTCCGTAATCATTTGTGCCGCCGAACACAAACGTGAAATCCGCATCCGTTGGCATTTTCATTGCACGACACATAAAAACATCGTCATCGGGATTGTTAGTACGCTTTACTTGCTTTGCAATACGCGTTCCCGATACACCGAAATTACATTCCTCTGCACTAAAATGTTTTGCCGTTAATGTAGAATATCTGTCTTCTAAAACTCCAGCAAACGCGCCTTCCGTAATGCTATCGCCCAAGAAATTGAACTTCATAATTACTCCTTATTTCAGCTTAAACTTTGCCACACGAACACTACCGCTTCTCCCGTAAGGGAAAGGAGCAGCTTTAAAGGTTTGTCTATCTTCTAATTCGATTGCCGTTCCGTCATCCAACCAAACGGCTTCCGTAATCGTTTTATCCGAATGAACTTTGATTACCTTATTATCTTCAGGTCTTGCAACGTTTACGTTTGCACCCATAGGCACTTTGCGGATTGCCGCATAATAATATTCACCGCTCACAAACATATCCGCATTTTCAGCCTGAATATCAGCAGGAATCGCATTGTAAACAACTTCTTCATTTGTCTTAATCCAACGCCCAAGATATTTCAAAAGCTCCGTTTCAATCACAGTCAACGTCCCGTCTTCCGTCGGACCTGCATTGAGCAAAAGATTACAGTTGTATTTTCTGCAATCGAGCAATGTTTCGATAAGTTGCGGAACAGATTTAAAGCATAAATCCCCTGCCGCAAATCCCCAATGGTCGCTAATCCCTTCGCACATTTCCCCTGCAATCGGTCGTTTGCTTGTATCGACAAAAGTGGGTTTTCCACGTTCAAACGTTACGCTGTCAATTTCCTCGTGGCTCACTTCGCCAAGCGCACTAAGCCCCGTATTGTTGATAATCATTGCTTCGGGTTGGTATTTACGAATGGTGGCATACAAACGGTCAAACTGCCAATCTGCATCGGGCTTATCCCAAAATCCGTCAAACCAAAGCCCACCGATTTTACCGTAATTTTTACAAAGAATTTCAACACTCGCAATTAAATAATCAATATATGCAGGGAAATTGTTATTGTAGTCGGGATGCCACCAGTCGAGCAAGGTATGATACAAGAAAGGCACGATCCCTTCCGCATTACAAGCATCCACAAATTCGCGCACCAAATCCCTTCCACACGCCGAATGCGGAGCATCAAATTCGTTCAATCCACAAGTATCAAACAAGGAAAAACCTTCGTGATGACGAGTTGTAAGTGTAATATATTTACAACCTGCACTCTTCGCCGTCGCTACAAGCTGTTTCGCCCAGTCCTCGGCAATGCTAAAGTTTTCCACTTGTTTGTTATATTCATTTCTATCGAGCTTGTAAATATGCGACGCCCATTCGCCCATACCCAATTTGCTGTATAAGCCAAAGTGGCAAAACATGCCGAAACCCATTTTCTTAAATCTTTCAATATATTCGTATGCCATAATTTTCTCCATAACTATTTTATTGTAGGAAAGACCTTACCTTTCGGCAAGGCCTTTCCTTCTTGTATAAAGTTTACCAGTTTCCGTCAGAAGAACTACCTTCCGTATAGCAATGACAACCAAGACTTGCCGCATGCGTTTTCCAATCAGCAACACTTGCATCATACGTCGTTTCGCTATGCAAGGAAACAAGCATATAACGAATGGACAACGCTTCTACTTCAATGCGGTTAATCATTGCCGTCTTTTCAGTAGCCGTCAAAGTACCGTCATTGTTTACTGCATCCTTCGCACTGTTGATATATCCCATCCAAGTATTCAAGGTATCTTTGGTGAAATATCTGCTCGTCATCAATTTCTGCGAGCCGTTGATAACGCCAAAATAATTTTCCGTATAATTGGTTAACCACGCGTCCTTATCCTTGAAGTTATCATACGTGCAGTAAGCTTGTTGTGCAGAAAGAAGCTGCTGCATATACGTTGCGCCTGCGCCATACATTGCATTCATGAAGTTCGCCTGCAAGGTCGCCACGTCAGCGTTTACGTTCTTAGCAAGTTCCGAAGAAAGATACGTCTTTAATCTCTGCCAATCGGAGCCTACGTTATCGTAATTCTTGGTCTGGAACTGATATTTAATCATATCCGTACCCGTTTCTTGCAGCTTCTGATAATTGTACTGCAAGTTCGTAAGCGTATCCATCGGCATCATGTAGTTAACGAAATCGGTACCGTACATCCAATAAATCAAGTTTCTATCTTTATCAAAGCCTTCGAGCTTCGTCCAAGAAAGCAATGCGTTATAGGTAGTAATCGTTTCGTCCCATTCACCTTCTTCCGTATTTTTGTGGTAGCTATTCGAAGCGTCCACTTTATCCGTATAACGCATACCTACGGGCGCAAAATATACCGTTACGTATACGTTGTTGCCGTTATAAATCGAACCGCTTGTTGGCGCTGTTCTCGTAGAGTTATACGCAAACATTACGAGCGCAACCGTTCTGTCGGGCTCTTCCACCGCGAGCCAAGCGTCAAGCGTTGCCGCAACGTCGTTCATAAAGGACAAATATCCCGCAACGTCAGGTCCATACTGACTATCAGGCTGACCAAATTCAAAATATTCAATCTGAGGCTGATTTGCAATGACCACTTTCGCAGATGCAACGAACATATCCTTCATTTCTTGCAAGTGCGTATTGCTGCTCGTGAAGTTAAGCTGCGTCGTACCGCTAACCGTCGTATACCAATCGCTGTACGTCGAACCGAAGGTATCGTAGGGGAATACGTCAAGCATATTATGTCCGCCAGTCGTCAAGTCTGCATCCCATTCGGTTGCCGCGCCTTTAAGTGCTGCGCCCTTTGCCGTATTCCAATCTGCATACATACCCAAACGACGTTGATATGCTTCGCTGTATTGCATTTCTGCATAACCAGCTTGTGCACCGTTAAAGGAAGGATTGAAAGTTATATCCATACCTGCCCCCACCGTTGCACTGTTTTCCGTTACGTTTTCGGTAAACACTTCGTCCGTATAGAATACTACGTCCGCCTGTTCTTTCAAGAACCCGTATAAGCCGCTGAGCGTGCCTTCCGAGGTTTCGCTGTAAATATACAAGTTTGTATAATTTTGCACAATTTTATAACCGTTGCTCTTTTCCAAGCCGTCGAACGTCATACCTGCTTCTTCCGCAAGCTGACCGCCTAAAACAATATACTTAGATTCGGGCTGAATTGCCTCGCCATCATACATTTTTACAAGCTGATATTTCTTGCCCGTCCAACGGTTCAAGAAAGACGCCAATTCTTCCGCCGCAAACTCATAGTTATAATAATCGTTCGTCCATTCGTCGTGCGCATACCAAGCAATACGATATTCGGAGTATTCCGTATCACCGCTTTGCTCACTCAAATCCAACGCCTGCGTTTCACTTTTAACAACGTAACTACTCTTGCCGTTTGCCACCAAATTGGTCATTTGATAGCCCGTATAAGCAACGCCTTTCACATAGAAAGAGAAGCCCTTATTACCGCTGATAATATCCGCATCGGTTACCGTAACTGTCTTTGTATACCCTTGATGCCAAAGTGTTGCCTTCAATACACCGTTTGCATACGTAAGCGTTAACTCGGTGTCGTACATAGGCCACGTATCGTTGGTCGTGTCGTGATATTGTACCAACGAAAGCATATCGTTAGTTGCAAAGCCAATCGCTTTACCGTTGTTGGTGGATATGGTCGTTTTTACGTAATTCAATGCCGAATAGTCAATCCAAGGCAAGGTAACCGTATAAATATTTTCCGTTCCGTCGCTATTTACAACATTTTGCGTTTCCAAGGAAATTCTTTCCCCATCCGAAGCCAACTTAACGAGCAATTCTCCGCGTTCAAGTGCGTCCGTGTCATAAACGGTTGTTTCATAAGTAGACAACGAGAAGTCTTTCAAAACATATTCAACAGGGCTACTGCTTACGGGTTCTTTGCCGTTGTACGCCTTGATATTCGTTGCTGTAAATGTTTGTACACCTACTACGCTGTTCAAACTAACTGTTAATGCTACTTTCCCATTTATTATGCTCAAATCGTCAATTACCGCCGTTTGCGTTCCTGAAACGCCTTCTGTTGCCGTCATTGTAAATGTTAAAGTTCCTTCATTATTTACGGAAATGACAGCAGCACCCGCAAACTGAGAGCCACTTGCCGCATAGAATCTATTTGCGGAATTCGGACCAACAAACGACCAACCGCCAGGTATTTTCCAATCAAACGTTACTTTTTCATATAAAGAATAATTGATCAACGGCAATTCCGCAACAAATTCTGTACTCGAAGCAGGAGCAGTTACAGAAACCGACTCGGAAACAACCTTTTCGCTGACTACAAAATGAGGAACGTTGATAACCGTTTCCTTTTCCTCATAGGAAATTCCCTCAAGCTGCTCAGTAGATATCTTATACGTTGCAGTGAATTCACTCGTTGCAAACGTTTGCGTACCCACCAAGCATTGATAAGAAAGCGTCAATGCTTTTGTTCCATTGATAATTTCCGCATCTGTAATTTCCAACGTATGCGTACCATTATTTGCACTATCCAACGTCTGCGTCATCTTCGCAGTCAACGTTCCGTTTCCATTGTTTGTAATGGTTACACTACCGCCAAGTGCCGTACCGCCGTTATACCAACGGTTCGCAGCTTCAAGCCCGATAAACGTCCAACCACCTGCGATATTCCAATCAAACGTTACTTGTTCGTACAAAGAATAGTTAATCAAAGGCAGTGCAAATACGTCATTCACCCCTTCAGGGCAAGCACAAGACGTACTTTCCGCAACAACGTTTGAAAGCAGCTTTGGTGTCTTGCCGTTTTC
Organism: Candidatus Scatosoma sp.; assembly: GCA_045594025.1. Classification (GTDB taxonomy): domain Bacteria; phylum Bacillota; class Clostridia; order Christensenellales; family Borkfalkiaceae; genus Scatosoma. The sequence continues at coordinate 14,054 of JAZNXS010000041.1, forward strand.
TTTGGCAATTGCCAATTTTGCATCAAAATCCAACGTTGCCGTCATTGCGCCCGCTGTAAGCGTTTGCGTACCCACGAGACTGTTTGCTTTCAAAGTCAAAGCCGATTGACCATTCACAATAGCACTGTCGTCAATCGTTTTGGTGTGCGAGCCTTGCCCTTTTACCGTTTCCGTCATTGTAAAGCTCAACGTACCATCGCCGTTGTTTATAATCGCAACCGTACCGCCAAGTGCAGAGCCGCTATCATAGAACCACAAATCGCCCTCATGTCCAGTTTGCGACCAGCCGCTTACCGACCAATCAAACGTTACGTTTTCATAAAGAGAATAATTAACCAAAGGCAAATTCAACGCAGTTGCCGTGTCTTGGGGCAAGCTTACGCTTACCTCTTCGGAAATTACGGTAGTCGAACTTACCGACCAAACGTCATAAACCGAGTAGCCCGTTATCTCACCAATTTTTATTGTCTGCAAACCAACAAGGCAATTATAGGAAAGTGTTAACCCTTTCCTGCCGTTGATAACGTCCGCATCCGTATTTTCTATTGTAAACGAACCGGTGCCGCCTGTCGTCAAGGTCATTGTAACCTGCAATTTTCCGTCTACATACGTAATCGATGCGCCGCCGCCAAGCGCCGTACCGCCATTATACCAACGATTTACCGCGTCAGGACCGATAAACGTCCAACCGCCGGGGATTTCCCAATTAAACGTTACCGTCTTAAACGTGGAATAATCAATCAACGGCAAATCCAACAATTCTTCCGTTTCACTTGCCGTCGGTGTATAATCTTTCGCTGCGTGCAGCACACCCGAATATTGTTCGTACAAGTCATCCGAGTTTTCCACAAGGGCGTTGATTTCCGCCGCCTTTGCATTGATTGCCTCGCACAAATCGTCCGAGATATACTTATTGTAATCGTTTGCACGAAGCGCGTCAATCGCTGTTGTTACCGTTTTGTACTGCGCCTGCGCCGCAACCACGTTGTTTGACGAAACCGTCATAGCAAGGAACGAATCAATGGCGGTTTGCGCCGCTTCCACTGTTTCCTTCGAGCCGTTATAAACAGCGTACAACTTCGTCGTCCCCGTAATTTCATAACTCGAATCCGCCGTTACAATATTACCGTTTTCATCTTCCCAATGGCTGAAATCGCCATCCATCGAAATTACATCGCTAAACGCATAGTTTTTCTTGGATTCATGCGTACCGATAAGTTCATTGCCATCATAGAATTTCACTTGACGAACAGACGTTGCATCCAAATAATAATCGACAAGACTGTCAAGCTTATCTTGGTCGGTTACGTTTTCGTCCGCAAGCGCTTTTTCTGCAACCTCTACAATAGAACGCACGTTGTTATGTACGGAATTTTCCGTATAATCCGCCATAACGTATTCTGTCGTACCATCCGTTTTCACGGCTTGGATATAACCGCGCCCTACAAAATCGCGCGCAAGATTTTCATTTTGAATACCCGACATCGAGCCGCTGAAAACGTAATATCCTGCGTTGTCTTTATCTTCTACCATTTCACCGTAGGAAAGACAAATAATACGTTTTTTGGTCGTGTTGTCCCCAGAGTATACCCATTCGGAACCATTCCATTGCGCCCAATCGTATTTCGCGTCATCGCTAAACAAGTTTTCTTCCGTCAATTCGCCATAGGTTCCCAAATAACTATACGGCATAATCGCCATACCATAGCTAACGGATGTATACACCTTGCCTTCATTTGCTTCCAGTCCAAGATAATCCGCTGCGGAAAGATTGACGGAAAAACGAATACCGCTGTCCGTTGCCGACGAAGCATAGCGTATGCTTGCCCCATTTTTCATAACAAGCGAAACCTGCTCCACTGTTTTCGTTTCGGCAGCAGCATTTGCAACGACTGCGTTTTTCGGGATCACCATCCCAACACCGCCTGCAACGCACGCCAAAGCTGCGAAAAAGGAACCAATTAATAATTTCTTTCTTTTCATATTATTCCCCCTTAATCCCACCAATTACCGTCGCCTTGATTACCATCAGCGCCATTATTCGTCCCCGCGGAAAGCGTAACAATATCCTCTTGCTGTAATATTACAACGTTAATTTCCGGGGAAACATACTGAAAAAACTTTTTTTGCATTGTTGTTTCTCCTTTTATTCTGCTGTTTGACAGATTGGGCAAAACGCCCAATCTGCCTTCCGTTCTTTTTAATATAATTACGCTACCGTATTAAAATTACTTAAAACAAGCGTTTGCGTACCTACCAAACATTGATAAGAAAGTGTCAAGGACTTCGTTCCGTTGATAATATCCGCATCCGTAATCTCTACCGTGAACGTGCCGTTGTTTGCACTATCCAACGTCTGCGTCATTGTCAAAGTCAACGTTCCGTTGCCATTGTTAATAATGGTTACGCTACCGCCAAGTGCCGTACCGCCATTATACCAACGGTTTGCCGCGTCAGGGCCGATAAACGTCCACCCACCTGCAATGTTCCAATCAAACGTCACCTGCGTATATTGCGAATAGTTCATCTTCGGAAGAGTTACCACGCCACTATTATATCCGCTTGCAAGCGAATATTCGATGCTGTTTTCCGTTTCCGTTGCTGCGTATTGATTGCCTTCGCTGTCGATTACGAACGTATCAGGTTCATCAACAGGTTCTTCTTCCACAGGATCCGTTGAAGTTGTAAAGTTGTTCAACACAAGCGTTTGCGTACCTACCAAACAATTATAGGAAAGCGTCAAAGATTTTATGCCGTTGATAATTTCCGTGTCCGTAATTTCTGCCGTGAATGTGCCGTTGTTTGCGCTATCCAACGTCTGCGTCATTGTCACTTCCAATTTATCCGCCTTTACTACAACTGTAACCGTACCACCAAGTGCCGTACCGCCGTTATACCAACGGTTTGCCGCTTCAGGACCAATAAACGTCCAACCACCTGCAATGTTCCAATCGAACATTACCTTGGTATATTGCGAATAATTCATCTTAGGAACAGTCACCACGCCGTCGCCATAGCTTTGCGAAAGCGCATATTCCACACTATCCGCGGTTTTATTTGCAACGTGCTTATTCCCTTCATTATCAACAACAAACGCATCCAACGCGCTGTCCGTCACTACGCCTGCGCCAAGATAGAAATGGCGATATTGCGCGCCGTTGTTTACAACGATAGTCAACGCTTTGTTGCCGCCAATAATATCTGCGTCGGTAATACTCGTCGATTTCGTAATATTTTGCGTAGGTTCGTTGATGACAACGATAAGCTCGCCACCGATATTCGTTACGCTAATCGTACCTTCACGTGCCGTACCGCCACCGGAAATCCAATTATTTTCAACAAAGCCGACACTCGACCAATCGCCGCCCTTCCAAGCATAGGTCGTTGTCTTATTCTCTGCGTATGCCGTTACAGGAAGATTTACCGTCCAAGTATATACGGTTTCCTGCGAACCGATTTCGTAATACCAGCTTCCAGCACCTAATTCTTCACTCGCCACAGCGTTTACGTAGCCGTCTGCATTCGTTGCATAAGGCACGTCACTCCATACGGAAACGAATTCCGTTACGCCCGTAACGGTATAGGTCGCGATATCCACGGTTTCTCCATTTACTGTCCAGCCCGTCAATGCTTTGCCTTGCTGTTTTAGAGCAGGTGCGGTAACCGTTGCGCCGTATTCATATTCCGCCTCGTTTGCACCGTCAAAGGTTACTTGATATTTATTCTTCGTTGCCGTAACAATCCACGTGTAGGTTGCCTCACCGCTTACCGCTACGATTTCCTTATCCCATGCGCCGCTGTACGTGTACTCTGCCGTATTTTCGGGCGTAGTCGTTGTAGGAGCAACAGGCGTTACGCCGTATTCAAGCGTTTCCTCTTTCAGCGTTTCCCCTGCTTCGTCAACGAATTTAATCAAATAGCTATTCTTCGTTGCCGTAACAATCCACGTGTAGGTTTCCTCGCCGCTTACCGCTGCGATTTCCTTATCCCACGCGCCACTGTACGTGTACTCCGCCGTATTTTCGGGCGTAGCTGCATTCGGTGCAACAGGCGTTACGCCGTATTCTACGCTATCAGATTGCAAAATGTTGCCATCTTCCGTTACAAAGGAAATCGTATACGATTTTTTCGCGGAAACCAATTGTAATTGATAGGTCGCTTCGCCGGTTACCGCTACGATTTCTTTATCCCATGCCCAAGAATACGCATATTCTGCCGTATCTTCAGGCAGGGCAGGCAGAGCCACCGTACACGTAGGCAGTTCGCCAGGCTTCACTGCACTGCTCTGTAACACAGCGCCCTCTGCATCTAAAAACGTAATCGTGTATTCTTTATCGTATTCCGTAACAATCCAGGTATAAACAGCTTCGCCGCTTACCGCTACAATTTCCTTATCCCATGCGCCCAAATACGTATGCTCTACCGTATCATCAGGAAGAGTAGGATTCGGCGCAACGGGTGTTACGCCATATTCAAGCGTTTCCTCCTTCAGCGTTTCCCCTTCTTCGTCAACGAATTTCACCAAATAGCTGTTCTTTGTTGCCGTAACAATCCACGTGTAGGTTGCCTCGCCACTTACCGCTACGATTTCCTTATCCCACGCGCCACTGTACGTGTATTCCGCCGTGTTTTCAGGTGTAGTTGCAGTAGGAGCAACAGGCGTTTCCCCTTCTTTAACCTCTTCCTCTTTTAATACGTTCCCTTCTTCATCCACGAACTTCACAAGATATTTTTTCTCTTGTTGTTGCGTAGAATCAGCAGAGTCCGTTGAATCAGTAGAGTCCGTAGCCCCTGTCGAGTCCGCGGATCCGCTTGAGCTTACATCATCAAAGACCCCATCAAAGCAACCCGCCATACCAGCAGAAACGGGCAAACAAATCGCTAAAGCAAGGAGCATTGTTAATAGTTTTTTCTTCATATAAATTCCCATCCTTAAATATTTTTATTGATAACGCTACGCTTACTGCGCAACAAAATTCCCAATATGTATCGCTTTCGTGCCAACCAAGCAATTGATTGACAAAGTCAAAGGTTTTACACCGTTAAGGATTCCCTCGTCCTCAATTATCCGCGTGAATACGTTTGTTACGCCCGAATAAAGCGTTTGCTTCATCGTTACCGTCAAAGTACCGTCTGCATTGTTTACAATCGTTACTTTTCCGCCCAAACCGCTGCCTTGTTGATAGTAACGGTTTGCACTATCCGTACCAATGAACGTCCAACCGTCGGGAACGCTCCAATCAAACGACACTTCACTGTATTGCGAGAAATTGATTGTCGGCAAGTAAAGCACGCTTTCGCCGCAACCCTGTGACGCCGTATATTGCAAACCGTCCGTATAAATCTCGGAAGCGGAAGCTACGTACGCATTCCCGTTAGCATCTTCCAAAATAGGCGCACCGACGTCCAATTCCTTTATGCAATATACCGCACTGACGTACGTATAACAAATTTCCTCTTTCGTATCAATATCTGCGGGGTGAATGGAAAATCCGTCTTGTGATAAATCAGTCAAGTCCTCATAAATATTTTCCACGCCGTTGATCGAAACCAACACTCTACTATCTACCATCGGGATAAGCTCTACCTTTTTCCACGTATCATCGGCTGAAAGATAGACTCTATTTGCCCAATCGCCGTCGAAATAATAATTATTGTTTTGTGTGTTATAAATGTAGAACCAAATCCTTTGACATTTCATCAAATCCAACGAGCCGAGATAAACCTCCGCATAGGATGCTGGATATTCTTCCAGCCATTTCGAAGCTATCTTTAACGAACCTGTTTCCTCTCCGTATGCTTTTTCCGTGGTATGCGAAACGTCCGTTCCCGCAGCATTCATTTGCCAATTTTTCGTTGCGCTGGCAACGCCTTGATCAAAGGCAAACAGCTTTTGCTCTTCCGAATACCATTCCGCCTGCAACGTTAAATCACTTTGTACGCTATCGGAAAAATCATAAGCAACCCTTTCCGAGAAAAACGCCGTTTCATCTTCTTTGCTTTCCCAGGCGCAAAATTGATAGATTTCATGGGTAGGAATCGGAGCTGTATCCTCAACGTTTTCTCCGTCCAACACCGACGTTTCATACCACAAAGCGCCGTCAACGTAATATTTTACCGAATAACGTTCCCTCAAACGCAAGGATATTTTTGCTCGCAACGTCTCGCCGTCAAGCGCGTAGCTTGCGATTACGTCCAATTCCCCTTTCTTTAATGCAAGCAAATTGCCGTTTTCCACGCTTGCCAAGGATTCATTAGACACTGTATACGTTACCTGCGCGTTATCCAATTCCGTTACGGACGAGCCGTTCATAAGATAAACGCTCAGCGGCATTTCCTCGCCGCAAATAATTTGGCTCTCGTTTACCCCAAACGCCAACACGGGTTTGTTTTTTGATACGGAAACCGTAACGCTTGCTTTTGCCGTTTTACCTGCATAATTCGCTGTTACGACAATTTCCGTTTGTCCCTCGGAAACCGCCGTTACCAATCCGCTTTGGGATACAGCCGCTTTCGTCGTATCCTTGCTTTCAAAGGTAAGCGTCCCTTCTACAACATTCGAGCCGTCTTTTACCGTTGCCGTCAACGCATACGCATCTCCCTCACAAAGCAATAAAGACGTTTTATTCGTTTGAAGCGTTAATATGTTTTCCGTTCTTGCGCCGACAACCGTCACTTGACACATCGCAATATTGTCGCTGTCTTTGGCTTTAATAATTGTTGTGCCAAGCCCTACGGGTGTCACCAGTCCATTTTCGTCAACAGTTGCAACAGCCGAATCGTTTGATGACCAAACAACCTCGCCAACAGCATCGCTTGCCGTCAAAGCAAACGTCTCACCCATCGCAAGCTCAATTTTCGTTTCATTTAAGCAAAGCTCTTCAGTTTCTATGACGCTTGATGACGAGTTGCTATCCGTCGAAGAATCCTCCCCGCCTTTACAACCAACAAAACCTAACGTTGCCAAGGCAATGGTCAAAAGGAATAAAAGTTTTAATTTCTTTTTCATAATGCCTCCTTAATCAAACAACCCGTCTATGCTGCCGCCTTCTACCTGCTTCATAATACCGAAATATTGCGTATAATATTTAAAATCGGCTTTCATTTGCGCATTTTCTTCATTGGAATAATAAGATTGATAATGCGACAGCTTCAAGAAGATTACGGAAAGATTTTCCTTCATAATACGGTTTTTCACTTTCACGTAAAGCTCCGCATCCGTTTCTTTCAGCGGTTCAATGGCTTTTAACGCATTGTCAATACAATCACCCAGCGCACTGACAACGGGTTCCGTCCAAAGATCCGAGCCTCCAATCGCCGCATAAATACCGCCGATATTATCGTTGATTTCCGATTGATAGTAAGTGTAGCGATTACGAATCAACGTGTAATACATATACATCGCATCTGCGCCATCACGGAAATAATGTTCCATAAATTCCTTGACAAGCTGATCGTAATCTTGCTCCAAATCCCACATCAATTGCGATTCCACAAAAATTCTCATTTCCTGCAAGCTCGGCACTACCGCATCTACTGGGCCTTGAGTGTACATATAATATACACCTAAGTCCTTATACGCTTCATACATAGGTTTTACCGTACCGAAATTATTAAAGTTGACGAAATAATTGTAGAAGTTAATATCGTAAAGATACGCGATAACTCTTCCAGGACACAGTACGTTCCACCCTTGCATAGAATCGTAATACGTTTTATTATTTTCGTGTTCAAGTGGTTTGGTAAAATCCGTACCGATCGGCGCGAACCAAATATAGAGTTTTTCGTGTGGAATCACTTGTTGACTGTACGGCGAGAATGTTCCGTCTGCATTTTTCACAACAGGCGATTGAATCGTTCCGTTATACGCATAAATCATATAACGAATATTTCTATTGACTCCGTCTGCCGCCATCATCGCTTCCACTTTTTCAATGACGTGATTTGCAAATACGATCTGCAATCCTTCTACGTTTCCTGCATAATCAATTTTTGCCTGTGCGCAACGTGTACAGTTACAGAAATTTTCATTATCTTGCTGACCAAAATGGAAATACATTGCATCGGGATGTTTCAAAATTTGCGCATACAAATTCTTCGCAAATTCCGTTTCCATTTCATCACCAGCCGTCCAGCAAAGTTGTGTGCCTTCGCCATTATACCAGTCCTGATGTTGATCGCGATACACGGATTGCGGCAAAATACCCCATCCGTCCGCCGCTTGATTATGTCCGGAAATCCCCCAATATCTACTGTCATCATGCCAAATCAAGCGCATTCTTTTTTGATAGGTGCTGTCGTTGGCAAGAAGCGCATAACCAATTTCTCTTTGGTCAAAATCAGGACAAACTACTTCGTCGTATTCGTAAAGGGGTACGTTTTCTTTTTCTTCGTAATACAATTCATCTACAGAATACGACTTAAAACCAATCGCATCTTCCAAGAAATCATATACCCCATAAAGGCATCCCTCGCCTTCACCTTCCGTATTCGAGCAAAGAATCACCAACGAATCGTTCACATTCTTCATCGTATAGCCCGACATACCCAAATCGCTTGCCGTCAGCGTAACGCCCAAACGCTGAGTAAACGAGCTTTCACCGATACAAATTGCAGGTAACTCTGCTTTGGCTGCGCTTTCTTTCACAATAGCAAGCTCCGCGCCCGTTGCCAAACCCAAGAAATAATTTAATTCGGACGCAGCAAAATCGTACATTGCGTTTTGCTCATCAGGCAAAACGATTTGGTATTCGCTAACGCCGTGATTTACAATTTTGTATCCGGTCTCAACAAGTTCCTTTTCCTGCTCCTCTACAGATGAATCCACAGAAGAGGAATCTCCTTTATCTTTGCAGGCGAAAGCGCCACAGCATACCGTGAAGCAAAGAGCAAAAACGCCGATTTTTTTCAATATGTTTTTCATTTTCGCCCTCCTTATTTCACCGTAAATTCGATATCCGTCATCGTGTAATTATAATTTTCGTCATATACGAAAAATCTTAAAACGTACTTACCCTTTTCGGTCACCTTAAAGGCTCTATCTCCTGCCTTGAATGCAGAATCAAATGCGTCACTATCTGCAGTTAAATAGGATTTTTCCGTTCCGTTTACGTTTCTAAGCAACATCCCCATACTATTATCGGGCATAATCAGCATAACGTCCACGCTATATGCGCCGCTATTATCCGAAACAGTATAGGTAGGAATATGGATAACGTCCCCTGCTTTATAGTTTGCATTTAACTGATTGCTCAACGTCAATACAGGCTTTTCTTTTTCTACTACACGAATTAGCTTCATGTACTCAATGGGATTATCATTATTATCCACCGCATTGTAGTACACACGATAATTTCCGTACTGCGTTAAAGGGAAACTATAATATTCTTCCGCGGAAACGCTGTCCAATACCTTACTGCCATCAGGAGCGGTAACCGTTACTGTAAAGGAAGTGATGTACCCAAGAACGTCATACGCTTTACCTGCCGATACGTTCGCCGTTGCGCCAATAGACTGTTTTACTGCATACGAAGTTTCAAGATAAATTTCAGGTGCAATTTCATCCACACGTTTCTCGTAATTATTCTTTCTATGCCCCAACGACTGGTTATTCAGAACGTTAAACGCAATCGTATTCGTCTTTTCTCCACCTATCGTTTGCACGGACAAATATACGGAATCGGAAAAACCGATAAAGGGATCGCCTGCGTCATCATAAAGAATTTTTCCACAGCTCGCGTCCGCAATATCTTTCAGCATAAAGGTGGAATTGCTATAATTCAACGAATAATCTTGATCGCGCGCCCCTATTTCATATCCGTTTTCCGAGTAAGGCGTATACAACTCCAACTTCCCGTTTTCAGGCACCAAATGCAACGTCACGGTCAAATTTTTATTTTCAACGTCCGTCAGCGTTATCGCTATTGCCTCAAAATCTGTTTCTATCAAATCCACGGAAAATGCCAAACGGAAATTTTCTGCGCTTAACGCATTGGCGAACAAGAAAGAGGCATTGGGCTCGAATGCAATCGAAATATCTTCCTTGTTAGAGGTTGCCGTAATCCCCTCGCCGTAAAAATAAGCCACTTGGTCTTTGCCATTGTTTCCATCAATCACGGGCAAGGTTTCCACGTATTCACCTTTCCCTGTTTCGCCTTGTGCGACGTATTTTATTGTTACGCTGTCGCCGCTTGCGGTGAACTGACCTATTACTTCCTTATCATTTACGTAAGTTTTCACGGAAACCTCCGTTAAGCCGTTTGCTGTATTTTCCACCGCTTCACAAATCGGCAAATCATAGGTGAAACCTTTAATCAATACGTCGGGCAACGTCGGGTTTTGAATTAAAATAGGTTTGGTGGGGGCTTGTGCCGTAACCGTGCGCTCGATTTTCGCGCAAACACCTAAATAGTCCGTTGCCGTATATACGACTTTGTATATCCCTGCTTCCGTAGGGATAAAAGTATTTTTCGTTAACGCCACAGCTTCGCCGTTGGGCGCATATACATCCACAGTGCAATACAAATTACCGCTGCCGCCCTGTGCCGTTAAACCCTTTAAGCCGTCAATCGCTACCTTATCGTAAACGGTAACGGTTTGGTTTTCGTCACTCGTTTCCAAGGTGATGGGACTTGAATTCGGCGTACAGGTAAAATACACTTCTTCTTTCGCCGTGTTGCCGCTTTTATCCGTTGCCGTATAACATAAAACGTACGTACCGCCCATCACGGTTTTTACTTTGCCGTTTACAATCGCTACGTCATAGCGTTCTTCCGTTGCCACGTCCAAATAATATGCCGATACGTCCGTAAACACATCGTTATCCAAGTCATCGTAATATTCGGCTTTAAACACTGTATATTCAGAATTTGCCGTAGCCGTAGGAATGTCCGTTTCTCCTTTATAATCCACGGTAATCGTAGGCGCAGCCGTATCCGCAAATTCCTGCTTGGAAAGGTCATAGCCTGCTACGTTCATAAAAAGAATGTTCGCGTTCGCAGCCGTATGTCCACCTGCACTAATCCTAATTTCCACTTCTTTCCCTTCAAAACCAGCCCAAGGGTTGGAAGGATAAATCGTAGGGTCGTCTAAATCCGCGACAATCGTTTTCCCGGGCGTGCGGTAATCGCTGCCGTAGCTTGCATAAACGGCTTTTTCTGCGTTATCATAATAGAGCTGTAACGTAGGATAGGTGGTATAATTGTTTTCCCAAACGCTTTCCTCAAAGCCTCTAAACGTATGCAAGATAGGACAACCAAACTGTGGTAAGGTATTATATTTAGGACCTTCATAGCCGCCAGCCGTCTGATTAGGCGCCCCAGCTTTGACATAGGTTAACTTTCCGCCGCCGTTTACAAGCCCACTGTCCACGCCCGTGATTTCCACGTAATTATCTCGATTGGCAAGGTCGGTCAACGTAATTGTAAATTTAGAAAAGTCAAGGTTGCCTATGGTAGAAGGCTCGATAACCATTTCCAAAAACAAGTCGTCTTTCGTAAGCTTTGATACGTCTACGTGCTTGGTAAACGTCAATTCACCACCACTACGCAAAGAAGCGCGAACACCTTTATATTCTTCCTTATATTTATATACGCCGTCATCCACCGAAGCAAGCGCATTGGTTTGGAATAAATCAAAGTTACGGCGCACGGAAGCAACCGTTTCTTTTTCAAAAACCGTTTTTCCGTCATTAAACGTCGCGCTATATTCCACCGTGTACACGCCGAAATCGTCCACTACAAAGCTTTCCCCTGTAAACGCACCACCGTTTGGTGCAGTTACGACTACGGATGCCTTTTTTGTTTCTCCGTTATAGGTCAATGTTTTTGCGGGAATTTCAATCATCTGCCCCAAGTATGCCTTGTCGGGCAAAACCGACTCGTTATCCGCCTTGGCAAATGCTGCACCAATCACAATTCCTACCGTGGAAAAAACCAAAGCAACGGCGCTTAAGATAGTCGTAATAAGTTTCTTTTTGATCATAAAAACTCTCCTTTTAGCCTTTCAAACCGCCTATCGACATATTCACCATCAATTTATCTTGGAAAATTAAGAAGACGACAATAATCGGCAACGCCGTCAACCACATCCCCGCAAGCTGCGTTGGCGTATTTCGTATTTGATTTGCTTGATCGTTAAGAAATCTATAAATACCATATGCCGCAACCGGATGAGAAGGAAGATAAACCATAGGAATTTGATAATCGTTCCAATAGGTTATAAAATTCAATAAGAACACGGTTGCGAGTGTCGAAGTCGCAAGAGGTAAAATTATTTGCAACATAACACGGACATTCGATGCCCCGTCAATTTTTGCCGCTTCCGTATAATCCTTGGGAATCATTTTGAATTGTGCATAGAACACAAGGAAATACACGCCCAAGAAATTCGCTTTCATAATCCAAAGACCCCAAAACGTATCATATATCCCCAACGCTTTACTTACTTGGATTTCGGAAGGTAATGAGCCAACAACGGGCAATGCCATCGTTACGATAACAATCGCATAAATGTATTGTAAAAACTTATATTTATAACGCGCAACAATATACGCCATTAAACAAGGTATTGCCGTTGCCGCCAACGCACAGCCCACGGAATATAACAAGGAATTGCCAAATTGTTGCATAATATTGAAATACAGCGTCGGTTGATTTTCTCTATAAACAGGAACATAGGAATATATCCATGCCGTTTCATAATTCACCAATTTCCACGAAGAGGGAAAGGCTATTTTATGAATTGGAAGATAATAATCTTTAATGGGGTCCTTAAAAGAAGTCATAAGCGACCACAAAAGTGGAAACAGCAAAGAAACCGCATATACCGCCAATAATACGAGAATTGTAATAATCAGCCAGTTGAATTTGCTTTCTTTTATGCCTTTTTTCGCCATATTACACCTCCTCCATTTTATTGAGAAGCTTACGCACGATAAACGTCAACGGCACCGCTACAAACGTACAGCACAGCCCTAACGCGCTTGCATAAGGATAATTGCTTATTCCTGCCTCCGTATCGTTAATCAAATAGAACATATAATACCCTACCGTATTCATTTGATAGCTGTTAAAAGCTTCTTGCCCGTAGAAATTATACAAATTCGCTTGATTGACAAAAAGCTGCGCAATACCCGTAATCAAGAAAGTACTAATCGCGGGCAGCACCTCAGGAATTACCAAATACCAAAGCTCCACAAGAGGAGAGGCACCGTCTAATTTACCAGCCTCGATAATCGAAGGGTCTACCTGTTCCATAGAGCCGCTGTATAAAAGAATTTGCGTACCAAAGCTAATCCATACGGTATAAAAAATTACCGTTGGAAATTGTGTATTCTGATTAATGAGCAACCCTTCCGATATGCCGTTAATCCCAAACCATTCATTAAGATACTGCGGCAACGCTTCATTTACGAAGATACGGAAAATGCAGGAAAGTAAAATTGCAGGCAAAATAGACGGCAGGAATAAAATAATTTTAAATACCTTACCACCAAACACTTTCTTATATATGTAATAAGAGAATACCACCGCCAATACCGTACCAACGAGCGACGTGAAAAACCACACAATCATCGAATACTTCAAGGCATCGCGAAGTAGCGAGCTTACAGTTAACTCCGTCCACACCCTCTCAAAATTTTCCCATTGAACCCAAGAATGGGCGCCCGTTAATGTATCGTAACTCTTAAACGCCAAGAAAAAACTGTTAAAATTTACAACGATATAAAAAATTATAAATTGTAAAAGCGGTAATGCTATTCCCAATAGACAAAAGATTAAATCTTTATCTATTTTCTTTGCTTTCTTTGCTTCCATCATTTTACTTTCCCTGCTTGTATTTTAATTATTTCAAACCATTCCAGCTCTTTTCGCTATACTCCATGCTTAATCCCTTAAAGTATGATTCTGCGGTTAAACCGCTTACTACCAACAAATTCATGAACGGGTCTTTATACGGATTGCCACCCACCAAGGAGCTCCAACCCCAAGCGTCCGTAGAGAAATACGAAGGATTGTTGATTACTTTTTCCACAGAGGAAAGCGGATATACAATATCCGAATTCTTCTTCATTTCAATAATCGATTTTCCAAAATAGGACATCTTCGTTTCATCCGCCGAAGAAATCTCATACTTTAAGGAACGTGTTGTCGAGGTCTTCGCCGTAAATGCACTCATTTGCGCATCCGTATGCAAGAATTGCAAGAATGCTTTTGCAAGCTCCATATTTGAAGCGTTTTTATTAATAAATGCATACGAATCGTTCAAGGAAATCAACGTTTGCTTGCCTGCTTTGTCGGCAGATACCTTGGGAATAGGCATAAATGCAAAACGTCTGTCCTGCTTTCCTTTACCATAAATCGTTTCATAGTTCGCAAACGAAGCCGTAGCTTCACTTTCCCACCAAATACCATCAATATGCATTGCATAAATTTTCGCGCCGCCTTCGCCTTTCGCTAAATCACCCACGATATAATTCTTTTGCGCATCCGTATGCGATACACCGTTTTTAGGAATATTCGCAGAGTTCCCTAAAAGAATTTCATCCATAAACTGCAACGCATAATATTTCCCTGCTTGCTTTTGCAACAGATAACCATTTGTATCGTCTATCTTTTGTTCAACCGTCGTAACCGTATCACCGTCAATAGACGTTACAATATTCGCTGTACCGTTAAAGGTATAGTTTAAACGCATTTGCTCATACCCTTCGTAATCCGACCAGAAGTTAGTCAACATACGTTTTACATACGCACTTGCAAAGCCAGAATAAGAGAATGGTACAATAGTTTTCCCTCTGATCGTAGCCAACAATTCTTCAAACTGTTCATAGGTGGCAGGCAGTCCGTTGTCGTAGGTCGTTTCCATTTTACCGTCCGGACCAGCGGAAAGATTGCCCGATTCATTGACGCCAATATCTCCATCCGCATCAAAGAACCACTTATTGTTATTGAACATATCTCTATCGTAAATCATCCCGTAAATGCCGTCGTAGAACGGAATGGCATAATATTGACCGTCTTTTGCTTTCAAATAATCTTGCTGAAGCTTATCGAGCTTCCCTTCGATTGATTTTGTTTCATTATATTCTGTCAACGTTTCGGTTACGATGTCCGTAATGTTTGCAAAGTTCCCTTTATTCACGTGATCGAAATAGGAAACGTTTTCCGTAAAATACACGTCGCGATCCAACGTACCGTCCAACAAGGTAGCGCCGTTATACACTTTCGTACCAACCACGTCAACCTTTACGCCCATTTCACCCGTATTAAAGGAAACACCAGCGTATTTTTCTTCAAACGCCTTCGCCGCGTCATCCAACCAAGCCGTACCAACACCACCGTCGTAAGTACCAACCTTTAAAATCGTCTTACCCGAAGCGTCCTCTCCGCCCGTAGATTCTCCCGGAGGCGCCGTTGTTCCGCCGCATGCCGCCGCCGTCATCAACATTGCAAGAACCATTACCAAGCTACTAACTTTTTTTAATTTCATCATTTTATTTCTCCTTGTATACTATCTACAATTTATTTTTTCCATTAAACTATTTATTTGTTGTGCAACGCACAACAAATAGCCTTAAGGCTGCCGTTTGTTATACTTGTCTAATTATTCATACAGCTTATTCTTTCCATTCATCCGCAAACGTCTTTACGGAAAGTAATGAAAAATCATCTTCGCCAATTCCTTCTATATAAACATCCCTTTCTTCTCCCTGTTCCATATCGAAATAATTATCAGAGCAGAGCAAAGGCTTTGGATAATCGATAAAGACGCAACGCGCAAACGTATTTGCCTTTATCCGAACGATAATTCCGTTCCCCTTCGTTTGAACAAGCTTCACCGATAAATCGGTCGTCCAAGAATATCTATCAAACGGTTTTAAATAAAATATCGTTTTATCCGCGCTTTCGCCAAGATTCGCGTATAAATAATCGCCTTTCCCAAGAATGGGCTCCAATCGTACTACTTCACCCGGATATATATGTAAGGATAAAAATTGAGAATTTAATACAGTGCCGTCAAATTTCTTAACCCCATACTCAAAGCCGACAATACAATCTTCCACGCTGTTGTTGGAAACAAACAAGCCCAATTCTCCATTTTGATATACGTATCGCACGGAAAGCGGTTTGTATGCTCGCTTTAAGTAATAATACGCCGCCTTGGGCTCTAAATATTTATCGATGAGCGCCCAAGTTCCACAGCCCCAATTATCGTTAAACATCCAGTTCATAAAGCCGTAACAATGCTTATTCATACGCGCGTATTCCGCTTCCGCCGCGATCATTTCCCCTTGTACAACCATCGACTTTTTCGCAAAATCCGTTACGCTTGTTGCTTCTCCGAAAAACTCCTTACACAGCCTGACTTCTTTCTGCACAAAGGTCAATTCAGGATTGGGAATAAACGGATTTTTTACGAAATGCGTTTCCCACACCTCATTAATAGGCCATAACTTATCTTCAGGAATAAACTTCTTCAAGCTTCTTACCCTTGAACAGCCTATTGACGTACATTCTGAATAGAACTGCGAACGATTATTGTCTATATACTTTCTAAAATCCCTAAAATTATCGTTATCGAAACATTTGTCTAAACAAGAAATATGCGTATCCCCCGACAATCGGTTGGACAGCTCCAAAGTTTCTTTCCCAAACGGGGAACCGGGAACAAATCGCAAATTTGGAATAAAACGCTTGGTGTATTCCTCGCACAATGCAATTACGACGTCGTTTCCATTTCCGTTATCGGCAGACCATTCGTTACCGCCGCAAATAAGCGCAACCGAGGGGTGTTTACGAATACGTTTAAGCTGATATTCTAATTCAGTCTTTATTCGTTCTTCAATGTTCACTCCTATTGGAGCGTCCTGACAAGCAAACATCATATCTTGCCATACTAAAATGCCATACCTATCGCAAAGATTGTAAAAAATCTCTTTTTCATAAACGCCGCCGCCCCAATTTCTTAGCATGGTATAGCCCGCCTGCTTTGCATAATGTAACAGCGTTTCATATTCCTCGTCGGGAATTGCCCCCGTTTGATTGCTACACGGCACCCAGTTTGAACCCTGTGCAAAAATACGTTTCCCGTTCACCGCAAAGCCAAAGCCCGTTCTGCCTTCGCCAACGTCTTCTTCTAAAATGGTAATTTCACGGAATGCAAATCTACCCGTTTGGCTGTCAACCATAATCCCGTTTACACTGTAACGGATTTCGTAATCGTATAATTTCTGTTCGCCGTAACCGTTCGGCCACCATAATTCAGGTTTTTTAACGGTAAAAGACAATTCGTTTTCCCCACTTGTTACGGGAAACGCTCCATAGCGCTCTTTGTCTACAAATATCTCTAAAACACCGTTAGCGTCTACTTCTGCATATACTTGCACCTTTCCATCGTTAGAAGAAAATAACCAAACGTCGCGTAAACGCTCTTCGTGTATTTCCAAACGAACCGGCAACCAAATCCCATAACCGCTTAAATCCGGAGCCCAATCCCAACCAAAATGGCATTGCGCCTTACGCAGCTGCAAGCGCTTCGTATTGAATACGCCTCTACCGTGATACTCCTCATCAATAAACCGACTATGCGGAAGCATACGCACTTCCACAACGTTTTCGCCTATCTTTACTTTATCCGTTATCAAAAAGCGATATTGCAAAAACATATTTTCCGTTTTGCCAAGCAGGTGACCGTTAATGTATATTTCCGAATACGTATCAATTCCATCAAATATAATCGAAACGTTATTATCTATTTCCGACAATAAAAACTTGGTGCGATAGATATACTCTTCTTCTAAATATTTGCGCACCCTATGTAAATTTTCAGCATAATACGGGTCTTCAATTCGTCCATTTTTATATAAGTCAATCAACAAATCGCCAGGAACTTGTACTGAATACGTATCACCTTGATAGTCCAACTCCCACTCTTTCAAAATAATTTCTTTCATATCTTTCCTGATTCCCACATCATTTTTTGTATAATAAGCCTATTATCGATGCTACCATTGTAATACATTACAATATATTTGTCTTGATGATTTTTATCAAAACACAGTCATTTTTTATCATTTTTTATATTTTACAAGAAAAATAACCGTATTTTTTTGTCAAAATAGCATTTTTTACCATTGACATTTCTCATTTTTTTAATTATAATAAATAAAAGCGAGTTTGGAGGTTCATTCTATGGACATTTATAAAAACCATGACCTAGGAAATGCAAAATATGACAACGCTTATCCATATTATTTTTTCGGAGACTTCCCTGAAAACCATAATCATGACTATTGGGAATTCCTATTGGTCATTCAGGGTTCATATAAGCATACTTTAAATAGGAAAACCGAACTTTTGCCCAATCATACTGCTTTATTATTGCATCCGCTCAGCGATTATCATTGCTTCCGAAATGCTGAAAGCTCAACAAAGCATCTTGTTATCCGCATCCGCATCCCTTTAATGCAGCAGATATGCGCAACTTTTTCAGACGATTTTTACGAAAGGCTTATACAACAAAAAAAGTGTCGTATTTTCTTCAACGATGCACAAATTCAAAAAATTACGAATTACGTTTCTCTCATAAGAAATGACAATTCGCCTATGTCCAGTGCGTTATATATAAATTTTTTACTCGCCTATATTTTAGAAAAAGTTTTCAGTCAAAACAATTTCTTTAATAACTCTAAACCGCAATGGTTAACAGATTTATTCTTAAAAATAAACGAACCTAACAATTTGCATTGGACTGTAAACGACGTTGTAAAAAACACTCCTTTTAGCCATCCGCATTTGCTTCGTCTTTTTAAGCAATACGAAAACTGCACCCTAATCGACTATCTAACAAAAATTAAAATGGAGCACGCTTGCAACTTTTTAATTTACTCGAATATGTCTATCGTATCCATTGCGCAAACCCTTGGATATAGCGATTCCTCAAATTTCAATCGCACATTCAAAAAAACATACCACATGACACCTTCTCAATATAAACATAAAAATTTCAATACAACAGCCATGTAAACAGAAAAGACGCAGCTACCCCGCTGCGTCTTTTCACTATTGCATTCATCTATTGTATTCATTCAAAATCTTCTATTTTCCACTCATCTTCCCAACAAATATACGGTATACCTTTCTCGTTAAATCGAATTGGCAACCATACGTAGGTCGCTTCGCTGGTATTTTCATCCGTAAATTTTGATAAATCGTATCGAGTATATTTTAGCTCTTTATTAAAAATACTTTCAAACATAACCCTCGGATCAGGCATATTTTTGGACAAATCATTCAGCCACCGATCCCCCAAGGCTATATACAAATCCTTTTTGAAGGGATGCTTAAAGACCGACGAGAATTGCGTATGGAAAGAATTATCTTCCTTGTCGCCAACACAAGCATTGCCCCATTCTTTCCATTCGCCGTGGGGAGTTAAAATTTCCGCAACCTCCGTTGGATTAGGAAAATAGCCAGTAGTTCCAGACGTCAATATAAAACTCCTACCCTTTCTTTCAAAAAATGCAGGGGCCTCCCGCACAAACGGAGGAAACGGATACGACAAATGCGAGGAGATATTTCCGTTAAAATCGGTATAGCTTTCATTGAGTTCCCCACACAACAGTTCGGAATGCGGTTTTTCAAATATAACGTGCATTCTTCCGTTCATTTCACAAAAATCAAAGTCACCAGCCGAATACGCTCGTATTGTATTTACGTGTTGCCATTTCCCGTGTATGTCCTCGCTTTCACATACCGCAAAATAACAATTTCCAAAAGCCTCATCATCATCTACTAAGCCGCCTATTTTTGCCCATAAAACGAATTTTTTTGTCTTTTGATTGTAAACGATATGCGGGCGTTCCATAATTCTTCCAATATAAAACGGCGATTGTTTATTCTCGTTTTCCACCAAAATAACACCTTCATCCATCCAATTATATAAATCGTCAGAAGAGTACAAACGGACTCCCTTATGCCAAATAGGGCAAGTATCCCCTTTTGCTCTGCCTGTTACGTCTTCTTTATTTTCCCCATACCAATAATATTTTCCATTTGCATATAATAACGAACCGCCGTGTGCCTGTATTCGTTTCCCTTCGGTATCATACCAAAATTTACCCGATCGAATTGTATTGTACATAACATATCTCCTTCCTATCTTTACATTGATAATTTCATTTAGTGCTCTCGTAAGGAATAAACGTTGCCCTCTCTTGCATTGCCGTATTAGGAGAATGCAACGAAACATATTTTTGACCGTTTAAATCGGTAAATACCATTGCGTGTCCACCGTCAAAATCAAAACGACTCTTATAATGCGTCCATGGACCTTTTATACTATCTGCCGTAGCCTCTAATATGGAGTACTTTCCCTCACAAAAACTTGACCAAATCAATTTTATTTTACCTTTTTCGTTAAACAAAAACGGTCCGTCGGTAACCTTGCCGCTATACCCATCCACGTGTATGGAAGTAACATACGGGTTATCACTCGCTTTAAATAATAAAAACGGAGTTCCAACCATTTCGCACAAATCTTTCGATAGTTCAACTGCAAGAATTTCCCCGTCCTTACACTGCGTCCACTCATGGCAGAACACCATATAAGGAACGTCATTTTCAATCCAAAGCGTCCCGTCCAAACACTCCCATTTTGCAGGCGTGATTGCATTATCAGAAAAAGCTTTAAACGGCCCTATCGGGGAATCGCTAACAAGTATTTGCGTAGCGCGTCTATGATTCTCCGCCCGAAAGCTGCCAAATAAATAATATTTCCCGTTATATTTCCAAACTTCCGCCGCCCAATAATCTTGTGTTGCCCAAAAACCTTCTTTCTCCCCATCAAACACCACGTAGGGGCCGTCAAATTCTTCAAGATCTTTCGATATATACACCGAAAAAATATTTTTTGCGTCCAGTCCTTCTTTTAAATTGGTAGTGCCATACATATAATATACACCGTTATCAACCAAAATAAAGGGATCTCGAATTCTTATATCTTCTTTCTTCATAAGACTACTGTTCCCCCATAGACTTTTTGCCTCATCTCAAATCTTTTGCCTTGCATTATAACAAAAGATGTATTTCTTGTCAATATTTTTTTTCGCTAAAAAATAAAAAGAGTACAAAACGACACCTTGACTATACGAGCGCGCGCCTGCGGCGCGCGGTCAAGGTGTCGTCGCTTTTACCGACCAGATTTACCGACTTAAAGGCTGAAAAAACGGCGGTTTTCGCGCTGACCCGCTTGCGAAATACCGCCGTTTATCTTTTTTTAGCAATCTCTTTAAGCATTTTCGAACATTTCTGTACGCTAAAATACGCCATGTACTCCTTCGTACTGGCGCTGCCGCATTCGCAACTCTCGTTTGCCTTCCTATATAATTATAAGCGCCAGCGTTTCACTTTTTATAATTTCTTATATACAGAGCCTTAATTTCTTTCCACATAAGTAGCACGTCCGGCTGAGTTTACTCGGTCGGATTTTTTTATGTCTTCAAACGCTCGAATGTACCCATCGAGCCTCGTCAAATCTTTGATTTTTTGTGTTAAACTCGTACATGCCCCCACTAAACGTTGTCGCATTGTAACTCTATACAAAAAATATTGCAAGCGTATTGTAGAGAACTTAAAAATAATTTTACTCCATCTATAGTGAAAGGATATTCTTCAAATGCTTAAATACATTTTTCGACAAACAAAGCTAAAACAAGACAAAAGCTCCTGTTCTATTCGCGTTGACACACTCATACCGCTGTGTTAAAATAAATATACTAACATTTTCGTTAGTCCTAAAATTCAACAGATGTAAGTGCTACTACACCAAAGATATAAAGACGCGTATTTATATACATACAAGCACGGCGCATCCAGCTTTAGCGAACGTCAAGCGTTCGCTTTGTTTGGTTGCCGTGAGCGTATGTGAAGGTACGCGTCTTTATTTATTTGACTTTCAAAAAAAATCCAAACAGTGAATACAGCACGGATTTGAAGCAGAAATAATTTCACATCACATTGCACAAAAAAGAAAAACAAAATTAGGAGGAAAAAATGACTGTACAAAACGTTAAAAAGCTTGCCGTGATAGACGGCGAAACATTGATGGACGCAAGACTGCCCAAGCGCAGTTTTTGTGTGGAAACACTACTCCCCGAGGGCATCTCTATGCTTGGCGGCGCACCGAAGGTCGGAAAATCCTGGATGGTCTTGCTCCTTGCTTTGCAAATCGCAAAAGGCGAACCTATCTGGAATCTCCCTACCAAACAAGGTACGGTGCTTTACCTTGCACTGGAAGATTCTCAATCAAGATTGCAAGACAGACTCAACCGACTCACAGACGAAGCCCCTGCCTCTCTATTCTTTGCGACGGCAGCTGGCACGATCGGCGACGAGCTGTGTATGCAGGTTTCCAAATTTAAGTTAGAACATCCCGACACCGTACTCGTCATCATCGACACATTCCAAATCGTCCGCAACAACGGAGTAGAAACTTCCTACGCAAACGACTACGAAGAGGTACGCGAACTCAAAGCGTTAGCGGATGACCTGAAAATTTCTCTTCTGCTCGTTCACCACTTACGGAAACAAGGCGACAGCTATCCGCTGAACAAACTGTCGGGAACGACGGGAATCAGCGGAGCGATGGATGCAGTGTTCATTCTCGACCGAAGTAAACGCAACGCAAATTGCGCAACGCTGTTCTGCACGGGGCGAGATATTGAGAACAGAGAAATCGAACTGCAACTCAAAAAAGAAACTTGCGAATGGGAGCTCAAAAGCGACACCCTGGAAGAACCTGCTCTTGCCCTGCCCGAAGAAATAATGTTGTTCATTGAGATGATGAAGCAACTGCAATCTTTCGACGGCGGGAACACTGAACTTGCTGAACGATTTAATTCTTTTTCTGGGAAAAGTATCTCGGCAAAAACGCTCAAACAACTGCTGAATAAATGGCGGTACACGCTGGAAGAAAATGGCGTTTTCTTTACGAGCGGACGGAGTAACGGAAAACGTTACATCAAGACATGGTACCTTCCTTCTGCTGAAAATAGTGACGAAAGTGCCGTATAGGACGCAAGAAATCGTCCCCGTAAAATTTCCGTTTTTTTCGTTCCTTGCGTCCCTGATTTTCACAGCTTTGCTGTGGCAAGCAGAGCGCGTGGCTATCCGCCAACGCATGTTAAGCGGGAGTAGCCCGCACCCCTTCCGTCCGCATTTAAACGAAATACATTCATAAGGAGAAAATCATTTGAGAAAAAGAAGTATATCTATCCCGCTTCGAGTAACCGAAGCGGAGCGAACCGCCATTGATAAAAAGGCGGAAAAAGCAGGCATGAACCGCACCGATTATCTCATAGCGTGCGCTATGGGTAAACGCATCACCGTAATCGACGATTTGACGCCGTTACTCGCCGAATTACGGCGAATCGGGAACAACCTAAACCAACTGACGAGGCTGGCGCACCTGGGTAAAATTGAGGCGATTTCGCTCGCGGAAACGAATGAGATTTTACAAAAGACCTATGAAGAACTCCGACAGCTTGCTCGGAAAGGAGTAAAAGATTGGCAACACTAACGAAAATCAAATACACAAACCAAGCCGACCATCTCCCTTCTCGAATGAAAGCCGTCATCAACTACTGTCTTAATCCTGAAAAGACAAAGCCCGAAGAGAACGCACACGCAGTCAGCGGACAGAACTGCACGCCGAAATTTGCATACCAAGAGTTCATGACGAACAAAGCCGTGTGGAATAAGGAAAAAGGTTTGTGTTTTCGGCACTACGTGCAATCCTTTCACCCCGACGAAAAAATAACGCCCGACCAAGCAAATGAAATCGGTTTAGAGTTTGCCAAGCGCGCGTGGCCTGGCTACGGCGTACTCGTCGCAACGCACAGCGATAGAGATCACATTCATAATCACTTCGTTATCGACACGGTGCATACGGAAACAGGAAAGAAACTGCACGAGAACAAGCAGAACATGGAACGGCTTCGAAAAATCAACGACGAGGTCTGCGCTGAGCATCATCTCTCCGTGCTCACGCCTTACGAGAACGGACAAACGAAATCTATTTCGTCAAGAGAGTATCGTTCGGGCGTAAAGCGAGAGAGTTGGAAATTCCGTTTGCGTTCGTCCATCAAGTACGCTATGGAACGCTCAGGAACACAAGAAGAATTTATTTTACGAATGAAGAATATGGGCTACGGCGTGCGATGGGAGTGCGGTAGAAAAAATATCACCTACACTTGTTTCAAAGAACCTAAATACAAAAACGAAACTTACCGCAAATGCAATGACGATAAGCTCTCAGACGAAAAATATTTAAAGGAGGTAATGGAAGATGAGTTCAGACAAAGGCAAGAAATTCTCGCTGGACGAGATGACGGACATGTACGAACCCAACGAAGAAGAAATGCAAAACGAGATACCCATGGTCATGTTGACGGAAGAAGAATGGAACTCCCTGATAGCAACGCTGGGTCAAATGCAAACGCTGACGAACGAGATGGAAAGGCAGAACCGCAGGTTCTTTTCGAGAACGGAAACGGCAATGCGAGAGGTGGAAAGCTCGGTGAGCGGGCTGAACTTGGATATGCGCGGACACATCGAGAACCTGCAAAAGCAGACGGAAAAAGCGTTTCGGGAAACGCAGACGGAGTACGCAAGACAGGTTGGGAAACTGAACGAGGAATATACTTCTCTGGTGCAGCGAACGGACAAACGAGAAAAGGCAATGTTTTGGACAAGCCTAATCTGCTCACTGTTCCCTCTCGCCCTGGTGTGCTCCTGGCTGGCTCTGCAGGGTTAATCTCAACCATGGGTACGGGCAATGACGGAAAAACGCCCGAAGAACAGGAAGCGGAAGAACGCGCAAGGCTGGCGAGCGGGAACTTCGGAATGGCAGTTGCGCTCACCGCAGTAGGCATATCCCTCGCCCTTAAAAAGCCTCACACAGAAGAAGAAAATTTTGAAGACAACGACACGACCATTGACAAGAATAGCCCTGTGATGGGTGGAATGTAAAACAAGGAAAAATTTTATGGAACAGAATATGATTTTAGAAAACACGCAAGACACCGAAAACGAATACCGCCCTTGCATCTATCATGGCGAATGCATTGAGATAGACGGACGGAGATATCCCGTCTTATCCGTCATTCCAATCAAAAGCAAACGCAAGAACATTGTTCCCGACACGGCGAGCGATAAAATCAAATACCTTATTTCAGGAGGTAAGCGTTGAGAAAAATAATTGAAAAAACTTTGGAAAAGTGCTGGACTTTCCGCAAGAATTTTGATATGTTGTGGTTAAGTCCTATTCGGTTGAATTTTCAAGAGCGACACTTCGCTCGAAAGGAGAATAAGAATGATGAAAACAACCGAACTCAATAACAATTTAATAACCGCCCTCTATTGCAGACTCTCTCAAGAGGATATGCTCCAAGGGGAATCCAACAGTATCACGAACCAAAAACTCATACTTCAAAAATATGCAGACGAATACGGCTTCCGTAATTGCAAGTTCTATGTCGATGACGGTTATAGCGGCGTTGATTTCACAAGACCTGCCCACGTGGAAATGATGAAAGACATCCAAGACGGCAAGGTTGGAATCGTAATCGTGAAAGACCAATCCCGTCTCGGTAGAGATCATCTTGAAACAGGCAGACTTATGGAAATCACCTTTCCGTCCTACGACGTTAGATTTATCGCAATCAACGACGGCGTAGACAGCGCCAACGGCGTAAACGAAATGTCAGGCATACGCAATTATTTCAATGATTTTTATGCCGCTGATACAAGCAAGAAGATACGTGCGGTGCAAAGAGCGAAAGGTCAACGTGGAGAGAGAGTCAGTACGATAATCCCGTATGGATATCTCAAGAATCCAGAATATAAGGGAAACCAAAAGGAAGCCCCTGCGCTGATTATCGATCCCGAAACTGCCCCTATCGTAAAAAGAATGTTCGAGCTTTACGCAAGCGGAATAGGCGCACGCAAAATATCTGCTATCTTTGAACAGGAACAGATATTAAGCCCTGCGGTGTACCACTTTAAGAGAACAGGCAAGAAAGGAAAGCATCCAAATATGGCAGAACCGTATTTGTGGGCACAATCCACTATTCGAGATATCCTCGGCAATCCTGTT
Organism: Candidatus Scatosoma sp.; assembly: GCA_045594025.1. GTDB lineage: Bacteria > Bacillota > Clostridia > Christensenellales > Borkfalkiaceae > Scatosoma. The sequence continues at coordinate 40,211 of JAZNXS010000041.1, forward strand.
TACTGCGGTGATACAGTCAACTTTCAAACCTATTCGAAATCCAACAAGCTTAAAAAGCGCTTGAAGAATAGCCCAGATAAGGTGTTGACATTCCACGATACACACGAGGCCATTGTTAGCCGAAAACTTTTCGATACGGTGCAAAAGCACTTCGCTGGCCGCAAACGCCCCGATCAGCAAGGCGAGATGGACAAGTATGCAGGTTACCTCTTCTGCGGTGAATGCGGACAAAAGTTATACCTTCATCGAAGTAAGAGCCTTGCGGTTGAAAAAAACTTCTTCCAATGCGGTGGATATCAGACAAAAGGCGGTCAGCATTGTACGGCACACTATATCCGTGAACAAGTTCTTGATAAAATTATCCTCTATAAGCTCAGGCAAATGACGGCGTTTGCAAAAGTCAACCCGCAAGAATTTTATGAGCTGGCAACCGAGAACGGCGAAGCCGAGGCAAAGAAATTTTACGCTACGGCAGAAAAAGAAAAACAACGGATTGAGAGCCGAATTAAAGAACTCGACAATATCATCCGTTGCTTATACGAGGATAGAGTGTGCGGAAGAATATCCGTAGAACGCTACGATGCCATGGCAGTGGGCTACGAAAACGAGCAAGCTGAACTCAAACAAGAGCTTGCATCTATTACCAAAAAGATTGAGGAAATGGATATGCGAGAGGTGTGCATTCAAGAGTTTATCGAACAAGCCAAGGCGTACGTTGAAATTGAGAAGCTCACGCCCGAACTGCTCCGAGTGTTTATCCGTAAGATTGAGGTTTTTGAAAAAACGGAGAAATACTCTCGTACCGCAGGCAACCCGATCATAATCCACTTCACGTTCCAACCTCATACTGATACGGATTTTATGACGATGCTTTTCAGAGAAGAACTTCTTGAAGCAGAACAAGCAGAAATAGCCTAAAACAAAGCGAAAAGCGGAAGGCAAAAACGCCTTCCGCTTATACACCGACACAATTTCTCCGCTAAGAATAGCAGACAAAGCTCTCCGTCTTGTATGTTTAGTATGCAATTACGCCATCGTTACCAAACCTTCCATGTAAGTGTCGTTTGCTCCACCGTCCGAAAGGTTGCTGAACTTGAAGTATTCACCTGTTGCAAAAGCCGTAGCCGTTGCCTTATCGTTCGCCGTAAGCCAGTTTTGAATCGCAGTCGCTTGGTCACCGCTTGCCGCATACGCCATAACGTAGCCGTTCATATCGGGATAAACAAGATCGCCCGTATCCAAAACAGGTTGCTTTTGAGGATCTGCTACCCAATCGTCATAATCGCCCGTACCGGCTCTGATCAATACCGCAAAGTTGATCTTCTGCCCAGTGCTATCCAATAACGACTTCGTTTTCTGCATTTGTCCCATTTGAACAAGCGCACCCGTTGCACCTTGTACCAACGTTTCCGCCTGCACCTTCAAACCCGCTGCCGTATCGACCATCGCGTATACTCTAAACCACGTTTCTTCGCCGGTTACCCAGTTTTCGATCTTCGTGCCGTTCGTCAAGATCAATCTGCAGTTTGCGTCGCTTGTCGACGAACCTGCTTTTGCGTCGAAGTGGATAGCCGCACCGCTGGACGCACCCACATAGGAGCTGTTCAAAGTCATTGCGCCAAAGCCCCACGTATACAAGTTGTTCGCCCAGCTATTTTCGAAGATACAGTCTACTGCGTTCAAAGTAGAAGCATGGTACGTACCTACCGCATTTACAGTCGTTCTGGGAGAATCTCCGTAAACGCCTACCGCAAACAACGATCTTCTGATGGTAACGTTGTTCATGTTAAGGTGACCGCTTCTTATCTGCACGCCGATCGCCGCGCCGCTCATCGTAAGCACGTTCTTTGCGCCATTCGTACCCGTTACCTGATACGTTTCGCCGTCGTTTTCTCCCCAGTTGGTCGCTCTATTCATGTTGCCGACAATGTACAGATTTTCCATCGTCAAGGTATCCGTACTGCCGTTTTCTTCTACACCGAACTTGAACAAGCTGAACTGTACGTTGTGCAGAATGAACTGCTGTTGATTCGGGTTGAAACCACGATCTCCGTCACGGTTGTCTACAAGGGGAATTTCGCCGCCGTTTACCGTGAAGTAGTTCCCGTTCACTTTCAACGTGCCGCTGAAACGGTCGTAAACCGCTCTGCCGCCCTTGGACGTAGCACTACCATTAGAGGAAGCCAATTCGTTGCCGTTTGCGTCGTAATATCTCGCTCTGTTGATGGGCGCGATCGTATCTTGCGCAACGTCGAAGGATACGTCGCCATTCGTGCCTGCGCCTGCTTTAATTATATTGATTTGCGAATCGTCAAGCTGTGCCGTGATGTTACGCAAAATATTAATCTCAGAAACGCTTGCGTCCACGTAAGCCGTTTTCAATTCTTCGTTCGTGTAAACGTTCACGCCGTTATTCAAAACGAAGGAAACCGTCAAGGTCTGGCTGGAGTAGATTGCATATCTGGGCGCCATCGTCAAAGTGATCGTCTTACCGATCAAGTTTTCGTTGAAGGTAAACGAATCGCCGTTTAACGTATAATCCGTCGTCGCAACACCGTCTGCAAGAACTTCAACTTCTACGTTTGCCGCCGCAAGAGAAATCGATACCAACGTGTCGTCCACAAGTTTTTGCACCTTCACGTCAGGACGGTAATCGCTGCGACCGACCAACATAGCATCGTTCTTGCTATTATTATCGAAGTTGCTGGTATTTCTGTTTACCCAAGCGTTTCTGTAATCTTCGCCTGCGATAAAGTTTGCTACCTCTTCAACAATCTTCATCGTTCTCGTATAGGTGTCTATAACGTTGCCGTTCACGTCGTATTTATTTACCGTTACCGTAAATTCGCAAGGTGCGATCGCAACAAGCTGTGCATTATAATCGCCGCCGATCGTTACGCAGCTCGCATCGCCGCTTGCAAAGGAGCCGATCGTAAGCTCCGTATTCGTGAAGTTATACGTATGACCTGCAAGATATACGTATACCTGACCGTTTTGATTATCGATAAAGTGATCGCCGTTGTTGATCAACACCGCTTCCCACGTCGCCGTAATCGTTACATTGCTTGCGTACGTATATTTACCGCTCAGTGCAAACGCTTCGCCGTTTTCGTTTACGTAACCTGTAAATTCATAGCCATTTCTGGTGGGCTCGCTTAAATTATAGGCCGCATTGTATTCGATGGAGAAGCTTGCGTCACCCTTACCGCCTGCATTATCGATCGTAAGCGTATAAGTATTTACAGTAAACTTCGCCGTGATCATGATATCCGTGGTTACTGCCGCGCTGAAATCGTAAAGATTACCCTGCGCATCATACCAACCTTGGAAAGTATAACCCGTCTTGGTGGGATCGGTAGCAGGTCTGCTTACCGCAAAACCATTCAATACGGTCACTTCAGTTTCAACGCCGTCTGCTTCAAATACAACCGTCTTGTTGTCTGCCGTCCACTGAACCGTAGCTTCCGTGTTGCCTACTACCGTGTACGTACCCTCTGTTTCAATGTCATAACCGTTAAAGATATAACCAAGCTTGCTAGGCGTACCAAGCGTGCTTAAATCGTAATGTGCGTTATAGGTTACGGTCATACTCGTTGCGATACCCGTACCGCCGTTAAGATTGATCGTGATCGTGTAGGTGTTTGCTTCGAACTTCGCATAAAGATCAAGGTTCGCCGTTACTTCCGTCGTGAATACGTAAGCGTTGGTATAAGCTTCGCTCGTGTACCAACCCTTGAAGGTATAACCCGCCTTCGTAGGAGCCGTTGCAGGAGCAGCTACCGTGTAACCGTTCAATACGGTTTCCGTCGTATATACTTCGTCGTTTGCATGGAAGGTAACCGTCTTGTTATCTGCCGTCCAGGTTGCCTTAATCGCCGTATTGCCCACCACGTTGTACGTACCCGTCAATGCGAAGGTGCTTCCGTTTGCTTCGTAGCCCGCGAAGATATAACCCTTCTTCGTAGGCGCCGTCAACGTGTAGCTACCGCCGTATGTTACGGACAAATTCGTTGCGCCCGTACCGCCGTCAAGATCGATCGTGATCTGATATTCATTTGCTTCGAAATATGCGTAAAGCGTAATATCGTTCGTCACTGTTGCGTCGAAATTGTAAGCAACCAATTCGTCCGCTTTCGTGGACCAACCCTTGAAAGTGTAACCGTCTACGCTGGGATCAGTTGCAGGTCTGCTTGCCTTATAACCGCTCAAAACGGTTGCCTGGCTTACCTGTACACCGTTTGCCATGAAGGTGACAAGCTTTTCGTCGCCGTCGAACTGCGCTGTTAACGTCAAGCTTTCGAAATCACAGGTATATTCTACGTCTGCTTCATACGTCTTGCCGTCGCTACCCGTGAAGCCTTCAAAGTTATAGCCAAGTCTGGTAGGCGCTACCAATGTGAACTTCTCACCGAATACAATCGTAGGAAGCGTATAGCCATCTTGCGCGCCGATTACCGTTACAACCGCCGTCTTTGCCGTGTACGTTACGGTGATTTCCGTTGCTTCGGTGATCGCATCGTTCAAATCTGCAGACAAGGTGTAGGTGTAGCCCACTCTCGACAATGCAGGTTCAACTACCTTACCGCCGTGCGCAACTTCTTGCGTTGCAAGTACATCGCCTGTAGCCGCATCCTTGAAGGTTACAGCATACTTGTTCAAAGTGTAGTTTGCCATAACGGTGATGTTATGCGTATAACCGTAGGTTGCGCTTGCGTTAAATTCTTCGCCGTCGAACGTGAAGTTTGCAAACGTGTAACCCGTGATAGCATTCGCAGACAAGGTGTACGCGCCGTTATAAACAACGTCTACCACCTGCGTGGAGTTGTTTACGTTGTTCGTAATCGTAATCTTGTAAGGATTTGCCGTGTACGTTACAAGGATTTCCGTTGCTTGCGTGATTGCATTATTCAAATCCGCAGACAATGTATAGGTGTAACCAACTTTCGCCAAATCAGCGGTAGGTTCGCTTACCTTGTTGCCGTGTTCTACGTTTCTGGTTACGATCTCTTCGCCCGTTGCCGCGTCCTTGAAGGTTACAGGATAAGCATTCTTCGAATAGTTTGCCGTAATACGGATGTTTTGCGCATAGGTATACGCACCTTTCGCTGCGAATTCTTCGCCGTTAAAGGTGTAACCGCCAAACGTATAACCCGTCTTGTCTGCCGCCGTCAACGCATATTCTGCATCGTACGTAACGTCTACCGTTTCCGTGGTGGAATCCACATTATTCGCAACGGTGATCTTATAATTATTTGCGGTGTACTGCGCATACAACACAACGTTATCTTTTACAGGCTGGGTTGCGTCGTATACCGTTTCTTCCGTCTGGTTTTCTTCTACCGTATGCCATGCAACGAACGTATAACCGAGACGAACGCCGTCTCTCGGCGTATACGTTTTGTTGTATTCTACCTCTACCGTTTCGGGCTCTTCGGAAACGCCGTCGTTGAGCGTTACCGTATACTTATTGATCTCATATCTTGCCGTGATCTGAATACTCTCCGCCCCGGGCATAGCGCCGCTGATGGGGAAATCCTGTACGTCGCCGTTTGCGTCAACGTAATAATACCCCATGAAAGTGTAGCCTTCCTTTTGCGCCGCAGGTACTTCGTATTCACCACCCGGCGAAACCGCAATAGGCGAAATCTTTTCCCCTCCGTCCGTGTTTACAATTATGTATACGACAGACGTTTCAAACTTTGCATAAAGCGTCAGCCCTGCAGTAATTTTTCCCTCCGCATAGGGCTGCGTCAACGCAGAGTCGGTATACCAACCGATAAATTCCTCTCCTTCCGAAGTAGGAGCCGTTGGCAGACTGATCTGCTCGTTCAATTCGTATTCCTGTACGGCATACTGTTGGTTACCAACCATATACGTTACTTGGATCTTCGTGGACATACATCCAACCAAGAAACAGCATCCCAGCACTGCGGAAAACAGTATGAACAATATTTTCTTTAATGCTTTCTTCATAAGTTACCTCCTGTAAGCATTTTTCATTTTTTATATTTCTGCGTCGCTTTCCGACGACTTCTGCGGAATGATCGTAATCGTATCCTCGCAAGGACTGTCGTCTTTCGTGCGGATCGTGATTTCTACCGTTTCCCATTCGAAGAACGTGATACGTCCGCCGCCTGCATATTTAGCAACATTTTCATTAGAGGAAATAATCTCCACCTCTCTATTCGTTGCGTCTTCAGGTAATATCACCCAATATAACTGATAATCCCGTTTTGTCGTTTGGTCAACCTCGATTACGATTGCCTTGTCATCCTCAATTTTCGTTCCGTTGGCGTCTGTGAAATAAATTTGCTGCACCAAAACGTCCCTTCTCGACTCCTCAATGATACGCCCGAAAAAGCTGACGAGAAAAATTGCAAAAATGCATTCAAGTAAAACGATCAATACTACTACTTTTTTATTCATAGCCTGCCTCCTTACCCTTGAATGTCGCTAAAGTATACTTTTAAGTTACTGCTTAAAAGATACAGTCTTGCCAGCAAGAACAGGAAAGCAAATCCCGTTAATCTCACCCAACCGAGCGTTACGTCCGTAATAAACAGTAACATCGAAACCAAACCGAGCACCGTTGCGATCGCAAAACTCACGGCAATGGCCTTCGCAACGTTTCCGTTATCCGTTACACCGTCGCCTTTCGCTGCGTAATCCGCAATTTTCGGCTTTCTGATGTCAAACTCGAAATTCCAAGCAATCTGTCCGATACTGATAAACAGAATAGTCAAAGCCAACAAAATAACGTTCGTCGTGCCGAGCGTCGTCGTCATCATCCACATACAAGCCGTTACGACCAACGACAAAAGATTGATGATTGCCGTTACCGACAGCTTTGCCCACGCGATCACCGACGTATTGGAGGGCGCCGTCTTCAAGATTGCAAATTCGTCCCCTTCCATACTGAGCGCCGCCGCACTGTTTGCATTATGTGTGCCAAGCAAACTCAGCGTGATCATGATATTAAAGCCGATAATGATATATTCCCCTACCGCGCTTGGATTGATTACGCGCAAAATGAAGTTCAGTACGTACAAAATGATGGGGTACAGGAACACCGTCATAATGATCGAGCTTACCATTTCAGAAGATCTGAAATGGATCTTCATCTCCTTGCGGAAGAAAGTAAGGAAAAGATTGTTGTACTTCTTATATTTAAAACTGTGTTTCTTCTTACTGCTGTTTTCCGCCGTTGCACTTGCCGCCTTGAAATAGAAGGGCATAGCAACCAAGAAACAAAGCACGCCGCACCCTGCCAACACTAACAAGGACAAAGGTAAATACAGATAAATCAGCTCGCCGAACATGGCTTTGCCGATAAAATTATAGAATAATGCAAAACTATTGATCGCTTCAAAACCCTTGTTGACTCCGGCGATAAATTCTCCGTATTGCGCTACTAATTTTAAAGGAATGGGCACGAAGGAAAGTATCCATCTCATTCCAAAGAACGCACCTACAAACAACCCGATCAACAAGATCGCATTTAACCATACGTACGTCGATAAGAAACGCTTGATATAAATTGCCGGAATTGCCAACGTCGCGCCCAAAAAAACAGGCAACAAACATAATAATATCCAAACAATCGGAAGCTGTAACCAATACGCAACGCCTACGCCTGCATTCACGCCGACGCCAATTAAAAGAGGTAAAATAAAATACAAGCTCTTCTTGAATTCTTCTAATGCAAACACAATGATTTTACTTAAGAAAATTTCACTGTACTTACACGGGAATGCCAATAACATGGTGTTTTCTTTACTGACGAATAGTACCAGTATCATTCCACTTAAACAAGAAATAATGCTGACAAGCTGCGTAATGAACAAAAGTGAAATCAACATATTACGGCTTGCGGAAAGGCTGAACATATCATCAAATAACCAAAACGCCGCAATGAATACCGCCGTCATGATCACCGTAAATAAAAGCTTTAAGGAAATCGATGCCGCTAGCTTTTTCTTACTCCCTTTCTTTACGCCTCTGAGTTGATCCCCAATCTGCATCAGCGTTAAATATTTGACACGACGCCACGCCGTGTTTTTTTGTGTTTCTTTCGTATCCATTCTACTTACACGGCCTCGTTACTGCTTTGTACTTCCTCTACGGATTCTTCTATGGGCTCTTCCTTCTTTTGCGCATACTGCAAATACAGCTGCTCCAAGGAAAGACCTTCCGCTTTAATTTCTTCAATCGTGCTCACACGACGGAGCTTACCGCCGCTGATGATGGCGATTCTGTCACAAATTCTTTCTACAACCTCAATAACGTGGCTGGAGAAGAATACGATGTTGCCCGCGTTCGCGTGCTCGCGCATACATTCTTTAATCTGCCATGCGCTGGTAGGATCGAGACCGGTCAAAGGCTCGTCCAATACCCATACCTTAGGGTTATGAATCAGCGCTGCGATTACCATCGTCTTTTGCTTCATACCGTGAGAATAGCTCTTAATTTCATTATCGATTGCATGCTCAAGCTGGAACATCTTCACATATTTGTCAATACGTTCGTTTTTATCCTTTTCGCTGACCATGTACAGATCTGCTACATAGCTGATATATTCCCTACCCGTCAATTTTTCGTATAACGCATGGTTATCGGAAACGTAACCCAAACGGAGTTTTGCTTCCAACGGCTGACGGGCAATATCATAACCTTCTATTTCGATGCTGCCTTCCGTAATCGATTGGATGCCTACCAAGCTCTTAATCGTCGTGGACTTACCCGCGCCGTTGTGTCCAATGAAACCGAATACTTCGCCGTCGTGAATTTCCAAACTCAAATTATCTACGGACTTTCTGTCGGATCCGGCATACGTTTTAGAAAAGTTCTTAATTTTAACCATATTTACTCCTTCAGGATTTAAGGGAGAATTGAGCGGTCTGCCATTCAATTCTTTCAATAGATTCAACTTATCTACTCTTTGCATTTTCTTACGCTGGGCTAACTGTCTATGCGCGTCGGAAACGTTAAAGAGCATCGTATAGAATCCCCACATGATAAACGTCAATATAATGAAAATCGTATAAATTGCCAATATGTAGAGCGGACGCATCGTCAATTCCGTACCGAATGCAGAAAACTTCCAAATGTAATTTTCATAAAGCGGAGCCGAGAATTTGAATTTCTTAACGAAGAACGTATCGTATAAGAAAAAGTAATCCGCACTGTATTTCCCTTCGAATTTGGGGCTATTCATATAAGAGTTCAGCACCCCTACGCACACAACGTATAAGGTAAATACAATCAGCGACGTTCCCATCAATTTAATGGACGGCCGTTTAAACATCCCCAAAGCCACACCGAGCAACGGCAGGAAAAAGGCGTACATGTGATTATACCAATATACTATATTTTTCGTCAACGTTACAGCATCAGTTGCATTTGGAAGTATAATTGCGCAAAGCGCGCCAAGCACGTTGATGAAATAGGTAAAATAGAAAAGACTCTTGATTTTAAACGCATAAGCAATCAGCATCAATACAATCGCCGTATTACAAAGATGCAACGGCAATAATGCCGATCCGGAACGATATGAGTTATACGCAAAGTACTGAATAAAGCCGCTTATCGCAAGCATAACAAGTAAAAAATGTTTATCCTCTTCCCTCTTTTTTCTCTGGGCAAAATAAATGACGACAGGAATGATAAACGATACATAAATAAGAATTCTATGCGTTAAGGTAAAATCCGCCGTTTCATCTCCCACATCGCCCAAAACCAATTGAACAAAATAAATGGGCATAAAAGCCATAGAATATAAAACCATGGACAGCGCCGATTTACCAAGTCGCTTGCCGATGTTTTCGAAATCCTTTCTTTCCAACGCTTCCGCAAAGGCTGCGCCGCAGATCATCGCCATCAGCAATACGTTGATTTCAAAAACGATCGTGCGCCAATGCAACATGTCCGCCGTACCGTGAATGGAAACCGCGATCGGTTCGATAAAAATGATGTTCGCCAAAAGAATAGGAAGGCTCAAAAACGAGCAGAAATCCTTTGCCTCTTTCTTCGGGAAGAACGGAGACACGACTGCGAACGCCGTTAAAATCGTCGTCAACCAATCCAGGATAGCGATCCCTGCATATCCAAAAGGAGTAAACAGCGTTCCCTTCGTCATATCGACCTGTTCGCTGATAACTTCCCTGCCGAATAAGTGCGGCATGTATATCCCAAACAGCAACAATGCCAGTACTTGCTTAATAAAGTCCTGCACGGGAATTTGCCGTTTGAAAATCTTTACTTGTTTACCCTTGCATACTCTTCCGAGGAAATATGTACCGAAAGCCCCTGCGACCGAGCATGCACCTAAAATTAATGCGTGTATCATAATCTATTCAATCAACCACCCTTACGGTGGGAATCTACGTCCGATAGGAGGCATCGAATCGGACGTATTACCCTTCACCGTTTTCGTTGTCAAGTTTCCTTGACAACACTGTTTTCCTTTGTGTGCATTTTTTGTCTTTTCGTGAAAAATAGCCATCAGGTCTAACGTTGAATATTTGCCGTCTATCCACCCTCAGCTTGCGTATATCTTCGCATTCCGAGAATATTCGAAAATACTCTTTTTGATGTAAAATCCCTAGGCTAACAATATTTTAACTAAAAAAAAATGGAGTGTCAAGCCCTTTTTCGTCAATTTTTGTCATCAATGTATATGACATTTCCTTATTACATATGGATATTACGTATTCTTTACCAAAACAACAAAAAAAACGCGTCCTTTGACGATTGCCAAAGGGCGCGTTTGTAATGCCGTATGTGAATTATTCCTGCTCGATTTCAGTTTCTTCTGCCATTTCCACTGCGGTTTCTTTACGCACTGCCGTGTCGCAAGTATGACGGTATACTACGTATCTGGTATATATGTATTCCAATACGAAATTCGAAACCATTGTTACCGCCAAAACGATGTACTCGTTTACCCCGTTCGTTTCCGCCAAATTTCCCAAAACGGTGGATACAGGTGTGAAAACAAGGTAAAAAAGAAAGACCAACAGCATCGATAATTTTACGTTGTTTGAAGACTTAAACGTCACCTTGCGGTTAATGGTGAAGTTCCATAAAATCGACAGCACCAAACTCGTGATATAGCTCAGCCAGTAATCTAAGTACGCCAATTCGTTCATAAGCGTAAACACCAAAATTTGTATCACGCCCGCGCTGATGGAAAACAGCGTAAATTTAATCGTTCTTATCAATTCTTTATTCATTCTTTTCCCCTTGGTTTTTGTTTTATCATTGGAATATCATGAGCGACTTTACGGAACATCGTAGGTGCCGTCCCTACCCGATTATTCGGGCTTACGCACAAGACGCACAAGCGTCTCGACGTGCTTGGTTTGAGGGAACATGTCATACGGCTGAATTTTTTCAATCTCGTAATACCCTGCCAGAGTTTCGCCGTCCGCTACGTCTGTATAAGCAGGATTTTTGACAAGCTCGCCCTCTTTTTCAATCAGTCTGCCCGTCAAAATCCCCAAATCCCTTGCGAGCGTCGCAGGGTTGCAGGAAATCAGCGTCAACTGCTCGATACCGCTTTCCAAAAGCGCCTTTACAACGCTTCGCGCAATACCTGCCCTAGGCGGATCGAGGATTAAACGCACTTTTTCTCCTTTCTCTTTTTCCATGACCTTCGTAAGGTGTTCTTCCACGTAACCGCAAATATTCGTCATATTTTCCAGTCCGTTTTTTATCTTTAAGCTATCTGCGCAACGGGAAGCCTCTGCTTCCAGCTCAATCCCGTACACACGCTTCGCTTTTTTGGCAATCATCGCCGTTAAAAGACCGCCGCCCGAATAGGCATCTATCACCACCTCGTCCCCGTCTTGGCATACCGTCTTTAAAGCATCTTTGTACAGCTTTGAGCGCACGCCCTCATTGACCTGTAAGAAGGTAACAGGGCCTGCTTCATAACAAATTCCTTGCTCCTCTGCTTCAAAAAAGCCGCTACCATGTACGAGTTGAAACTCTTTCCCGAGAATAACGTTGGTATCCGAATCGTTAAAATTTAAATACAGCGTAAACACGTGGAACGTTTCGGATAAAAGACCGATTAAATAGGCTATATTCGGCAAATTCCGCTTGGCTGTTACCAGCGTAATGATATATTTCCCACCGATTTCTCTGGCGACGATATGTCTTAACGCGCCCGTTTTATTTTCTTCGTCATACCCCTTGACCGCACATTCCGTCATATATCTTTTCACGGCGGCAATCAGCTTTTCCGCCCATTCGGGATGAATGGCGCAAACGGATACTGGCACGATGCGGTGGCTATGCTCTGCATAGAACCCGATAACGTTTTGCCCAAGTTTATCCACACCGACGGGAATTTGCAATTTATTGCGATAGCCATAGGGCATGTCGCTTTTGATTGCAATAGGAACGTTGATTTGAATATTGCCGATTTTACGCAGCGCGTCCTTTACCACCGTCGACTTATGCGCAAGCTGCGCGTTGTAATCCAAATGCTGTAAGCAGCATCCGCCGCAACGGGAAAAGACGGAGCATTTTGCGCGTACTCGCTCCTCGGCAGGGGTAAGGATTTCCTCTACTTTCCCATAGCCGATATTCCCTTTCACTTTCAATACTTTAAACCGAACCTTTTCCCCCGGCAAACAAGCAGGGACAAAGAATGTTACGCCTTCATGCTTGATAATGCCTTCGCCGTTAGAGCCGATGGCGCTCGTCACAGCGCAAATGATATCGTTTTTCTCAATCATACTTCCTTCCCCTCCTATTCTATTTTTTCGTAATGCGCTTTACTAGCGCGTTTACGATCAATCTCCACTTATACATCACGTAATCGTAAAAGATAAAAAAAGCCGTTCCGCCGATTAAAAGGATTGGAATTATGTACTGTTCCACAAACGGCACTGCCACCGTCATACGGAACATACAAAGCCAAACCACGTACATGGTACCGTCAAACCACAAAGCTTTAAGCCCACTGGATAAAATACGATTGACTTTTTTCCCTGCCAACCATTCGTTGACCAACGGGTGTAATCCGAAAAACATAATAAAAGGCAAAACGTCAAAAAACGTCGTTACGTTAAAAATCAGCGTCAAAATACACGTGGAAACATACGCGAGAAAATATCCCGTATAGCTCTTTTTAGCAAGCGGGAGCATCAAGGCGATGCTCGCCAAGAGATAGCCAGTAAAGAGCAGTACAGCGGAATATACCCCTATCGTGAGTATGAGCGTCGCAAACGCGCAAGAAAGCGCCGACAACGCAATTTCGTATGCTGAAATTTTTTTCATGACTATATCATCAATAACCGCCGCAGCAACCGTACGAACAATCCAAGCAAAGACAAGGACAGCAGCAGGGAATGCAGCTGGGACAGCCGCCGCCCATCTGTTCGTCGTTATAGTTACCGGAATACGGACTTTGATTATATTGCTGCTGTTGCTGTTGATGCGCTTGCTGTTGCTGATAATCGTTTTTCGAATTCAGTTTTCCGTATGCCACACGATATTTTTGATTATCAGGGTCCATCTGCATCGCGATTTCCAGCTGTTTCTTGCTGTCGTTCGCCCAGTTCTTTTTATAGTAAACGACCGCCTGCAAATAATGCCACTCTGCCCCTCTTTCATTGAAATCGTCCAGGGCGGTCTGCGCCTCGGCAAGCTTGCCTGCTTTGATGAGCTCGGAAACGGATTCGTAGGAATCTTGCCCTTCCGTATTCTTACACTGCTCTTTTCTCGACGACATAATTTCCGCAAGCGCAACGTCTAATTTGGTGAGCATACGCGCCGCTTCATTGCCTGCCTCGCCGTCCAGCCATCTGTCCTCGTTGCATTTCGCCTTCAGCTCGTCATAGCGCGCCTTAATCTCTTCGTCCGTTGCATCCTCGGTCAACCCGAGCAGCTCGTAGTACTGTTTCATTGATTTATACTCCAAAAACTTTTTTCTTAGGCTATATCACAGAGAATGGTTGATTTTAGCTGAAATTTATTTTCTGCGCATTGACGAGAAAAGTACAAGAAAGACAAGTGTTTTGCGAGCGTGCATAACACGCCGTATTTCACAGTAGTTTTCGTCAAAATCAACCAGATGATGTGACATGGCCTTTTTTTTATTTAGTGTTCGTTGTTTTACTTGCTTTTATCCTTTTTACGCTTGCATTTTCCGTTCGCGCAACAACCGTCCATGATCCTTTTCGTCATCATCGGCAAGCCGCGCAATAGAACGTTATCCGAAAGATCGCGATTGAAACGAAATTCGATCTGCGACAAGCTCTCCCGAATATCAAAAAACGTAGCATGAAAGACAAACTGTATTTCCTCGCCGTACTTCCCCGACAACAACTCCGTTTTACACGATGCGCCGTAAGCGAGGTAAAAGGGATTGTATGCGCCTTTTTTGACGTCCTTATCGTAATCGTCCAACGCGTCGATCAAATAAATCCATTTCCCCAGCGCATAGAAGAGGTTGTGGGTATGCGGCGTACTCTTTTCTCCCAGCGCGTAATCGCTGAATTCTGCCAGCATATTCGCCGTAGCGTCCGCCGCCCGATCTAAGCTGTCCGACTTGGCTTTTTCCGTTTCTTCCTGCTTTACCATATTCTCCCGTACGATCTGTTCGACCTTAGGATACTTTTTCTTAACTCGGTTAAAGCCCTTTTGAAACCAAAGCTTTTTTAGGCCGCCTCTATCGCCGTCGGCAATATCGTCTACGCATTTGTAATACGCAAGCGCCGTATTAAACGCGCCGAGCAAACGCGTCAACTCGTCCACGTTCGACATCTGACGGGAACGGATACAATGCGCTAAGCAACGCTGTTTGGTAAGCGTTACGTCCTGCCCTGCAATATTATGCAAAATGACGGAAAGGAAAGCGATGTCATAGCTAAGCCCCATGCGAGCCGCTTGCCCGCAAGCTTCGCCGATCCCCCTGCAAACGCCGCAGTACATCGCCCGATACAGCTGATCGTCTTTTATAAATAAATACGGCGTATCCGCGCGAACGTATCCAAACATGGCATCTCCTTTTGCTAGCTCTTTACGATTATAGCATGCGTGAAACGGGAAAGCAACCCTCTCTCTTACAGCCTTCTCATTATTCACAAGAATTAACGGTTTTCTTCACCTGTTTCACAAAATTTTCGTCAATCTTTATCGGGGATAGGTACAATTTCACCGTCTGCAAATCGCAAAATCACCTCGGACATCTTCCCCAAATCGTTATCCACGACCGCTTTGAAACGCAAAGGACGGTAGCGAAGCGCCAAAAGGCTCTTCGGCGGTTTCATCGCCGTCAACAAATTCAAACGCTTAATCCCCTTAAAGCTATCCTTAACGTCGTTGCCCGAAAGCGCATACAAAACGTCTTGAGGGAACTTATAAGGGTTCGCCGTCGAAAGTACAATGACGGGGGTCTTGTCCTTTTCGTCTATTTTCAATCTAGCCTCTTGGTACTGCATATATACAGCGAGCGCAACCCCAGTATGCGTATCCATCGCATAACCGTACTCGTCGAAAATATCATACATGGCTTCCACCGTGCCGTCCTCGGATGCAAACCCACCGAAAAATTCTTTATCGAGGATTTTCTTTTCCTCTTCCGTGATGGAATATTCCTTTTCTTGAGCCAGCTGTTGCATACGCTTTGCCGTAAGCTCTGCGTTTCTGCCGCTGATTTCAAAGAGCAAACGCTCTAAATTAGAGGAAACCAAAATGTCCATGGACGGAGACATAGTACGGAAGAAATTGCGTTTTACGTCGTACACGCCCTTTTTAAAGAAATCGGCAAGGACGCGGTTGCGGTTGGACGCGCAAACCAGCTTACGCACGGGCAAGCCCATCTTCTTTGCATACCAGCCTGCAAGTATATCCCCAAAGTTCCCCGTAGGAACGACAAAGTCGATCTCGTCCCCCATCTCGATCTGCCCAGACGTCAATAAATCGGTATATGCGGAGAAATAATACGCAATCTGCGGCGCAAGACGACCAAAGTTGATCGAATTCGCACTGGAAAGACGCATACCCTTTTCTGCAAGCTTTGCGTTAAATTCTTCCGAAGCAAACAAACGCTTTACCGCGCGTTGACAATCGTCAAAATTTCCTTTCACCGCGGACACGTGTACGTTGTTACCGTCCTGTATGCACATTTGCAAGCGTTGCATTTTCGCCACGCCTTCGTCGGGATAGAATACCGCTACTTTTGTGCCGGGTACGTCGCGGAAGCCTTCCAACGCCGCTTTACCCGTATCCCCACTCGTTGCCGCCAAAATGAGAATCTCGTCCTTTACGCCCGTTACCTCACAGCTCTTTTTCAAAAGATAAGGCAATACCGTCAGCGCCATGTCCTTGAATGCGCACGTCGGGCCGTGGAAAAGCTCTAATACGTATAAGCCCGTTTCCCCGTCGATTTTCACAAGGGGTACGGGATCGTTGCCTTCAAAGGTCGAATATGCCTTTTCGCAAACCTCTTTCAGGTATTCTGCGCCAAGCTCGTCCCCAAGATACTTCGAAAGTACGAACGCAGCGCGTTCGGGATAACTCATCTCCCCCATCAATTCCAACTCTTCTCTCGTCACGGTGGGGAAGGTTTCGGGCACGTATAAACCGCCGTTCTTTGCAAGACCTTGTACAATCGCTTGCGCGCCGGTTACTTTTTCTCCGCCTCTTGTGCTGATGAAATACATATTGTTCACCTACCTTTGGGTTTTTAGCGTGTTTTTCGCGCTCGTCTACGTACGTATGCGAGCGCACGCGTATTTTTTAACGCAGAAAACGGGCAGTCTGCAGACCGCCAACCGTTTTTTGCGCTATGATATTTTGTCTTGAATATTCTCTCGATGCGCGGTTGTTACGCAATCGCGCGTATTTGAGTACGGCGGGGAAACCGCATTCCCCGCCGTAAGATGTACTTTAAAATTTTACGCGTCTAAATATTTGGTTACGAAATCGGGAAGTTCCTCTCTCGTAGCCGATACGGAAACCGTAATCGTGACGTCGTCGCTCTTACCTACTTTTTCAAGCATATAGAAGAACGCTGCCATTTCCTGAACGGGCTTACCAGCGATACGAACAACACCGTCGATGAATACGTATTCGTTGTCGTTATTGCCTGCAATTACCCCTTTTACAAATCCGCAAAGCGCCGCTTCGCCTGCGATGTCATAATCGCTAGTGTCGATGAAGCGAACTTCACGTTCTAAATCATACATACCGCGCTTGCTGTCCGTGATAAAAATCATATGGCCTTTCGCCTTTTCTACCGTTGCGTTAGCCGCATCGATCATCATTTTCGTTTTGCCCGTACCTTTTGCGCCGTAAATAACTTTAATCATAATAAAATCCTCCCAGATTTTTACTGCTTACCCGAGTTTTCATTGGGTATTTCTCTCGGTTTTATATAGTTTAGCAGATTTTTCAAAGAATTTCAAGACCTTTTTGAAAAATTTTTCTTCGTTTTTACGTTTTTTATGAACTTTTTACATAAAACGTACAATAAAAATCTTTTTCAGGGAAAAAGAGTTATCTCTCAAATACATTTATAATTTGTTTTTGCCTTTTGTTTGCATATTCCACTGCTTGATATGCCCCGCCAAAAGAATAGTTCACGCCCGAAATGATATACTGTACTTTATCCACCAACAGTTTATTGGTCTCGACTATCGCATATAATGGTGGAATACTTTGTTCCAACAAATAAATTGATCCATCAAAAAGAGAATCTTCTTCCTTTTTCTTGGGAATATACGAAAGCACTTGCGTACACCGAATAAATGCATACTTTTCTTTTAATTTTTTAATAATGCTTGCGCATAATCGATCAAATTTCCCACGACCTCCGCAATAAAATTGCGTTACTCCCTTTTTCTCAATCAGCTCCACAATACACGCTTCTACGTCCCCCTTTATATATCCATAATCGAAAGTGCGATGTCCGAAAAATGCACAAGAATACATACAAACCTCACGAAAAATGAATGCATTTATTTTACATCATTATGTGATGTATGTCAATACTTTTTACATCATTTTCCGTTATATTCTACATATGGAACTCAGCAAGAAGATCGGACAAAATTTAAAAGAAGCAAGAAAATTTAAAGGCATGACGCAAAAAGAAACAGCTGCCGTATTGCGTATGACACAACAACAGTACAGCCGCTTTGAAAATGGGGTTTACGAATTGAATTATGATCAAATTGTAAAGCTCTGCGTCCTTTATGATATTACGCCGAATGAATTGTTTCACGTATAACGAATGTAAACCATAATAATCCGCCCCTGCGATATACTTCGCAGGGGCGGATTTTACATTTTCATATTCTTCTTTTCGTTTGATTTATATATCCGCCAACCATAGGTTGGACAACGCCTTTTTTATTGCAATTCGGAAACGAAACGCTTGATTCTCGCCAAACCCTCTTCAATATCCTCTGCGCTGAGCGAATAGGATAACCTTAAGCAATCGTCTGCGCCAAAGGAAACACCGGGAACGGTGGCTACCTTTTCTCCATCCAAAAGCGCGTCGGCAAACTCGATCGAATTGGTGAGCGTTTTCCCATGATAGCTCTTGCCGTACAAACCGCCGACCACAAACATGACGTAGAATGCGCCGTCGGGTTCGATGGCCTGTACGCCGTTGATTTCGGAAATCAATTTCAAAAGCTTTTCTCTTCTTGCATCAAATACGTCTACCATGCTCTGAATTTCCGCTTCAGGAGCGTTCAACGCTTCCATGGTAGCGTATTGCGAGATGGAACTTGCATTCGACGTCGCATGACTTTGGAGGGAATCGATAGCTTTTGCAACGTCTTTGGGCGCTGCTAAATATCCGATTCTCCAACCCGTCATCGCGTACGTTTTGGATACGCCGTTGACCGTAATTGTCAAATCCTTCATCTTCTCGCTGACCTTGGCAATCGAGAAAGGTTTCACACCATTATAGCAAAGCTTTTCGTAAATTTCATCCGCGAGCACGAAGATTTCCGCTTCCTCGCAAACCTTAGCAATCGCACGGACTTCCTCTTCACCATATACCGCGCCCGTGGGGTTAGAGGGCGAGTTGAAAATTAACATCTTCGTCTTGGGCGTGATTGCCGCCTTCAACTCCTCTGCGGAAAACTTATACTTATTCTCCTTTTTGCAGGGCAGGTATTTGGGCACACCGCCGCAGACCTTAACCACTTCGGGATACGTAAGCCAGTAGGGCTGAGGAATGATTACTTCGTCCCCCTCGTCCAAAAGCGCGTAACACGCGTTGAAAATGGAATGCTTTGCGCCGTTGGAAACGATAATTTGAGAAGGTTCGTATTCCAAACCGTTGTCCTTTTTGAATTTTTCGCAAATTGCCTTTCTCAAAGGCAATAATCCCGACGAGGGCGTGTATTTCGTATGCCCGGCGTCCAAAGCCGCTTTCGCCGCTTGAATAATGTGATCGGGCGTATTAAAATCAGGCTCGCCTACGCCAAAAGAAATTACGTTTTCTCCAGCCTGTTTCATTGCTTTTGCTTTGGCGGAAATCGCCAAAGTCAGGGAGGGAGATATGGTCGTCATTCTTTGCGCTACTCTGTTTTTCATCTGTGTCCTCTCTATCTGTTTTTTCTTTCCGTCTTATTGTACCTTTTTTTTAAAAAGAAAGCAACCGCCTACATACCGATTTTGTGAAATTCTTTTAAAATTATCAACTTTTTTAGATAATGTAACGTTTTGTATTTGTTTTTTCGATAGTTTTAATCGAAAAAATGCCGCCTTTTTGGAAAAAAGACGGTCATTCTTTTATTCTTGCGTCGAGGCTAAAAGTGCTTCTCTGTCTGCAATGGCAAGCGCTTCTACCATACTATCAATATCTCCTGCAATGAATGCTTCAAGATTGTATTGGCTGAGCCCGATACGATGATCGGTGACACGGCTTTGCGGGAAATTATAGGTGCGGATACGTTCGCTTCGATCGCCCGAACCGACCATACTACGTCTGTTTTCCTCACGAGCCTTTGCGTTCTGCCCATTATAGAAATCGTACACACGGGAACGGAGTACTTTAAACGCTCTTTCCTTGTTTTTGAGTTGCGAACGCTCGTCCTGGCAGGTGACCACAATCCCCGTGGGGAAGTGGGTAATACGCACGGCAGAAGCTACTTTGTTTACGTTTTGTCCGCCTGCGCCGCCGGAATGGAAAATGTCGATACGAATGTCCTTATCGTTGATTTCCACCTCTACTTCCTCCGCTTCGGGAAGCACGGCTACAGTGGCCGCCGAGGTATGGATTCTACCCTGCGTCTCGGTAGCAGGTACGCGTTGAACGCGATGAACGCCGCTTTCATATTTCAGCATTTTATAGGCGCCTGCCCCCGTTACGTTATAGATGGCTTCTTTTACGCCGCCAAGCTCGGTAGCGTTGATATCCATCTCCTCCATGCGTAAACGGTGATTGGCACAATAGCTTTGGTACATTCTGCAAAGCTGCGCCGCAAACAGCGCCGCTTCCTCGCCGCCCGTGCCTGCACGCACTTCTAAAATACAACTTCTTTCGTCGTTTTTGTCCTTGGGCAATAATAAAATTTTCAGCTCGTCTTTGATTTTGGAAAGGCGATCTTTGCAATCGTAGCCCTCATCAAAGAGCATCTTTTTCATTTCCGCATCCGTTTCCGTCTCCGCCATTGCAAAGGCGTCCGTCATTTCACGCTCGGTTGCGAGGTATTCCTCGTATTTTTCCACCGTTTCCGTGAGGTCTGCTTGCTCCTTGGAATACTTTTGCCAGGTACCCATGTCTGCGATGACTTCCGTATCCGCAAGCTGACGGGATAAAAATTCGTATCGAGTTTTTATATCGGATAATTTCTTAAACATGGGCGACCTCCTTTATGATTTCGTGAAGTTTTACTGCCGCAAAGTGAATGTCGTTAAACAAAATGCACGCCGTCTGGCAAATTCCACTTTTTACAAGGTGAAAACGTTCACCTAATTAAAATACGATTTTAATATATCTGTCGATTCCGTTGAAATCCTGAATGACCATGGAATAGGAAATTCCCTTGAACATCTTCACAATCTCCGCCGCCTGGCCTTGCCCGATTTCCATGAGCAATACGCCGTTACGATTGATATATTTCGGCGCTTCCGCCGCTATGCGGCGATAGAAATCCAAACCGTCCTCGCCGCCGTCTAAGGCAAGCTTTGGCTCGAACGAGCGCACTTCGCGTTGCAACGTGCAGATTTCTTTCGTGGGAATATACGGGGGATTGGTTACGATCAAATCGAATCTGCCGCGGATTCTCTTAAACAAATCCGACTGAATAAACAGTACGTCCGCTTCGTTCGCTTCTGCATTTTCCTTGGCAAGCTCTAACGCTTCGGGGCTGATATCCACAGCCGTCATTTTTATCTTACGATTGCTCTTTTCCAGCTCTTTATACGTTGCGATTGCAATCGCGCCGCTACCTGTACATAAATCGAGCACGCTATCCCCTTCTTCCACGCTAGCCACAGCCATCATGACCATTTCTTCCGTTTCGGGACGGGGAATCAACACTCTTTCGTCTACTTTGATTTTATAGCCGCAAAAATCGGTGTCACCGATGATATACCAAAGCGGTCTGCCCGTTAAACGTTCATCCGCGATACGAATGATCTCTTTCGCCTGCGCCACTTTGAGAATTTTTTCCTCCGTAGCCACAGAGCTCTTGGGAATCCCCAAGACAATAGCGAAAATCCATTCCGCATCCTCTTCATCTATATCACAGTACGCAAAACGCTTTTTGGTGTTTTTGAGAAGCAAGCTCATCTTGCCGGGCGTTGCGAATACCTTTTCGGGAATGGTGGGATCGGCGTCCATCGCCAAAACCGTCTTAAACGCGGCGATCGCACACTCAATCATGCCGTCCTCCGGTTCGCGCGTGGTCAATCTCTGCAAAAGCAACCCGGGAAGCTTGAAGATGAGGAAAATTTTACTTTTCGTCTTGGCAAGCAAGCGCAATACTTCATAGGAAACGCCTGCTACAACGGGCAACATCAATACTTTCGCCGCAAAACGAATGATTCCGTCGATACGATCGTCACCCGTATAAAGACGCAAGCCTGCAATCCCTACGTTTACAAGCGAGAATACGAGAATACTGACAATCATAACAATAAAGAGGAAGGTAGTACCGCATCTGTCATGCACACGAGAACACCCTCTTACGTTCTCGATCGTCAGTTCCTTACCCTCTTCATAACAGGTAATCGTTTTATGCTCTGCACCGTGGCACATAAACACTCGTTTTAACGAGGGAATCAACGAAATCAGCAAAATATATGCGATGAAAATGAGGATTCGAATTCCACCTTCTACAAGGTTGAACCATATCCCTTTCCAGTCTGCGCTGGTTTTATCGAAAATATCCTTGGGCAAAAAGCCGGTAATCCACTGCGGAAGCGCGATAAATAGCGCTAATGCCAAAACGATACCCAGGAGCATGGAAATAAAACTCAGAACGCCGTCAACGTCGACTTTATGTTTTTCGTTCAGCCACTTTTCCGCTTTCGTTACCTGTTCGTCGTCGGTAGCCGCTACGTCGGCGCTACGCATTAAAATACGATTTCCATCAACGAGGGAATTGATAAAATTCACCACGCCACGCACAAAAGGCAGACGAAGAAACTTGCTTTTTTCTTCGGGTGGAACTAAACGTTCGGATTCAATTTGAATAGCACCTTCGGGATCACGAACGGCGGTCGCCATAGACAGCTTTCCGCGCATCATAACCCCTTCCATTACGGCTTGACCGCCGATATAGGTGCAGGTTTTTTTGTTTTTTGTTTTTTTCATGTTTATCTATCCTTAAGGAATGATGAGTGGGCGAGGGCGCGTATCTTTTCGTTTCATTTTTGTAGAATAGTGATATGCGAAACATTCTTCAAAAACGTCTATAACACTCACGACTGCGTCCAACGTCAGGTTGGCGCAACAGCGTAGATACAAGCATTTCAAGGCGCGGCGAGGGCGCGTACAAAAGTACGTAACCGAGCCGCAACGAAGAAAGGCACAGTATATACGGTGTTGCCAATAAAAGAAGAAAGGCTTTAAGACTTAGACTGTCTTAAAGCCCTGTGTTACCAATTAAAGACCATATCTCTTTTTGAACTTATCGACACGTCCACCGGTATCAACCAACTTCTGCTTGCCCGTGAAGAAAGGATGGCAATTGCTGCAAATATCCACTTTCATAACGTCGCCTTCTTTGGTCGTACCCGTTTTGAAAGTAGCT
>JAZNXS010000042.1:0-45089 GCA_045594025.1 Candidatus Scatosoma sp.
ATGTCCTCCTTTTGGTTTTTATTTTGGGTTTGCAGACCTCAATTTATTATACCGAAAGGAGTTTCTATTTTCAAGAATTATATGTTTAACATTTTCTGAACCCCGCGTCTAACGCGGGGTATTCTTTATACAATAAAAAAGCGCACTCCCCCTGCGCTTTCATTTGTAAGGAAAAAGGGCACCCACACAGGTGCCCTTTTTTATTTTCTTTAAACTTCCTTAATTGCTTCAACGGGGCAACCGCCTTCGCAAGCGCCACAATCTACACATTCATCGGAAATCACGTAGATACCCTTTGCTTCATCAAGAGCAATCGCACCAACGGGGCAGGTATCAGCGCAAGCGCCGCAAGCTACGCATTCATCAGTAATAATATGTGCCATGTTTTCTTACCTCCGAAATTTATCTGTATTTATTATATCACTTTTTTTTGAATTAGTAAAGGAATTGCAAGTGCTTTTATCCACTTTTTTTAAAAACTCTTCAATCGAAGCTTTTGCACCGTTTCTTTGAATAAGCGAGCCGCTTCAAGCACTTCTTCTTCCGTGTTGTTTTTCCCAAAGCTGATGCGAACGCTCTCTTTCGCCTCCGTCTCCGTCAATCCCATCGCAAGAAGTACGTGGCTTGGATCTACCGAACCGCTTGCGCAAGCTGCGCCCACCGCAATATAGACTCCCTTTAAATCCAAATTATATAATAAATCCACGTTTTGCACGCCTTTTACACGCAAATTAAGAACAGAGGGCAGGCTTCCCCCCTTTCCATGGATGATCACGCCCTCTAACGAGGAAATTTCCTGCAAAAACAATGCGCGCAAATCGGAAATTTTTTTATTCATCTCGTACACGGTGGCCGCATTTTCTTCTAAAGCCGCCGCTAAACCCACGACAGCAGGCACGTTAGTCGTGCCACCGCGCAAACCGCGTTCTTGTTCACCGCCGCCAACAAAACGCTCTATTTTGACGCCCTGCTTGATATAGAGCACGCCACAGCCCTTAGGCCCGTAAAATTTATGCGCAGACAAGGAGAGCATATCCACATTTAATTCCTTTACGTCGAGCTGCATATAGGGCGCCGCCTGTACCGCGTCCGTGAAAAATAACGCGCCGCTTTCATGCGCCACATCTACCAACGCTTGTATCGGTTGGATTATCCCCGTTTCATTGTTTGCATACATAATGGCAACCAAGCCCGTGTCTTGGGTAATTGCCGATTTTAATGCGTTCACCTCGACCATACCCCCCTCATTCACAGGAAGATAGGTTACTTTGAACCCTTCTTTTTCCAGCTTTTCCGCCGCATATAAAACGGCGTGATGCTCAATCGCGGAAACGATGACGTGCATTTTCCCTTTCGTCTTCTGCGCATAAGCGCCGCCGATTATCGCCCAGTTATCCGCCTCCGTTCCGCCTGAGGTGAAATAGATTTCACTCGGCTTCGCGTGCAAAAGCGCCGCCACGGTGTCCCTAGCGGTATCCACTGCGCCGATGGCTTTGCGCCCTACGGCATGCGGAGAATCCGCATTTCCGAATATATCGGTAAAATACGGCGTCATTTTCTGCAATACGTTTTTGCTAAGCGGCGTCGTCGCCGCATGGTCAAGGTATATCTTCATTTCATCACCTTTCATCAATTTAACACTTCTATTATAGTCCCTTTTCTCCATGTTGTCAATGATTTCCAGCTGTTACCCACCTACGAACCTCAACAAAATTGCTTTCCTTTCCCAATAATTTGAAAAAAGTGAAAAAAATTACGAAAATCGATAACTTTTTTCAGAAAACCCCTTGAAAAATGTGAGAAAATATAATATAATGATTGCAATTATCGGTTTTTGTTAGCAAGAAACGGTCCAGGAGAGAAGCCAAAGCTTGTTACACCCCAACCGCCGATAAAATTTCGTTTATTACAAGGGGGAACAATATTATGAGTATCAATGGCAAAACCATCCGCAACATTGCGATTGTGGGACACAGTGGCGAAGGTAAAACGACGCTTTGCGAAGCTATGCTTTTCAACGGCGGTGTAATCGACCGTATGGGTAAAGTAATCGACGGAACGACCGTATCCGATTACGACGATCTTGAAAAAGCAAAAAAGATGTCGATTTACACGTCCTGTTCCCATCTTACGTGGAAAGACGTTAAAATCAATATTTTGGATTTGCCCGGCTATTACGATTTTGAAGGGGAAAGAAACGAAGGTTTGAGAGCAGCAGGCGGCGCTTGCTTAGTTATCGGCGCAAACGGCGTATTGCCCATCGGCGCAGAAGCAATCGTAGATTATTGTTTGAAGCTTGGTAAACCCCTCATCATCTTCATCAACGGTATGGATAAAGAAAACGCAGATTATCTGGGTACAGTACAGGCGCTCCGCGCGAAATACGCAGGTAAGATCGCTCCTATCCAGATCCCTATCATGGAAAACGGCAAAATGCAAGGTTGCGTAAACGCTTTGCAGGAACGCGCTTATCTTTTCAAAGAAAACGGACCTCAGGAAATCGCAATCCCCGATAATATGAAAGATCAAGTGGAAGAAATGAAAGCTTCCCTTATGGAAACCGCAGCGGAAAACGACGAATTCCTGCTCGATAAATATTTCGAAACGGGCGATTTGACTCGCGAAGAAACCATCCAAGGTATCCGTATCGGTATCGCATCGGTAAACACCATCCCCGTCATGGCAGGTTCTGCATTGCAAAACCGCGGCGTTATCAACCTCTTGAATGAAATCGTTACGTACATGCCCCTTGCGCGTGAACGTTTGAACACCCTCGCAACGGATCTCGCTACCGATACGATGGTCAGTGTGCGCACGGACGCAGACGCGCCTTTTGCAGCGCAGGTATTCAAAACTGTAATCGATCCTTTCTCCGGTAAGCTTAGCTATTTAAAGAGCTTTAGAGGCGTTTTGAAGAGTGGTTCTACCGTTTGGAACGCAAACACCGAATGTGAAGAACGTATCGGTCAGGTTTACGCGCTCCGCGGTAAGAAGATGGAACCCGTAGACGAACTTGCAGCAGGCGACATCGGCGCTGTAAACAAGCTTGGCAATACCAACACGGGCGACACCCTTTGCGATCCTTCCGCAAAGATCAGATTCACCCCCATCCACTTCCCGAAGCCCACTCTGTTCATGTCCGTAGCGGCTGAAAAGAAGGGCGAAGAAGATAAGGTATTTGCAGGTCTTGCAAAACTCAAAGAAGAAGACTACACCTTCTCTATTGAAAAGAATGCGGAAACAGGCGAAATGGTACTCGGCGGTCAGGGCGACATTCAGCTGGAAATGCTCGCTAAGAAAGTGAAAGCACGTTACGGTGTAGATATGAAACTTTCCGAGCCGAAGATTGCTTACCGCGAAACCATCAGAGGTAGTGCAGAAGCAGAAGGTAAACATAAGAAACAGTCGGGCGGTCACGGTCAGTACGGTCACGTTAAGATTCGTTTCTCCCCCAGTGAAGAAGAATTTGTATTCGACGAAGAAGTGGTTGGCGGCGCAGTTCCCAAGAACTACTTCCCTGCAGTTGAAAAAGGCTTACGCGAAGCGATGGAACACGGCCCCTTGGCAGGCTACCCCGTAACCGGTTTGAAAGCTGTTCTGTACGACGGAAGCTACCATGACGTTGACTCTAACGAACTCTCTTTCAAAATGGCGGCATCGATTGCGTTCAAGGAAGGACTTAAGAATGCGAAACCCGTACTGCTCGAACCCATTTACAGCTTGAAGATTGCAATCCCTGCAGATTATCTCGGCGACGTCATGGGCGACATCAACAAGCGTCGTGGCCGTATCATGGGTACGGATACCGAAGGCGATCGCTCCATCATCACAGCGGAAGTTCCCCTTGCGGAAATTAAGACGTATACGATGGAACTTCGTTCCCTCACTAGAGGCAGCGGTAAATTCGTTTCCGAATTCTTGGGCTATGAAGACGTTCCCCCTATGCTCGTTGACAAAATTATTGCAGAAGCAAGCAAGGAATAATTACAATAATATAGAACCTCCGCGAATCCCCCTTCGCGGAGGTTTTTTTCGTAAACGCTTGCATGCGCACGCTTTTTATGGTATACTGTATCTATGAAATACGATTACGTTTCCGCTTACAATAAAAGCGCTGCGTTCTACCGTTCTCACCCAAAGGCAAAACGCGCGATCAAAATTATCAACCGCCTTTTAAGCGGTTTGTTTATCGTGTGTTATCCCCTCTTGCTTTTGTTGGCTTTGTTAGAACCTACGCAGTTTAACGGCATAAACGGCTGGCTGTCGATTACTATTCCCCCCGCGCTGACTTTGCTGCTCGTAAGCGTTTTGCGCGCTCTTATCGAAAGACCTCGTCCCTATGCAGAAAACGGAGCAGGCATCAAACCACTCCTCAAAAAATACTCCGCCGATAACCGTTCTTTCCCCAGCCGACACCTTGCCTGCGCGGCGGTAATCGCGATGGCATATCTGCGTTTTTATCCCACTGCAGGTGGTTTATTGCTGGCGGCAAGCGCATTACTTGGGTATATTCGCTTCGCCTTGGGCGTCCATTATCCGTCCGATTTATTGGTGGGCGGCGGCGTTGGACTTTTGCTCGGCACACTCTGTTTTATATTGCCTTAACCCCTGTTTTTTGATATAAATAGGCATACCATGTACGTAATGAATGCGATTTTGCCACATATTTGCTTTTTGGCGGTTTTATTTAAGGCAGATTGTTGAAAGCAACTTTTTAAAGGTTTTGAAAAAAATATAAAAATTTTTAGAAAGTGGGATAAAATGAGTTGACAAACTGATATGATTGATATATAATTATTCTCGTTAACGCGGTCGTGGCGGAACTGGCAGACGCGCAAGACTAAGGATCTTGTGGGTAACTCCATGCAGGTTCAATTCCTGTCGACCGCACCACAAAAAAGGAAATCTCGCTTGAGGTTTCCTTTTTTGTTTTGTCGTAGATAGTCGCGCGAAACGCATAATTGCATGCAGGTTCACGCGAGAAATACGGCACACTAAACATAATTACTTATCTAAACTTGTCCCGTGTTTCGACGCTCTGCCCAAAGAGTAGATTCCTGTCGACCGCGCAATATTTTACCACTAAATACTACTTGATTTTTTGTTAACACGTTAAAAAATTTATTTTTTTAACTTTTTGCTATAGAAATGGTTGATTTTTCTTACGCGACCATATATAATATAATAATAAAGATATTATTTTTCTGATAATATCGATGGTAATAATTCGTTTATCGAATTGATTCATCAAAATCCGTATTCAACATCACTCCCCAATAGATATTAGGGAGGGGCAAAATTATTAATCGGGGTGCTTTTGCGTTGCACAAAAGCCCTATCTTCATTTTATACGACAACAAAGGAGAGGTTAGAAATGAATGTAAAAGAACTTGAACTTTCAAGCTTCGTACTTTCTGCATACGAAGCACCTCACGTAGAAATCATCATCTTTTCTGCAACAGATGTGATTACCACGAGCGACACTGACGCAGGAGTTGAGTTCCCTCAGGAGTCTACATGGGGTTAAGGTGATATTATGAAAAAATCTACTTTGAAAACATTGAAAATCTTATTAACCACCTGCTTTGCGTCTTTGGTACTTTGCGCAGGCACCCTTTTAGCACGCCCTACTACTTTACAGGCGAATGCAGAAGCCGTTGTGTCCTCGGAGTATACAACGGACGGCGCGTCCGTGCGTGTTTTTAAAAGCCAAAAAAAGCAAGACGGCAACGGCAGGGAACTTGTAAAAGCGACCAAACAAGGTATCCGTTTCCACGTACAAACAGTGGACGGTTATACGATCCCTGGTACCACCACCCCCCTGTTGGACACGACGAAAACGAACGAGAATAACGGTTCTTTTGTGCTTGCAGAAGGCTATAAGACGTATACGCTTGTTATCCCCACGAAAGTGTTAAATAACTTAGGCGGCGAGCTTTCGTTCGATACGGCTACCGTATTACAAATTGAAACAACGGGCTTTTGGTTCTACGATACAGAAACAACCCCTAACTGGGAATCGGTTGCGTATGTTTACAACGTGCCCGAAAAATGGTATACAGAAAACTTTTCGTATAGAGGCGTTATCGTAAGAACAAGCGATAACGAAGTCGTCGCGCAGACGGACGTAGCAGAGCGTTCGTTGGCTTACGTTGCAAAGAAAGCGTATCAAGATACCATCAAAGACGACGTTTATTGGGGCTCGGCGGAGCTTGACGATCAAGCTGCACCGATGATTAAAGCATTCGTCCCTACCTATACAATCGCGTATACGGACGCTCAGGGCAATGCGCTGACGGATAGCGAAGGTAATGCAATCACCGAAGAAGTGCTTTGGGGTGAGAAGCCTACGAACGTTCCTACTGATGTCGACGGTAACGCATGGTACGACACGGAAGGCAGCGAGGAAATCGACGTTACGCAAGCGATGAATTTCACGACAAACCGTACCCTCACTTTGGCAACGACCTCTTCGGAAGAATTTGTTTTGACGGGTGTTGCTGCGGAAGCGGATTTCGAGGTAAAAGACGAAAACGACGTGAACCAGTCTTATCACGGTGTAAAAGTATTTGCTACGTTACATACAGAAGCGTTTGCAGATAAAACGCAAATGGATATTGGTGCTGTAAACATAGAACATAAGCGCGGCGACGAGGTTTTGTGCGACGGTATCGAATTGCAAGGCGTTTGGACGTTGAAAGAACAGAATAGCATTGGGGAATGGCAAATGCGTTTGTTCTTTGCGCTTGATACCAGCGACCTTCAAAACGGCGACAAAATCGTAATCAAAGGCGATTCCGTATTCTATGCAAACGGCGTTATGTATAAACTGACGGAAGATTACACCATCGATTATACAAAGACGGCTGAAACGGAAGACTACGGCATGTTCTTAGGCTACTTGTATAACTCGGACGTAAAGGAAATTACCAACTGTGCGGAAGACTCTTCGGGCAATCAAGGTGAGCCTGACGAATTTACGGTTCGTATAGAATTCTACGACGACGTCATGATCAACGGCGAGTTTACCTTTGAATTTGGCTCCGATTCGGATACGACAAAGTATCCTTATCCCGTATATATTCAATGCGGTCAGGATGCAACCAAGTTGATTCCCATTTCCGGTGGTCGATACTACTGGAATGAAGGCAACCACAAGATTTTGGAATTGATCGGCACAGGCGAATATACAAATAAGGTATTCGGTTGGCATAGCAGCGACAAGTTGTACGGCGCGCCCGGTACGATTGTTAAGCAAAACGGCGGCTATTATATTTTCCAAGACGAAATGTACGCTTATTTCTTGGCAGACGGCAACGTAGATGCGTATGGTTATGCGACGGGCGCTTGGGTTGTCGGTACGGAAAAGGCGCAATATGCAACGAGTGAATTTGCTACGCAAGGTACGGTTACGGCAATTAGCGACTACGGCACGCCTGAAAACGAAATCCGTATCACCACGACAAATCACTGGTTCCCTGAGAGCGCAAAGGTTAGCCTTCTCACGACGGAAAATATGTCCAAAGACGATCCTTACGCGGTATATCGTACGTCGAAAGACGGTACGGTTACCGAAATTGAGAAAGTGAGATATCACGGTCAGGAAAATCCCGATGGCGGGTATTATCAAATCCTCGGTTTCTGCGACGAAAATGACTTTGCAGTAGGCGATGTGGTTACCATTGCGGCAGGCGCGCGCTTCTGGTTGGGTACGGAATATTACACCGTCACGGAAGAAATCACGTATTACTATACGGGTAGCTTCTGGGCGCAAAACTATGACGAAAGCACGATGGGCGAGCTGTCCTCGGCAAGCTTTGGCGAACGTGCGCATAATCAAGGCGACGGCGAACTTCGTATGTACTTTACTGCACCGTTAGACGGCTATACGACGGAAAATGAGGGCGCGTTTAACGATTTGCAAATCGGTACAGGCAGCATTACCTTAAACGGCACGCCGTTTACATACGTTAGATATCAACGTTGGGATGCAGGTGCCACGTGGCTTGCTTTCGGCGGCACAGGCATGATCGGTAAAGCCGCATTCGGCGATAAAGTAGTCATCGAGGCAGGTACAACGATCTGGTCCGCTAATAACGTAGCTTATACATTCACGGAAAAGGTAGAATGGATTTACGCAGGACCGAACAGCGCGGCTGCTGATATTACATGGTCGCGTGTGCTTGGCGGCGTTACGGTAAGCTCAAAGACGACAAACGCAAACGTTAGCGGCGTAGGTACGTTTGCGGTAGGCAATACGTATACCTTGACGGCAACGCCTGACGACGGATACTTGATTTCTTCGGTAATTGTTAACAACACTGAGCTGCCTTTGACAGCAAACAATACGTATACGTTTACGGTAGCGCAATCCAATACAATTAAGGTAACAGCGGAACAAGGCAAGACTATAACGTTCGTTGTTCCTGAGGGCGCAAAGGTAGACGGCGGCGAAATTTCCAACAATGGCATTAAGGTAGTTGCAAACGGCGGCTCGCTTACCTTCTCGGTAGCGGCAACCGAAGGCTATAAGATTACGGGCGTAGCGAACGTAACGAATAATAACGACGGCACGTATACGGTAAGCAACGTAACGGCAGATACAACGGTTACGGTTACGGTTGACAAACTCTACAAAGTAACCTATTCGGGCGAAAATGCAAGCATTACGACAGACAACGTAGCGAACGGCGCGTACGTAGACAACGGCACGACGGTAACGTTTACGGTTTCGGCAGACAGCGGCTGTACGCTTGTCGGCGTAGCCAATGCAACCAAGGTAAATGCGACCACATACACGGCAACGGTAAACGGCGCAGACCTTACAGTTACGGCAACGGCGTTGGAAAATAGCGCGTTTACGGACATCACAGACAGAATTGCAATGGAAGACCGTTCTTGGGGTGCGCATACGGACGAAGTTTACGTCGGCTTGTTGGATACGGGTATCACGAATACCGTAACTAATGAGGATGGCACAACAAGCACCAATCACTATTTCAATACCTCTGTAAACGACACGTGGTATGTTGGAAACGACGCACCTATTACCAACAACGACGGCGTGGATATTATGGAATATATCTACGTAAACGGACAGTCTGCAAGATCGTTGATTACGGAAAATGCAAACGGAGATAGGTTGGGTAACTCCTGTAGCTGCTGGCTTTCCAACCCTGCGGCATATCCCGTATACGTAGAAACGACCAACGGCAGCGGTTTGATGATGAGATTGGCTACGGCTGCATTCGATACTAACTTTACGGTTACGATTAAAGCAGGCTTTAGAATCACAAACGCGGACGGCGATTTGGTTGCAGTAACGAAGGACGTTGAGTTTGTGTACAATAACAGTACAATCAACAAAGAAGTTATCACTTCTCAATATACCGTAACGTTAAACGGCGACACGGCGGGTGCAACCGTAACGGCAAACGGCAACACCGTTTCTAACGGCGCAAAATTCAATGAAGGCACAGAAATCACCATCACGCCGAGTGAAGCTTATAACGTAAGCGCTGTAACAGTAAACGGCGAAACGCTCACGGCAAACAACGGAGTTTACACCTTTACCTTGCTGAAGGATACTACGATTAACATATCGGCAACAATTAAGACGTATACGGTAACGGCAAGCTGTTCAGGCGGTGTAAAGATTGACGATGCGACGAGTAAGACCGAAACCGTGCAGCACGGCAGCAGCGTAACGTTTACGTTGACTGTACCTGCAAATGCAACGATTAAAGCAAATGACACGGTAATCAACGGAACGAGTTACACGGTAAGCAACGTAACCGCAAATACGACGATTACATTTACAACGTGGTACACGGTAACGGTTACTACTGGCAACTCGTCTGTTAGCGGTGTGACAAGCGGTAGCTTGTACGAAAGCGGCTCTACGCCAAGTGTTACGGTAACACCTTCTTCGAATTATGCAATGACGAGCATTCAGATAAATGGCGGAGACAATCTTGGTAGTTCCACATATATGACAGCAGCCGAAACGATCTCGATAACGATAAGTGGTCCAATTTCGCTTGTTGTTACCACCGAAGCATATCCTACGATTAGCATAACACCCAATAATGCAACTGTAACACTGAACGGAACCGATTATACCTCTACCGATTCTGTACAGTTGCCTAAGGGAAGCTATACCGTGAAGATCGCTGATAGAACTTCTGGCTTTACCACATATACTGTTAGTAATGTAAGCATTACAGGTAGCGTATCTGGCACAACGTCGGGAAGCGCCGCTGGGGATTATCCGATAACGGTTAGCGGTAATGTTACCATAACAGTTACAACAGAAGAGGGTGGTTGTCTTGTTGAAGGCACGATGGTTACTCTCGCAGACGGTACGCAGAAAGCTGTGGAAGATTTGAAGATGGGCGATGAGCTTCTTGTATTCAACCATGAAACGGGTAAATATGACGTTGCGCCTCTGCTTGTAAATACGCATGCAACGGCAGAAGCGGCATATTACACGGTAATCAGCTTGTCCTTCTCCAATGGCCAAGTTCTTAGAATTGCAGACGAGCACGCTGTGTTTAGCAAGACTGAGAATAAGTACGTATATATCAACGCAGATAACGCTTATGAATTTATCGGAGACGAGTTTATTTCGTCTGTATATGAAAATGGTGAGGTTGTAAGCAAGATTGTAACGTTGGATAACGTAACGATTGCGGAAGAATATGTTCGTATCTTTACACCTGTAAGCGCATGGCATATGAATGTAATTGCAGACAATATGCTGACTCTTTCGGGTAGAACCGTAAACTTCTTCGAGTATGACGAAACGATGAAATATGACGAAGAAAAGATGCAGGCAGATATCGAACAATACGGCTTGTATACGTATGAAGATTTCGCAGATTATGTTTCTGAAGAAGTTTTCAATGCGTTCCCGTTCAAGTACTTTAAGGTAGCAATCGAAAAAGGCGATTATACTTGGGATGAATTGATGTTCTTGCTTAGTGAATATAACCAGAGCGATTCTGAAAAGTAAAATGTATTCAACATTTACCCCTCGCGGCGCAATCCGCGAGGGGTTTTTCTATCCTCTATCATTCTCATTAGGGCAAGCGTATGATAGCTAAACCGCAAACACTGCCTAACCAAAACAATAATCCGAACCAAGATTTTTAACGTAGAATTTCAGTGTCTACTGCGTTGAAATCCTTGATAAACCGTTTGGTTTGTCTGCGGTTTTTGCCTTGTATCCGCAAGAAATTCTTTCACTATAAAATTGCTTCGCACCCCAAAGTTTGGATTTTTTTGTTGATTTTCGGCGAGGAGGAAGCAATCATACCAAAGTATTATAATGACGACGAGCCGTAAAGCACGAAAAAGACGGCTTTGGGGCTGGTTCAGATTATTTTGTTTTGGTTAGGCTTCCCCTATCGCAATTTTAAACGCCTTAAAAGGGCGATATTTACGAAGTGAACAAGGATAAGATAAGTTGGTTAAAACGGCACGTTTTGTCCCCTATTCCCATTGAATTCCTTGCTAAATCGACACAGATAAACGCTCCCGTTGAGTACTCAACGGGAGCGCTTTTTTTAAGCCTTTCTATGCGAAATAGAAATTAAATTGTTGTAAACGTAAGCACGTGATCCACATAGCTAGGTTGGTTATTTGCATCCACGGAGTCAAATACCTGGAATACGATGCTGACGTTTTCAAAGCCAGCCCAATCCTCGCCATACGCTTCGGTGATTGCCGCATTCAACGATTCCATATCCAACGTAATGATACCGCTGCCTGCTGCGCCCGTGTATTCGTAGCCGTATTCGAACAAATCGAATTTAACGCCTTCCGTTACCTTAACGTTATCCATGCCGTAGTTTAATACGATATAGAAGCTGTAGCCCTCTTCCATATCCCATTCTTTACCGAGCTTGTTAAAGAAGCCTGCCGTATACGCTTGATTGCCGTAGTCGTCCGTCAAATCTTCAACAACGAAATCGCCGTCTACGTTTTTCTCATTTTCCAAACCGCAACGTGCGCATACGTATAACTGCAACTCTTCGTTCCATTCATATTGATGCGAAGGCGTTACGTAATTGTATTCGTATCTATAATCACAGCATCTGCAATAGGAGATATACGTGCCGTACTGCGTACAAGCTTCTTGGATATATCTATCGTGGTACATAACGTGTTCCGTACCCGTATAGGAATAGTGAACGCCGTTTCTGTTGAATTCATAGTGCGTATAATCACAACCTACAAAATCACGCTTCCATCCATAACCGTCATTATCGTTCCAGTAATAGATATGTCTGCCGTAGCTATCCCATTTTTCAATGATTTGCATGCCACAGCCCTTACACTTTTCAATACACGTATGAATACCGTTTGCGTCGGTCGAATCCACAGTTTCCCAACGGTGAACCGTGCTCTTATCGCTACCCGTCTTCGTCGTCAACGCAACGCCGTCGTTGTACAACGTATAAATGCTTACGTACGTTGCAAGGCAGTCATCTTCCTTTTCGTAGTAGTAATAATACTCATGCGTATAAGAGAATCCACACTCGGTTATACAGCAAACGTACGTGTCCTTCCAGTGGCGGTAATATTCGCTCAGGCTTTCTGTATTCTGGTGCGTTATATTGCAAGAACCTTCAACGTTCATGTGTCTATCAACTACTTTGCCGCAAGCGCATGCATCGTAGCTAAGACGTACTTTACCGCATTTCACCGTGAACTCTTCGATATGCTCGAACGTGGAATGTCCACTGCTTTGCCAGGTATCTACTACGTAATTACATTCGGGACAATAGCGGATATAGGTGGTACCGTCTTCACACGTTACCGAACCTTCGTTCAATTCGTAGCGATAACGATAGTCTGCATGGTCGTAACCTTCGGTAAATTCGCCTCTGTTTCCTGCTTGGTCCAACGTGTACTTTACGTAAGAACAGTTTTCGCCGTATACCATTTCCCAACCAATACCTGCTAAGCGGTCCATATAATACACTCCTCTGCCGTATTGATCTTCTTTGTATTCGTAGTGTTCAAACCACGTTTCGCAATCTTCACAATAACATTCGTACAGCCAGATTCCGTCATCCGTGCCGCCGATTTCCTCTCTGATGTTGTGTTCCGCTTCTTCATAACAGAAGGTATACGTTTCATCGCAACCGTCTGCCGTTACGCCAAATTTAAATTCGAGGTAATAGTACACAACACAACCGACTTTTTGTTCATAATAATCTACGGTATATACGTAGCCGCAATCTTGGCAAGTATAGGTTATCAAATAACGATTAAATACGGTGTCCGTATCATCAAACCCTTCCCCTTCGCTACTGAAGGAGCAGGAGCTGTATATATCGAATCTCTCATAATTAACAACGTAATAGTTGCAAGGGCAGTTATAAGCATATAACTCAATATAACCGCAATCGGTAGAATGTTCGTACGAAACTTTGCTTCCCTCAGAATGATAATAATATCTATCTTCGTAATCTACGTAATCACATACGGAACAGCCTCTAACTACTTTAACGCCGTCTTCACAATTCTTAGAATCCGTCAAGAATTCGTATTTGTATTCCATCTTATGGTTTTCACCGCTGCTGCCACCTTGATCCTTACCATTTTCATCGAAATAGTGTTTATAATAGTAACAGCCGTCGTATTCGTAGTAGTAGCCGCTACCGTCTGCGCGTTCGTAACGAAGCACTCTGTCGTATTGATCGTACGTTGTTCTCTCTTCTATCATCGAGCAAACCGTACAACCGATCGTTTCCACTCTATTGCCGTTTGCGTCCGTGCTTTCTACCGTTTCCATATTATGGTCTGCGTAGGAATACTTAAACGTCTTCGACCAAATTGCCGTATCGCCGCCGTTGTATACGTTTACCACAACCACTTGCGTCGTAATACAATCTGCCGTGGTTTCTTCCATCGCCGCAACAATCTTGAGACCACATTGGCTACAAGCCGTTACATACTTCGTTTCGGTTTCTTCCACAACGGTCATGTCGCAGTTTTCTGCCGTCCAGTCGTACATACGCGATTCTTCGCCGCAAGCACACTCAATGTACAGAACAGTCGCTGTGCCGCACGTCGTTTCTATCGTATATTCAGTAGGCTCAAACTCATAACGATTGAAATAATGCGCATCAGGCGTATAGCTGCCATACGAATACAGATATTCGCCGCAGGTTGCACAATAGATATTCTCTTCAATGCCGTCTAAGCAGCTTTCGCCGCCTTCTACCACTTCAATAACGAGCTTAGAGTTATGGTCCACGCCTTCTTCTTCATTATAGTCGCCGTTTGCGTTGAAGTAATACTTGGTGTATTGACAACCTTCGTATTCGTAACGGTAACCCATGCCTCTTTCATTCGCATAATAAACGGTACGACCATTTTCATCGAATTTGTACGTTTCAATGAGCGTGTTACACTTGTCGCATACCTTTGTTCTCACAAGGTAGCCGTCTACGGTTTCTTCGTTGTACGTATAATTCTCATGGTTTGCCACAGTATAGCTCTTTTCAATAATCACTGTATTGTTATACGTAATTTTGATAGAACCGATAGCCTGACAGCCTTCTTCCGAGGTTTCAACCGTCAATACGATAACGGCACCGCATTCCGTACACTTATAGGTGCGGTTAGGATTGCTGATGGGGAAACCGTTTTCATCAAATTTCGTTTCCACGTATACTTCTTCGAAATTGCAATCGCCATGGAGATAGAAATAAGTATTATGATGATATCCGCAAGCACAGGAATAGTACTCTATTCTCACCTCGCCGCAGGTCGTATCTACCTGGTAATACGTATAGTTACCATTATGATAGTTTTGTACGTCTTTTTCTACTTCTTCATAATCGCAGTTGTAGCACTTATAAACGTATTGCCAACCGTCTTCACAGCTTGTAGCGCCTTCTACTAAGACGCACGTTCTATATTCTTCATGCCAATTTCTATCTTCTTGGATATAGACATCACCGCAAATAGAACATTCATACTTCCACCAACTGGTCTTTTCGCATTCGTCGGTTTCATAGCTGTCGAGCAACTGATAATCGTGAGGCGTAACCTTCGAATATTCCTTCGTCGTGTCGTTGTACCAGAAAGAGAACGTGCTGGAATGCCACAAGTTATCCTTGGTCGTTTCCCAATCAAGTTCGCTACGAACAATCGTGCCGTCGCTCATTGCCCATACCGTATAATAGGTATAACCATATTCCGCATTTATGCCATAATGTTTCCAATCGCCGCACGTTCCACTCATCTGCATGCCATAGAAATCTTCTTGATAATAACACTCGTTCCAGGAATGATAGCCGAGGCTGTCATCATACCAGTATCTCCACATTACCGTGTACTTGTTGTACTCGATGCCGTCAATCGCTTCTTTACCAAGAGCTTCCACGTAGTCTGCACCCGAAATCGAAAGAAGTTTTACGTCGGGAACGATAAGCATAGCGTTATCTTTTCTGTATACGACGTAGCTGATTCCGTTATTCGCAGCTTCGATCTTCAATCCGTCTTCAAACTTCAAATCTTCAAAGATTTCGTGGATTTCATCGCGGAGATCGCCGAATGTCATATCGTACGAATCATTGAACTTGATCGTACCGTTACCCTTGAGGATAATGGTGTTCTTTCTTTGAACGCCATCATTGATGCTATTTCCCAAAGTATCGATTTCGATATCCAGCTTCAACGTCAACATGGACGCGTTACCCTGTCTGTCCGTCGTCAGCTTAATGCTGGTTTCGCCGATATATTCAAGGTAGCTATCTATGGTTTCCAATAAGGAATCAATAAGCTGTTCCGCTTCTTCTTCGTTGCGTGCTTCACCGGACATTTCAAGAATGATGGAAACAAGGCTTCTCGTTTCGCACAGTTCTTTTACTTCGGAAATGACGTTCTTCAAATTCTTCACAGACGTATCCATAGTTTCGGCAAGCATTTCGCCGATCACTACGTCGCTGTATTCTGCAACAACATCCTTCAGATTGAAATCTGCCGTGCTGTTTACTTCTGCCAAAATTAACGCTGCCGTTTCGTTTACAAGATTATACAAATCGTCAATCTTATAACCTGCCGCCGACAATCTATCGCCAAGCTTCTTCTCTAATTCGCCAAGCGTCATATCCAGCAATTCATCTATGCCTTCGAAAATTTCGTCAAACTGATCTTTGCCGAAGAAGGTTTCAATCAATTCTTTTACAGATTTCTTGGAAAGCTGTTCTACTACGTTGTAGATTTGATCTGCATCAAGCGTGAAGGTATAGCCGGCACCCGTTTCCGATTTCACAAACAGGAATTCGGTGATTGCGCCCAACGCTTCGTCGATGTCCTTATCCGTAATGCCCATCGCTGCTGCAATAATCTTGCGCGCGTTGTCGCTGTACAATTCCAGATAAGCAGATCTCAGCGCAATCAAAGGCGCGCCGATCTCTTCTTGCATGTAATCCTGCGACATTACAATATAAATATCTTCGCTGTCGCCGTCCATTTCTTGCGTTGCAAACGCATACATCTTTCCGCCTTCAAAAATAACTTTGAATTCGTAAGCGCCGTCGTCGCTATCCGTTACTTCGTTGCCGCTATAATCGAAGGTTTCCATGGTCATGCGCATTTCGCCGTGGCCAACCAAATAACCGTCTTCGTCAAACGCAAAGGTAAGCTTCAATACTTCAAAATTCGCTTCGCCGATGAAGGAAACTGCGCCGCCCGTCTCGCGAATCTGGCTGAACGTGAAGTTTTCAACCGTGAAGAAGGTACGTTCTGCACGCATAACGCTGTCGCGCATGGTGATATAGAATCCTTTTGTGCCATGGTTTACAGCAGGGTGTTCCGCTTTACATTCTTCGCAAAGGAAATCTGCGCCGTACTTATGGCCCTTTTCGGATTTATAATTGTTCTTGTAGCTATCTTTACAGTTTTCGTCTTTACATACGTGCATGGTGTAACCCTTTGTCGTACAGGTGGGTTCTACCACAACTTCTTCGTATTCGTGTGCTTTCTTGTTCTTATAATTGTCGTCGTAATGCTCGTCGCAGTGCTTACACTGATGACGGGTATAGCCCTTTCCATAGCAGGTAGGCTCATGCTCATGTGCTTCATATTCATGGTCTGCCTTCGGCTTGTAATCGGACTTGTATTGATGGTTACAACCGTCATGCTTACAAGTATGCGTCGTGTAACCCTTATCCTTACAGGTAGGCTTGGTTTCTACATCTTCATAATCGTGCCCAAGCGCTTCCTCTATAATATTCTGATACGAATGGCCGCATCCTTCTCTATTACAGCTGTATTCTACGTAACCGGGCGTCGTACAAGTTACCGTATGTTCCTCAGAAACGTAATCGTGTCCGAGTGCATCTACGTAATTATCCACGTAGGTCACGCCGCAGTTCGCGTTAATACAAACGGACGTCGTAAACCCTTGCGTTGTACACGTTGCCGCCGTCACCGTCGTTTGATAGGTGTGCCCCGTTGCGTGATATACTTCTGCCGTTTCATTGTAACCGCAACGGATACAATATTTAAGCTTATAGCCGTCCGTTATACAGGTTGCTTTTACCTCTCTCGTCTTGTAATCGTGATTATAGATTGCGCAACGTTCGGAAGGCGTCAAACGAACAACCGTATATTTAGAGAAGTGGTCGGTGGTGAATACTGCATAACCAACACCGTTTACTTCCGTATAGGTTGCAGGAATTTCATCCACGCCATATTCATCGTTTATGTACCATACTACGATACCTTCTGCGTCTTCGCCGTCAGCAAGCGTATAAGGTACGGTAACCGTCATTAAACCGTCAAAGTTATAAATAGCGCCGTTGTTTACCGTAAAGTTATAGATAGGTTTATCCTGCAATTTTTCTTGGGTTGCAGAATCCACGTTGTTCATAACTTCATTCTTCAAGTCGTCGTTTAACGTACTTGCGTGCAAATCCAACGTGCCGTCACCGCTTGTCAGCTGATTCAAGGTCGCTTCGTCCATCTTGACGGTTGCTTCGTCCATCTGTACTTCGCCCGTCTGTGCCAAGTCCGTTTTGTTAACGGAAACGTCCGTACCTTCTGCTCTCAGCGTCGTCTTGCTTTCTTCGCAGTTATCCACCGTACAGTAAACGGTTTCTACACTGCCCGTCGTCGTTGCAGTGCTCCACTTATGTCCGTCAACCGCTTCTACGGTGTACGCTTCCGTGTAGCTGTCACCGCAGCCTGCAACCGAACAGGTAAACGTTTTTACACCGCCTGCTTGACAGGTTGCAACCGTCGTGATGCTTACCGCATAGTTGTGCTTCGTCAGTTCTTCTTTCTTTTCAAGCGTTTCTTGGCATACGCTACAGGTGTTTGTATACGTTCTTTCATACGTACAACCGCTTACGTGCGTCAACTGTTCGTTGCCTTCGCCATCTGTAACGACCGTCCATGCTGCCGCATCAATCGTATGACCAAGCGCAGCCGTTTCTACCGTATAGGAATCTCCACACGTACACGTATGTACGGTGTAGCCCTTTTCCGTACAAGTAGCCGGTACCGTCGTACCTGCTACGTGGTGATGCCCCGTTGCGTCTACAAAATTCGTATTGTAAGAATCGCCGCAAGTACAGGTATAAGGGGTATAGCCCTTTTCCGTACAGGTGGGCGCTACAACCGCGCCTGCCGTATAAACGTGCGCGGTCTTGGGAATGGGATCTTCATAAACCGTGTTACATGCGCAGGTGTACGTAACCGTCAAAATACCTTCTTCCGTACAGCTGGGCGCTTTGGTCTGCACACTGGTATACGTGTGCTGTGCAACCGGCAAGAACGTATCTTTATAGCTATCGTCGCAATTCTTACACTTATGTAACGTATAACCTTGCGCCGAACAGGTGGACGCAACGTTCGTTTGTTCGTAATCGTGTTCTGCCAACGTATAATCCGCTACGTAGCTATCGCCGCAAACACACGTATACGTCGTATAACCCTGCGTCGTACACGTAGGCTCCGTTACAACTGCCGTATGGGTATGTTCGCCCGCTGCCTTTACAACGCTTTCCAAATCAGCGTACGTATGATGACATCTTTCGCAGGTATAGCTATCATAGCCGTCTACAAAACAGCTAACGGGGATCGTTTCTTTTTTGTAGTCGTGCCCCAATTTTTCGCCGACGTAATAATGCTCGCCTTCCGCGCTACCGCAAACGGAACAGCCTTTTGCATACGTCTTAGGCGTTTCGCACGTCGCGTTAGATACAAAATATTTATCCTCTACGATTTCTGCCCAAGTATGCGCTTTCTTCTCGCCGTATGCGAAGGTTTCACTCCCTTTCGTACCGCAAGTCGCACAAGATTTTGTATATATTGCGCGCTCCGTACAGGTCGCTTCGGAAACCAAATACGCCGCCTCCGCTTTGCTCTCCCACGTGTGCGACGTAGGATCGCCTACAACGAACGTCTTCGTATCTGCCGTACCGCAAACCGTACAGGAATAATAGTACGTTGCGCCGCTGGTACAAGTTGCCGCGGCTGCGATATACTTGTCGCTAACCTCTTGCTTCGTGAACGTATGCGCCAACTTCTCGATCGTTTCCGTCTTTACGTCGCCGCATTCGCACGTCAGGGTTTTTTGCCCCTCTGCCGTACAGGTTGCCTCAACAACCGTTTCTACGTACGTATGAACGTGTTCCGACGATGATTCGGAATTCTCGCTGGACTGATTCCCAAACGGGAGTCCGTTACACGAAGAAATGCCGAGGGTCATCGTAATGCCCATCAACACGCACGCAAAAGCCGTCAGTGCTCTTTTCAGCCAATGTTTCATGCCTCTATCCTCCATTTTTTTGTGCAAATACCCCATCTGCGATTGCATGGCAGATAGAGTATTATACATGGTTTCAATGTAGTTGGTATTATAATATTTATAATACCATATATATTATACACCTCGTATGTCAACAATGTCAAGCCTTTTACTAAAAATTATTTCGTTTAGACAAAAATAGACATAAAAATCAGGGACCGCCCGAAGGCAGTCCCTTTTTTAGCTGC
Organism: Candidatus Scatosoma sp.; assembly: GCA_045594025.1. Lineage (GTDB taxonomy): Bacteria > Bacillota > Clostridia > Christensenellales > Borkfalkiaceae > Scatosoma. Next base: position 20,026 of record JAZNXS010000042.1, read on the forward strand.
ATAATATATTTATCTTCATAAGTTTACAAGCTTTCGCAGATGTTTCTCGCTACGTGCACGCCGCTTGCAGACGCATGGGAAAGGGAATGAGTGATACCGCTTCCGTCCCCGATAATGTACAACCCCTCGTAACGGCTTTGCAAATTTTCGTTGACTTCTACTTCCATATTGTAGAACTTGACCTCTACGCCGTACAACAGCGTGTCGTCGTTCGCCGTGCCCGGCGCAATTTTATCCAGCGCATAGATCATTTCAATAATGCCATCCAGCAAACGCTTCGGAAGCACCAAGCTCAAATCCCCGGGCGTTGCATTCATGGTAGGCACGGTAAAGGATTCTTCAATTCTCGAAGGCGTACTGCGACGGCCTCTGATCAAATCCCCAAAACGCTGTACGATAACGCCGCCGCCAAGCATATTGCTCAAGCGCGCAATCGATTCGCCATAGCCGTTGGAATCACGGAAAGGTTCAGAGAAATGCTTCGCCACCAACAGGGCAAAGTTGGTATTCTTCGTCTGCTTTGCAGGATCTTCGTAACTGTGTCCGTTTACCGTAACGATTCCGTTCGTATTTTCGCTGACCACCGCGCCTTTCGGGTTCATACAAAACGTACGTACTTTGTCTCCGTACGTTTCCGTGCGGTAAACGATTTTGCTTTCGTACAGTTCGTTCGTAATATGGGAGAATATCTCAGCGGGAAGTTCCACTCTTACCCCGATATCCACACGGTTGGATTTGGTAGGAATTTTTAATTCGTTGCATACCTGCTCCATCCATTTACTACCGCTTCTACCCACAGAAACAATACATTTATCGCACGTATACTCCCCGTCTTTGCATATAATTTTATAGCCGTTTTCCTGCGTAGCAATATGCTCTACGGGGGTATCAAAATAGAAATCTACCTTGTTTTTAAGCTCCGCATACAGATTTTCCAACACAACGTAGTTGATGTCCGTACCCAAATGTCTTACCGAAGCATCTAACAAATGCAAGTCGTTTTGCATACAGATCGTTTTGAATTGCGAGCCTGCCGTGGTGTAGAGTTTCGTCCCCTCGCCACCATATTGCATATTGATGTCGTCCACATAATACATCAGCTCCAACGCTTTCTTCTTGCCGATATATTCGTACAGCGTACCGCCGAAATCGTTGGTGATATTGTACTTACCGTCGGAGAAAGCACCTGCACCGCCAAACCCACTCATAATCGAACAGCTGCTGCATTTGATACAACTTTTTATCTTATCCCCATCAATGGGACAACGGCGTTTGTTGAGGGCATGTCCGCATTCAAACACGGCTACCTTCAATTTAGGATTTAATTTGACCAGCTCGTACGCGGAGAAAATCCCTCCGGGCCCTGCGCCAATAATGATTACGTTATACTTCATTTTCCCCTCCAAAAAATAATAGTTGGCTACCTTGACAAAAGTCCGTAGTCAACCATTTGCGGCGGTTGGTAGAAACGTCTAACCATATTATAGACATATACGCTATATGTAAAGTTTTTCGGTTTTGTCACACGCGAAAGCTATTATAGCACATAAAATAAAAAATATCAATACAAAACAATAAAATTTTCGAAAAAAGTATTGATTTTTCACCCATAATCTATTATAATAAGCGCACAACTTTCCGTGATTCCTGTATCAAACACGGCAAGTTATTTCTTTGGCTGTTTTAGAACGCATACAGAAAAGGAGATTATAATGAATAGAAAATATAGACTTTCCACGGCGCTGGATATCGATGATTTATTGATGGAATGCACCGAGTATGCCATTCGGCTGGCAAATGAGAAATATAAATTCGATCCCCCTTTGTCTATTTACGAAGTAACGGGCTGGGGAAAATCGGGCAAACGCACGGACGTTATTTTTGAATTTTTCAACGACCCGGAATTCTATAAAACGCAACCCGTCATCAAAGGCGCAAAGGAATTTGTGAAAAAACTGTCGCAAATGACAGAGGTATTCGTCTCCACGGCGATCCCCCCTGAATTTATGGGCATCCGCGCAAAGCGCATCATGGAGGAATTCCCCGAAATTCCGCCCGACCATATCTATATGGGTTCGCGCAAGGATAAAATTCACGTGGATATTCTCTTCGACGACGCCATGCATAACGTCTTGCGCTCCGAGGCGAAATATCCCATTTTAATCCGCCGTCCTTGGAATGAAAGCGCAACGGGTATGCTTGCCGTCAATACCTACGATGAATTTTTACGGCTCGTTGAGGTCATTGCAGACAGCTACAGCGTGCACCCTGACACCCATTCCTTAAACGGTCCCGGTATCGTCGTTTTGGTTGGCCCTTCCGGTAGCGGTAAATCCAAAATTGCAAAGCGCGTGCTTGCCAAAACAGACCGCTTTGAAAAGCTGATCTGCTACACCACCAACGATCCCACCGCCGTTGAAGCCAACGAATGGTACAACTACGTTTCCTTGGAAAAGTTCCGCGAAATGTGCGAAAGCGGCGAGATGTTCCAATCTACGATGTACGCAGGGCATGGATACGGTTCTTGTAAATCGGACGTGGAGGCTGTGCTCTCCAAAGGCAAAAATGTGATGACGACCATGGATATTTGCGGCGCCATGTCCTTGAAGACAAACTTCCGCAACGTTGTCACCATCTATATCAAACGCCAGAAAAAGGATTTGCTTGCCTCGATTTTGCGGAAAAACTCCTCCGTGGAGGATAAGGTAAACCGCATTATTGCCATTGATTTTGAAGAGCAAAATTCTGAAATTTGCGATTACGTCGTAGAGTTCGACAATTACGACGACGCCGTATCGCAGATCTGCGAAATTTTAAAACTTTAAACCTTAAAAGCTCCCCTTGCTTGGGGAGCTTTTTTCATGAGAAGAGCGCGCTTGGATAACCAAGCGCGCTCTCCACAAAAAACATAAAAGAGAAGTTTAGTATAGTATAATCTGATTTATTCTTTCCCCGTTGGGCTTTTTTTCTTTTATTCGTAAATGGTAAAATAAGAATCTTTATCGAATTTTACCTTTCTTTCCTGTTCGCTGCCTTCCGCGTCAACGACCTTGAGCGTTACCGTATCCCCTTTTGCTACCGTTAACAAACGATCGATTAGCTGGTATTGACGGGTAAACGTCATCCATTCGCCATCGTTGATACGTATGGCTTTTATCGTATCCATCGCTTGCACAATACCAGCCGCCGCCGTTCTGTCTGCTACGCTATATACCTGGAATTCTTCGCGAATGCTCAATCTTCCGTCCTCTGCGTAGTATGCTTCGGAATTGATAATCGTTACCGTAATCCCCAGCGTCGCCACACGCAAGCTGCCGTCTCCGTACAGCTTTTCATTGCGCAATAAGTTTTGACACAAGTTCTTTACCTGCGCGCCGTGGAGCGCATAACCCATGTTATCCACTTCCGAGCTGGCGTTTTTCGCGTTGGTGATCCCGATGAGTTCGCCCTGTGCATTGAATAATGCGCCGCCGGAGTTACCGCTGTTGATCGCCGCGTCCGTACGCATAACCCGATAATCTACGGTGTATTTCGATCCGTCTGCCGAGGTCATCGTGATATATTCCGATTCCACGGAAATGATGCCTTCCGTTACCGCAATCCCCGCGCCGTCGGGGTTACCGATTGCAAATACCTTTTCCCCTACCGTCACTTCGTCCGAAACTGAAAATTCCGCTTGCGTTGCAAGACTGTTCTTCAAAAACTCGTTACCGCTGATACGGAGCAGCGCAATGTCGTAATGCATAGCGCCGCCAACGAACGTTGCCTTCATGCCATCGCCTACCTCGTCGCCGGTTTGAGGGTTGAAACCGTTCAACGCGCCGTAGGTATAGAGATAAATGGATTCCGAAATGCCGTCTTTCGCGCTGCTGGTCGAATCGTAAATCACGTGATAGTTGGTTACAATCAACGCATCGCCCGTTTCTTTATCCAAATCGATAATTACACCTGCGCCTGCGCTGCTATAATAATTCTTTTCCGGAGTAGTACCAAGGATTCCGCCAAGACCGCCCGTTTGCGTGGTTTTGGTAAATCCGCAATAAATGCTGACAACGGACGTTACGTTGTTTGCAATCGTGTCTACGTCGTTATCTTCCTTTACCTCAATTTTTAAAACGTCGCGGCAAAAATCAATAAACGTCCCTTCAAAGCCGTCCGCTTGCGCTTTCTTATAAAGATCGGCGGCAGTGAAATCTTTACCGTTCTCGCCGTCCTCGCCTCTTAACGTGCTCAGCCATTCCGATTCCGTGCCTTCGTAACCGTTCTTCACCGCTATATCGTAGGCGCTTACGTTGCAGGCCGTCAACGCACCAAGCGTCAATGCCGCACAGGCTACCGCTAATACCGTTTTGATGATTCTTTTCATAAAGTCTCCTATTTCTGCCTAAAAGAGAAATTTACTTTGTTTATCTTTGTTTATTGTTTATATAATTTAGTATACTCGATTTTTTTGTTGGTTATTTTATCGTTTTTTGAAAATTCTGTGACAAGCAAGGCTGAGCCTTGACGCAAACTTAGTGTCTTATTACACGTTTTTTAAGATAGTTGCGTACATGCCCCGTGCGAGATATGCGAATACACTTCCGTACATACCCCGTGTGTGATACGCGAAACGATATTAAAGAACGTTGATAACACTCACTACGTGGTCCAGCGGAACGCTGGTCTTATCGTACGTTTTTTAAGGTGGTTGCGTACATACCCCATGCGTGATATACGAAACAATGTTAAAGAACGTTGATAACACTCACTACGTGGTCCAGCGGAACGCTGGTCTTATCGTACGTTTTTTAAGGTAGTTGCGTACATACCCCGTGCGTGATATGCGAAACAATGTTAAAGAACGTTGATAGCACTCACTACGTGGTCCAGCGGAACGCTGGTTAGAAGCATTCTAATTCATCCAAGGTCAGCTCAAACGAAGGGATAAAATTCTGAAAGAAATATTCCACTTCGGGGATATTTCTGCTATGCAAATCCTCTTCAATACTCTTTTTCGCCTTGGAAAATTCTCCGTTACCTGAACGCAGTTCTTCCAAACACTTGATATACGCCGCCAAGCGGTCAGCCGCTTTTACCAGTCCGTATTCCTCACTCTCTTCATCGGCAAGCACGTACGGCTTGATTCCACCCTTCATTTCCTCGGGCAGGGTAGCCACAATTCTTTCGCAAGCGTTCTTCTCCAGTTCCTTATACGCTCCGTGAATATCGCGATTGTAGTACTTAATCGGCGTGGGTAAATCCCCCGTCATGACCTCGCTCACCTCGTGATACATCGCGTACAGCACCGTTTTCAATACGTCCACGTTGCCGCCGAACACGTCGTTTCGAATGGTAGCAAGCGCGTGCGCGAGCACGGCAACCGACTGCGAATGTTCCATAATGTTTTCCTTTCTCGTCGAACGCATCAACTGCCAACGCTTGATATACTTCATTCTATCCATATAGGCATAAAAATCGTAACGCATAATTTTTTCCTCTTTTTTTATTTTTCCCCGTTCTGTGTTTGACAAAACCGTTTGAAACGCATATAATGTAATTACAAAATTAAATAACGTATCCGTCGTGGGTGCCTTGTAAAAGGCTGAGATTATACCATTTGAATCGGCAGGGTAATCCCTGAGCGAGAGATTGATAACCGTTTTTCCGCACTATATCAATATAGTCGGACTATAAGAACTCACCCACTAAAGAATTAGATCGGGTGTTTTTTTCTTTATCATACGTGCGGCGGTACAAAAAGGAGTTTTTATGTTTCTTCATTCCCTTTTAAGCGGAGCTACGTGGTATCCCTTACTTTTCGATACGCCGCTTAACGCCGTCCGTTCTGTCGCTATATGGCTGACGCTCGTACTCGTCGTTGCATACCTGGTATGTGCATTTTTGCTCAAGCCCGAGAAAAAACAACGGTTTCTTCGCCGTTCTTTTCCGCTTATAATCGCTTACGCCTGCGCGCTTGGGAGCGCGTTCCTCGTCCTTACTTTTTTAGAGGACGGTATTGAAGGGATTTTATTTGTCCCCTTACTGATTTTACTGCTTTGCATTGTAGGCAGCGCCGTTACGTTACGTTTTAAACGTTCGAGGCTCGTATACGTAGTACTGGGCTCGCTTGTCGGCGCAGCGTTCATCGCAACGCTGATTTGTATGGGTATCCACTTCGCGTCGGGAAAAGCCGCCGAAAACAACTGGCTGACCAACGCAGACGTGGATTCCGCTTGGCTGTACGTCAGCAGCGGACTCTCCGTCCTTACCCTGCTTGCTATCGCGCTGTTTTTTGGAAAAACCGAAAAAAAGGGGTTTGATTCCAAGTCCATTACATACGCGGCAATTTGCATCGCGATGAGCTTTGCCCTGTCCTTTCTTCGTATCGTGCGTTTGCCGCAAGGCGGATCTATCACCCCTGCGTCGTTGCTGCCGCTGATGATTTATGCCTATATGTTTGGCGTGAGAAAGGGCATATTCGCAGGCTTTACCTACGGCTTTTTACAAGCTTTTCAAGACCCTGCCGTGTTGCACCCTGCGCAATTCCTTTTGGATTACCCCGTCGCGTTTGCCTGGATAGGCTTGACGGGCTTGTTCGCAAACCGCGGACGGTTGCGCAAAGTTCCGCAAGCGCAATTCGCTATCGGCGGTATTTTGGCAGGTCTTTGCAGATTCTTCATGCATTTCCTTTCGGGCACGTTCGCATTCGGCGTGTTTGCGCCAGAGGGCACGCCCACCGCGTTATATAGCTTTATCTATCAGGCAGGTTACGTCCTTCCCGACCTCGCAATCGCCATTGTCGTCGGCATTGTGCTGTTCTCGTCGAAAGCCTTTGTAAAAGAAACGGGAAAATTCCACAAAAAATCAGCGTAACCGCATACATGGTATGCATATAAACCTCTTTCGCTCCAGCGAGAGAGGTTTTAATATACCGCCATTTCGTCGAATTTCGCTTTGTTTACAATCACTTTGCCATTGGCAGGATCGATTTTAACAATAATCCCGTTAGTCGCAGGAAATAAGATGGATTTCCCATCTTTTTCCAGCGTATAAACGTCCGAAGAAAGATTGACGATGTTCTTTACCGTGCCAAGCACCTCGCCATCCTCCGTTTCGCAGGAAAGCCCGATGACGTCCACGATATAGAACTGCCCTTCCTCTAATTGTGGCCCGTCTTCACGGTTTCCCTCCAGCTTTTTGCCGCGGAACAGCTCCGCTGCGTTGCGATCGGGGATTCCGCGTAAGCCAACGTAAGCAGCGCCGTCAGGCCCTACTCTAAAAGAAAGAATTTTATAAGGCTTGTCATCGATATACACCGTACCAAACGTTTTGACGTCATACGGGGAATCGGTAAACGTTTTAATTTTCAACTCCCCTCTGATCCCTTGCGGCTTTAATACTTCGCCTATAATCAGTCGATCCATGGTTATCTCCGTTGTTATTTTGCCATGTTATATATAAGCCAAAAAAAGGCTTTTTTGATAAAGCCTTTTTGTTGACGTTTTGTGCAAAATCAAGAGCGCGGAATTATTCCTCGTCCGCGTTTACCGCGTCGCCGCCGCGTTCTCTGATTTCAATCACGTATCTTTTGCTGCTTGCAGGGGTTGCAGAACGAACGATGGTGCGCATCGCCTTTGCGATCTTACCCTGCTTGCCGATTACTTTACCCATATCGGACGGAGAAAGCACAACGGTCACTTCGATTACGCGGTCCTTTTCATTGACAACGTATTCTACGTTTTCCTTGTCCTCTGCAAACTGCCCGACAATGTACTTGATTAAATCCAGCATAATATCTCCTATTTTTCCCTCGTTTATCACGAATACAGATAAGACGAGAAACAGTAAGCATGCCTATAGGCGCGTACCCATGTACGCGATGAAGACACACAAAACTGTAACAAAGTATTCCGTATATTTGCGCCTATACTTTCATACCCAACTGCCCACATGCCGTAAACGGCGGAGATGCAAGCAAGACGAGAAGCAGCGAGTATGCCCGAGGGAACGTACTTAGCGTACGTGACCGAGGCACACGGAACTGCGACGAAGTATTGCGACGTATATACGCCGTTTACTTATTTCGACTTCTTGGTTTTCGTCTTGGAAGGGCTAAGCTTCGCGCTCTTTTCCATAGCACCCGTCTTTACAAGCAAGTTCTTAACCGTTTCCGTAGGCTGAACGCCTTTTGCAAGCCAATCCTTTGCCTTTTCTACGTCAACCGTAAGTTCTACGGGATCGCAGGTAGGTCTGTAGTGACCAACGCATTCGATGTATTCGCCCGTTGCAGCCTTTCTGCTGTCAACAACAACGATACGGTAGATAGGGTTCTTCTTGTCGCCCATTCTGAAAAGTCTCATTTTAACCATAATAAATACCTCCAAAGTATCTTAAAAATTTTTTCTTATTTTTACGGGTTGCCCCGTTGTTAACGTTATTTAATTTATCGGGACGTCGAAGCGCCGTCCCCTACGGCATGATTTGAAGGCAAAGCCTTCGTGAATTTTCGCTATCGCTCAGTGAATTGAAAACTCCGTTTTCGTGAATTGACGGCTTTGCCGTCGTTATTGTAATATTTCCACAACGCAAAGCTACGCTTTGCCATTCACTTGTCGTTAGACAAAATTCACGCGCCGCCAGGCGCAATTCACGTCCGTAGGACAATTCACCTCGTAGCCGCGAGTGCGCGTACAAGAAGTACGTAACCGAGCGACAACGCAGAAATGCGACGCAAATATGCGTTTTATATTTTGTTTAGAAAGGAAGCCTAAACTTACCTTTCCCCCCCTTCAACTGCTTCATCAGCATCTTCGTCTGTTCAAACTGCTTTAAAAGCTGATTGATTTCCTGCACGGTTGTACCGGAGCCAGCCGCTATACGGCGTTTTCTCTTACTGTCGATAATCGACGGATTGTCGCGTTCTTGCTTTGTCATTGAAAGAATGATCGCCTTGGTGCGCTCGATACGCTTTTCATCGATATCTCCTTCGTTTACCTTCAGCTTTCCTGCACCCGGCAACATGGAAAGCATCGCCGACGCGCCACCCATCTTCTTCATCATGGAGAACTGTTCCAGATAATCGCTGAGCGTGAACGTATTCGCAAGCATCTTTTGCTGCATTTTCTTGGCGTCCTCTTCCGTAATCGCCTGTTGTGCCTTTTCAATCAGCGACAATACGTCGCCCATACCGAGGATTCTCGACGCCATACGTTCGGGATAGAAGGGCTCTAAATCCGTAAGCTTTTCCCCAACGCCGATGAATTTAATCGGCTTACCCGTAACCGCTTTAATCGAAAGACAAGCGCCGCCGCGTGTATCACCGTCAAGCTTGGTAAGGATAACGCCCGTCACGTCCAATCTCGTGTTGAACGTATCCGCTACGTTGACTGCCTCTTGCCCCGTCATGGAATCTACCACCAACAGCGTTTCCGTAACGTCCACTTCTTTCTTGATATTTTCCAGCTCCTGCATCAGCGTATCATCGATTTGTAAACGACCTGCCGTATCCAGGATAACCGTATCGTAGTTCATCGAGCGAGCATAATCGATTGCCTGCTTCGCCGTCTTCACAGGGGTTTGCGTACCCTTTTCAAAAACTTCCACCTGCGCGGTTTTCCCCACAACTTGCAGCTGGGTAATTGCCGCGGGACGGTAAATATCGCCCGCCACCAACAAGGGCCTCTTGCCCTGCTTTTTCAAAAGCATCGCAAGCTTACCGCAGAGCGTCGTTTTACCTGCACCTTGCAAACCGCACATCATAATGACGGTGGGAAGCTTGGGAGATACCTCCAACTTCGCGTTTTTCGAGCCCATGAGCGCAATCAATTCCTCATTGACGATCTTGATCACCTGCTGCGCAGGATTCAGCGAGGACAAAATTTCTTGCCCGACCGCTTTTTCCGATACGTCCGCGATGAATTGCTTGGCTACCTTGAGGTTGACGTCCGCTTCCAACAACGCTACGCGCACTTCGCGCATCGCCGTGCGGATTTCAAGCTCCGTCAGCTTGCCCCTTTTCGTCAGCTTCGAAAATATATGATTTAATCTTTCCGATAAGGATCCGAATAAAGCCATTTATAACTCCTTGCCCACTTTGCCGATAACCTCGCCGTCTTCCAGCGTTATCGTTTCTGTGCCAAACTCTTTATGTACAGCGGTTAAGCGCGCCTCTAAAGCGTCTAATTCTTGACAAACCTCGGGCGCTTTTTCACGCATTTCCGCGATCCATCGCCCCGTTTCCGTCATGTACGCCGAATATTCCAAAGACAATTCGTCCAAAGCCTTGAGAAATTTCAGCTTTTCTTCATATTTTTCCAGTTGTTTCCTGCTCTTTTGCAAGCAATCGGAAACACTTTGACGGGAAACCCCTTTCTGTTCGGCAATCTCTCCCAAAGAAAGGTCGAAATTGAAATACAAATCGGTGATTTCTTTCTGCGTTGCCGTCAACAACGGGGAATACATATCCCAGAGCCGAAGAAAATGCAAATCGTCTTTCATTTTTCTACCTCTCGTCAGGTTATTACCATAGCCCATTATACACGTTAAAAAACAAGCTGTCAAGCATTTTTACTTGACAGCTATAATTTTTTTACGGTTTTTTTATTTTTATGGAATAAAATGCAAAATGTCGACGAGAATGGCAAAGGCGAACAGGAAAATGATGCCGATAAAATGAATCATTGTTTCCACCTTGCGATTGACGGGCTTTTTGCGAATCCACTCGATGATGCAAAAAATCACTTTACTACCGTCGAGCGCAGGCACGGGCAACAGATTGAACACCGCCAAATTTACCCCGATCAGCGCCGCGATATGCAAGGTAGAAAATGCGCCGCCCTTGATGGCGAGTTCCGCCGTTGTTTGAATGGTGGACACCGGCCCACCCACAGCGTCTACGCCCAGCTTGAACGTGATGAGTTCCCCAAGGGAACGAAGCACCAAACCCGCCAGCTTAAAGGAATATACAAAGGAATACCCGATGGTTTCAAAGAAATTCTCGTTTGTAATCCCTGCCACGTTGACGTAGACGTACTCCGCTTCCTCCAATCCAAACGCCGTATACGCCGCCGCTAAATCATTCATGTTTTTAAAATGACAATCAGTTAAAAGGGTAACGTTCAACGTCTTTTCCTGCCAAACGTCTTGCGCGTCTTTTCGAAGAATTTCCAACGTCACAACGTCCCCTGCCTTTTTCCCGGACAGCACGTTGCTGTAATCCGACGCCGTATACATCGCTTCCCCATCGACGCTCAAAATCAAATCGTTTGCCTGCAATACTTCTTCGGATAAGGTGGGCGCGTCCCCCTCACCTTTATAGGCTACGTACGGATGCACGCAACCATATACGCTGAACATGATAATCAAAAGCAGTAAACCAAGCAGGTAATTCATCGTTGCGCCTGCAATCAATACGATGATACGCTTCCAAGGCGCTTGATCGTTAAAACGCTCCCCTTTCGGCTCAGGATACTCTTCTTCCTGCCCCGTTTTATCCTCAGACATGCCCCCATCGTCCTCTTCTTTATCTAAGACATGGGTAGCTTCTTCATTCATTTCTGCAAACGGCTCTTCTACGGGCTCACGTACCGTTCTCTTTTGCTCTTCTTCCTCGTCGTAGTCCTCGCCGTCAAAGGCACAATAACCACCCAAAGGAATGACGCGCAGTGCGAAAATTTCGCCCGATTTTTTACTTCTTCGCTTGAAAATGGCAGGGCCAAAGCCTATGGAAAATTCGGTAATTTTAAAATGTAGAATTTTCCCTGCAACGTAATGCCCAAATTCGTGAATCGTGATCATCGCCAACAAAATCAGAATCGCGATCACCACGCCCCCAACGCTCTGCATTACGCTTTTAAAATCAACTGCCAATAACGTATACATAGTTTTTCTTATTCCTCACCCTTCTTACAACGCGTCCACGTATTCGCGCGCTGCCGCGCGAGCTCGCGCGTCTGTTTCCTCCAAAATTTGATAAGAATCCGTTGCCATACGCTCTGTCTTCGACAAAGCCGCCTCCATAGTTTTTGCAATCGTGGGGAAAGCTATCCGTCCATCTAAAAATGCGCGCACAGCCACTTCACCTGCCCCGTTTAAGGCGCAGGGATAATTATCCCCCATCTCCAACGCCGTCAGTGCCAAATCGTAGCAGGGAAATCTCTTTCTTTCTAAAGGTAAAAATCGAATATTGCCAAGCGTTTCAAAATCCAACGGCTTTAAACCGCAATCCAAACGTGCGGGATAGGTCAACGCAAGCTGAATGGGCAACTCCATCGTGGGATAACTCATCTGCGCCATGACGCAACCGTCGGCAAATTCCACCATGGAATGAATGATGCTTTCGGGTTGCACGACCGTATGAATTTTTTCCAAAGGCGCGTCGTATAACCACCTCGCCTCAATCACTTCAAAGCCTTTATTGAGCAGGGTTGCGCTGTCGATCGTAATCTTAGCGCCCATCTGCCAAGTGGGATGCTTGAGTGCGGACGACGGCGTTACACTTCTTAACTGTTCCTCCGTGTACGAATAGAAAGGGCCGCCGCTTGCCGTAATAATCAATCGATTGAACGGTGCGCTCGCGCGGAAATTCAATGCTTGCCACAATGCAGAATGCTCGCTATCCACGGGCATTAAATCCACACCTGCCCCCTTGATTTGGCGCATAACCAACTCTCCGCCGCACACCAAAGTTTCCTTGTTTGCCAAGGCTATATCTTTTTTGAGTTCCACTGCTTTTAAGCTGTATTTCAAGCCTGCAAAGCCCGTCGCCGCAATAAACGCCACGTCTCCGTAGGCAATCGCCTCTTGCGCGGCTTGCTCGCCATAGCCAAACTTTACCCCTTGAGGGATTTGATCTGCAATCGCCTTGCCTGCTTTTTCATCTGCCAACGCCGCGTACTTAGGCAAAAACTCCTTTACCTGCGCTAAAAAGACGCCCGCAGATGCGTTTGCTACGATGCTTTCAATTTTAAATTTGTCGGGATGTCGACGGACAACCGAGCAGACCTGTCTACCGATAGAACCCGTCGAACCAATCAACGAAACCGTTTTCACAAGCTTCTTCCCCCTCTTAGGTATTTATACGATGAAACAAACGAAAATATACGCAAGATATGCAACTACCGTAGCAAAAAGCGAGCTATCCAAGCGATCCAAAGCACCGCCGTGACCGGGCATGATGTTGCCCATGTCCTTAATGCCAAGCTTGCGCTTGATGCAGCTTTCCACCAAATCGCCGAACATGGTCACAAGCGAGCCCACCAAACCAACGGCGAGATATACAGGCAACCAAATATACATCTGTTCGTACGTGCCTACCGTTGCGTTATAGATAAAATAGACAGCCGCCGCCCCAAGCATACCGCCAACCAAACCGCCGACTGCGCCAACCACCGTCTTGTTCGGGCTGAGCACGGGCGCCATCTTTTTCGGGAAATACTTTCTCAAAAAACGACCTGCTACGTATGCAATCGAATCCGCGCAAGGCGTGATGACGAATACGAATAAAAGGAGAACCCTGGAATCGAATGCAAATTTTTCATAACCGATGGGCGCCGCCGCATGATTGACAATAGACAAGAGCGCCAAAAACAGCGTGGGATATACCGCCGAGAGCAGGGAAATTCCCAGCCCTTCCAACGAGGTTTCTTCATGTCTGCTGACTAAAAGGCTCAAAAGAAGCGCGCTCAATGCAAGTACGCAAGCGCCGATTGCCGTAAACCCTGCGCCGAAGAAAAATTCACTAAGTGCCGTCGCAGGAATACATACCGCCGTAAATGCGTATACGAGAATGCGTTCTGCTTTCGTTGTCATCTCCTTCGTTGCACGAAGCATTTCAAACGTCCCCAACAACGCAAAGGCGTAAATCAACCCATCAAAACAAAAATCTCCATAGGTGGGAATGCACACCTTCAAGGCGTAAAACGCCACCAAAATCGCCATATAACATGCGCCTGAAATCGTCCTTATTTTCATTCGTCTCTCCTTAAGTAAAACTGTCTATCCTTCAAAAAGGCAAGGGGCAAAGCCTCCACACCATTTAGTGGACGCATACCTGCCCCTTTGTTTTATCTTATTTGTTGTCTTTTAATTGTTCATCCGTCTTCCCAAAACGTCTTGTGCGTTTAGAAAATTCAAGGATTGCTTTATCCAAATCCCTATCGGAAAATTCAGGGAACATTTTCTTGGAAAAATACAGTTCTGCATACGCTGCTTGGTATAAAAGGAAATTGGAAAGCCGTACCTCTTTACCCGTGCGGATAATCAAATCCGGATCGGGCACTTCGCCCGTATAAAGGAGCTTTGCAAAGCTTTCTTCCGTCACCTTTTCCCCTTTTTCAATCGCCGCATTTACCGCATGCACGATTTCGTCGCGCGCGCCATAGCAAACCGCTACGTTGATGCCTTTCCCTTCGAAATGCGCCGTTTCCGCCTCGCTTTCGCGCAGGATTTGCACCAAGTCTTCGGGTAAAAGTGAAATATCGCCGATTGCGCGCAAACGCACGCCGCGTGCGCACACTCTGCCCAGATATTCCTTAAAGTGGTTGCGGAATAAGCTGAACAATCCGTCCAGCTCTTCCTTCGGCCGCTTTAAGTTCTCTGTGGAAAGCGCGTAAACCGTGATGTACTCCACCCCTAGCTCAAACGCGCGCTCCATGAGCCCGATCATGCGTTCCATGCCGTGCTTATGCCCCACCGAACGAGGCAACAGGCGCTTCTTTGCCCAGCGCCCGTTTCCGTCCATAATGATGGCAATATGTTTGGGAATATTCACTCCCTCTAACCGCTTATTTCCTCTCATGGCTTAAACGGTCATCAGTTCCTTTTCTTTCGCAGAAATCAATACTTCCAACTTAGACATATAGCCGGAAATCAACTTTTCAACGTCTGCTTCGCAGCCTGCCGCTTCGTCTTCGGAAAGCTCCTTCGCCGTCTTCATCTTCTTGATGGTATCCATACCTTCACGGCGATGGTTACGGATGGCAACCTTGGAGTCTTCCCCCATCTTCTTCGCTTGCTTTACAAGCTCACGACGGCGTTCTTCCGTCATATCAGGGAATACCAAACGGATTACGTTACCGTCGTTGGAAGGGGTAAGACCGATGTTCGATTGCAAAATCGCCTTTTCTACAGCTTTCAAAAGGGATTTATCCCAAAGGCTGATTTGCAAGCATTTTGCGTCTAAAGCCGCTACGTTGCCAAGCTCGATCAATTTGCTCATGCCGCCGTAAGCTTCTACTTCCAAACGGTCCAAAATTCTGGGATTTGCTCTGCCCGTACGGATTGCGCCGTAGTCTCTATCCAAAGCGTTTACAGTGTTTTCCGCTTTTTCTTCCAATTCGAGCATCATTTCTTCAATTCTTTCATCAATCATGATTATTTCTCCTTATTCTTCGGTTATATTTTTTATCCGTATTGATTATACCTCGATGATGGTGCCGAGTTTCTCTCCGCACACCGCCCTCACGATCGAGTTTTCTTCGTTTAAGCCGAATGCCAAAGTAGGCACGTCGTTTTCCATGCACATCGTTGCCGCCGTGAAGTCTATTACTTTCAAATTGCGGTTGATGATGTCGGCGTATTTGAGCACTTCATACTTCTTCGCCTCGGGGTTGATTTTGGGATCGGAATCGTAGATACCGTCAACGTTTTTCGCCATTAAAAGGATATCTGCGTCGATTTCACATGCGCGAAGTGCAGCCGCCGTATCCGTGGAACAATAGGGGTTCCCCGTACCGCAAGCAAAGATGACCACTCTGCCCATTTCAAAATGACGGAGCGCCTTTCTCAAAATCAAAGGCTCTGCCAAGGAAATCATATTCAGCGCCGTTTGCACGCGTACGGGTACACCGCGCTGTTCGATTGCGTCCATCATCGCCAAGGAGTTCATTACCGTTGCCAGCATACCCATGTGATCTGCCGTTGCGCGATCCATATTGGTGCCCTGACGGCCTCTCCAAAAGTTACCGCCGCCAATGACAAGCCCCACTTCTACACCCATGTTGTGGATTTCAACAATTTGATCCACAACGGGGGCGATTACTTCGTGGTTTAACCCGAATCTTTGGTCCCCTGCCAAGGCTTCTCCTGAAAGTTTCAATAGAATTCTTTTGTATTTAGGCTGCATGTCAACCCGTCCTCCTTCATCAAGTGAAAATACAACGCGCTTTTCCTACGCAAAAACATAGTTTTTGAGCGCCTTTTTTCGCCCACATTGACCATTTTATCTATTATAGCATATTTCCGTCAAGAAATCTATACTATTTACGAAAAATTTTTCCCGATTTTGTATTTTTTTAGGATTTTTCCGCGGAGCTTTCTTTGCCATACACAACCAAGAGGCATAAAGTCCAGATGGGACGTCAATGCGTTGGCAAGATGATCTTGCAGCCAGACTTAGTGTCTTATTACACGTTTCTATAGATGGATTCGTTCATACCCATTCGTGATATGCGAAACAAACTATAAAAACGTCTATAACACTCATTACTGCGTCCAACGTCAGGTTGGTAAAACGTAGAGATACGAGCAAGACAAGGAGGACGCGGCTTTGTTGCCGGGAGTGTACTAGCCGTACACGACCAAAATAAAACGCAAGTCCGACGAAGTATTGCGACGTATATATACGTTTTACTTACCAGTCTTGCTTTTTCAAAGACTTATCCTTCACATCATCGTAGAATGCGAAATAGCGTTCTTTGAACGCCTCGGGGGTGAGAGGCAACGGCTCGCCACTCGATTGCATTTCCTCTAAAAGCTCTTGCAATTCCTCAGGCGTAAAATCCCCGAGCTCCGTTTCTTCCCCATACGTTTGCAGTAATTTTAATAAATCCAATTCCGACATTATAATGCAACCTCTGTATATATTCCTCGATGGGGAACCGTGAAATGGGTAAAGCCTATGCTTTTTAACATTTCCACCGTCTCCGTCCATTTATCCCCTACGCGTTCGACAAAATGCGCATCCGATCCAAAGCAGATTTTTCTTCCGCCCAATTGGAAATACCTCTCTAACAGTACTTTTGAAGGCATCGTTTTGTTTTCCAATTTCTTGTTCGCCGTGTTTACTTCTAGGATTTTATTCTTTTGAATGATTGTCAAAAAAATATCGTCTAGCTCTTTTCCGCATTCCGCTAAATCAAACCGCTTATCCTCAAACGGCACGTACCGCGCCACGTAACCGATATGCCCTACTACGTCATAAGGATACGGCACATCCAAACTCTTGCGGACAAGATTTAAATAGCTTTTATAGATTTCCAGTTTATCTCCAATAAACTTCGTTCTTGCATAGTCCCTGCCAAATTCGCCATGAACACTGTTGATCACGTAATCAGGGCGGTACTTTTCACAAAGCGCCAAGTATTTTTTCTGCGTATGCTCGCAGACGGAAAATCCAAATTCTGCGCCGACTGAAACGTTCATCGCCCCCTCGTAGTCCTCTTGTAAATGCCGAAGCGTATGAAAATATTCCTCCACGCCGCCGTTTCTCGTCTTAGCGTATTCCTCTTCCGTCATCAACGTCTCGTCATAATCGTAATCGAAGTGATCGCTGATCCCGAAAAAGGAAATCCCTTTATGATACGCCGTTTCCAACATCTCGGACGGCGTGTTTTTTCCGTCGTGCGAAAATGTGGTGTGCGTATGTAGATCGATAAGAAATTTATCCATAACTATCCATAACCGCCGTCGCTTTATTTTTATTGGATTTATTATACCACATTTTCCACCATCTCGCAAGTGTGTAAGGGCGCGGATATAAATTTTTTATGGAAAATTGCCAAATATTTCTGCGCTTGGATTTTGCTTATTTGCACACTCACCACATACCTGCCCTGCCCATTTTTTCCTTTTTTACCGATTTTCTCCTATTGACAAACCCGAATTTTGTCGATAAAATAGCTACGATGGCGGAGAGCGCTTCCTTTCTTTATTTGCACCCCTTTGTATTGGAGAGGAATACAAATAGACACGTCGCGTCTCTCCTACCGATCCACAAGCGCCTCCGCTATCATTTTATTTTGTGAGGTATTGATATGAAAAGAATAAAAACGATGGCTGTTTTACTGCTGGCAATTGCCTTTTTAGCCCCCACCTTCGCCTGCCAAAGCGAAGCCCTTCTCCCAGAACATTCTTCAACGGAAAGCGAATCCTTTGAAGGCGGACAAGTAGACTCTTCCCCTGAAAGCTCCACACCGCCCGAAAGTTCCGCCCCTCCCAGCTTGGAAGAATCAACCCCTCCGGCAACAGAGCCCTCCACCCCTTCAACTCCTTCTACTCCCACAACTCCATCTACCCCTTCCACGCCGAGTACTCCGCAAACGCCGACGGTATCCGATAAAGCGCAATACATACGTTGCACGGGCGATAACGTCAATATACGTTCGGGCGCAGGCACGAATTACACCGTATTGGGCAGCGCACAAGAGGGCACCATGTACGCGGTTATCGGAAAATCAGGCAGCTGGTACAAAACCTATTACCGCAATAAAATCGCCTATATCTACGCAGAATATGCATCCGTACTTACCTTGGAAAAAGCCGAACAAGACTCCATTGAAAGCGTGATCGAGGAAGGCTATAAATTGATAGGCGTTCCCTACGTATACGGCGCAGTGCGCTTGCATGATGGCAAAGGGAAACTCCTGTCCGGATTTTCCGCGCAAAAATTTGATTGTTCCTCTTTGATTCAATATATTTTTTACAAAGGCGCGGGGACTCTGTTAAACGTTAACACTCGCACGCAAGTCACGCAAGGCAAGTACGTGAAAAAGAGCGACTTGCAACGGGGCGACTGCATCTTCTTCACCAACGCCGAACGGCAACACAACAAGGGCATCGAGCGAATCGGGCACGTGGCGTTATACTTGGGCAATAACTACATTCTCCACACAGCCTCCGACTATGCACGCATTGAAAAAATGTCCTCGCAGCGTTGGGGATACTACGTGGAAGCCCGTCGTTTTCTCTAAGTGCGCTTGCATATTAAAACGACCTAACTATTATACGGTAGGTCGTTTTATTTCATCTCGTACATGGTCACTTCTTTTCAGGTAACGATACTGCCGTAAGGAAAATAACCGCACGCGCGTCTGCACCCAAAAGGCGCTCCGCACACTCGCTACCCGTCGCACCAGTTGTCATAATATCGTCTACCAAAATCACCGTTTTTCCACGGCACTCTTTGCGTTTATGCACGTGATACGCACCGCTGACGTTTTCCATACGTTCTAAATATCCCATATGCTTTTGTTGTTTCGTGTCTCGGCGTTTTTGCAATACGTCATAAGCAATTTCCGCAAAGTAGCCCTTCTCCTTTAAGCGTCTATGAATGCCCATCGCCAACTCTTCCGCTTGATTATAGCCACGCTCTCTCCGTCTTCCATTGGTCAGCGGTACGGGCAAAATCAATAATGCATTCTCCTGCGAGCGACAAAATGCCGCAATATTCTCATAGCATTCTATCAAACGGTCTGCCATTTTCTCCGCGAAATAATACGATAACGTGGACGCGCCGTTTTTCATGCGGTTGATCAGCGACGCACTCTCTCCACGATATACGAAAGGAGAAATCCCTTTGGTAAATTGAGGCAAACGGCGCTTACAATCCAAGCAAATTCCCTCCGTTTCCGTCTTTCTGCCACACTTAGCACATACCTTACCGCTATTATGGTACATCTTTTCTTCGCAAGCGTTACAAAGGCGGTGCGTTGGATAATCAAAAAGCTCCGCGCCGCAAGCGTCGCAGGAAAATCCTTTTTGAGAATCCCTTTCCCTCATCTTTTCTATTATCTTTCGAAATATATTCAAAACACCCTCTAAGAAAAACGTACAGGCATATTCATTGCATACCTGTACGCCTTATTTTAATTATTTTCTGCGTTTTCCGCATCCTTTTTACGTTGATAACGAACCAGCAGATACGCGCCAGCAATACCAATTACAAAGAGTAGCACGCCCAACACAACGTCCAACACGTTCACGCCGTTTTGCGCCCAAGAAAGATACGTTTCGATGATATCCCCGTTACAGAACATCGATAAAATCGAGCCCAAGGAAAGACCTACAATCATGAAATATGCGGTATGTCTTGCTTTACCAAAAAGGTACGTCAGCAATTTAGAGAAGGTGAAAATACCTGCTAATAAGCCGATTCCCAAGCCACCGTATACCAAGAAAATCGCAGGATTCGCTTTCCATGCCGTAAGACTTACGCTGTCCATCAAACCGTTAAACCAACCCACTGCCATCAAAAATGCGCTGGCGCTCAAGCCGGGCACTACCTGCGTCACGCCCACAACGTAACCGAATACCACAGCCAACGCTACGTGCCACCATTCTACCTCGGCAAATAAATTTCCTCCGCCACCGTTGCCGTTTGCCGTCAACCAAGCGGAAATACAGCCAAGCACTACGGGTAAAAATAAACCCACAGCGAATAAAACGACTCGTTTTGCGGTGCGCTCTGCGCCCTTTAATTCGTCTTTTACGGCAGGGAATGCCCCACACATCAAGCCTGCAAATAGGCAGACGATTGCAAAAGGAATGAGTTCCAACAGCTTTTTTACGCTAAAGAACCCAAGCAGCACCCCAATGACCATGCCAATCCCGATCGGAAGTAAAAACGCAAAACACTGTTTAAACTTCTTGAAAAGGTTGCCGATAGCATAAAGGAATTGATCGTACAGCTTGAAGATAATCGCCACCGTCGAACCGCTAATTCCCGGAACGATCACGGCGAGTCCAACAAAGAAACCCAGAACAGCGCTTTTACACCACGTTTTCTTGTTATATTGAATTAAAGCGATTTCCAAGCTCTCTTGCGACATTCTTCTTCTCCTTGTTTCTATATATGTAAACGATAATTATCGCCGCTATGCACGCGCATATGCCGCCGCTAAACGCGCCCAGCACGTCGCAAAGTATATCCGTCGCTTGCCCTGCTCTGCCTGCTGTAAACGTCTGTAAAAGCTCGTCTAAACAAGAAAACAGAACGACAAACAAAGACGGAATGGCAAGCGCCCGTTTTTTCAGCGTAAAGGATAGACAACAACCAAATGCGGAAAAACCAAGCAAGGCAAATTCCGCAAAATGCGCAAAATCACGGATATCGATATGCAACTGTTCGTAATCTTCCCCCGTTGCGGTAGCAATCTTGGAATCGGGCGCAATTACTTGCGCAACCTCTTGCACGGTATCCACCGCTTTATAGCTTTGCGCCGAGGAAGCTTCCCCCGTCTGTATGGAATTGTAAAGAATAAAACCCATAGAAAGAATACACAGCGCAAGTAAGAGTATTCGCAACGCATACAGGGTTATTTGTGTTTTTTTCATCATACTTATATTATACGATAAAAAATGCATTCGGTCAATGTTTTATTCGGATTTTTTTGCGTTTTTGCGTGGAATTTTTCTCTAAAAAAGGACAAAAAACAACTGGATTCGTCCGTTTTTGCACAGTAATAAATTATATACTTTTATTATAATATCAATCTATGAGGATTCCTTTATGAATTACATCAAAAAAATGTGTATTCTGCGACAGATTCGGCAAGGCTTTTCAGGAGACGGAAAGGCATTGTCCGGGCTTATCAAAATCGAACAGTACGGAAAAAACCTCGCCGTCGAGGTTTCCGTAATCAACTTTGCTCCCCTTTCCAGCGGAGAATATTACTGTCTTTTATCCGACGGAAAAGGAAAAACGGAAATGCTCGCTTTGCGCGGAAAGAGCCTTTTCAACCTGCTTTCCGATTTAGATATTTCAACGGGCTTTTGCGGCATCATCTGCTACGTGAAAAACGACGTCGTTCCCATTGCATACGGCATCAATGGAAATAAGTCCTATGACTGGCGTACAATATTAAACGCGACACTGCCCCCTGTCTTTCCACGCTCGAAACAATCGCAAATTCACACGGAAATTGCCGCAAATGAGCCACCCATGTACGAGGTTACGCCGCAAAAACGGGATCCATCACCCGATAGCGCGCCCATGCCCTCGCCAAAGACGGAAGAGCCTATTATGACGCCGCCGCAAGACGCGCCGCCCTCTCCCAGAGAGTTGCCCGAAGCAAAAAAACAAAAAAACGCCGCATATAACGACGAAACGGTTGCCACCGAGAATTATTACGAGGAGAATAAAGATGAACGCCAGCAGTCTCAAAAAATTAGTCAAAATGCACAGTCTGAAAGCACAACTGAAATCCAAGGAGAGAAAAAAGGGCTTGACGTTGCGAAGAATGACGATGCTGCGCACGTACGCCGTTCGATTAAAACCGATCCCGACGGATACTATTATTCCGTAAAGGAAGAAATCGATCGTCTGTTTAAAACATACCCCAAAGATAAAACGTTATCGAACGCTTTTTTAGAGAGCGCTTGGGTACGTGTAAAAGGCTCCGCAAAGGAGCCGCAATACCTCGTCGGCGTGCTGTTAAACGAGGGTAAGGTGCGGTATATTTGTTACGCGCTTGCCGCTGAGGATAAAAGCTCCCCTCCTGAAGAAATTAAAAACGTTTGCACTTTTGTTCCCGTCAGCGTTTACGATGACACGAAAGGGTTTTTCGTTATTTTTCAAAGCGCCGCAACCGGCGAATGTGTACGTCCTGAAATTTCCTGAAAATAAAAACCTCTTTGCGTTTTGCAAAGAGGTTTTTGTGTTATTACCATTTTAAGATTTTAATGTCCTTAATTACGATAGAACTATTAGGAACTTTGAAGGTCGCAAACGATTTACCACCCGTAACAACAGGATCATCTTCATCCACCGTCATCGTTTGGATTTCTACGAAATCAGCTTCCGTTGCTTCGTCACCGTAGATCGTCGTGATATACTCGCTAATCGCCGTCTGTAACGCTTCCAATTTCTCGCTATTCTTCAACGTTGCAAACGTGCAGTAGTTCGAGTTGGACGTTTCTTCCGTCGCCAAAGAAATATAGAACAACGAGGTTGCGCTGTTATATTTATATTCTCTGGTAGCAACCCCTTCTTTATCCGCACTCAAATATTCGGAATAGGAATATGCGTCGGTATCCTTTGCATGATAGTACATCGTCAACGAACCGAAGCTTTGCTTCAATGCGCCGCTTTCAACGCGGAAATTGTTCTTTTCGAATTCGCCGTACAACGTGTAGGATTTTTGCGTTTGATCGCGGTCTAACCATACACTTACGGGGAAATCCGCAAAGTTTTTAAAACCCTTTACCGTTTCATAATATTTTTTGTATTCAACGCCCGTGTCGCTTTCTGCCGATACCGTGTAACCACCCGTGTACATCTTCGAATTTTGATAATCATAGTTGTGAATGCAAAGATCCTTGTAATAATCGTTTTCCACAAGATACAGGAAATGGTTTACCGTCGTGGGTGTAACTTTTCTGTAAAGTTTGTATTCAAGCTCGTAATCGTGACCGTCGAACGTCAAAATAATTTTTACTTCGGGGTTCGAAGTTTCGCACGCCGTCATCGTACCCGCGCAAGCAAACATGCTGGCAAATGCCAAAACGTTACAAGCAATTTTCTTCATCGTCTTTTTCGTCATAGTCAATCTCTCCATTTTTAAGCATACTGCTACATCTAATATTGTACCTTTTATTTGGCGTTCTGTCAATCGCTTTTGCCTAATTTTCACTAAATTTTTGCCTTGTTCCATGCGGAGTGACGTGAAAAACAAAAAACGGCTGTCGAAAGACAACCGCTTTTGTTTCGCTTTAAAAAAACTTATTTAAGTTCAGCCGTAGCGCCGTTTTCCTTAAGCTTAGCAACCAATGCTTCAGCGTCAGCCTTAGGAGCGTTTTCTTTGATAACGCCCATGCTTTCAACTGCTTTCTTAGCATCAGCAAGACCAAGGCCCGTAGCTTCACGAACAACCTTGATGATAGCGATCTTGTTGGGACCGATATCCTTAAGAACAACGTCGAATTCCGTCTTTTCTTCTGCTGCGGGAGCTGCTTCTGCTGCGCCACCTGCTGCGGGAGCTGCTGCAACTGCTGCGCTTACACCAAATTCTTCTTCCAATGCTTTAACAAGATCGTTCAATTCGAGAACGGTCATAGCTTTTACTTCTTCAATGAGTTTCTGTACATCCATGATTTTTTAATCCTCCGATTTTTAATAATGATTTTTTAATTTAATAGAGATTAGTTGCTTTCTTTTGCTTTTGCGATCTGATCCAAAACACCAACGAATTTGGAGAGAGGAGACTGGAAGCAACCGAGCATCTTTGCAATGAGAACTTCCTTGGAAGGGATTGCGGAAAGCGCTTTAACACCAGCCTTATCAAGATACTTGTTTTCAACGTATGCGCACTTGGGTACAACCTTTTCTACGAGTGCAGGGTTTGCTTTCGTTTCCTTTGCGAAAACTGCAGCGCCGCTGGTTTCGTCAGCACAGAATACAGTTGCCGTCGTACCGTTGAGGTCCTTATCGAAATCCGTGATACCAAGTTCGTTGAATGCACGTCTTACCAACGTATTTTTGTATACCTTGTATTCGCAGTTTGCTTCTTTGAACTTGTTACGAAGAGCAGTAACTTCCAACACCGTCAACTTGTTATAATCAGCAAGAACGATGGATTTGCTAGCTTGGATCTTCGCCTTGATTTCTTCTACGATTTTTGCTTTTGCTTCAATATTTGCCATAATTTTTTACCTCCTTTAAGCAAGTACATCTTACACTTGCCTGACATAAAAAATACCTTACACCGCAGACGGCATAAGGACACAATTACTCTTTCAATAAAGTATATTTCCTCAACCTCGGTGAGTAGTTTCCCATCAAACCTTTCGGTGCTCACTTTCTGCGGTTATTGATTTTTACTTGATTATTATATCATCTCCGTCAAAGGCAGTCAATCATTTTTAACCGCCTTTGACGAAAATTTTTTTAATTTTTTCGTTTTTGATATCTGGACACCAAAAACTTATGTGAATTGATGCTATCGCATCGTGAATTTTCGCTATCGCTCAGTGAATTGAAAACTATGTTTTCGTGAATTGACGGCTGTGCCGTCGTTATTGTAATATTTCCACAACGCAACGCATAGCGTTGCAATTCACTTGTCGTTAGACAAAATTCACGCGCCGTC
>JAZNXS010000043.1:0-49408 GCA_045594025.1 Candidatus Scatosoma sp.
TGAAAAAATTAACGGAAATTACCTTTCTATTTGCATTGTGTCAAATAAAATCTCATTTCTTTCTTATTCCATTTTTAATCTTCTTTTTCCAGGCTACAGCCCGGGCTACCGCGCTTTCTCGGCGACAGCTTGTATATAATACCACATCGCCAATTTGATTGTCAAGCATTTTTTCAATATTTTTTAAACTTTTTTGAAAAATTTTGTAAAATTACTTGCTTCATGCGTATAGCTTGTTTACTATATCATTTTTAAATTCTCTTGTCAAACATTTTTTGCAAGTTTTTTGAATTTTTTTTGATTTTTTTGAAAAAAAGTACTTTTTCGACTTATTTCGCCATTCTTACAAGGGCCAACGTTACCTTTTCACCGTTGATATCCACTTCCTTTGTGATATTCGCCGCCTCGAAAGCGCCTTCATTAACGGAAACCGCCAAAACGTCCTCTTTGAAGGTTGCCATCTGTAACGCTTCCTTCGCCTTCCCTTCCGCAATATAATATATAGCGATACGGTCGGTGATTTGGAAATCCGCTTCCTTTCTCAAACCTTGCACCTTGGAAACCAGTTCTCGTTCGATCCCTTCCATAATCAGCGCTTCGGTAAGCGTCGTATTCAAGGCAACGGTCACACCGTTGTCGCTTGCAGAAATGAAACCACTCTTGCTTTCGGTGAAAATCTGCAAATCCTCTTCCTTGAGAATGACTTCGGAATCGTTTTCCATGACGTACTCTCCGCCGCCGCGAACAGCGTCTACAACCACCTTCGCCGCTTTTGCGTCACAGTCTTCCAAGAATCCTTTGATCATGCCCAGCTTCTTACCGTACTTAGGCCCGATTGTTTTCAGCTGCGGTTTAAGCTTATAGGAAATAAACTCGCTTGCATCCTCCGCCGATTTGTAAGCCTTGATATTCAGCTCGTCCAAAGCAATCGCTTTCAACCCTTCGTCAAGTTCCCCTGCTCTTGCCGTAACAACGTACATTTCGGAGAGAGGTTGACGGTTTTTCACGTTACCCGTATTACGAGCAGCTCTGCCCAGGTTTACGATATCGAGCACGGTATCCATACCCTTTTCTAAAGCCTCGTCCACCATCGAAGCATCGTATTCAGGGAAGCTGCAAAGGTGTACCGATTCGGGCGCGTCCTTGAAGAATGCAGGCACGAGGTTGAGATACATTTGTTCTGCCATGAATGGCGTATACGGAGCAGTAATCTTCGCAAACGTAACAAGTACGTGCCAAAGCGTTGTATATGCCGCCGCCTTATCCTCCGTCATTTCACTGCCCCAGTATCTGTCTCTGCCACGGCGAACGTACCAGTTCGACAGAATATCCGAGAAATCTTGCAGCGCTCTTGCACTGTCCGTAATGTTATATTCGTTGAGGTTTTTATCTACATAGTCAACAAGCGTATTGAGCTTGGACAAAATCCATTTGTCCATAAGCGAAAGCTTACACTTCTTTAAGTCGTACTCTGCAGGGTTGTAATTGTCGATGTCTGCATACAGGCAGAAGAACGCATAGGTATTCCAAAGCGTACCCATATACTTTCTCTGCGCTTCGCTGACTGCCTCGGGATAGAAACGGGAAGGCAACCAAGGCGCAGACGAGGTATAGAAGTACCAACGTACAGCGTCTGCCCCCTGCTTATCCAACACCGTCCAGGGATCGACAACGTTGCCTTTATGCTTCGACATCTTAATACCGTTCTTATCGTTTACGTGACCGAGCACGATACAATTTTTAAACGGCGCTTTATCAAAGAGCAACGTAGAAATAACAAGCAAGGTATAGAACCAACCTCTCGTTTGATCGACCGCCTCGGAAATGAAATCCGCAGGGAAGGTTTGATCGAATACCTCTTTGTTTTCAAACGGATAATGATACTGCGCAAACGGCATGGAACCAGAGTCGAACCAACAGTCGATAACTTCGGGCGTACGACTCATCTTGCCACCGCACTTACCGCATTTGCAAGTGAGATTATCCAAGTACGGACGGTGCAATTCGATATCCTTGGGCGCGCCGCACTTTTCAGCAAGCTCCGCACGAGAACCAATCACCTCAATTTCACCGCAGTCCTCACACACCCATACAGGCAAAGGCGTACCCCAATAACGATCACGGGACAAGCCCCAGTCGATAACGTTTTCCAAGAAATTGCCCATACGGCCTTCCTTGATGGTATCAGGCATCCAGTTCACCGAACGGTTTGCTGCAATCAATCTATCCTTAATCGCCGTTACCTTGATAAACCAGCTCGATCTTGCATAGTAGATGAGAGGCGTATCACAGCGCCAACAGAATGGATAGTTGTGCATGATTTCAAGCGTCTTTAAGAGTAAGCCGCGTGCTTTCAAATCCTTTACAACAGCAGGATCCGCCGCCTGCGCGCCTACCCCCGTAAACTCGCCGCAACCCGCAGGGAATTTCCCCTCTTCGTTGATGAGCTGTACTACAGGCAAGCCGTAACGCTGCCCCACTTTATAGTCATCCTCACCGAACGCAGGCGCGATATGAACAACGCCCGTACCGTCCGACGTCGTAACGTAGCCGTCGCACGTAACGTAATGCGCTTTTTCACGGTAGTTAAACTTCTCTTTCCCGAAAGGATACAGCGCTTCATATTCGGTGTATTCGTATTCCGTACCTTTCTTCACGGAAAGAATGGTGTAGCCTTCTTCACCCAAAACTTTCGTCAAAAGCGGTTGCGCCAAAACGTACTTTTCGCCGCTTTCTTCCATCTCTACCATCACGTAGTCGATTTCGGGGTTCATACACAGCGCTACGTTGGAGGGCAACGTCCAAGGCGTCGTCGTCCAAGCGAGAATGTATGTGTTTTCCGCATTCTTTACCTTAAACTTCACAAACGCCGTCATTTGCTTGACGTCCTTATAGCCCTGCGCTACCTCGTGCGAGGAAAGCGCCGTGCCGCAACGAGGGCAGTACGGCACAATTTTATGCCCCTTGTACAAAAGTCCCTTTTTGTGGATTTCCTTAAGCGCCCACCATTCCGATTCAATATAATCGTCGTGATAGGTAACGTAAGGATTGTCCATGTCGCACCAATAGCCGACTCTGTCCGACATCTTCTTCCATTCGTTGGAATACTGCCAAACGGATTCCTTACACTGCTTGATGAAAGGTTCGATACCGTAGCTTTCAATACCCGTCTTGCTTTCCAACCCGAGTTTCTTTTCCACCTCAAGTTCAACGGGAAGACCGTGCGTATCCCAGCCCGCTTTTCTCAAAACGTGCTTGCCTTTCATAGTCTTATAACGGGGAACAATGTCCTTCATAACACGGGTAAGTATGTGACCGATATGCGGCTTGCCGTTCGCTGTAGGAGGACCGTCGTAGAAAGAGAATTCCGCATTCCCTTCCGTCGCCTGCATACTCTTTTCAAATACCTTCTTTTCGTTCCAGTATTCAACAACCTGCTTTTCTCTTTCCACAAAGTTCAAAGAAGTGTCGACTTTCTTGTACATAGACATATTTTTTATCTCCTTAGAGTGTTTTTCCAAGCGTATTGTTTTTGGTAATAAAAACGCCGCCGTGTTTTGGAAAAAAACACAACGGCTTTCGTAAACCACCAAAACAAACTATCATTTGTTGCACCTGATAACGGAATGCAAACCCGTATCCGATTATTCTCCCCCATATATATTATATATTGTAGGGATTTCGTCGAATCAGCTGGCGAGGTGATATCCTTCGTCCTCTCCTTCTTCCTCTCAGCAAAACGGAATTTCTCTGTGCGGAGTTTCAAACGAAAGCGTTGTCCTCGATAGACGCCTTTTTCATTCAATTATGATTATTATAACGCATTTTTTTGCGTTTGTAAAGCAAATGAAACGGATTTTTGGGTTTTCCTCAACCGAAAATTCCCTTTCGCTTCTCTATCGAAAGCACGTTCATTCCCGTGCCTTCAAATACGGCTTTGATTTGTTCATCCGTGACGGTTTCCGCCGCCTCAATAAAAATCAAGCCCTTTTTATAGTTCCCTTTCGCCGCGGAAATACCGTCAAGCAACGCAAGCTTGACCGCCATTTGATCGGCGCATCTTTGACAGCATAAATCGTCTACTTTTATCGTCTTTTTCATAACAATACTTCTCGGTTTGTACCGTAGAATATATCCGCTTGACCCGCAATCTTTTGACAGAATTTTTCAAAACGGTCCCAACGACTTTCAGCATAATCCAGCTCGTAACTGTGCCCCCAGATATACAAAAGCTGTTCTTCATCCGTTTGCATATTCAAGAATTTTTCAACAATTTCTTCCGTTCTTTTATCCAAGAAATGCAACGTGGGATTAAAACGCAACAAATTCTCTTTCTGTAAATCGTAGGAATATGTGGACGTAATCGTTCGCGCATAACGAATCGGCGTATTGTGTTTAATCAGCGCCGCAACACGCTCGTCGTTGTTCACGCCGCCACAGGGATACGCCATACCGACAACGGGATAACCGCAAAGGTCTTCCAACATTTTTCTATCTTCATCCACCTGACGGATAACCGTTTCGTCATCCAACGCCGTAAGGTTTGGATGAGTCATCGTATGCACGGCAACTTCGTGCCCCGCGTAAAGTTTCTTCACCTGCGAAGCATTTACTATTACGCGAGGAATTTCACCCCATTCCACTTTCCACGAGTCGCACGGCAAACCCAGCTTTGCGGAATTTAAATTGAACGTGCCTTTCAAACCGTATTTATTCAAGATTTCA
The DNA here is from genome assembly GCA_045594025.1 of Candidatus Scatosoma sp. Lineage (GTDB taxonomy): Bacteria > Bacillota > Clostridia > Christensenellales > Borkfalkiaceae > Scatosoma. The sequence continues at coordinate 4,726 of JAZNXS010000043.1, forward strand.
ATCAAACGGATATCTTGCGTTACGCCGTCGTCAAAACTGAACGTTATCGCTTTCTTTTTACCATTCCACATAAAAACCTCTAATGAGTAAATTGCCTTTCGCTGTGAATGAATACATTAGAATCGCTAAAAACGCAGAGATACGAGCAAGACAAGAAAGAACGCGGCTTTGTCGCAGGGAGTGTACTAGCCGTATACACCCAAAACAAAACGCAAGCTCAACACCGAAATGCGACGTATATATGTGTTTTAAGGACTAACGCGGTTGATGTCGCGAGGGAACATGGTCGCCTCACGAACGTTCTTCGCACCGAGAAGGTGCATGGTCAAACGTTCAAGACCGAGCCCCAAACCACCGTGGGGAGGCGCGCCGTACTTATGAAGCATAAGGTAGGTAGCAAATTCTTCGGGGTTCATACCCAACTTTTCCATCTTTGCAACCTGCGCGTTGTAATCGTGTACACGCTGACCGCCCGACGTGATTTCCAAACCTCTGAAAAGTAAGTCGAAAGATAACGTATATTCGGGATCTTCGGGATCGTCCATCGTGTAGAAAGGACGCTTTTTCGAAGGATAATGCGTAATGAAAATGAAATCGGAATTGAACTGCTTCTTTGCGTACTTGCCAAGAATCTGTTCTTCTTCGGGATCGAAATCCTTCATGTCCGTAGGCTGATATTTGAATTTCTTCATGATGATTTCTTTCGCTTCCATGAATTTCAGCACGGGAATTTCCTTGATTTCAGGAATGTCGATGTGGAGAAGCTCCACTTCGTTCTTGTATTCCGTCTTCAAAAGGTTCATGATGTATTTCAAAAGTCCCGTTTCCATGTTCATGATGTCTTCAAAACTGTCGATAAAGCCCATTTCAAAGTCCATGGAAATGTATTCGTTCAAATGTCTGCTGGTATCGTGGTGTTCCGCGCGGAATACGGGCGCGATTTCGAATACTCTTTCATACACCGCAACCATCGCCTGCTTGTACAGCTGAGGAGACTGCGCAAGATATACTTGCTTGCCAAAATAGTCCAGCTTGAACACATTCGTGCCGCCCTCTGCCCCTGCAAAGTTGATTTTCGGCGAGTGAATTTCGGTAAAGCCCTGCATGGAAAGGAATTCTCTAAACCCTCTTTGAATACCTTCCTGTAACTTGAAAATCGCCCTTTCTTTAGGATTACGGAGGGTAACGGGGCGGTAGTCAAGTTTGGTGGAAAGATCGCAATTTACCTGCTTCTTCGTGATAACTACGGGCGGAATTTCCGCAGGATGGGACAAAAGCTCAATATTATGAATTTGCACTTCGTAGCGCTTAGAGCCGTCCTTAGTCTCCCCGGCAACCACTTTACCCGTGATTTTTGCGGCGCATTCTTCCTTAACGTCGTCGCTCATGCGATAATCGGAAAAGCTTTCTGCGTAAACGCATTGAATAGTCTCTCTTGCCGTACGTAAAATCACGAACGCGAAATCCGACATCATACGGATATTGTGGATTGTACCTTTAATCGTAACGATTTCGTTTTCGTATTTTTCAAAATCCGCGTACGAAACCGTGTTATTGTTGATTTCACCTGTCATAAACATAATGATATTACCTCAAATAATTTTTTCAATTCTATTTTACTCTGCTTGACAAAAAAAAGCAAGAGTTTTATAATAAAATTATAAACTTTTTCTTAAAAAGGAGGGCAAAAAAATGCGTGTTCTTGCCATAAACGACATTTCTTGCGTAGGAAAATGCTCCTTAGGCGCTACTTTGCCCATCATTTCCGCATGCGGCGTCGAATGCAACGTACTGCCCACCGCCCTGCTTTCCACTCATACGGGTGGGTTTACGGATTATACTTTCCGCGATCTCACGGAAGATATTGCAGGTATTTTAAAGCACTGGAAATCCTTGGGCTTACAATTCGATTACATTTACAGCGGTTATTTGGGCTCGATCGAGCAGATCGATATGGTATCGAAAATTAAAAAAGAATTTTTGAAAGACGGCGGCAAATTCATTGTCGATCCCGTTATGGGAGATGGCGGTAAGCTGTACGCAGGTTTTACGGACGAATACGTAAAAAGAATGCGTGAGCTTTGCCGTGAAGCAGATTTTATCCTGCCGAATATTACGGAAGCTTGCCTTTTGGCTGAACTCCCCTATCCCCTCACCAAAAAGAACGTAGGCGAGGCGTTGGATATTTTGCGCAATCTGGGGACTCTACCCATCATCACAGGGCTGATGGATGACAACGATATTAGCGTGTATTTCACGGGAAAGAACGGGGGCATGTACTCGTTCACTCACGAAAACGTGGAAGGATTTTTCTGCGGCGCAGGGGACGTATTCGCCTCCGCGTTCGTTGGTTGTATCGCACGAGATAAATACATAGCGGAAGCGATTTACTTAGCGTCCGATCTCGTAACGGCTGCCATTCGCCGTTCGGCAAGAGAAGTCCCCGATAAGCGTTTCGGGCTGAACTTTGAGGCGGAAATTTTTCCTTTTTTGGAAAAACTAAATGGCGTTGTTCCTCTGTAAGCTATTTCAATCCGTTGACAAGCGCAGCGCGGTTTGATATAATAGAATAGATCTGCGGTGTTCGGAGTTCAACGCTTTTGCGGAATCCACATTACTTATTCGGGAGTTGTTATTCGTGGCGATAGGCAAGGTCTGTTTTACGGAAAGTCCGAGGCGTCAAGATGCGGCACCCACCTGCTTGAAGCGGGTTCACCCTTCGTTGAGGTGCGGCACAGGCGGATTTTTTTGAATATTCAACCCTTTGAGGGTATAAAAACGGACGGTTACTACCGTCCGTTTTGTTGTTCTATAAATTATATGCACAGCAACAATATGCCGTATAAAAGCGGTATCGTAAGAATGGAAAGCACCGTCGTCCCCAAGGTGTAAATGACGGCGTGCTCCGTATCGCCGTCGTACTCGTCGGAAAAGGTTGACGAAAGCGCAGCCGTGGGCGTTGCAAAACCCACAAATACCGCTAGTACCACCGCCGTACCCATATTGAACAAGTACGCCGCAAGATAAAATAAGGCTATGCCCAAAACGGGGACAATCACCAGCTTTAACGCAGAAACGTAGTACATCTTCAACGAAGTAAACAACGAAGTAATTTTAATACCGCCCAGTTTCATACCCAAAATCGTCATAGACAACGGTGTAACGATACCTTTGAAATTATCAGAATATCCTTTTACCCACGAAAAATCATAGCTAACGTTGGCAAAAATCACATTCAATACAAGTCCCAAGGCAAACGCGATCACAACGGGATTTAAAAGCGCTTTTTTCGGGCGCATCAACGATTTATCCCCCGAAATCAAATATATCCCCACCGTATACATGAAGATATTATTCAAAATATTGATTACCACCAAATACGTTACGACGACGGGCATATCCTTAAACACCGCCTCGGCAAGAGGAAGCCCCAAAAAGCCGTTGTTGGCAAAGATAGCGCAAAAGCGCATCATCCCTTGCGCTTTCGTATCCCCTGCCTTTTTACAAAGCGGATGAGATAAGAACACCAAAGCAAAGATGTATACTACGGTAAGTGCCGCCAAAATACCAATATTTTTTAAAAAATCCCCATCCAAATCCACACCGAGTACACCCGACAAAATCAAAAATGGCATACCCAGGTACGTGAGTATTTTGGATAATACCCCCGTGTGTTCGGATTTTAAAATTCCAAATTTTACAAATAAATATCCAGGCACCGCAAGCGCAACAAAAATCAACACATTGCTGAACATGGGCCAAAGCGCGTCTAACATTTTTCCTCTCCGTACCGTTCTATTTAGAAGCCCCAACCGAAAATTCGGTTGGGGAAATTCTTATTTCATATTCAAATAATTGATGGAATTATGGTAACAAATATTCTCTACCACTTCCCCTACCAACTTCTCATCGGCGGTCATTTCCCCTTTTTCCATCATTGTGCCGAAGTAGTTACACAAAATTCTGCGGAAATAGTGATGACGGGGATAGGAAAGCAAGGAACGGCTGTCCGTCAGCATCCCCACGAACGCGCCGAGGTGACCCGTCGCCGTAAGATCCTGCAAATGCTTTTCCATGCCTACTTTGTTATCCAAGAACCACCATGCGGGGCCGTACTGGATTTTTCCCTTTGCTTCGCTGCCCTGGAAACAACCGATCAGCGTCATGATTTCCGTATTCATCTTCGGGTTGAGGTTGAACACGATGGTCTTAGGCAGAGCATTTTCACTGTTTAATCTGTCAAACAAACGGGAAAGTAATTTAATGCTGTTTTCATCGGAAATGCTGTCGTAACCCGTATCCAAACCAAGTTTTTCCAGCATAACGGAATTATTATTACGCATTGCGCCGATATGCAATTCGGTAGCAATGCCGTATTTTGCGTACAGCTTGAACAGGAAGTACGTCATGTACCCTTTGAACACCTCTGCTTCCGCCTCGGTAGGCACAGCGCCGCTAAGCGCTTTTGCAAACACAGCGTTTGCATCCGCCTTATCCGTGATGGGATAGACCTTTTCCACGGCGATGTCGCTTGCCGTCGTACCGACTTTGATAAATTCCTGCAATCTCACTTCGATTGCTTTTTCCAAATCGTCGATATTTTCAATCTTACCCGTCAACGCTTCCAGCTTTTCAATGAACGTCTTATAAGCGCTTGCCTCTACGTTCATGATCTTATCCCCACGGAACGCAGGAATTACCTTGAACTTGTACCCCTTTGCCGCAATCGCAGGGAAAGTGGAAAGATCGTCGAAAATTTCGTTGGTCGTGAACAGGTGGGATACGTTGGACTGTTCAATCAGTTTTTGCGGCGTGATTTTATTCAACGCGATGAAATCGTTGCACCAGTCCCAAATGAGCTCTGCATTCTGTTCGTTGATTTCCAACTCGCAATTAAAGAATTCTTTCAATTCCACCTGCGACCAGTGATACAAGGGATTGCCAAACGCCGTACCCAACGTTTTGCAATATGCAAGGAACTTTTCCTTATTGCTCTTATCCCCCGTGATGTAGGCTTCATCCACGCCGTAATTCCTCATCAAGCGCCACTTGTAGTGATCGCCTGCAAGCCAAATTTCATACACGTCGTTGAACGTCTCGTTTGCCAAAATCTGCTTTTCAGGGAGATGGCAATGATAGTCGAAAATCGGCATATCTTTTGCATAATTGAAATACAGCTTTTCTGCCGTTTTGTTCGTAAGAAGAAAGTTATCTTTAATGTAGCTCATTTTTATACACTCCTTATCTATCAAAAGTTATAAAAGCGAAGCAATCGCTTTTTCCAAGCGCGCAACCGTGCGATCTTTACCCAAAATTTGCATAATCGTCCAAAGATCGGGAGTATTTGCCAAGCCCGTCGTTGCAATTCGAAGCATTTCGGCTACGTCCGAAACGTTGCCAGGAAATGCCGTAGGATCCGCTTTGTACGCCTTCATATCCGTCGCAAATCCATTTGCGCCTGCTACCGCTTTCACTTTATCAAACCATGCGGAACAATCGTCTGCGTAATCGTACGCTGCCTTGAAACCTTCTAACACCGTCTTTACCGTTTGCGCTTCAAATCTATATGCGTATTCTGGTGCGAACGTCGTATCGAAGAAGTACGCGATAAATTCCATCGCTTGCTTTGCCGTCGTGAAATCCTTTCTGCGCTTCTTACCGCCGATCCCCATGCAAAGATGAAGAATTTTCATCATGTATTCACGGTCCGCAAAATAGTTTTTCTGCGCGTCCGTACCGAACTCGTCCGCCCAAGCCTTTAAGAAATCGAACATTTCTTCCGCGGAAAGTTTAGCCAGCTCGTTCTTGCTGATGTCGTTGAGTTTATTCAAATCGAACAACGCGCCGCTTTTGCCCATCTTACCGATGGAGAACTTGAATTCTTCCAACGGAGCTTCGGGGTTCTTCAGATACCATTCTTCGAAGTTGGAATTCAGCAACGTCAGCATATACACTTTTACCGCGCGCGCATAGTAGCCTTCCTGGCGATAAAATTCCAAAGACAGTTCGGGATCCTTTCTCTTGGACAGCTTACGACGGGTATCACCGTCGATTTTCTGCAACGAGCAGTTGTGCCCGTACTTCGGCCTGCGGAAGCCCAACACGTCGAAAAGTTCAATATGGATAGGCAACGACGCCAACCATTCCTCACCGCGAATTACCACCGTCGTACGCATAAAATGATCGTCGATTGCATGCGCGAAATGGTAGGTGGGAATGCCATCCGATTTCAAAATAACAACGTCCTGATCGTTTTCGGTAACGGTGATGTCGCCCTTGATTTCATCGCGGAAGGTGAGCTTGTTTTCCGCATTTCCTTGTGAACGCAAGCGGATAACGTAAGGCTTTCCTGCCTTCAAATTTTCATAGATTTCCTCTTCCGTCAAATTACGGCAAGCGGCGTATTCGCCATAGTAACCCGTAATTTTCTTTTCCGCCGTTTGCTTTTCACGGAGCGCAGAAAGCGTTTCTTCCGTGCAAAAACAAGGATATGCCAAGCCGCGCTTGATTAACTCTTTTGCGTATGCGTGGTAAATCTCTGCGCGTTCTCTTTGATAGTAAGGGCCATATGCGTTTTCTGCGCCCTCGATTTCCGCGCCTTCGTCAAAACGGATATCGAAATAACGCAACGCGTTTTTCACCGCTTCCACCGCGCCGTCTACCTTACGCTTTAAGTCGGTATCTTCAATTCTCAAATACATGAGGCCGCCGCTTTGATGCGCAATGCGTTCGTTTGCAATCGCAACGAACAGGTTGCCAAGGTGAATAAAGCCCGTGGGGCTGGGCGCAAGACGAGTAACCTGCGCACCCTTCGGCAAATCGCGTTCGGGGTATTTCCCTTCGTAATAATCCAGCGGTTTTACGTTTTCATCGGGGATGAGCGCTTCCGCAAGTTTGTTCCAATCCATAATCTATATATCCTCTTTAAATTTTTTCCTGTTTATTTTATCACTTGACAACTATGTTGTCAACCGTTTACAAATCAAAAAAGTCAACGTTTTTATAATCGATTTCATATAACCCGTTTTCGATACCGTGCACAAGCTCCACGATTTTATCGCAAAACGGCGTTTCTACGCCTACCCGTTTCCCCTCTTTGCATACTACGCCGTCTACGTAGTCGATTTCGCACTTCTTTCCATTTTGCACGTCTTTCAGCATACCTGAAATAAGTTTTTTGTGCCTTCTCATCGCATAGGGAAGTACCATGTACGCAAATAATCGTTTAAATACTGTCCTTCCGCCAAGCATTTTTTCCATATCGTGACCTTGCATCGGCGCGAGCGTTATCCCTGCCGCCTTGGCTACGTCTATACATTCCCGAAGAACGCCGAGCGCGATTTTTCTCGTTTTGCTGCGTTTTGCCACCTCGCCGAACGTTAAACCTGTGACGACGGAAAGCCCGGAAAACGCGGCGTTGATCGCAAGCTTTGACCAGCGCGCACCCATCAAATTTTTCGACGCTTTTGCAAATCCCTCGTTGCCCGTCGCCTTACCCACGTAAGACAAAATTTCAACCAAAATTTCCGCTTTTTCGTTGTCGTTTTCATAGCCGCCGACTTCCATACTCATCGCATTGATTTTAGAAGTCAACGCAACCCTGCCCCCACCGATAAAGGTAGCACCATAGGAAGTTGCCGCCCCGTAGGTACGGGCAGCGCCTACAATTTCCGCCACACTGGGTTCGGGTAAACCGTTTTGCGTGGTACATACGATACCGTCCTCTTTTAAATACGGCAACAGCGCGGCAAGCGTTTCTCCGTTATAGCGCTGTTTTGTCATCAGGAAAATCACGTCGTATTGTTTCGTCATTTCCTTGGGGAAAAGCACGTTGACCCTTTGCACGATCTCCTGCCCGTCCGCTTCGCAAACCACGATTGCGCCGTTTTCACGCATGCCGTTTACGTGCGCTTCGTTGCGCGTGATCAAATCCACGTTTTCAAGTCCGCCTTTGGTAAGCAGCGCGCCGAGCACCGTTCCCATTGCGCCGGCACCATAAATCGCTACGTTTAATTCCTTTACGCTCATTTTTGGATTGCCTCCGCCACCGTTTTAACCGATTCTGCGATCGTTTTACCGTCCAAGTCCACGCAAACGTCGGCGTATTTTTCGTAAAGCGGCGTACGCTCTTCATACAAATCGCGCAAAGTAAACCCTTCTTTAAGAGCTACCCCTCGCGCCGTTAAATCTCCAAGCCGCTTTTCTATCGTTTCATAGGAAAGCCGTAAATACACCACTACCCCCATCGTTTTCAATTTTTTCATGGCATAATCGCGATAAATGACGCTACCGCCCGTCGCAATCACACAGCGGTCGGCGCAAATCTCAGAATTGACTTTCGCTTCAATATCCAAAAACGCCTCTCTGCCGCACTCGGCGATGATCTGCGGAAGTCGTTTTCCCTCACGCGCCACGATTACACTGTCGCTATCGACGTAGCCGTAGCCGATTACCTCGGAAAGCTCCGTGCCGATGGTCGTCTTGCCGCAACCCGGCATACCGATCAAAATAACATTACCCTTTTTCATAACTACCTCTTTATGAGCCAAACACTCTTTTGAGCATTCCCAAAATATCTGCGTCCGCAGGCGCCCATTCCGCTTCGTTCAGCTCTGCAGGCGCAAACCACGTATAGGACTCATGCTCTCTTAAAACGAATTCTGATTGCATTTCACATTCGTACAAAGAAAGCGTAATGATAAAATCGGGATATTCGAACGTGTGACAAGCATAAAGACCGCCCACCTTTACGTCCATATCCAGCTCCTCTTTCAATTCTCGTTTTACCGCGTCTTCGCCACATTCTCCCGTTTCGATTTTTCCGCCGGGGAACTCGTACTTATGCGCAACGTACGGATAGGGAGAATCCCCTCGTTTCGTCGCAAAAATCTTACCGTCCTTGAATACAAGCGCCGCCGCTACCTGCACGTGTTTTTTCATTTCAACGCATACCTGCCTATCTATTTTCCTTTATTCCGCCCCTTCTTCCATGAACGAAACGAGAATGGAATTTTGTACGTAAAGATATTCGTCTTTAATCTTCAAGCAATCACCGTTGAGCTCTAAATACTTCACCGTTTTCTTCAACGCCGTCGGAAAATCGTCACCCAAAGAAGAACCGAACGTTTCTTTATAGGCATTCATTGAAACACCTTTCGTCGTGCGCAAAGCCAGCATAACGTATTCAAACTTCGCGTCCTTTTCCTCCACCTGCTCACTGGTCACCGCAGGATAGAACCCCGAAATGATACATTTCATATATTCGTCTAAATCAAAGGTGTTTGTGAAACGTTTGCCCATCATAAACGAGCTTGCCGATACGCCAACGCCGATATATTCTCCACGCTGCCAGTAATTTAAATTATGGCGGCTTTCATAGCCGGGAATTGCAAAATTCGACACCTCGTAACGCTTATAGCCCTTTTCTTCCAAGAGCTTTCTTCCAAACTCGTACATCTCCGCCACTTCATCGGAATCGGGAAGCTCGCCATTTAAGTAATCGGTGTAAATCGGTGTGCCGTCTTCCACCGTCAATGCGTACATGGATATGTGCTTTGAGCCGCATGCATGCGCAAGCTCGATGGTTTTTGCAATATCCTCTTTCGTTTGATTTTTCAAACCAAGCATCACGTCCGTGCTGAAATTTTGTCCTTTTAAAAGCTTCGTTGCGTACACGTAATCCCTTGCGTTGTGGATTCTGCCAAGATCAGCAAGCTGTTCGTCAATCGCCGTTTGCAAACCGATGGAAAAACGGTTGATTCCTGCCTGTAAATAGGTATTCACCTTCCCCTCGGCAATCGTACCGGGATTGAGTTCCAAAGTAATTTCGGCGTCCTTTTTTAAACGGAAACACGCACGAATTTGATTCATAGCGCCCAAAATGAGCTTCGGGGGAATGTACGAGGGCGTACCGCCGCCGAAGTATACGGTGTCAAATTCGTAGTCTTTCAGTTCTTCGCCGCGCATCTTCAATTCCTTATACAGGCAAGCCATGTACGCTTCCGCATACTCGATCTTGTCGGGAAAGGAGGTGAAATCGCAATACGAGCATTTATGTCTGCAAAAGGGAACGTGTATATAAATCCCTGCCATAATATCCATCCTTTGCCTACGTTCAGGCGGTTCATATTAGTCTTTGTTCGTCTTTAATATTTCCATAAACACTTCGGACGGCACGTCTACCGAGCCGACCTTTCTCATGCGCTTTTTACCCTCTTTCTGCTTTTCGAGCAGCTTGCGTTTACGGGTAATATCGCCGCCGTAGCACTTGGCAAGGACGTCTTTTCTCACCGCTTTTACCGTTTCACGGGCAATGATTTTTCCACCCACTGCCGCTTGCACGGGGATTTCAAAGAGCTGACGGGGAATGGCGTCTTTTAAGTTTTCGCAAAGCGTTCTGCCGCGCTCGTACGCTCTCCCCTCAAAAACAATGGTAGAAAGCGCGTCGCAAATTTCCCCGTTTAAGAGAATATCCAAACGCACCAACTTCGAACGTTCGTACCCTGCGAGCTCGTAATCGAAGCTTGCATACCCCTTCGTTCTCGATTTCAAACTATCAAAGAAATCGTATACAATTTCGTTGAGGGGCAGGGTGTATTCCAGCTTCACACGGCGCTCGTCCAAATAGGTCATATTCTTGAATACGCCGCGTTTTTCCTTACAAAGATCCATCACCGAACCCATATAATCGGGCGGCGTATAGATTTCCGCCTTGACGATGGGTTCTTCCATGTACTCGATATCCGAAGGATCGGGCAAATGCGAGGGATTGTCCACGAAAAATTCTTCCCCGTTCGTCTTATGCACGTGGTAACTAACCGACGGCGCCGTCGTTATGATATCCAAATTAAACTCACGCTCGATACGTTCCTGTATGATTTCCATGTGCAAAAGCCCAAGGAATCCGCAACGGAAACCAAAACCGAGCGCAACCGAATTGTCGGGCTCAAAAATCAAGGAAGCGTCGTTGAGCTGCAACTTCAAAATCGCCTCTTTCAAGTCGTTGAACTTGCTGCCGTCCAAGGGATAAATACCGCAAAATACTACGGGTTGCACTTTCTTGTAGCCGGGGAGAGGTTCCGGCGCAGGATTCGTCGCCAAAGTGACCGTATCCCCCACCGCAACGTCTTGAATGGACTTAATCGACGCCGCAATATATCCTACTTCGCCTGCCTGCAATTTATCTTTCGGCGTGGGATTGGGAGCAAACGCGCCCACTTCCGTAACGTCGTACACCGTACTGGAAAGGAAGGTTTTAATCTTGTCCCCCACCTTCACCGAGCCGTCCATAATACGAACGAAAAGAATTACCCCTTTGTAATTATCGTAATAGCTATCGAAAATCAACGCCTTCAACGGCTTTTCCGTGTCCCCTACGGGCGCAGGGAAATACTGCGTGATTGCCTCCAACAGATCCTCGATATTCGTACCCTCTTTTGCTGAAACGCAGGGCACGCCCTCCGCGTCCAAGCCGATGACGTCCTCGATTTCCTTCTTCACTTCGTCAATACGAGCGCTGGGCAAATCAATTTTGTTGATAACGGGCAGAATTTCCAGATTATTCTCAATCGCCAAATACACGTTGGCCAGCGTTTGCGCTTCTACGCCCTGCGTTGCGTCTACGACCAAAATTGCGCCCTCGCACGCAGCCAAAGAACGACTAACTTCATAGGTGAAGTCGACGTGCCCCGGCGTATCGATCAAATTAAACTCGTATTCCTGACCATCCTTCGCCTTATAATACATGCGCACGGGCGTAAGCTTGATGGTGATACCGCGCTCACGCTCGATATCCATGCTATCCAAAAGCTGTTCTTCCATATCACGCTGAGAAACCTGCCCCGTGCGTTCCATAAGACGGTCGGCAAGGGTACTTTTCCCATGATCGATGTGCGCTATTATACAAAAATTTCTTAAAAGTGGATTGGGTTTTGCCATAAGTTTTCCTTAAAGTTCCTTGATAAAATACTCGATAAAACAATGAAGCGCGTATGAAACGGGCGCATTTTTAAGAAGCAACATTCCCACAGAGCGTTGTGGCAATGCAGGATCCGTTTTGACAACGAATAACTCTTCGTTTTCCAGTTCTTTCGCGGCGTATTCTTTGGGAATCACGCCAATGCCCATGCCCTTTTTCACCAGACGTTTCATCAAATCCCAGCTGCCTACCTCGATGGAAGGTTGCGCTTGCATACCGTGCGATTCGAAGAAGTGATCCAACGTACGCCGTGCCACCGTGTTTTTATCCATCATAACAAGGGGATATTTTTTCAGTTTCGACAAGGTCATGGTGCCCTCGTTTACTAATTTTTGGAATTTTTCGCCTGCAATAAAGACGTCGTTTAAACGCATGCAGTTTCCGTAAAGCTGTAATTCGGGCTCGACGGCAATCGGCAGATTGACGAACGCAACGTCGCAACGGTTTGCCTTCAATTTTTCAATCGTATCCGGCGTGAAATCTGCCATCAATTCGATTTTAACCGCAGGAAAACGTTCGTGAAAATCAACAATTTTGTCCGCTAAAAAATACTCAAAAATCGTATCGCTGGCGCCGATGCGAATCACCCCCGTGGCGGAAGTTTTCGTTTCCGCTATACGGTTTTCCGCTTCATATAAAAGCCCAAGTGCTCTTTCCACTTCGTTAAAAATCAGTTTGCCGCCTTGCGCTGAAAGCTCCATGCCGCGATGGGTACGGTTAAACAGGCTAACGCCCAGCTGGTTTTCCAGCTGTTTTACTGACTGCGAAACGGCAGGCTGGGATATATAAAGCTCCTCAGCGGCCTTGGTAAGGCTACCGCATTTCGCCACCGTATAAAACACTCGGTATAACTCTAAATTTACCATAATTGCATACCTGCCCTTATCCTTGTTTATTTCCCTACGCAGAATTTTGCAAAAATTTCTTCTATAATCGCTTCCGTCGCCGTTTCGCCTGTAATCTCGCCAAGCGCGTCCCAAGCTTCTTTCACGTCGATACCAATCAAATCCAGCGGCTCTGTTTCGCATGCGCGAATGGCTTTATGCAAGCTATCCTTTGCGCGCTTGAGCGCGTCAAAATGCCGTTCCTCTATTAGGAAGGCCGCGTCCTCCGTGCGATCCCCAAATCCCTTTTCATACAAGAGACGTTTAAGCTTCGCAATCCCTTCCCCCGTCACAGCCGAGGTATACACGTCTGCGTCCGTTTCCGTTTCGTCGCGAGTGATGTCAATTTTGTTGACCACCTTGATGAGGGGCTTCCCCTGCACCATATTCAGCACCTTTGCGTCCTCCTCGTCCACGCCGCCGTTTACGGACAAGTCCGCAACAAACACTGCTACGTCCGCCGATTTAATAATCGATTCCGCGCGCTCGATGCCGATATTTTCGATAAAGTCCCCACTCTCACGCACGCCTGCTGTGTCGTAAAGATTGAACTTTCTGCCTTCAATTTCCAAAACGCCCTCGACAGCGTCTCTCGTCGTGCCTGCCACGTCGGAAACGATGGCTTTATCATAGCCAAGTAAACGGTTTAAAAGCGAGCTCTTCCCTGTGTTAGGTTTGCCGCAAATCGCTACCGTTACACCCGATTTAATCTTTTTCCCTACCGCATAGCTCTCCGTCAGCACGGACAACTCTGAAACCAGTCTTTCCAAGGCGGTCTTTAACTCTTCCACGTGCTGTTCTTCCACGTCTTCTTCAGGATAATCAACGGAAACGTCGATCCCCGCAAGCAAAGTTTTCAACTCGGCCTGGAGCGCGCGCACCTTCTTCGTCAGCTTTTCACTGTACAGTAAATACCCTGCCTTTACCTCCGCTTCCGATTCGCCGTTAATCATATCGGCAACCCCTTCCGCAGACGCCAAAGAAAGCTTCCCATTTAAGAATGCACGCTTGGTAAACTCGCCCCTGCCTGCCGCTTTTGCGCCGTGGCGGAAGGTTTGTTTCAAAATGCCGCGCGCTACACTTTCACCACCGTGGCATTGAAATTCCACGATATCCTCGCCCGTGTAACTGGCAGGGCCTTTGAAATATACACAAAGCCCGTAGTCCTCAAATTTACCGCCGTCTATTTTACCTGGATACATACGGTACGGCTCGAAATCCGACACCTTCACCTTACCGGTAGGCGTAAACATTTTTTCTGCAATTTCCAACGGATTTTTTCCGCTGATACGAATAATCGCAACGCCCCCTTTTCCTGCAGGCGTCGCTATCGCCGCAATATTTTCTTCCATCATATTTTAATCCCTTGTTAGCCGTTTAACCAAAGTGCTGAAAAGACTCGCTTAGAGGCGTTTCGCTTTATTTTCGTTAACTGAGGCATAACCGCAAGTTATATATAGTACTATTATAACACAGTAATTTTTTGCTGTAAACCGTTTCACGGTTAGTTTATATAAAAAAAGACGGAAAATATAACTTTTTCTTATCTTCCGTCTCGTTTTCTATCCATATTGTGTTAATCGAAAAATCCGTCCGAGTCCCCGTTCGTTTCTCCCGATCCCGTATTCGTGTTTTGCGACTCGCTTGCAAATTCCGCAAACGGCTCTTCCGGCTTCGGCGGCTCGTTCGCGGAAGGCTGGCCATAGGGGCTTTGTCCATAAGGATTAGGTCTGCCGTTGTAGCTCTGCCCATAAGGGTTTTGCCCATAGCCATTCGGTCTGCCGTAAGGGTTTCCGTATTGATTGTAATACTGTTGCTGTCTGCGGATATATTCCTCGTGACGCGCTTTTACGTAGGCTTCGTAATCGATCGCTTTGCGCTTACGTAACACAAATACGATGATATACCGAGCAGGCGGACACAAAAGCGTCAAAAATCCAAGCATAGTATAATTAGCAGGCACGTAGTGCTTATAAACGCCCATCATCAGTATCCCCATCAAGAAAGAGTAGGCAACCGATAAAATCAATAAGAGGTAAGAGCTCAAATTATAGAACGACACGACCACCCCATCAAATCCACCGCCGCTAACAACGACGTCGGTCCCGTTGAGCTTCACAAGCATATACCCATAAGCAAGAATGGACAACACCGAAATTACCGTGGACACAATCTCTATAAGCATGGTATACAGGCCTGCTCTTTTAATCTTTTGCCCGTAGAAACTGCACGTACCTGCAATCTTCCCCATATACCAAATATTCGCAAACGGAACGAAAGCCAACGCTTTCTTCTTTATCCCTCTGTTTGCCGCCATTCGATAGATCCCGATCCCTTGCAAAATAAAGAAAACCAACCATGCGATCAATAACGTCGACATTAAAATAATCGCCATAGTCTCCAAAGGGAGCAAGGTGAGAAGGCTCGCGCCTGAAAAAGTCGCAACCAGCGAATCTATTAAGCTAAATACTAAGCTGATCACTATCCACAAATAAATAATATCCATAATTTCCTCTTCAAAACCGTATCCGTTTTATTCGTTTTCGTATTCCACGCTCATTAAGCACAAGCCCTTCGCAGGCATCGTCTTCCCAAGTAGATTTCTATCCCCCGTTTTAAAAGCGGTTTGCAAACTTTCCGCGCTCTTTTTTCCTAAGGCCAGCGATAGGAGCTCTCCTACCATTGTGCGCACCATATTATATAAAAATCCGTTGCCCGTCACGTAAATTTTAATATCACGAGAGCCAAAGCTAACGCCCTCTTCCACACCGACCTCGTACACCGTTCTCACCGTCGTTTTCACTGAAGAACCCGATGCGCAAAAAGCTTTGAAATCATGCTCGCCCTCAAAAAGCTTCGCCGTTTTTTGCAAATCTTCAAGAGGCGGAGCCTCTTCAATTCGAACGGCGTAGCGTTCTTTTAACGGCATTTCTCGAGGCGCAACGTATAACGAATAACAATAGGTTTTCCGTTTTGCACTGCGGTTGCTGTCAAAGCCGTCCGCACCTGCCCAGCCCTCTATAACGCGCACGTCATTTGGAAGAAATCTATTGAGACAATCGGGCATCTTTTCTGCAGGCACCGTCAGCGTCTCGCTATCGAAATGACATACCTGCCCTGCCGCATGCACCCCTGCGTCCGTTCGGCCACTCGCCGTGACGCGCACGTCCACGCCGAGCGCCGTCATGATTGCATTTTCCAAAGTTTCTTGCACGGACATCGCATTTTTTTGTCTTTGCCAGCCGGCGTACGAAGCGCCGTCATATGCAATTTTCATTACGTACCGCATCGTACTCCTCCTTCTTAAATTCCTGCGATTAAATGATTGCTACCGTAAAAATTTTTAGTAAAATCACGCTGGTTAAAAGCGTTACGGCAAGCAGAGCCGTAACAACGTCTCGCCAACCAAACGTGAGCTTTTTATACTTCGTGCGCACCTTACTACCCGAATAACAACGTGCATCCATCGCGTCCCCAAGCTCGTCCGCGCGGCGGAATGCGCTGATCAGTAGCGGTATCAACGTTGGAATCAACGCCGTGACGCGTTTGGTGAGTCCACCCGTCTCGAAATCCGCCCCACGTGCCTTTTGCGCGTTCATAATCCGCCCCGTCTCGTCCGTCAAAATAGGAATAAACCGCAACGCAATCGACATAATCAATGCCAATTCGTGCACGGGAAAATGAATAATTTTCAACGGGGAAAGCAAGCTTTCAATCCCATCCGCCAAGGACACGGGGGTGGTGGTGAGCGTCAGCAAAGACGAACTAAGCACCAGCAAAAACAAGCGCACCGCCAAGAAAATCGTATAATAAATCGCTTCTTTCGTAACGATGATAAACTGCCACTGCCAAAGCACCGTTTCTCCATCGTAGAAAAACAGATTGAGCACCGTCATAAATACCAGCAAAAACAAAATTGCTTTCACCGAGCGCAAAAGACTTTTAAACGGAACGCCCGAAAACGCCGCACAGAGTACAAAAAACAATGCGCATGCGCCGAGCGCATAGAAGTTTTGCGCCAAAAATACAGCGACGATATATACCGTCAAAAATAGTATTTTTGTGCGTGGATCGCACTTGTGCACGAAAGAGTTCGCAGGATAATACTGTCCAAAGGAAACTTCAGTCATTCTCATTCCCTCCTTCACGGCTTAATCGCGCACCTGCCCCTTGCATTTTTGCAAAATCAAGGGTTTTGGCGAGGAAATCGTTGACGCTATAATCATTTTCGATCACAATCCCTTTTTTCGCCAAAGCATGGGTAATTTTTGCCGTAAACGGCACATCTAACCCCTTTTCATACAGTTTGTCCGCATCAAAAAACAGAGTTTTCGGCTCTGCCACGGAAAGCACCTTACCCTCCGAGAAAATCGCCGCACGCGTACAATTTTCCGCAATCTCATCCATGTCGTGTGAAACGATAATCACCGTTTTACACCATTGCTCGTGTATCGTATGGAGCAGGGACATGATCTCCTCTTTCCCCAGAGGATCTAAGCCGGCTGCAGGCTCGTCTAACACCAAAATTTCAGGTTTCGTGACAATGACGCCGGCAATCGCCACGCGGCGTTTTTGGCCGCCCGATAATTCGAACGGAGAACGGTTTTTCACTTCGTGGTAATTCAACCCCACCGTCTCAATCGCTTCACGGACCGCTTCGATAATCTTCGTTTCCTCCATATCCGGATAAAAGTTTTTCAAGCCGAATGCAACGTCATCGAATACCGTCTCCGCAAACAGCTGATACTCGGGATATTGAAACACCATGCCGACCTTGCTTCTCAGCGCGCGAAAATCCGTCTTCTTATCCGTCAAATCGAACCCATTGACCGTAAGCTTTATTTGAGGAGGGGCAACTTGCCCTTTTTTTAATTTTTTCGGCTTATATTTTCTCTCTGCAGAAGGCACTTTCAACAGCGCGTTTAAATGTTGTACGAAGGTGGATTTACCGCTGCCCGTATGCCCGATAATTCCAAAGAATTCTCCGCTTTGAATTTCCAAATCCACCCCATTCAAGGCTTGCGTAGCAAAGGGCGATTTTGCATTATATACGTAGGAAAGATTTTCGCACTCAATTTTGCCTATGCCGAGAATCGTTTCCCCATCAAATTCGCTTGCATTCGTACATACCCCCTCTGTCTTGAGTGGAACAACGTGTTTTGCCGTAGCAAGCGCCTCTTGAATATGCTCTGCAATTTGCGCGGCGTCCATACCGTCTGCCACGGGTAAGCCGTGCTGTGAAAGCGTACGGCAGATTTTAACGGGCTTGGGCATTACTAAGGAATATTTTGCTAACTCGTCGCCGTGTTCGAAAATTTCTTGCGGCTTTCCTTCCATCACGATCCTGCCTTTATGCATAACGACCGCCCTATCCGCAAGCAACGCTTCCTCCGCAAAATGCGTGATTAAAATGACGGTGATTTTCTCCTCCTTATTCAGGCGTAAAACCACGTCCATAACTTCCTTTCTTCCACGAGGATCCAGCATTGCCGTAGCCTCGTCTAAAATCATCACTCTCGGCTTTAAAGCGAGCACTCCGGCGATGGCAATGCGCTGTTTTTGTCCCCCTGATAATCTTGCAGGCGTAGCATGACGGAATTCCTCCATACCGACAGCATTCAACGCAAACTGAATACGTTTGCCGATCTCTTCACGCTCTACTCCGATGTTTTCGGGCCCGAACGCAATATCGTCCTCCACGATAGAAGCCACTGTTTGATTATCGGGATTTTGGAAAACGATCCCGACCTGTTTACGGATTTCAAATAAATTCTTATCGTCGTTCGCATCTAAACCAAGCACAGTGATTTTTCCTGCGTTCGCTTTTAAAAGGCCGTTGGTGAGCCTTGCAAGCGTGGATTTCCCACTGCCGTTATGCCCCAGCACGGCAACAAATTCCCCTTCCGACACAGAAAAGTTTACGCCGTCAAGCGCAAATGAACCGTCAAACGAAATCCCTTCGTTTTCGGCGTCGTCGTAAGAAAAATATACTTGTTCGAACTTAATTGCTTCCATCTTTCATCTAAAAAGGAACATAGTTCCTTTCCTTGCCTTAGATTTTTATTCTATTTCATTCTATATTATAGCAAATTTTTCCGCGAATTACAATGAAAATGAGGTGAAAAACTGTGTTATTACGCAGAAAAATAAACTTTCTTCCTCTTTTTTTCTTTTTTGGGGTGCATTTGCTTGTTTTCTTTTATAAAAAGTATTATGATAAAAGAAAGATATAACGCGGAGGCTTATATGGACGACACCGAAGAGAAAAATATACAAAACGAGGGTACCGTGTCCGTAACGAATGAGAAAAAAATAAAAAATATCTTTCGCGCAACTTGCATAGACGTTTTAACCTGTTTACTATCGGCTATACTCGTTTCCGGCTCCTTGTTTTACTTTTCCAACTATAACGGCTTTGCGCCAGGCGGCGTAACCGGCTTCGCCTCGATTATCGGCTCTCTTATCGCCAAAGGCGGCTTGGGCGACGTAACGCTGAACATGAGTATTTTGATGTTCGCATTCAACCTGCCCATATTCCTTTTGGTGGCTATCTTTTGTAGCCGAAAAACGGGTGTTATGCTGATTGTGTATTTGGTTTTTCAATCAGCGCTGTTGATGCTGTTAAAGTATTTACAAGCAGAACATAATTTACCCTACTACGCCGCATATGAAGGACAAAACAACGTTGTATATGCCGCAATCGGCGTCGGCGTGATTTCCGGCTTTGGTTTTTCGTTGATGCTTCGCCGTTTCGGCGCGTCCGGCGGCACATACGCAATCTCCGCCCTGATCAAACGTTTTAAACCTGAACAGAATATTGCTTGGTTGGCGTTCGCCATGGATTCCTCCGTGGTTATCTTTGCTTTTTTCGTATACGACTCCAACGTCAACGCCGTGATCTCCACCTTAACGAACATCTTCATTTCCAACTTAGTGGTTGATTATATCTTACAAGGTTTACGAAGCGGCTATAAATTTGAAGTCATCACGGAAAATCCCGACGCCCTTTCCAACGAGTTGATGTCCCATTTACATAGAGGCGTAACTCTCTTGCACGGCGAAGGTATGTACACCCATACGGATAAATGTATTTTGATCTGCATTGTTCGCAAACGTGAAATCGGCGAATTCTTAAAGCTTTTAAAACAGCACGGTGCCACCTTCTCGTACTCTTGTAAAGTAAACGAAGTTTACGGCAATTTCGAAATGCACGCCAGTGCAAAATAAGACAATAACTGCAATAAAACATAAAAACGTCCACCCCATGTACGAGGTGGACGTTTTTTTTGCTATCCATTTAATCTGTTACGATTTAGTTTTCTGTGCTGTGTGCAATGAAGTTTAAATGGTCGCCAATACGTTCGAGGTTGCATACCAAATTGATAAAAATCGTATTGTTTTCAGGACGGCATTTACCCTGCCCTAAACGGAGAATATGTTCCGCAACCAAATCACGGCGCATCGTATCGATTTCATCTTCCAGCATATCCGATTCCGCAAGAACGTCAAAGCGTTGATTGAGAATAATATCTCGCACCAAAATATACTGCTTTTGTAAGGTGTCGTGCATAATTTCCAGCTTCTCGTTGATGCCTTCGGAGAACGTCAGGTTATCCCTCACTTCGCGTTTTGTATATTTGGTCAAATTGTCCGCAAGCTCTGCAATACGGGCAATATCCCCGATGTTGTTATGCAGCGCACTGATCAATTTCTCATCCGCGTAGGAAACGCCAAGGGCAGATACGCGCACCAAATAGTTACTAATCTGTTCGCTGATTTTAGCGACGTTATCATTCGCCGTATATACCGCATCCAACGCATCCACGTCCCTATCGATAAACGCGCGGAACGCAATGCGCAAGCTTTCCATGGACATATCCGCCATACGGAAGGTTTCTTTTTTCAACTGGCCGAGCGCTACGGGAGGCGTTGTCAAGAAACGCTTATCCATATACACCAGCTCCCAAGCCTCTTTTTCCTGCTGCTTTTTCTCGGGAACGAGAATACTGGAAAGTTTCACAAGCACCTTAGTAAACGGCAAGAACACCAACGTACAGAGCACGTTAAAGAAGGTATGGAACATTGCGATTTGCGTACCTTCTTCGGGGAACCAGCTCTTAAACGTTATTTCATAGAAGTAAGAACCCACAATGGGTTTCGACCAGATCAACAACATCAGGGTAAACAGCAATGTACCCGTTACGTTAAACAAGAGGTGAATGATACTTGCGCGCCTTGCATTGACCGACGTACCGATCGAAGAAATCAACGCAGTCACACACGAGCCGATATTCGAGCCCAAAATGACGTACAATACGGCGTTACCGCCACCGCCTATGATCAAGCCCTGTGTCGCCATCGCAATGACAATCGTTGTAACGGCACTGGAGGACTGCAACAACGCAGTAAACACAATACCGAACGCCAGCAGCAGGAAAGGATTATTCATGGATGTGAGCACCTGTCCAACGATAGGATAAGTTTCGTAATCCGCATAAATTTTCATTCTGCCGGACATGATTTCCAACCCAAAGAAAACCAATCCTAAACCTGCAAGCGCAAGCCCTATGGATTTTACTTTGTCGTTTTTGGAAAGCATCTCCATCATGACGCCGACAAACAGCAACGCAATGAAGAACGGCGCAATATCAAACGAGCTGAGCGCCGCCAACTGCGCAGTAATCGTTGTACCGATGTTCGCACCCATAATCACGGTAGCCGCTTGGAATAAGGACATAATCCCTGCGTTTACAAAACCGACAACCATGACCGTCGTTACACCGGAGCTTTGCACCACCGCTGTGGCTACCGCACCGATCCCAACGCCCACCATCTTGTTTTCAGACGTCTTATTGAACAGCTTTTTCAAGCTATTGCCTGCAAGTTTTTCCATATTGTCGCTCAAAAATTTGAACCCAATCAGAAAGGCACCGCAAGCAGCCAACACCATGATAATATTAACCACGTGTTCCATATAAGTACTCCTTATCTCTCTTCCTAACGTTTGAATGCTTTTTTTAAATCTTTGCACGGAAAAGTTTTCACCTTTCCTTTCATAATAATTATACATTAAAATAATAAAAATGTCATCAATTTGAACAAAAAAAATCAAAAAAACATTTTTTGTTATTTCCCCTCAAAACCTTTACAAAAGAACAGATTTATGATAGAATATTTTTAGTATAACAAATAATGAAAATATTGCGAGGTGTAATATGATTTATACTATTGAAAATAAGACGTTACGTGTATCTGTGGACACCTCCGGGGCACAGTTGCAATCCATTTTCTCCAAAAAGACGAAAACGGAATACATTTGGCAAGGCGACTCTGCATACTGGTCGGGCAGAGCGTACAACCTCTTCCCCTTCATCGGTAGAATGTTTAAAAGCGTTTATGCATACGACGGACAGCTTTATAGATCGCGCGCGCATGGTCTTGCGAGATATTACGTTTTCCGTTTGGAAGAACGCTCGGCTACCCGTTTGCAAATGCTCTTCACGGAAAATGAAGAAACCTTACAAGAATATCCCTTCCGCTTTGAATTCCGCGTGATTTTCGAGCTGGAAGAAAACGTACTTACCGTACGTTATCACGTTACAAATACAGACAACAAAACTCTGATTTGCGCGTTCGGCGGACATCCCGGCATCAACGTGCCGTTCGGCGAAGGCGAATTTGAAGACTACTACGTGGAATTCTCCGAAAAGAGCAACGTACAACGTCAGCTGCTTTCGGATAGCGACCGTTTCATGGCAGATAAAGCCATTCCTTATCCCATGGTGGACGGCACGAAAATCCCCTTGCATCACGACCTGTTCGATCATGACGCAGTGATTTTAAGCAACACCTCCCGCAAGGTCTCCATTAAATCCGCAAAAGAAAAGCGCTACGTTTCTATGGATTTCACCGACTTTAAATTCCTTGGCATCTGGCACCCGGGCGATATGAACGCACCCTTTGTCTGTTTAGAGCCCTGGGGCGCATTACCTGCCACCGACGGCATTGTCGACCGCTTAGAGGAAAAGGCAAATATGACGCACGTGCCTCCCACGGAAACCGCGCAAGCGTCTTACACCTTGGAAATTCACGAATAATTTTCAACATAAGAAAACGCCTCCAAAGAGGCGTTTTTTCTTTTTCATTTCATACATGGGTACTACGTTAATAATATTGTTCCCCCACCAAAACAGGCGTTGCTGTGTCCTTGTTAATTACTAAATAACAATAACTGCCGCCTTTCCCAACCGGATACCGCAGGGACCCGGGATTAATCAACGTCACCCCGTCAATTTCGGAGATCAGTGCCGTATGCGTGTGTCCGTATAACGCGATTTCGCACCCTCGCGACTTCGCCGCTTGCGCCAGCGCATGCAGATCCGTCTTTACCCCATAACGATGTCCGTGACAAAAATAAATGCTCAGGCTTTCCACGTGCAAAATTCCATCGTCTGGAATCGGGGAATAGAAATCGCAATTTCCGCTGCATGCGTATACCTTATCGGGATAACGCGCGCGGATTTCTCGCATATCCGTAGCACCGTCACCAAGATGAATGATAAAATCATTTTCCGCAATCAGACCAGCAATCGAATCCAAGCCCTTATTGCTACCGTGCGTATCCGAAATAATAATCAGCTTTTTCATACGTTTTCAATACTTTTCCAAAGCTTTAACATGGCTTGCAAAGCGCGAAAACGGTGAGAAACGGCATTCTTTTCCTCCGCCGTCGCTAAGCCAAAGGATTTTCCTAAATCATCGCTTTTGAACAAAGGATCGTAGCCGAAACCGCCATCACCCTCTTCCCGTTCTAAAATTTCACCAAACGTATGCCCCTCCGCAACCAATTCTGTGCCATCGGGGTATACGAGCGCAATCGCGCTGGTGAAATGTGCCTTACGATTCTTCACTCCCTGCATATTCTTTAAAAGCAGCGCTCTGTTTTCCGCATCCGAACCGTGATGACCGCAATAACGGGCACTGAATACTCCGGGTGCTCCGTCTAAAGCGTCCACGCAAAGTCCGCTATCATCCGCAAGCACCATATATCCAAGCGCCCGACACGCCGCACGTGCTTTAATCAACGCGTTTTCCGCAAACGTCGTACCCGTTTCCTCTACATCCTCGTCAAAACCCACCGACTTTTGAGAGCAGACCTCAAAATCGGTAAAAATCTGTGCAATTTCACGAAGTTTATGCGGATTACCGCTGGCCACAACCAGCCGTCTTTTTTCTGTTGTTTCCATACCTGCCTACCTCATATTTACCTTTTCAATATTAGTATATCACATTATTCTTAAAATGGAAAGCGTTTGAAACGGATTTATTTTTTGAATACACGAACGCGGAAACTGTTGAGCACCGCCAAGAGCATTACCCCAACGTCCGCGAATACCGCAAGCCACAATGGCAACCATCCTATCAATCCCAAAACCATAAACGCAACCTTCATACAAATGGAGAAATAAATATTTTGCATAACAATTTTGCGTGTTTTACGAGCAATGGACAACGCCTTAGGCAGAACTTGTAAACGATCGGAAATCAATACCATATCCGATGCCTCTACCGCTGCCGCACTGCCCAGTTTTCCCATGGATACGGCGCAATCCGCCACAGCCATAACAGGCGCATCGTTGATTCCATCCCCTACGTATACCAGCGTACCGTTTTCTTTATATTCTTTGGCTTTTTCCAACTTATCGACAGGCAAAAGTTCCGCTTTTACCTCGTACATGCCTACCTCGTTTGCAACTTTTTCCGCGCGAACACGATTATCCCCCGTCAACATAACTAGGCGTTCTATCCCTTGCGATTTCAAGGCTTCCAGCGCGCCTCTGCTCTCCTTGCGAACTTTATCACCAATTTCCACCGCACCTAAATATCTTCCGCCTTTCGATACGTATATCACGGTATAAAGGCTTTCGATTGTTGCAATTTCAATCCCTTTACGTTGCATCAACTTTTCGTTACCGACAACCGTTTCTTCACCTTCTACCATTGCCGTCAAACCAAGCCCTGCGTGCTCGGTAATCTGCTCTGCAATGCAGTCGGTTTCATATCCCTCGAACGCTTTTGCAATCGAATGCGACGAGCCTTTTTCTATCGCCGACACAAGTTCCAAAAGGGAATTTTCGTCTACTCCGTTTTCCGTCACAACGTTGCAGACGGCAAAGTTACCCTCTGTCAACGTGCCCGTTTTGTCAAAAGCAAAAATCTGCGCTTTGGCAAGCACGTCAAGATAGGTTGCCCCTTTTACCAATATACCCTTTTTCGCGCATGCGCCTATTCCCGAAAAATAGGTAAGCGGTACGGAAATAATCAACGCGCAGGGACAGGAAATCACCAAAAACGCAAGCGCCGCTTGCACCCAACGTTCCACTTCAATAAAATGGAATACCCCGTCTACAATCAAGCCGTTAAACAGCGGCGCAAAGATGGCGATTGCCAAAGCAAGACAACAAACGATAGGCGTATATATCTTGGCAAATTTTGTGATGAATTTTTCAGGAGCCGCCTTGCCCACAGACGCATTTTCTACCATATCCAAAATTTTACCGACAGCGCTGTTTTCATACGGGCGCACTGCTTTCATCTCGAACATACCCCCCGCATTTATACAGCCTGATAAAATTTCTTGTCCATTTCGATAACAGCGAAGCTCTGCTTCACCCGTTAAGGATTTGGTATCCAAAACCGCCTGCGGACTTAACACGACGCCGTCCACAGGGATCTTTTCCCCTGCTTTAATCACCAACACGTCGTCGATCTTTACTTCCTCAGGGCGCACCGTTTTTTGCTCTGTGCCTATAAGCAACGTTGCCGTTTCACTCTTAAGCGCCATTAATTCCGTTACAGACCTTCGAGAACTGCCAACCGCAATCGATTGCAGAAGCTCTCCAAGCTGATACAAAAGCATAACCATGATACTCTCGCTCATTTCCCCGATGACAGCCGCCCCGATAGAAGCAACCGTCATGAGAAAATTCTCATCGAAAATTCTGCCTTTGGCAATATTTTTCGCCGTGGAAATCAACACTGGATACCCGACTGCTAAATAAGCTACTATATATAATACGTAACGAATGATAAGGGCAGGTGTACCGCTTGCCAAATATTCTAGCAATATTCCTATCAAAAACAGCACAGCGGAAATCCCGATTATCAGCCATTCTTTTTGATGCGTATTTGTTTTAGACTCGTACATGCCCCCGTCCAAGACGCGAACTTCTTCAAAAGCATTCGCTTTTTTGATAACACGCGCAATCGCCTCTTCACTTTCTGTTTCCAGCGTAATCGTTTGTGATACGTAGTCCACCGATACAAACTTTACCCCTTTGATTTTTTGCAAGTCGCTTTGTAAGGCCTCCGCGCAAACGGGACAATCCAGATTTTCAATATGCAATATATTTTTCACATCCTACCTCACTCTTTGCACGCCAGATGCGCTACGCTCATGGAAATGATTTTTTCCACGTGCGCGTCGGCAATCGAATATTCTACGTTTTTTCCGTAGCGTTTGGATTTCACAATCCCGTTATCACGCAAAACACGCAACTGATGACTGACGGCACTGACGGTTCCACCGCACACTCCGGTGAGGTGATACACACACATTTCGCCGTTTAAAAGCGCCAATACGATTTTCATTCGACTAGGCTCGGCTAAAAGACGGAATACTTTGCACACCGTTTCGATTTCCTTGCTTGACAAAATCCCTTCCTTTGCTCTTTGCACCGACGCTAAATGCTCTTTTTCACGATCACAATAGATTTTTTCCATAAAAACCTCTTTATTATATTAGTAGAAAGCGCAACGTATTCCGCCCTTTCGAGCACCACTTAACCGCTTTTTCCACTTTGTCTTATTCCTTTCATCCCATTGAACATTTGAACAAATATTCAAATATTCAAATGTATTATATCATTTATGGTTTACGCTGTCAAGGAATTTCTTGGGATTTTTAAAGAAGTTCTTAGTATTTAAGGACCTTTATAATTTTTAAGGCAATGTCACAGCGAATGGTTGATTTTCGCTGAAATTTATTTTCAGCGAATGAACGAGAAGAATACAAGAAAGACAAGGCACCCATAAAGCTTTATCAAATCAAAATTATGCTACGTAAAAAAATAAAAAGCCCCGTAAATAACGGAGCATAAAAAGAAAGTGCCACGAGCAATTAAGCCTCTTTCCATGGGGAGCTACAAGGACGAAGCGAAAACCGCAACACCGAGCCTAACATCTTCTATAAATCATGATATGCTAAACAAAAACAAACGTCAAACTTTTTCGCATCCCACTTGAGAATTATAACTTAAAATTAAAGAAGAAGTCTGCAATTTCAAAATAGCAAAAAATAAGGATTAGCCATTTGCGGTAGTCATTAGCTATCACTGGTCTAATCCTTGCTTGCTGAGATTATCAACATATTTATTATATAACAAACGAAAATAAAAGTCAAACGTTTTTAATAACCCTTGCTTATTTCGGCAGTTCGGCATGAAAACGAGATTGCCATGTGCACTCATTTAAATAGGCGAATTCGCCGTCCAAGCGCAAACGTAAGCTCTTTGCCACAAGGCATTGACGAGCTGCGTTTTTCGCCTTATTTTCCGCCGATAATCCGTATTTCATGTCGCCCACGATTGGACAGCCGATAAACGCCAGATGCGCGCGAATTTGATGCGTTTTACCCGTATGTAAGGTGACCTCCACCTTGCTCATATCCTCGCAAGTTTCCATCACGCGGTATTCCGTGATGATTTCTTCCGCGCCCTTTTTCGGCTCTGCAAAAATCCGCACCTGCGCTTTTGACGCGTCCTTTTGCAAATATGCGGTAAGCACCTCCCTTTCTTTGGGAAACTTCCCAAAACAAAGCGCGTGATATTTCTTTTCAACGCTGTGCGTTTTGAACGCTTGAAGCAGCGACGTTTCCGCTTTTGGTGTTTTCGCAAAAGCGAGCAAGCCTTTCGTATTTCTATCCAAACGGTGGATAAAATAGCATTCCTTTTCCCGCGCCAAAGCGGCGAACACCGCCTCGGAATTGACACCGCTTTCCTTGTCAATAATCCACACGTTTTCATCTTCGTAGACAGAATGAAACGCAGGCTTTTCCTCTTGTTTTTTCGTCAAGTAATAGGATACGACATCCCCAGGCTCCAGCGCAACGTCCTTAGAAATACGCACGCCGTTGACTTTAATCTGCCTATCCTTTAAAAGGTAATTCCAGAAAAATGCGCCCTGCGCGTAATTATTTTCCGTGAATTCCTTCAACGTCTGTCGTTTGTCCGCAACGAGCTGTAACACGCAGCCGCCCTCCTTATCCTTTCTATCATTATTCTAACAGATTCTGTTTGAAATTGCAAGCGAATATAGAAAAAGCGACGGAATTACCGTCGCTTTTATCTTACGTTTTAGGATTATTTATCCTTCTTTTTCTTTTCTGCTTTTTTAGCAGCCTTTGCTTCTACGTCTTCCAACGTTTCATCGGAGGGCTTAATCAACAACAAGATGATGATGAGGACAAGCATCAACGCGGCTACTGCAAAGAGGATAACGGATACGAGGTTGTTCTTCAACCATTCCGTTTCGCCTTTGATGACGTCCGCTTCAGAAGCGACTTCGATGAGTTGATATGCCATAACGCGGTCGATTGCAGGAAGTTCGTTATCATAGTAATCTGCAATAATGATATATACGCCGCTGTCTGCCGCCGTGAAGCTTCTCGTTGCAGGATCCCAGTTGAATCTGTTATCACCGTCTTCAGGAGCGCCTTCGGTATAGGCATCGATTTCGTCAAACATCTTTTCAAGCTGAGCAACTGCATCATCGCCCGTTGCACCCAGATGTTCCGCTAAAGCCTGTGCAAATGCATTCTTGTATACTGCGAAATAATCGTCGCCCGTGATGGGAAGCTTGGCATCTACAACTTTTTTCAATGCAGCGAATTTCACTTTCGAAATTGCGCTTGCCGTCAACGAACCGCCCTTATATTGCGACAAGTCAAGCTTATAAAGCTTGTAGTTCGATTTCTTATTGCTAGCGCCGACAATCTTAACGTCGGACATCGTGTACTTTTCGTCCTTAACCTGCGTATCCAACGTATCGGAATCTTCATTATCCGCCGTTTTAAGACCCTGGTTTGCAACCTCGAACGTGAAGGAAGGAATCGCTTCAATATCCCAAACGTTGGTGGAGGTAAGCTCTACCTCTTCCCCGTCAACGTAGCCCTTCATCTTGTTGCCCGTTTCATCGGTCGCATAAATCTTAAATTCGTACACGCCTTCAGCAGCCGTAGGAATTTCCAACTTATTGTATGCCAACGGGCTAGTTGCCGTAGGCGTCGAAGACGTCGGCTTCTTATAGCTGATGATAAACTTCAACTGCTGGTAGCTACTGTTGGGGTCTGCAATCAACCAGTCGATTTCGGGGATTGCCAATTCAGCATCGCTACCTGCATAAATTTCAAGCGCGTCTTTTTCAAGCAATTCCTGATAGCTTTCTACCCAGCCCTTCAATTCGGATTCGTCGTAATTTTCCGTCTTAGTGCCGTCTACTTTCGTGTAAACGTACTTCGAGCCATCGTATTCAATACCGTTATATTCCGCGCCTTTCGTGTTACGGTCTACCACGATATACGTTTCGCCGCCTTCTACAAACAAAGCGTCGGGATCTGTTACGTACCAATCCAAAGGAATTTTTGTCGTATCATGGGAATCGTCAGCTACCTCGAATTGAATGGAAACAAGTTCTCTTCCCTCTTTACGGAACAACGTGGAAACTTCCCAACCCGTCTTATCGGTTAACGCGTCGTACGCTTCCTTCTTCTTATAGACGCCATTTCCATCTATATAGCAAGGCGTTTCCGCAAACTTCGTTTTCGTCGTTACCGTATTATCGTACTTCACTTCGGTATCGGTGGGATTCCACTGATAGTACTTCGCCGTTTTGGTAAGCGAGGTATCAAGTACGTCGATGACTTCGTAGTCAAGATCGAACTGCGTGCCGACAAGGAAACCGCCCACGCCGTTATCTACAACAACTACGGGAGATGCATTATCGGTCACTTTCTTATCTGCGTCTGCCGCAAACGACTGTCCGTTCAACGAATGGAAATATACAACCGTCGTTGCGCTTGCGTTAGGCGTTGCCTTTACTTCCAAAGGTGTAAGCAACTTCGTATCGCCGTCTGCAAAGTTAGAACCGATATTGGTAAACATACCGATATTGATCGCTGCATCCGTACCCACGGCAAGCATTACGTCATATTTACCGTAACGTTCCGTAGCCTGCAATTCAACCTTAAGCTTCGTATTCGGCGCAATCGTTACGTCCTGCGTCTTGTTTTCAACCTTGCCGTTGAGAACGCTAACGCTGTAAACGTTGCTACCCTTTGCAGTCAGCTTAACAGTGTTTGCGCTGATATCGTCAAGCGTTGCCTGCGCAGACTTTGCTTCTAACGTAAAGGAAACGTCTTGGAAGTTCGCTTCTTTAAAGCTGAATTCAAAATTCAAGCCTTTCTTTACGTCTTTTGCTTCATACCAAGACAATGCCAAATCGTGGTGATACGATACGCTGTCGGTAGATGCGGCAAACGAGAATGCCGTTGTGCTGTTATCTACGTCAATGGTAGCGCCCGACGCGGAAAAAACACCCTTCTCGGAAACAATTTCAGAAAGCGCGTATTTTTTCGCTTCAGCGGCATAAGCCGTATTGGCAAGGCTGATTGCCCCACCGGTAAGCGTTGCGGCACAAAGCGTACCCGCAAGCATAAGTGTTAAAAATTTCGTATTTCTTTTCTTCATGAAATCATGCCTCGTGATTTTTGCAAAATTTTGTCTTTTTACAATATCGTGCTCTTATTATTTTACACCGAAACACGGCTTTTGTCAAACGCATTTCACGGTGATTTTGCCTATTTTTCGATTTTTATCAAAAAATCACTGAATTTCTATCGCTTTATTCAGTTCAAACGCCTTCCAAGGAGTTTCCGTTTCAGGCGGATACGCGATAAATTTCAAACGCTCTTTCGTGATTGGATGCAGGAAAGAAAGCGAGTATGCCCAAAGGGCAAGCTTCCCTTTTTGCGCCAGAGCGCCACCGTAACGCATATCCCCATAGATGGGATGGGAAATCCCTGCCATCTGTACGCGGATTTGATGAGTTCTACCCGTATGCAAACGCACTTCGACAAGCGAATATTTTACCTTGCCCTCCACAACGCGATAATCAAGTTCCGCATACTTTGCGCCCTCTTCACTGGGGGTACAAATATACACCATGTTATTGACGGTGTTCTTTCTCAAATAATGGCAAAGCGTGCCTCTTTCGGTATCCGGCGTACCGCAAAGCACCGCCAAATACTTCTTTTCAAAATCCCCCGTCTGCAAGCCTTCCGTAAGACGAGCCGCCGCCTTGCTGGTCTTTGCGTACACCATGACGCCGCCCGTCGGTCTATCCAGCCTGTGCACCAAGCCAACGTATACGTTGCCCGGTTTATTATAAGCGACCTTTATATAGCGCTTGATTTGATCGAGCAGATTATCGTCCTTGCTTTCATCGGGGCAGCAAGCCGTCATCTGCGGCTTTTGTACAACGATGATGTGGTTGTCCTCGTATAAAATTGCAAATTCGGTATCCACCGTTACCTTTTCCACTTCTTTCATTTCTTCAGGTTGCATCATTGACAAATATACCTCCCGCGCCACAAGGAAGAGAAATCCCCTCCTCCGTCTTGATACCGACTTCGTAAGCCTCCACTCTGCCTTGGAACCCTTTCAAAGTCAACTGTAAAATGTTTTGCAGTACCATCGGCTGCAAACCCGTCGTATAACTGTTGATCAACACAAACAACGGATTGTCGCTAAGTACGTTAGAGCAGAGCTCTACAAACTTATATAAATCGTTTTCAATCTTCCACATTTCGCCGTTAGGCCCTCTGCCGTACGAGGGAGGATCCATGATGATGGCGTCGTATTTGTTGCCGCGGCGAATCTCTCTTTGCACAAACTTCAAACAGTCGTCCACGATATAGCGAATGCCCGTATCGATCCCCGAAAGACGAGCGTTCTCCCCAGCGCGTTCCACCATGCCTTTTGCTGCGTCTACGTGGGTTACCTGCGCACCTGCCTTGGCGCAAGCGACGGTAGCGCCGCCCGTATATGCGAACAAATTGAGCACCTTGATCGGTCGGTTTGCATTTTTGATCAGCTTCGTCATATATTCCCAGTTCACTGCCTGTTCGGGGAATAAACCCGTATGCTTAAAGCCCATGGGTTTGATTTTAAAACGAATATCCAGCGCATCGTAGGAAACGTTCCATTCCTCAGGCATCGGCTTTAATATCTTCCAGCCGCCGCCACCCTTTTCACTGCGCTTGTAATACGCGTTGAGCTTTGGATACGAGAACATATCGAATTGCGAAGCCCAAATCACCTGCGGATCGGGACGGAGCAAGTATACGTCTTTCCAACGCTCTAATTTATATCCGTCACCCGTAGCGATGATCGAATAATCTTTCCAATTTTCGGAAATTTTCATACCTTTTCCTTTCGCCTTTTATATATAAAAGGACATAATAAGACAATTATACTTCTATATTATACAGCAAAAAGCAATCGTTGTAAAGTGTTTCGTTGCCAAACACAACAAAAAATCGCCCGATCACGGACGATTTTTCCATGTTTTACTCCTCGATAAGCTCTAAAAACGGCTTTTCCAGCTTCGCATTGTCGTATTCGTATTCAATTTGATTATATACCTTTGTCGTAAGCCAGCTTGGGTCTCCGTAAATCACCGAAAACAGCCAAATGAGCACGTTATACTGTCTTTCTTCCGAGTACTCCACCGCCGCTTCGTGCGATTCAAAAAAATGAAAATAGATATAATCATTCGATTGACTATCGTCAATGCAAACGTAACATTCCCACCCATAGCCGTCTGTATCCTTGTGGAATACCTCATATCCCGCCTCTTTATATACCGCAATTACGTCCTCACAAGTAATGACTTTATCCGTCTTTTTTACGGTGTTGCAACCGCTAAACAGCAGGCACGCGCAAAGGGGCAAAACCGCCCATTTTTTATTCATTCTTTCTGCTCCTTTAACAAGGAAAGTCTGCCATTTGGCAGACTTTTCGCTTACTTTTTTAAGAGTGTTTACGCTTTTTGAACAGCAAAGCGCACCCAGCTAACAATGTGACGCCTGCCAGGGGAGATACGATTGCCGAAGCACAGCCTATATTTAACTCCAAACCGAAAACGCCGTCAGAATCCTCCAAGCTCTCCTCACTACCGTCAGAGCTTTCCGCATTTTCCTCGCCGCCTACAGGAATACGTTTTACCTCTCTCTCATCACAGAGTTCACAAAAACGTTCTTTAATGCCGTAGCTATCTTCCGTCGCTTCCCGAATGACTTGCCATTCCCCAAATTGATGCTCGCAATCGGAATCGCCGCTTTCTCCGTTTGCCGAAGAAGAATCGGTGGTTTGTCCACCCGAAGAAGAATCGGTCGAACCCGACGTCAGTTTAGGCAGAGTTTTCTCCTCTGTTTCAAAGCATTTGCTGCACGTTCTTTCCTGCAAACCCTTTTCCGTCGTCGTGGGCTCCTTTATCGTTACCCAAGGGCCGTAGGCATGATGACAATCCACGCTGCTGCTGCCCGAACTGCTGAAACTTCCGGACGAGCCAGTAGACGAGTTACCGCCTGAAGAAGAGTTGCCACTCGAAGACGAGTTGTTCCCCGAAGAAGAGTTGCCGCCTGAAGAGCTATCCGAAGAACCGGAGCCATTTACTTTCCCCCTCGAAGGCGTGGTCATATTTTCAGGGATATCCTCCCCAAAGAGCAACCATGCATATTCGGGATAGTCCACAAATACGTTTCTCGTACCTGTAATCTTTTGAACGGCGTCGTTTCTGCCCATTTCCCAGGTATCAACGGGATCCGCTTCCATCCATTCGAGAAGAACGTCAAGGCTTTCCATTACGCCGCCAGTGCCCCACATTTTGCTCGTATTTCCCCAACGAGTATATACGTAGAGCGTGATTCTTGCACAATCGCCGCGCAAATCGTAGTTACCGCCCAATTTCTCCGATTCCTTATTCGGATTATAATATCCGCTACTCTTACCGTATGCCGTGTTCCCACGAGAGCTGTTTTCCTGCACCCACGTAGGACGAAGCATCATAATATCGTTTTCGTCGTTACCGTTAAGGCCTTTACTGTCCGGCCAAGTATGTTCACGATTCCAAGTTGCAGCGCCATCCCAACTTCCGGTAAGTTCTTTCCCTGAATAAAATGAAGAAATATTACTGTACTGGCTATGCACACAATCGGTATAACGGTACTGCGATTTGGTTTCGCCATAGCTGGTTTGATGCGTATGTTTCGTTTTCATCAAATCCTGCAATTTATAATACAGCGCACTCTTGGGCGCGTCCGATTGCGACGTGCCGCCCTTTAATTCGGACATTGTATCGTATACGTAAGCGCCGGTATAGAACTTCTCTGCATGCTCAGAAAGGAACACGCATTCCTCTTCTCTTGCGCCCCAGTTGGCAATATATTTATCATTTTCCACCGTAACGTATTTCACTTCGTCAGCCGAAGTGTAGCCCGTTTTCGTCGTAGCCGATATTGTGGCGGCTTTTACGTCAATAGACGGCGCAGAAAACGCTGACGGCAATGCAAACACAAACGTTAAAGCCACTGCCATAGAAATTTTTGCAAATGCTTTCATACTATTTATCCTTTCGTATGTATTTTCATCCATATTGTATCATTTTCGATTTATAATGTCAACAATTTTCCCTTTAATATGCACATTTGAAAAAAATCAAAAAAAGTTTTCTGTAACCGCTTTCATATTATTGTAAAATGAAAAAAAATTTGCTATAATAAACTTGCGATTCGGTTTTACCGAAGCCCAACTGCAAATCTTATTTGACGAGGATATAAAAAAATGGAAAAATTGTACACTGGAAAAACCAAAGACGTTTACAAGCTTGAAAACGGCAACGTTATGCTGAAATTCAAAGACGATTGTACCGGCAAAGACGGTGTGTTCGACCCCGGTGAAAACACGGTTGGGCTGACCATCGAAGGCATCGGCAAGGCAAACCTGAAATCGTCCGTTTACTATTTTGAACTCTTGAAAAAAGCAGGCATTAAAACCCATTACGTTTCTGCGGATATCGAAAACGCAACGATGGAAGTGCTCCCTGCTACCGTATTCGGGCATGGGCTGGAAGTCATTTGCCGTTTGGTGGCAACGGGTAGCTTTATCAGAAGATACGGCGAATATATCGAAAACGGCACTCCCTTGGAAGGCGGCTACGTAGAATGCACCTTCAAAAACGACGAGAAAGGCGATCCCCTCGTTACAGCGGAAGGGCTTGCGGCGCTCGGCGTTATGAGCATGGAAATGTTCAACAGCATGAAAGAACAAACCTTGAAAATCACCAAAGTCGTTGCTGACGATTTGAAATCGATCGGGCTTGACCTTTGGGATATTAAGTTTGAATTCGGTTACAACAACGGTGAAGTAATCCTCATCGATGAAATCGCTTCGGGCAATATGCGCGTTTACAAGGGCGATAAAATCGTCGATCCCGTTGAATTGACGAAACTCATCAACAACAGATAATGGATAAAAACGCAGGCACGCCTGCGTTTTTTTGTATGAGGAGTAAATTATTTTCCTCTTTTGTTTCAATTTTTAATACATCCTTTTCATTTTTATGCTTTACTGCGTATGTTTACACTGTTTGCAACTTTCTAAAAGAAGTAGGCTATCCGCCGTGGATAGCCTACTTTTATACTGTTCTTCTTATTTTAAATCGATGCCGAGTTCCATGCCTTCGTACATATAATCATTCCACTTAAAATTCTTATAGAAATTAATGTGATAACGGTGCATTTCTTCTACCAGCAGGCTGAATTTACCAACCGTTTGATGTTTGGGGAAAACGTCGAAATATTCCCCTTTATAGTAGAAGTTAAAGAAACTGGAATCCACTTCGGTAATCAGCGTATATAAGCTCTTATAATCCATCGAAAACTCATAGGGCTGACCATGGCGCGTCCCCTTATAATGCAACCCTTGATGGTCGATGCGGATTTTCCCTTCGCCAACGATAAAGCTCGTTTTATTATTCCCGACAAGCTTGTATTCGTCCAAATTACCGATTTGGCATTCATCTTCGAAATAGTAGTTGGGGTTTTCGCGGATTTCCTTAATGATATCCATACGCTGCTTTTCTACCCATTCAAACGGAGAACTGGGTATAACAGAGCCTTCATAAGGATGGAATTGATAATAATCATCCATCGTCGCGCCGTTACCGCAATGCGTACACGTAATCCTATTGCCTTCACCCTTCATGGTAAACTCTTTACCGCACTTCGGGCATTTATAGCAAAAATCTTCCAAACGGTGGCAAATTCTGCCCTTCGTATCCCATTTGATTTTTTTCTCGGCATTCCATGCGTATTCGTTACGTCTAAACTTCTCGTTGATGATATCGTCCATTTCTTCCACGGATAATCTTTCAATATCCTCTTTGGAGAATAACAACGACATCGTTGCATGCGTCTCGCCAATACGCTCGTCCAAACACACTTTGGTGTTTTGCAAATACTGCCCTTCTAGATAGCATAAATATACGGGAGCTTTAAAATGCTTGAACATTTTACTCGTCCCAGGAACGATCGGCTTATTGCCGCCGTAGTCGCTTGCCAACCCTTCCGGAGAAAACGTTACGCAGCCGCCCCTCTTAATCACTTCGCCTACTGCGCGAATAGACAGCTTATCAGGGGCATAGTTCTTCTTAGGTATAACTTTATTTAAACCGAAAATAAACGAAAACTTCTTACGGTAAAACTCGCTGCAACCTGCCATCATGTTGGTAATTCTAGGATACGTAGCGCCGCAAACGTATACGTGATCGATACGAGATAAGTGATTAAAGATTACAAAACAAGGCCCGTCGCAATCATTTACGTCATCGATGATATGGAAGTTCGGTTTATATTTACGGCCGATAATATCCACCATAATCAACTTGTAAATTGCCGCGATAATTCTAGGCGCAGGACGGTATTTTCTTTTCGAAAGCTTTCTTGCAATGGTTAATTTCTTTTTCATACATTTTCCTTTGTAATAAGATTGTATATATATTTTACCATCTTAACAAAATAAAAGTCAACCAAATCAGCTTACATTCTCATATTTTCTCATAAATCTAAAAAAATGACGGCAATATTGATGATTGTAGTCCGCCCTTGCGTGCTTTTTTCTTATCACAAGCCCCAGGTGGTTCTTACAGAAAAATTAAAATTTTTTACAACAAAAGCGCTGAAAAATACTTGATATTGTGATTAAAATATGCTATACTACATTAGCAATCTTAATTTGGCCTTATCATCTAGCGGTCAGGACGAGCTGCTTGTTAAGAAAAACATTGATAATGTTTTTCAGAGGCGAGATGAGTGAGCGCATCAGTCGGCGCGAACGGTGACCGAGGACAAAGTTCACCCTACTTTGTCCGAGAGAAGCCCTCTCACGGCGCAAACTCGGGTTCGTGCAAGGCAATTTATTGCCGATGCCCTGCCGAGGCACCGCAAAGCGGATACGGCAGATACCCGATACGGGACGAGAACAATTTAATATACATTTGGCCTTATCGTCTAGCGGTTAGGACGGCGCCCTCTCACGGCGCAAACTCGGGTTCGAGTCCCGATAAGGTCACCACAGCCAATCAAAAACGAACCCCCACAAGCACGTGGGGGTTCGTTTTGCTGTGTGTGACCTTATCGGGAAGGACGAAGAAACCGACGTTCGGGTTCGGAAAAATGTAAGCGTTTATACGCGAGCATTTTTCTTTGAGCGTAGCGAAAGCCCCCGATAAGGTCACCAACGAAGAAAACGAAGGGTGACGCTCATTCTTCGCCATTCCGTCGCTATGTTCCTTACGGAAAAATGTAAGCGTTTATACACGCGCGCTTTTACGTGAAAAGGAATTTCAAGTGAAGATAACACTCACGTTCAAGGCTTTTTTTATTTCATTCCATCAGCTGGTTTAGATTGACTAATTTTTCCAGCAAATTATTTTGCGTATAGTAATAATGATTAGACGTTTCGTAGCCGATACAAGCATTTTTTCTTGCTAAAACAAGCAATTCTTCCACGCCTTGTTTTGCACGAAGAAGAACGGGCAATATTTCCGCCGTTTTCCCCATCTTCTTGCAATACGCGTAGCGAGTTTGCAATAAATCCGTTTCAAAGTGCAAATACGCTACCCTTGCAAACAATTTCAATTCTTCGATTTCTGGCGTTTGGGAAAGTTTTTCCAACTCGTTAAGCCCTTGCTGCCAAGAATCTAATAATTTCTCGTATTGAGAACAATAAACCTCATACGGATAGGGCTTTATCCAATTCTCGTAATCGTCATACGCGAAGCAGACCATCGTAGAATTTTTCTCGCTGTTTTCCTTTTCCCACAAATTCGCCGCGCCTAACGTTTTGGGCGCATAATACAAATTATCTATGCTGAACGGATATTCTTCGAGACCTTGACAAAACTTCTCAATCGCCTTATGCACCTGCGCACCTTGCTCCCCATAAACGTCTTGATACCAAGCGTTTAAATCAAAGCGCTCCCCTTGTTGGGAAAAGTTTGTAACGAGATCCATAACAGGAGAGGGATATCCACCCAACGTCCACGTCAGGAAATAATCCTCCGTCCCGATTGCCTGCAAATTCTTTAAATGCCGATAGGTAAGGTCGAATACAGGCAAATACGGCACAGCGGAGCATTCCCAACTGTTGTTGATTTGAATTTTGGCGTACGTTTTATGCCCTAACTTTTGCGCCTTTTGCAGCGTCTTTTTCGTAATTTCACTCGGCCCGATATTCCCGATAGAATAATCGATAATACGGCTGTTTATTCCGCCTTTTTCGATCTCTAAATCATATTCGCTAACGCACAGTACGGCAATCTCTTTATCCAGCAATTCTACGCCGCGGAAGGTTTGTTCTTCCGTCCAGTCCATAAACGGCGACCAACCCCAAAGATTGGCGATCAGCTCTGCATTCGTACCGCTATCCCGAATGGATTGCATAATGATATTATTTACCTTCGCCGCCGAATTTTCGGGCGGTATATCCTTGCAAATCGGACAGTTTGTATGCGGTCTATAATTACAATGCGTGGGATTTTCACTCATCGTTATCGTCATGAAACCGCCCAGTTCGGGCGCAGCCGATAATAAATCCTTTACGGCAGTATACAAATATTCTTGCGTTTCTTTATGCTCTAAACAAAGGCATGCGCTTCCTTTTTCCCGTCTCCCTATCAAATATCCGTACTTCCCAAACGCCGTTTGCGGCAATTCGCGCGGTTCATTTAAGTATAAATATACTTTGATTCCATATCGCTTACAACGGGAAATAAGCCGATTTAACTTTTCACGGCGCGCCTCATACCCCTCGCACACGCTATCCTCAAACGGATAAGGCGAAAGCGTAGACAGAAATCCGTGAAAGAACAATCCGTTAACCCCCTTGCTTTGGTATTCTTCAAGTAAAGTATCAGGTAAATATACGTTGTCGTCCTCGGCAAAAACGTCCCCGCACGGCACAAGATAACCGTGCAATATTCTCATTTCCTTACTCGAAACAGTGCTCTCCTTTTTTGCGGTTTTCTCTGCAAAAAACGAAAACGCTTTCACGCCTTGGCCTATGTTTGCCAAAACGACGTCGGCAATCTTTTTCGTTTGCGCCTTTTCCTCTTCCGATAAAGACGCATATCTGACTTCCGGGCATTCGGGTTTAAACTCCCCTAATTTCACCCACAAGAAGTCCTCTTTTTCTAACATGAACTGCAATCGTTCTTCACTGATTCCCAACAGCGTAAGCAGTTGATTATACGGGAGCAAATACCAGTTGTTTCGAATGAGCGTGATATATCCGCGCTCTTCCCAAGCGGAATCGTATTCCACGCCGACTAAACCCAGCCTTTCCGCTTCCAAGCGCACCGTTTCTTCACTGCAAGATAACGTTTTTGCTATTTTTTCTGTGGAAATAAAACCATAATTTCGAAAAATTACGGTTTGCCAAGTTGTCGGGAATACCTTTTCAGGAAGTTTTACTTTTTCAACCAAAGGTAACATTTTATTTACTCTCCTTGTTTTGATACGCTACGCGCTTACTTTGACATCTGAGATAAATCTTTTACGGACGTGAGTACGCCGTCCGACGTTCTTCCCACGCTAATCACCTGCATGCCTGCGTTTTGCGCGGCTTGAATCCCCACCAAAGAATCCTCAAATACAAGGCAATTCCTTGCCTCAACGGCAAGCCTTCTTGCCGCTTCTATAAAGATATCGGGCGCAGGCTTTTTATTGAACGCTTCCTTTCCGTCCAGCACAACGTCAAAATATTGCTTTAAATCAAACTTTTCTATCACGCTGCCCGTCATTTTGCTGGAAGAAGCAACGCCAACCTTGCACATCTTTTGTTTAAGATACGATAAGAACGGTATTGCGCCGGGAATAAAATCATTCTCCGTCATATTCTCCATAAAGGCTACGTACGTCTCGTCTTTGATTTTTCCGATATTCTGCTTGGTCTCTTCAGAAAAAGTTCTGCCAAGCTTTGCTTCAACAACGGAAAAAATGTAATTTCTGCCCGTGCTCTTCATGCCTTCGTACACGTCTTCCGTCAATTCGAACCCAACGGAAGCAAACGCTTTTTTCCATGCAAGATAATGAAA
This sequence comes from Candidatus Scatosoma sp., assembly GCA_045594025.1. Classification (GTDB taxonomy): domain Bacteria; phylum Bacillota; class Clostridia; order Christensenellales; family Borkfalkiaceae; genus Scatosoma. Next base: position 45,358 of record JAZNXS010000043.1, read on the forward strand.
TTTTTCAGAATCGAGAATCACCCCGTCAAAGTCAAAAATAACCGCTTCGAAAGTGTTTTCTCCCACCGAAAATCTCGTCTTAAAGCTATCGATAATCACGTCGGATACAGCGGAATTACAAGCAACGATAACGCCATCGTCATTCAGCTTATACTCCATTCCTTTCAGATTGGTAACGATAGCCCCGGCTTCTCTGCAAAGCAAAACGCCTGGCGCTACGTCCCATACGTTTTTCGTGATGACAACCGTCCCTTGCGTTCTGCCCTGCGCAACCAAGGAAAAATCCAAACACGCCGCGCCGAACATCCTGATTTTTGCAATAACCGGATACAGCTTCTTTATTGCCGCGTGCTGTAAATCCGCAACCGTGCTTGTATTTTTGTGCGGATAGTCGCCAAAGCTCACAATCGCATTATTCAGCGCTGTTTCTTTGGAAACGAATACTCTTTCCCCGTTGCAATAACAGCCCTGTCCTTTTACGGCATAAATCAGCTCGTCAAAGTGCGGTAAATAAACCGCCGAAACCACAGGCTCCGCATTCACAATAAGGGCGCATTGTACCCCGTAAAGCTTAATTCCGTTTGCCATATTGCAAGTACCGTCAATAGGATCGATGGACCATACTCTACCCGACACGGACGTTTCGCTGGAATACTCTTCCCCCAATATCAAATCGCCGGGAAATGCCGCGCGTATTTTTTGAGAGATGTACTGCTCGGTTTTTAAGTCCACGTCGGTTACCAAATCAAATTGTGTTTTTTGCGACACGGTATATGCGTTATCAAAGCACTTTGCATACGCTTCTTGTATGCATGATTTTATAAATTGCAACTCTTTTTCAAATTTCATTGAATACCTCTATCGGGCTAGCTACGCTCTTCAAATAATCGTATGCCCTTTGACAAAATAAAAAGATGGGAGATTCTTCTCTTTTTTCTATGAAGAACGACGGATTGTTTATCCCCGGAATATTATTCGAATAATACTGCAAAATAAGATAATCGTCGACAAAAATCATATTCATTCTCGGTTGCTTATCATACGTGTACAACGTGAAATTTTCCTTGTTGCACGACAAGCGGTCTATCATTTCTATCGCCGTTTCAATATTGATGTTCGTTATATTCTTGATCCTGTTTTTCCGTAACCCTTCTTCCACTTCTCTCAGCGCAGTGTATTCTCCGTCAGGGTCTAAAAACAGCAATTCAATTTTTCCGCCGTGCTCGATACAATTCGATATCGCGCTTGGATTGATTCTCGCCGTTAATTCGGAATTGGAAATCCCCACCGCCTTGACGCTTTTCGCCACCGCAATCAAATCATCTAATTTACAGCTTTGATTCATGGACGCTCGCGTTGCAAATACTTCTTTGATTTCCGACGTGATTTGCGTTTCGTTCCACGTGATATTCTTTTTTATTCTTTCAAATACCCAGTTTTCTAGCTGCGCCAGCGTATCTTCTTCCTCATCCTCGTAATAGAAATGCGTTCTGTTGGCGAATAGTTCGTGAATTTCACTTTCATCCCCTTTTCTACATTCTCCGCAGACCAAAACTTTTGCGTCTTTTACAGACGCCTGACTGATTTGCGTCAACGCATAAAAAGCGTCTATTTCCGTAGAAAGCTCGTAATGATACTTTGCGTCTATTCTCCGATTTTTATCAACGTGCAAGTTAGACGTTGCCACAAGAATAAACACTCTCGATCGCATGACTTCAATAATATTCGCTTTATAGGCATCCTTTGCCGAACGGGGAAAATAAAAGCATTTCAATCCCTTTTCCGTAAGCCTGTCATAAATCATATCCGCGTATTCTTTGGAACCGCCCTTCTCATAACTGCCATGATAAGCGATAAATACGTCATATTCCTTTTTTAAATACATCTTTCTCTCCTTATCTTTTGTGAATCACGGTCACGCCGTCAAAGTTTTCCATGAAAACAAACAGAATTCAATATTTCATAAAAGAATGATTTCATCGACGTCTTTATAATTATAGCATACGACAACGAAAAACGCAAGTAAAAAATAATATTACTCATACTCGCGGATAAATTTATCATGGCGCGCGATAGACAACAACCTTTAGTACGGCGTGCGCTTGTATAATAATTGACCTGTACGGTGTTACATACAGCAAAAAAGACAGGAATCAATCCTGTCTTTTTTGCTGGGAGTAATCTATGAAAAGGATACAAAATCCTAATGGGTGCATTTAAGGGTAAATGGGTGCATTTTCGCAAAAAAATGGGTTCAATTTTAACGAATGGGTCCAAAACTATTGATTTTTGTCACGTTTTATGGTAAAATGTACTCGCCAAACAATTTCTAATATTATTACCCTTGGGGAAACTATACCTTGGTAAAAGGTGTTCCTCTCTTTTTCTGCATCCTCTAAGGGGAATGAAATTGTTTGGCGACAATAGGGAGCGGCGCTTTTTCGGTGCGCTCCTTGTGGGCGCACTTTTTATATTACTAAGGAGGCAATAATGAAAAAACTCATCTCTTTACTTTTAATACTGCTTTTATGTTTTGCTGTTGTTGGATGTGCTAACGAGAATAACACCAATGATCCTTCTTCAAATACACAAACAAACAATTCAACAAAAATAAAATTACTAGGTGATATAATTCCTAGACCATCGATCGATTATGATGTAATTAACAGTTCTGATGATTCAGTGTATTTAGAAGTAAAAAATGCAACCGAAGAGGACTTTCGTGAATATGTTGACAGCTGTCGTTCTTATGGATTTGATGGAGAAATAATGTCCGCAACAATGCCAGATTTGTATTATAGAGAATACAATACAGATAATTACTTCTTGGAAGTACGCTTCATGGAAGACGAACAAGAATTTTCTATATACATTCGTACCCCCACAAAATAAATTCATAGCTTAAAACTTAAAAAAGTAATATAAAAAGTGAAGAACGCAGAAACGGAATTGTATCCTTTTCTGCGTTCTTTTTTGGTGACCCTTAACCAACCTAAATCGAACCATTTTATTTCTTCTCAATAGGCAAGCATATTTCTATATACCTTTCCTTTTCCCATTCACCGTTAGGTCGCCAATGCATTGCGACTATTTCCGGAGCATTTGCAAAAACATAGGTCGATGTTGGCAACCATTCCGATACAATTCTTTTCCGAATATCGGTATAATCGTTAAGGGGACGTTTTTTCTTCTCAGTTTCAAAAACAGCATACGTCTGTTTGGGAATAACTATCGTTTCAAAGCCCATTTTATCCATAAAATCAACGCCTGTTATATTAGGATTGAAAAGTTCTTTTCTTGTCCATTCGTCCAATTCATACGCAACGTAAAAATCATAACCGTCGTCGTCAATGTTTGTTATAACCATATAATCGGTAGAATAATCACAAGACGCACCAATTAAAAGCCATTGTTTAGCACGTGTGGATGCTAAAAACGCTTCTTCTTGTTTTACACGCTCTTCACCGTAAGGAATACCCGTAAATCGTTTTTTGTAGCCAACTAAAATAATTTCAGGTTTTTCTTCAATCTTGTAGTTCATTTCAGTTCCTCCAATTAAATCAAGTCTAACGGAAAGACGAGAAAAAGATTTTAAGGAACAACCGTTTTTCACTTGCGATGGCATTATACCATGAAATTTATAAAAGGAGCGAGAAAAACTTTCAGGCGTTTCATATCCGTATTTGAAAGCAACATCAATGACTTTTATATTCTTGTTTAGCAACTCGTTTGCCGCAAGCGTTAGTTTTCTTCTACGGATATATTCCCCAAGCGTAAAACCGCACATTATCCCAAATACTCTTTGAAAATGAAAACTCGACGAATACGCGCGCTTTGCCGCTTCTTCATAATCAATTTTTTCGGTAATGTTTTCTTCGATATAATCAATCACTTTTTGTATTCCTTGAATCCAATCCATTCTTTGCCCTCCGTGATTTTATTATAATCGAAAAATAATTATAAAGCTTGACTTTTTATGCTATCAAATGCACTATTGTTTATGTGTAAATAGTTTATTTGAATCATATTCAACTCCTTAATATTTCTTTTA
>JAZNXS010000044.1:0-3880 GCA_045594025.1 Candidatus Scatosoma sp.
AGGTAATGTTTTGGACAAGCCTAATTTGCTCTCTGTTCCCTCTCGCGCTGGTGTTTTTCTGGCTGGCTCTGCAGGGTTAATCTCGACCATGGGTACGGGTAACGACGGAAAAACACCCGAAGAACGAGAAGCGGAAGAACGAGCAAGAGAAGCTAGCGGAAACCTTGCGGCAGCAGTTGCGCTCACCGCCGTCGGCGTATCACTCGCACTCAAACACGCACACACGGAAGAAGAAAATTCAGAAAATGAAAATGAAATCGAATCCGACAATGAACAAGAAATGAAATTATAAGGAGAACACTATGGATGAAGCGAAAGAATATCTCTCAACAGAAAGAATAGGCGCTTACTATCCCGAAAAGGCAGTCGTTAAAAAATCAGAGAACGGTGTGACAAGAGCCCTCTACCGCGACTCCTGCTATACAATTGACGACGTTAATTATACCCGCGAGCGCATCATGATTATCAAGGGCAAACGATTTATTATCTCCTCTGTATTTCCTGTTGAAAGCACTTTAACCGCTACGGATAAAATGCTTGAATTAATAGACGCGGATATGAATAAAAAATGAACGTTATTCGATTTTTTACTTCTTTCCGCTGGACTTCGACGAGTCGATGTGATATGCTTGGTGTACCGTATCGGCTTGCCCTGCATAATAAGGAGGATGCATATAAATGACAAGCCAAAAATTAAATATACTCTATGGAAGATTGAGTCAAGAAGATGCTCGCGCAGGCGATTCCAACAGTATCATTAATCAAAGATTATTGCTTGAAAAGTACGCAAAGGACAACGGATTTCAGAACACGATGTTCCTTGCGGACGACGGTTATTCGGGAACAAACTTTGACCGTCCCTCTTGGAAGAAAATCGAGGAAATGATTGAACGAGGCGAGGTTGAAACTTTAATCGTTAAAGACCTCTCTAGACTTGGACGAGAATACCTGCAAGTTGGATATTACACCGAATTGTACTTTCCAAGAATGGGTGTACGCTTTATTGCTGTCAACGACGGTGTTGACTCGCTGATTGAAAGCAGCAATGATTTCAGTCCGATACGAAATTGGACAAACGAGCTTCACGCAAAGGATTCAAGCAAGAAAGTTCGCGCCGTAAAAAAGCTCCAAGCGGAACGCGGTGAACGTCTCGGCGGTCGACCGCCTTACGGTTATAAAAAGGTCGATAAGGATAGTAAGGATATCGTCCCCGACGAGGAATCCGCAGCCGTTGTAAAACGCATATTCGCTATGTGCATGGCGGGCAAAGGACCCAATCAGATTGCTCGTATTCTGAGCAACGAAAAGATTGTCAATCCAACCAACTATTATTATCAAACTTATGGCAAGGGTCATCAGAAATTAGATACAACCCATCCGTATAATTGGATAGGCAGTACAATAACTGCAATCCTTGATAATATGGCCTACCTCGGACATACGGTTGGATTACGCCACACCACAATATCCTATAAAAATAAAAAGGCGATTATTCGCCCTGATAATGAATGCGTTATTGTAGAAAATACGCATCCTGCGTTGGTAACAAAAGAACAATGGGATATTGTGCAGGCTCTTCGCAAACAGAAAAAGCGTGTGCCGAAGCAGATGACAGAGCCAAATATCTTTTCAGGAATCACCTTCTGTGCCGATTGCGGAAAATCGATGGTATTGCACCGAGCAAGCACAATGAAGAAATCCAATTATAATTTCAAATGCTATACCTACGGAAAGCGTGGTAGAGCTGAATGCACGCCACACCATATCCGAGAGGAAGAACTCTATGAAATTATACTGGATGACTTGCGAAGAGTAACGCACATCGCAAGAATGAAGGAACGTCAATTTGCGGAGTACATCAACCGCAAAAACAGCTTGGAATTACGTCGAGAGATAAACGCCCTTCAACGAGAACTTGACACCATGCACAAGCGCCGTGACGAGCTGACAGCATTATTCAAACGCTTATATGAGGACAACGTTCTTGGCAGAATCACCAACGAGCAGTTTCGACTTCTCTCTGGCGATTATAATGCCGAGCAAAATGGATTAGATGAGGCAATACCGAAGAAGGAAGAAAGACTTGAAAAGCTGAAATCCTCTGCCGACAACGTCAATGCTTTCATAGAAAAAGCAAAAAAGTACAAAAGCATTGACACGCTAACACCCGAAATTGTAAGATTGTTTATCGCAAGAATTGAGATTGGTGAGCGCACTGAAAAATACTCAAGACATTCCGCTCAAAAAATCCGAATCGTCTACCGTGACATTGGAGAATGGGACAAAGTAGCAGACAGCGAAGAAAATACGACACAATGTTCCGAAATAATCTCAGAATCAGCATAAAACAAAACACAAAATATAGCAAAGGCGAACAGCTTTCGCCATTCGCCTTTGCTTTTCAACGAAACCCACCTGTCAAAAAGTGTCCCTATGAACAAAAACCCGCGGGTTTCAGGGCTTTTCAATTTTTTTCAAAAAAACGCCAAATTTCCACTTTGACCACATGTTTTGACCACTTATGAAAAAACATAAATTTTAATTCGTATATAGGCGCATTTTTACGGTTAAATGCAGTGTTCCTTTCTTTGTTTACTGCGTGGAAAAATTGGGAGGATGCCAACTTCTTCTATGACATCTAAGGTGTGCTACTGTAGAATACTATGATTAAAGCAAACTAATACTACAGCATAATAGGCGGCAAGCAAAGCTTACCGCCTATTATTTTTATTCCTTTGTTTTTATGCAGGCAAGGTAAAGCGTAGCCATTATTCCCCTTTCCTTCGCTTTATTCAGGAAGAACAACTACTTCACCTTCTTCTGCATCGTCATTTGACACAATAGTTGCAGTAACGTTAATTACACCGTCGGGGTAATTGTACTCGGGATCATTTACCCAGTACTGTGCGGGATAATAGCCATACTCATCCTCATAAGATTCAGCAATCTCGTGTTGAACCTCGCCTTCAAGTTCATATCTATACGCTATGTCCCAAGCTGTATAAACGGTTTCGTCGGTGGGATCGTCATAGAAAGCAACTCTTCCGTTCGTGGATAAGCTTATAGCAGAATACGCATTATCAAAGTTTTCCGATACTTCTCCGCCAGCATAAGATACAAAGCCGTTTACCACTCTAATATCAACGTATTTTTTTACAAACGGATTTTCGCCCGTTGTCCATACTGCATATAAACCGCCGTCCTCGCCGGTTATTTCATAATTGAAGGTTTGACTCTCGCTTATTAAAATATATTCAGGTCCGTTCAAACCGTAAGTTTCCATATACCAGCCGATAAATATGGTACATTCGCCATCGGGAATTGTTGAAGTGCTCAATTCAAACGTATCGCCAAGCTTACCTACAAATTCATTCGTATAACTTGCTTCTCCGCCGTTCACGCTAACGTATGATTCATAATCCCAGCCTGTACAATATACACGATATGTTGCATCTATATAAACAGGCGTAAACGTCATATTAGAAGTAACGTTAAAGCTATGTCCCGTCAACTCTTCGCCATTACCGTCTAACCAATGGTCAAACGTTTTACCATAAACGTCATTCGCGTATACGTATATAAGCGTATTGGCAGGCACTTCAACCGCCCCATAACGTCTTTCGCCGTCAATTTCAAAATATCCGTTTTCTACGGAAATTCTAAAGGTTTCGCTAGGATCTACGGGAACTTCAACTTTATGGTATATTACTCTTACGTACGACGCATCTCTTCTAGGATTATCTAAAGTGTTGAACGTAAAATCCGAACTGTCGGAAAGTAATATCCACTTTTGATTTGCAAAGTCCCAAATCTCATAACGGTCAAACGCAATACCTTCTTCGCCTTGCCAAGATAAAGTAATAGGACTTCCGCTATCATA
>JAZNXS010000045.1:0-19068 GCA_045594025.1 Candidatus Scatosoma sp.
TACAAAAACAACTATATCGTACATAACGGAATCTTGGACGGCAGAGAAGGGAATGCGATCCTGTATGCGGAAACGTTTGGGAACGGTACGTATGAGAACAACTATGCGTATTCTACGATGGCGGAACTTGCGGCCGCGGCAAACTTGTCTACGGCAAGCGGCTGGAGCGAATACTGGTCGATTGAAAATGAAACGGTACTGTTCGGTGGCAGAGCAGAAAGAGTCGTTCAGGAAAATATTGAGCTTGACTTTGTGCTGGCAGAAGATTACAGTGGTAATATCGTAATTACTTTACCTGACAGTATATCGCTTGAAGGAAATGTAAAAGTAACATTTGGCAACATTACAATGACGGTCGTTTCGGTAGAAGGGAACGTGCTTACGCTTGAAAAGAATGATGATGTGGTATACGGAAACTATGCCGTTACAATAGATGCAACGAACGTTTTATGTACGATTGCGAGTGTGGATTATTACACGAAAGTGTTTGAAAGCAGCGATGCAGAAAACTTCGTGAGCTTGCTTGCGGCAACGCCTAATGGGCATTTCGTACTTGGTTCGGATATCGATTTTAACGGCGCGAAGCTTGCGGGTGAAATTGAATTCAGCGGCACGTTGGATGGCAGAGGCTATGCGTTGAAGAATTTTGAAATCAATTATGAGGCAAGCGACGGTACGGACGGCGTATGGGAATCCTACCTTATTGAAAAGAACACGGGTACGATTAAGAACTTGTCGATTGATTACGTACTCGGTACGGCAAGTTCCGATCAAAATGCTTTCATCGCTCACAACGAAGGAATTATTGAAAATGTGAAAGTGATCGTAATTTTCAAAGCTTATGGTTGGATTACAGCACCTTTGGCAGGCACGAACAAAGGTACGATTAAAAACGTTGTTATCGTAATGGAAAAGACGGACGATTTCACGGAGCTTTCGAGAATCGGCGGTATTGTCGGATCGGACTACAACGGTACGATGCAGAACTGTTACGTGGTTCATAACGGAATCATGGCGGGTGCGGAAGACAGAATGTACCTTGAAACGTGGAATTACGGAACGAAGGAAAACTGTACGAGCTATGCAACGATGGCAGAGCTTGCGGTAGCGGCGAACTTCTCTGAAGAAAACGGCTGGAGCGACGCTTGGAAAGTTGTTGGAGATATCGTGCTGTTTGGAAATGAGAAGTTTGAATCTACAATCGAGTCGGTAGTTATGGTGGCAAGCAACTCCGATATCGTAATTACTTTGCCCGAGAATATAACGCTTAGTGAAGTGGAAGGCGTATCTTTCGGCGCAACGGTTGTGAACGTTGTTTCCGTCAACGGTAACGTATTGACGGTTGAAAACGGCGCTCTTGCTTACGGCGAATATGACGTAACGATCAACGTTGTTGGCGGCACGTATATCCTTAATAATGCGGTATATTGTACGAAGGTGCTTTACGCGAGCGACGCGGCAAACTTCAAGACGATTCTTAGCGAAAATGCAAGCGGTTATATCGTTCTCGGCGACGATCTTGATTTCGGTGGTGCGAAGCTTGCAGGCGCGCTTACGTTCAGCGGTACGTTGGACGGCAGAGGCTATGCGTTGAAGAACTTCGTGATTCACCATGAGGGAAGCACGGAAGCGGAAGGCTGGAATTCGTATCTCTTTGCGACCAATAGCGGTACGATTAAGAATTTGGAAATTCAATATACGCTTGGCAGTAGCAATACGACAGAAGGGTCTATCATCAAAGAAAATACGGGTACTATTGAGAACGTAATGGTTACGGTAACGTTTACGACGTATGCGTGGTATACTGCGCCTGTCGCAGCTTACAGCAGCGGTACGATTAAGAACGTTGTTGTCGTTATGGACAAAACGGATGACTTTACGGAGCTTTCGAGAATCGGCGGCTTGATCGGTACGCTTCGCGGCGGTACGATAGAGAACTGTTATGTGGTTCACAACGGCATTTTGTCGGGTGCGGAAAGCAGAATGAATCTCGATGCATTTGGTGGCGTTACGTCTCCGTCGAACTGTCTTGCATACTCTACGATGGCGGAACTTGCGGCAGCGGCAGACTTCTCGGCAAACGGCTGGAATGAATATTGGTCGATTAAAGACAGTAATGTGATTTTCGGTTATGAACAAGAGACAGCTACACTCGATTCGGCATTGGCGGAAGACTATTCGGGTAATATCGTACTTACCTTACCCGAAGAAATAAGTCTTTCCAACTTGTACTCCGTATCTTTTGGATCGACGGCTATGACGGTGGTGTCGGTAAACGGTAACGAGATTACTTTGGAAAAGAATGCAAATATAGCTTATGGCAACTATACCGTGACGATTTCTACCAAACAAACGTTGTATACGGTCACGAGTGTGAATTACTATACGAAAGTGCTTGTAAATAGCGACGTGGAGAACTTCGTGAGCTTGCTTGCGGCAACGCCCGATGGGCATTTCGTACTCGGTTCGGATATCGATTTCAACGGAGCGAAGCTTGCAGGCGCGATTTCGTTCAGCGGTACGTTGGATGGTAAAGGCTATGCGTTGAAGAACTTCGAACTTAACGACGGCGGCATCAAAGAAACGTATCTGTTTATGGAAAATTCGGGTACGATCAAGAATATCTCGATTCAATACGTTCTTGGTACGGCTTCGGAGAATAGTACGGTCAATAGCGACGGAAGAAACCTGACGGGTCTTATCCGTAAGAATACGGGTATTGTTGAAAACGCAAAGTTTGATGTTACCTATAATAATTACGGTTGGGATACGGGTGCAATTGCAGGTGCAAATGCAGGTACGATTCAAAACTGTGTTGTTGTGATCCGTTTGGGCACGATTACGGAGAAATCCCGTATTGGCGTAGCAGGTTGTGATGATAACGGTACGTATAAGAACAACTATATCGTACATAACGGAATCTTGGACGGTAGAGAAGGGAATGCGATCCTGTACGCGGAAACGTTTGGGAACGGTACGTATGAAAACAACTATGCATACTCTACGATGGCGGAACTTGCGACGGCGGCAGATTTGTCTTCTGCAAACGGCTGGTGTGAATACTGGTCGATTGAGAACAACGAAGTGTTGCTTGGCGACGAATAATGAGTAGGGACTAATGCGAGAACCTGTCGATTTCTATAATAAATCGACAGGTCTTTTGCATAGGTCAAGCGAAAAATAGGAGACGTTTTAATGAAAACGATAAAACTTGACGGCGTTTGTACGTTATACGCATATCAAGCAGGAACGGCACCTGCTACGCCGCAGGATATAGTAGGAAAGGGTATTCCTTCGAATATTCCCGGGAATATTGAAATCGACTTGATGAACGCAGGCATTTTGCCGAATATTTATCAAGGCGTAGACGTGGAAAAAACGAGAGAATTCGAGTTGTACGATTGGTGGTACGTAAAAGAATTCGATATGGACAAAATACCCTGCGGTTGTGATGTTTTTCTTGTTTTTGACGGTGTAGATACGTATGCCGAATATTTTCTCAATGGCATCAGGATCGGCGAAAGCGACAATATGTTGATTCCGCACGAGTTTGCGGTTGACAAAACCGTACGACAAGGAAAAAATCAGCTTGCCGTGCATATTTTTTCGGCTGTGAAAAAATCCGAGAATTTCATGGTCGATCCTTTACAGGTTGCGGATTGGGAATGTTTTGAAGGCTTACGCTGTCGGAAGCCTGCCCACGCTTACGGCTGGGATATCTTCCCGCGCGTGGTTTCCGCGGGCATCTGGCGCAGTGTGAAACTGGAATTCATACCGAAGATCAGGATAGAAAACGTTTACCTGTCTACCGTGTTCGCAAGGGAAGATCTTGCAGGGCTTGCGTTCCATTACGAGTTAAAATTGCCTGCCGAGCTGTTTAAGAAATATCGCATAGAACTTTCGGGCGTATGCGGAGAAAGTAAATTCCTTTTCAAGTATCCCGTTGGTTATAAAGCAGCTATGAAGTTCCCGTATGTGGAAAAACCGCTCTTGTGGTGGCCTAACGGTATGGGGGCTGCGAATTTATATGACGTTAAAGTGGCGTTATATGATGAAAACAATGGGTTGATCGACGAGAAACTATTAGCTTTTGGGATACGCCACGTGCGTTTGGAGCGAGCGGATTTTATTGGCGAAAACGGTTTTCGTCTGTATATAAACGAGCAACCCGTTTTATGTAAAGGAGCGAATTGGGTTCCGCTTGACGTATTGCATTCGAAAGACGCTGAGAAGTATGAAGAATGCGTATTGAATTACGTGGAAAATAATTCCAACATGGTCAGAGTTTGGGGTGGAGGCGTATATGAAGATGAAGCGTTTTTCGACCTCTGCGACCGTTACGGCATTATGGTTTGGCAGGATATTATGCTTGCCTGCCATGCATATCCGCAAGACGCAGAATTTTCCGAGGCTCTTTCTAAAGAAGTAGAAAGCTTTGTAAAGAAAGTGCGTAACCATCCTTCGATTGTGCTCTATTGCGGCAGCAATGAAACGGATTGGATTTATTTCTGTACGGGACAAGATCCCAATGATGACGTATTGACAAGAAAGGTTATCCCCGAAGCAATTCGCTTGAACGATCCGTACCGTTTATATTATCCGTCATCGCCGATGTTTACGAAAGAATACGTGAAAAAGATGGGCGGTAGATTTTTGGTGGATCTGCAAGAAATCGAAGAATCAAGAACGGACTTGCCCGAAGAACATTATTGGTGGCATCGCGACGATTACGAAACGTATGGCGATATGAAACACTGTTTTGTCGGAGAAATCGGGTATAGTGGCTGTTTGGCTCTTGAAAGTATGAAAGAGTGTATGGACGTTGCTTCGCTGAATAAAGAAAATGAATATTGTGGAGAGGCTTGGAAATATCACGATTATTCCACGGACGGGGATATTACACACGCAACCAAATATTATTTCGGTGAAATCCCCGATACTTTGGAGGATTTTATATTATCCTCGCAGATATTGCAGGCGGAAGCTTATAAATATCTTATTGAGCAAACGCGGATTAAAAGGCCGTATATGACGGGCATCTTGCTTTGGAATATGCGTGACGGTTGGCCTGCGTATAATTCTGCATTGGTTGATTATTACGGGCGTAAAAAGCTTTCGTATTATTACGTAAAACAATCGCAACAGGCGTTGGTTTTTATTATGGACGATAAGCTGAGCGGATACGTTTGTAATGATTCTTTGCAAAAATATCAAGGCGAATATCGTATTTATGACGGCTTAGGAAAATTGTTGCAGAGCGGTGATTTTTGCGTTGAAAGTAATCAAAATGCGCAAATAGGCGATTTTTCGGGGTTGAAAAACGAAAAGTATTTAATACTTGAATTGCGTGCGGATAATCGAATCTATTACAATCATTTTATCAACGAAAAAAGAGTCCACGATTTCGAGCGTTATAAAAAGTTTTTGTCCGTTTATACGGAAAAGTCGAGGTTTCAAGACTAAGTAATTTGGTCGAAGGATAGTAATATGGAAAAAGCAAAATGGATATGGTTGGATAACCAAGCCGAATCAGATGAATACGGCGCTTTTTACGACGAGTTTTATGTCTCTGAAATCAATGACGCAAAAATTAAAATTTCTGTCGCAGGTGACTATAATCTGTACCTAAACGGACAGCTGATAGCGTTTGGCCAATACCCCGATTATGCGCATTATAAGGTATATGACGAAATTGATATTTCTTCCTATCTTCAGACGGGGAAAAACGAATTATATATCGTCGTTTGGTACATAGGAAAAAGTTTTTCAACTTATAGAGATTGCGGCGCCGGATTGTGGTATGAGCTCACAGACGGAATGGGTAAAATTGTATCTAAGTCACAGGCAGGTATGCGTTCAATGCTCGCAAACGGGTACGTTAGCCATCAAAACAAGATCATTACTCCGCAACTTGGTTTTGCTTATACCTATGATACCAGGCAGTCGAAAAACTGTTGGGAAAGTGCAAAAGAAGTGGCGGGATTTGGCGAAAAGCTTGTCAAACGTCCGAATAAAAAACTTATATTAAGAGAACTGAAAAGGGCAACTCTTATCGACAGAAAAAAACAACTGTACGACCTTGGCAGAGAATCCTGTGGTTTTCTTGCTGTCGGTTTTAAGGCAAAATCAGGCGAAAGTATAAAAATTGTTTTCGGTGAACATATCGTGGACGGCGAAGTGCGTGCAAATATAGGTATTCGTGATTTTTCCGTGGAGCTTATCGGAAACGGCGAATACGTGGAATTTACGGGTGCTTTCCGCCGTTTGGGTTGTCGTTATTTGCAAGTATACGGTAATGCGGAAATCGAGTATATCGGTTTGCGCGAAACGGAATATCCGTTGACGGTAAAATCGTTTACGATTGGAAACGAGCGTCGTCAAAAGATTTATGATACGGCGGTACGCACGTTGCAGTTATGCTTGCACGAGCATTACGAGGATTGTCCTTGGCGAGAACAATCTATGTATATTATGGATAGCCGTAATCAAATGCTGTGCGGATATTATGCTTTTGATAATCAAGAGTGCGCAAAATCTGCAATCCGTTTGATGGCGGAAGGACAAATGGAAAGCGGATTGTTTGAATTGTGCTTTCCTGCGGACGTACCGATTACAATCCCGTCCTTTTCGCTTGCGTTTGCAACGGTGGTGTTGGAATACACAAAACAATATGGAGATAAAGCGTTTGCAATGCAAATGTTGCCTTACATTGAAAAAATGCTGAATTGGTTTTTAACGCGTTTGGACGAAAACGGCTTATTTAAGACAGTATCGGAAGAAGGCATATGGCATTTTTATGAGTGGGCTGACTCATTGGACGGCGCATTTTTCAGCGAAGACGAATCGTGCAAGGAAAGATGCGATTACGACGTGTTGATCAATGCATTCTTGTCAATCGCGTTACGGCAAACAGCTACGCTTTATCGTTTGTTAGGCGATAATCAAAAGTCGGAGAAGTATGATTTAGTTTGCGAATCGCTGAACGCAAAGATTAAAGAAGCTTTCTTTGTGGAAAAGACGGGATTATTCAAGACGTATTCTCGGACGGAAGAATATAGCGAATTGGCAAACGCGCTTTGTGTTTTAGCGGGAGTATCTAATCAAGAAGAGAGTAGCTGTATTTGTCAAAAGTTGGTGGATGAAAATACCGATTGGGTCAAGAGCACTTTGTCTATGGCGATTTTCCGTTACGACGCGCTGTTAAAGGTTGACAAAGAGAAATATGCGGACTTTATTTTGTCGGACATTGACAAAATATACGGGTATATGTTGGACTGCGGTGCGACTTCGTTTTGGGAAACGATCAAGGGAGATGCAGACTTTGATGGCGCAGGCAGCCTTTGTCATGGTTGGAGTGCGCTTCCCGTGTATTATTACCATGTGCTTATGAGGCAATAATTGCGTTTAAAGGAATGGAAATATAGAAGCTAAAAGAAATTAGGAGAAAAATTAATGGCGTACGAATATATTGATAGATTTAAAAAAATGGGCTTTGGGCTATTTTGCCATTTTGGATTATACAGCAAACTTGGCATAGGCGAATGGGCTTTGCCTACTTATGAACTCGATCAGAGAGAATATAATTCGCAAATGGAGTGTTTTGAAATTGCCGAAGATTGGGCAATTCGATTGGTGAAAACGGCGAAGATTGCTGGTTGTAAATACATAACGCTGACAACTCGTCATCACGAAGGATTTTCGTTGTTTGATACCTGCGGCTTGAATGATTTTGACGCGCCGCATTCGACGTGCGGCAGAGATTTGGTTCGCGAATTTGTAGACGCGTGTAATGCCGAAGGGATTGTGCCATTCTTCTATCATACCCTGCTTGACTGGTATAACCCCGATTATAAAGACAACTTCCCTAAATACATCGATTATTTAATTGCAAGCGTAGAGCTCCTTTGTAAAAACTATGGAAAGATCGGTGGGCTTTGGTTTGACGGGTTTTGGGATAAGCCTGATGCTGATTGGCAGTTCGATCGTTTGTATGCAACGATCCGAAAATATCAGCCCGAGGCAATGATTATCAATAATACGGGACTCAGCGCGCTTGGCGAAGTAAGCCATCCCGAAATCGATAGCGTAACCTTTGAGCGTGGAAGACCTACTTTCGTAGATACAAGCAAAAAACCGATTGCAGGCGAAATGTGCGAAGGTATTACTGATCATTGGGGTTTTGCAAAAGGGGATTTATGCTTTAAATCCGTACCTGCTCTTATCGAAACCTTACTCGATTGTAGAAAATACAACTGCAATCTTTTGCTGAATGCAGGACCTACGGCAGATGGAATGTTGACCGTAATGGAAACGGAGTTGTTAAAATATCTTGGACGTTGGGTAAAGACGAATGAAGAACTTATTTACGATGCGAGTCCTGCTGATATGCGAGCAGAAAATGCAGATATATTTGTAAATGGGGAATATTATTATGCGGCAATTCGCAAAGTTCCAATGGCATCGAATGTGAATGTAACCAGATTGGAAGATAATAAGGTAATTAAGCTGCATAGCGATAAAACGATTACAGATGCGATTTGGTTAGACAACGGAGAAAAGATAGAACTTACGGACGGACAAACGTTTAAGGCAAAACCGTTCTCTTATGGCACGAGTGGAAGCGTTCGTGTGGCGAAATTCAAGTTGCAATAACGGGGTTTGCAAATGAAAATCAATTTTTTGGGTGATAGTATTACTGAAGGCGCTTGCGCGAGTGTGACGGAGAAACGGTATTCAACGCTTGTTTGCCAAATGCTTGGGGCGGAAGAAAAAAATTACGGTATCGGTGGTACGCGTATCGCAAAACAAAATAATCCTAATCCTGAGTCTTGGGAGGATGATAAAGATTTTATTGCTCGCGCACCGACCATGGATAAGGATGCGGATTTTGTGTTTATATTTGGCGGAACGAACGATTACGGACATGGCAATGTTCCGCTTGGAAGTATGACCGACGAGACTGAATACACCTTTTGCGGTGCATTAAAATCGTTGGTGCAATATTTGATTTCCACGTATGGCAAGGAGAAGCTTTGTTTTATATTGCCAATTCACCGTTACAACGAAGATAATCCCTATGGTGAGGGGAATAAGGCAGTCACAGGTGCGCCGCTTTCCGCTTATGTGCAAGCGGAAAAAGAAGTCTTTGACTACTACGGAGTGGAATATTTGGATTTTAATGAATTATTCCCTGTGCCTAAAACGAATACGGGGGACGAGTTAACGCAAGATGGCTTGCATCCCAATGATACTGGACATAAAATTTTAGCAGAACAGCTCCTTTATTATTTGAAGAGCAAATTCTCTTCTTGTAATGAGAAAAAGTAAAATATTATAATGCATAAGAAATAGAAGTGAAAAATATTAGATTTTATATAGGTTTTGATATAGGTGGAACGAAATGCGCCGTTTCACTTGGGGAATGGAATGGTCAGGAAATAAAAATTCTTGAAAGGCATGAAATTCCAACAAAAAGAAGCTCGTTTGATACGATGGGCGAATTAGCCCCTTTTGTGGAAAACTGGGCGAATAAATATGAGATTTGTAAAGCAGGTATTAGCTGCGGCGGTCCGTTGGATTCAAAAAACGGGATTATCATTTCAACGCCTAATTTGGCGAAAGAGTGGCACGGATTTGAAATCGTTTCCCATATAAAATCGTGCTTTGGATTAGATGCGAAATTGGAAAATGACGCAAATGCTTCTGCCGTTGCCGAATGGAAATTCGGCGCAGGCAGGGGCGCGATGAACGTAGTTTTTATGACGTTTGGAACGGGGCTTGGCGCAGGTCTGATTTTGGACGGGAAACTGTATTCGGGAACGAACGGTAATGCAGGCGAGGTTGGACATATCCGTTTGGCAAAAGATGGACCGATCGGTTTTAATAAGGCAGGTTCGGCGGAAGGCTTTTGTAGTGGAAACGGTATCAAGCGCTTGGCGCAAATTCGTGCGAAAGAAAAAGGGCTTTTGATTGATGACGATATAACAACGAAGCTCATTTTTCAAAAAGCAAGACAAGGCGATGAATTTTATTTGTCGGTTGTCAAGGAAAGCGCGGAAAAGTTTGCAAGCGTTGTCAGCATTCTGATAGATTTATTGAATCCCGAAGTGATTGTCGCAGGGGGAGTATTCATGCGGAACTACGATTTATTTATGCCCATAATTACACCGATTATTGAAAAAGAAAGCTTGACGGCTTCTTATAAGGTTTGCAAAATTTTACCTGCCAAAATAGGAGAAAATATAGGCGATTATGCCGCTTTGGCAATAGCTGTTTCGGAGGATTGAAATGAAAGATACGACCAAGAAGATATATAATGAATTATTTGAAAGATACCCTGCTTTAACCGACATCAAAGAAAGCATACTAAACGCATTTGAACTGATAAAATCGACGTATCAAAACGGTGGCAGTTTATATTGCGGCGGAAACGGGGGGAGCGCTTCCGATTGTGAACATATCGTAGGCGAGTTGTTAAAATCCTTTAAGAAACATCGTGCCGTAGATGAAAAAACCGCAAGCGGCTTGTTAAACTATGGTGAAGACGGGGAATATTTATTAAGCAAATTAGAGGGTTCTTTGCCGACAATGTCCTTGATTTCTCAAACGGGTATTTTAACTGCGTTTGCAAACGATAAGTCGTGGGATACGGCGATTGCACAACAGCTATACGGGTTGGGGAAACAAGGGGATTGCTTAGTGGTGCTTTCCACGTCGGGCAATTCCAAGAATTGCGTGTATGCGGTAATGGTAGCAAGGGCGAAAGGTATTAAGACGATAGCGTTTACAGGTAAAACGGGCGGAAAGCTGAAAGAACTTTGCGATAAAACGATCTGTATCCCCGAAGTGGAAACGTATAAGGTGCAGGAATTGCACTTGCCAGTATACCATTGTCTTTGCGCAATGTTGGAGGAAGAATTTTTTAATTAATAATGGATGTGGTGCGATTTTTCGCAAAATGGAGATAGTATGGCAGTTTTAGAAGAATTTCTCTGTTTGCAAAACGGAACGGATGTGCGCGGTATTGCTTTGGATGGAGCGGAAGGTGAGCCTATTACTCTCGACGGAGTAAAAGCCGCAAGCATTGCAAAGGCGTTTTGCATTTGGTTGAAAGAAAAATTAAACAAAGCGAGTGTCTGTGTGGCGGTCGGCTACGATTCCCGTTTATCCGCGCCGATGCTTTCAGTGGCAATCACGGACGCGATAACTTCAATCGGTTGTGACGTGCAACTGACGGGGCTTTCCACAACACCCTCTATGTTTATGCTGTTAAAGGACGAGATGCGCCAGCGTGAGTATCCTTGCGACGGCGCGATTATGATAACAGCTAGTCATTTGCCCTTTAATCGAAACGGTATGAAATTTTTTCATGCAGGCGGTGGAATAGAAGAGCTCGAAGTGACAGAAATTTTACGTCTTGCCGCAAGCGAAATTTACGAAACAAAGAAAACGGGTAAAGTTTGCTCTGCTCCTTACCTGGATGATTATGCTGCTTCTCTCGTGCGTATGGTACGTATGGAGACTGGGGAGGACTTTCCCTTGCACGGCAAAACAATTGTGGTGGATGCAGGGAATGGCGCAGGTGGCTTCTTTGCTGAAAAGGTATTAATTCCGCTTGGCGCAAACACTGACGGTTCACAATTTTTAACACCTGACGGATATTTTCCCAATCATATTCCTAATCCTGAAAATGCAGAAGCGATGGCATCTGTCTGTGAGGCAGTTAAGCGTGTCAATGCCGATTTCGGAATCATTTTTGATACGGATGTGGATCGTGCTGCTGCAGTGGATCAGGGAGGCGAGCCGATCAATCGTAACCGATTGATCGCACTTATTTCCGCTATTTTGTTAAAGGAAAGAGGGGGAACGGTTGTCACGGATTCGGTTACATCAAAAGGGTTAACGGAATTCATTATGAAACATGGTGGCAAGCATCATCAATTTCGTCGTGGTTATAAAAACGTAATCAATGAGGCAATTCGCTTAAATGCCATCGGGGAATATGCCCCTCTTGCTATTGAGACAAGCGGTCATGCAGCCTTTCAAGAAAATTACTTTCTTGATGATGGCGCTTACCTTGTAACAAAGTTGCTCATTGCTCTCGCAAAAGCGAGCAAACAAGGACAATGTTTGACACAACTCATCGCGGACATGCCCCTTCCAAAAGAAGAAGAGGAGTTGCGCATTGGCTTTCAAAGTGGCGTTGCTTTTCAAACGCTTGGTGGGTGTGTTATTCAAGAATTTACGGCGTACGCAAAAACACAAGCGCAATTGTCGGTGGCAACGGACAATTACGAGGGAATTCGCGTTAATTACAAAAAAGATAAGGGGGATGGCTGGGTATTGCTCCGTATGAGTCTCCACGACCCCATTTTGGCGATCAATGCAGAAAGCGATGAAGAGGGAGGAACTAAAATCATTCTTGCCGATGTGTATCGTTTCTTGCAACAATATGACTTCCTCAATCTTACTCCGTTTGTCAAACTTTTGGAGTAAAGCTTTTAATCAAACAAAAAATATTTTAAAATAGGTAAATAGGAGATTTGTAAATGAACGTAATCTTGATAGAATAATCGGCGTAGCATTACAGGTGTTATGGTTATAATAATTTATGAATAATATTCCTTGGGACAGCGATGGGACAGGACTCTGAAACCCTTTAAAATAAAGGGATTGCGAGAGGGTGATGCGCTTCGAATCCACCTCTGTGGTTGAGGGAAGATGAAGTGTAATATTCAACAGTTAAAAAGCCCAAGCAAAGAGGAAACTTGCTTGGGCTTTTCGATAAATTTATCTTTGGGCTTAATTTGGGCCGTTATTGGGTTGTAAAACGCTGAAAGCCTTTAAAATAAAGGGTTTCAGCGTTCATATATTAGGCTTCGAGTCCCGTACGGGATAAGGCGAAGATTTTACTCTTAGATTACTGAAAAAATGTATAAAATAAAAGAAAAATTTGTTTGGGGCATAGTTGGGGCACAGTCGTGAATCCCTTTAAAATAAAGGGCTGTAAAAGGCGGAAGTGCTTCGAATCCACCTCTGCCTATAATGTAAAAAGATAAAAATCACAAAAGCAATACGATTTAGCAAGGAGAATTATAAAATTGCGGTGGAAGAAAGACCGCGCGGAGCTGCGTATAAAACACAATTTAACATAGTAGATCGAATAAAAATGAAAAACATCTATTTGGAACAAAAATCTTAATAGATGTTTTATTTTTATGTTCAATAAATAAATTGCCTAAATATAAGCAATTATCTTGACAAAAGCGATGTGATATGCTAAAATAATAGCACTATGATACGGAATTTTGATATAGGACAATTTGTGAATGCGCTTACAGAAGAAAGCGTATTAAATAATATGGTCGCGCGCGTGAAGAAAAAACGCAAGGCTATGAAGATTTCGCAAAAGGCTTTAGCGGAACAATCAGGCGTCAGTTACGCATCTATTCGTCGCTTTGAATCAACGGGGGAAATATCTCTCGTTTCGCTATTGAAGATAGCGCATGCGCTTCATTGCTTGAAAGACTTTGAAGAGTTGTTCAAGGGCTCGTCGATAACAAACTTAAAGGATTTTGAAGGATGATTAGCAAGGTTAAAAAACTTACAGTCAAATATAATGGCGAAACGGTGGGCTATCTTGCGGATTTGGACGATGGGATTGCCTTTCAATACGACGAAAAATGGGTAAAAAACGGGTTTAGCATTTCCCCGTTTTCTTTGCCGTTATCGAATAAAATATATCGTTCGAGCAAGGCGACCTTTGGGGGATTATATGGGGTATTCCACGATTCTCTGCCCGATGGTTGGGGTGAACTTCTCGTTCGCAGAATGCTTGCCAAGCAGGGCATTAATGCGGATAGACTTTCTCCGCTTACTAAACTAACACTTATTAGCGGTAGTGGTTTGGGGGCTTTGACTTATGAGCCGACGCAAATAGCCGATGATGAAACGGACAATTTTGATTTGGATTTTATCGCAAGCGAAGCAGAGAAAATTCTTGACGATGAAACGGACAACGTCAATTTAGACGAGATTTATCGCTTGGGTGGTTCAAGCGGCGGCGCGCGACCGAAAGCGCACGTAAAAATCGACGGAGAGTCTTGGATTATAAAATTCCCTTGCAATTACGATCCGAAAAATATCGGGGAACGAGAATTGCAAGCAAATAAGCTTGCGCGCGCTTGCGGAATCAATGTCAACGAGTTTAAGCTGTACCCGTCCAAACTTTGTTCGGGGTATTTTGGGACAAAACGTTTTGATAGACAAGGTGAAAAGCGAGTGCATATGATTTCTTTGGCGTCCTTGCTTGAAACCACGCATAAAGTTCCCAACCTTGACTATATGCATTTCTTTCAGGTAGTTAAAGAAATTTGTATCGATAAAGACGATTTATATGAAGCGTATCGCAGAATGTGTTTCAACGTGTTATACGGGAATCGCGATGACCACGGTAAAAATTTTGCGTTTCTCTACAACGAACAAAAGGGTGGGTATGAGCTTTCGCCTGCGTATGATATTACGCCAACGCCGAATAAACCCGAACACGAAATGACGGTTTGGGGGAACGGACAGCCAACCGAAGAGGATTTGTTGAAAATTGCAAAAGAAGTAAAACTGTCTTTGAAAGACTGCAAGGAAATTATCCAAATCATAAAATACGTTTTAAGCAAGTAAACGCTCGGAAAAATAAGCAACCCACTCTACAACCCACCAAAATTCTTTGATTTTGTGGGGAATTTGCGTATCGCTAACCCACGGCTTGACCCAATGGGCTTAACCGTAACCCACTGAGTCAAAATGCGTGAATGCTTTGAAGCAGCGGGCATTGACCGATGCTCTGAACCGAGGAAGGGGTGCCCGCAACCCAAACTCTTTCACCTGCTTTTTTTCGACCCTGTTTTTTTGGCGAAAAAACTTTCATTTTTCTTTTGCAAACCACTTGCAATTTATTTTTGAGTATGCTATACTACGACCAAGTAAAAGGAATAGGGCTGTTGATACCGTTTTGATACCGATATTTTTCAAAGGGAAAATATTAGGCTGAAAAAGGTAGAAGAAATCTATAAAAAATTTCAGCAAAGGGTTCAATCGGCGCCTACAT
Organism: Candidatus Scatosoma sp.; assembly: GCA_045594025.1. Classification (GTDB taxonomy): domain Bacteria; phylum Bacillota; class Clostridia; order Christensenellales; family Borkfalkiaceae; genus Scatosoma. The sequence goes on from JAZNXS010000045.1 coordinate 15,104, forward strand.
ATTCGGATTTTAAGCGAATGGGAATAAGCTGAATAACAAGTAAAAAATAAAATCCCCTCTTATTTGGATGTTAAAGTTTAAATAAGGGGGGATTTGTTATATAAGAAAATCGGAAACGAACTCGTATCCGATTTTCTTTTATTTTCCGATCGTTTTTTGAAATTTGATAGGGGCAGGTATGCGTTTAAGGCAACAAAAATGTGGGACAGATTGTGCCTTGCAATATGCAAAAAAATGTAAAAAATTATAATTTTTATAGTTATGAATGGCGATTGATTTTATTGTTATTAAACCTTAAGTGACTTTCTTTAATTACTAACATAATTATTGGCGAGAGGTTAATTTCGCAATGTTTTTTGCAAAAAAAAGTGTATACATCTCTATTAGAATATAAGATAATGATAGTATCGATAATTATGTAAACATAATCATGAATTATTTAGAATTCATTTTGATACAAAAAGTTGGAGGATTATCATGGCATTGGAAGCATTAAAGAAGGCGTTGAATGGGAATTTGAAGGACAATAAAAGTATTCCTTTTTGGAGCTGGAACAATGCGTTAGATGAGAAGGAACTTGTAAAGCAAATAGAGGATATGCACGCAGCTGGTATTGGCGGCTTTATTATGCACGCAAGAACAGGCTTAAAGGATGAATATTTGTCTGAAAAATGGTGGTCTTGCATCGGGGCATGCTTAAAAAAAGCAAAAGAATTGGATATGAACGCTTGGGCGTACGATGAAAATGGTTGGCCGAGTGGTTTTGTCGGTGGAAAGTTGCTTGAAAACGTGGATTTCCGCGCAAGATTTCTTTCGTATAAACAGACGGATTTTTATGATGAAGAAGCGTTTGTCGTATATGCAAAAACCGAAAACGGCTACGCGCGCGTTGGCAAAGAAAATGCGAACGTAAGCGAGTATCACTGCGTGTATTTACATATCAGCCCTGCGAATACGGACATTTTAAAACCCGAAGTAGTGGACGCGTTCATCAAAGAAACGCACGAAAAATATTATGAAAGATTTGCCGATAGTTTTGGAAAAGAACTTGTAGGATTTTTTACGGACGAACCTCAATATTACCGTGCTGCTACGCCGTACAGCGTAGAAGTTGAAAAGGTGTTTGCGGCAAAAGGTAAGGACGTAAAAGACGGGTTAATCTGGCTGTTTAAGCAGGAAGAAGGCGGATATGACTTCCGTACGGAATACTATCGTACGATGAACGAATTATATCTTGAAAATTTCTACAAAAAACTGTACGATTGGTGTGAAGCGCATAACTGCAAATTGACAGGGCATTCGATTGAAGAATGTTCGGTGTATCAACAAATGTACGGCGGTGCAGGTTGTATGCCTACTTATGAATATGAACACATCCCTGGGGTGGATTTCTTGGGGCGCAACTGCGCAACGGAACTTTCTCCCAAGCAGGTAGGCAGCGTTGCGGCGCAGCTTGGAAAGAAATACGTTCTTACCGAAACGTTTGCGTGCGGCGGTTACGATACGACGCCGAAGGAATTGAAGAGTATTGCTGATTTCCAGTATTTTAACGGCGTTAATATGACTTGTCAGCACTTATATCCCTATTCGCTTTCTGCGCAGGGCAAATTTGACCATCCTCCTTTCTTTGGGCCGCAGTCCAACTGGTTTAAGGAATTCAAGGAATTTAACGATTATTTCACTCGCTTAGGGCATATTGTTTCCAATACTACGGACAGATACGACGTTGCGATTCTTCATCCGCTTAGAAACGTATATCTTGGCTATATCTTTGGTCAAGGCAAGAAGGGGTTGGAATATATAGAAGACGCTTTCAACGAATTGCTTCTCACCTTGCGTAAAAACGGCGTGACCTATCAATTTATTGATGAAACGCTTTTGAAAAAATACGGGCGCATCGATGGGGATTCGCTTGTGGTAGGTAATTGTAAATACGATAAAATCATCATTCCTAAAATTGTTACTATTGGCGCGGATACGTATGATATTTTCAAACAATACACAGGTAAATTGTGTATGCTTTCTGAAATTACGCACGTGGACGGTAAAAAAGCGACGGTGAATTTGCAATCCAACGTAACGCTTGAAGAATTGATTGCAGGTGCGGCTGTAAAATTCTCGTGCGAAGACGGTAAGAGTTCTTTATCTTCGCGCGTTGGCGAGCTTGGGGATTTCTTGTTTATTAAAAATTATTCGAGAGAAGAAAGCAGCAAGGTGTGTATGCAGGGCATTGCCGAGCACTACAAAGCTTTGAATTTGAACACCTTGGAAGCACGAAATATATCGAATGAGATTACGTTAGACGCGGCGGAAGGTCTTATTTTAATCAAGGACGAAACGGCGGTTGCTACGGCGAAAACGTATGAAGAAAAAGACGTTACGGAATGTTTCCGTTTGACGGGGATTGGAGAGAACTATCTCTTATTGGATTACGTTTCTATAAGCCGCAACGGAGAGCCTTTCTCCGAGTATATGCCTATACCGCAGGCGAACGAAACGCTTTTGCGTGAAGATTACAAAGGAAAATTGTATGTAAAACAGCGTTTTAACGTGCAATCCCTTTTTAATGCTCGCTTGATGGTGGAAAAAGCAAAATATATCGAAATGACGTTAAACGGAAAGGAGCTTTCCTTTGAACAAAGTGATTTTGATATCAATTTCCAAGAAGCTTGCATTAATGATTGCTTGCAGGTAGGCGAAAACGTGTTGGCATATTCTATTGAATATTATCAGCACGACGGCGTAAGTTTTTCGTTGTTCCATCCTTTGGCGACGGAGAGCTTGCGTAATTGCTTGTATTTTGATACTTCCATTGAAAATACATATATCAAAGGGGATTTCATCGTCAACGAAGATATGTCCTTGTCGGCGCGTCAAAATTTGCCTACAATGAACTCCGAATTGTATAAAAATGGCTATCCTTTCTTCAAGGGTGAACTCACGTTGGAAGGCGTTATCGCAAAACCTTCTACGGAAGAAGTTATTTTGGATTTACAAGGTCGGTTCTTGGTGGCAAACGTGTTCGTGAACGGAAAGCAAATTGATTTCGTAACGGAAACGAAGAAGGATATCGGGGCTTTCTTAACGGAAGAAAAGAACAAAGTTATTATCAAAGTTAAATCCAGTTTGAGAAACTTAATGGGGCCTCACCATTTCGAACCGTGCGCCGAGCTGACGTCCGTTGCGCCTTATCACTTTACCTTGCGCGGAAGCTGGAAAGACGGCTTGTCGCCGAGATATACGCACACTTACAACGTTGTGCCCTTCGGCGTAGATAGAATTCTATTAAAGGAAGGAAAGTAAGTATGAAAATCACGGTAAATGATTTAACGTTAGAAGAAAAATTGAATTTACTGACGGGTAAAGATATGTGGCATACATACGGCGCGAACGGAATGCTGAAAGAGCTTTTTATGTGCGACGGACCTTGCGGTGTAAGAACGTTATATGCTGACGGCACAGAAAAGGGGGTTAGTTTTCCTTCTTCCTGCAATATGGGCAATTCGTGGAGCGAGGAAACCATTCGCTGGGAAGGCGAATTGATTGCCGACGATTGTATTATGAAAGGAACGGACGTGCTTTTAGCTCCTGGCGTGAACATCAAACGCACACCGTTGAACGGTAGAAATTTTGAATTTTTATCCGAAGATCCGTATCTTTCGGGCATACTTGGAAAAGCGTTTATCGAAGGCGTACAATCACGCGGTATCGGTACGTGCGTAAAGCATTTTTGCGCAAATAACCGTGAATATGATAGAGACCGCCAAACGAGCGAAGTGGACGAACGTACGCTTCGTGAAATTTATTGGCCCGCGTTTGAATACACGATGCAAGCAAAGCCTTGGATGGCGATGTGCGCGTATAATCCCGTAAACGGGGTGTATCCGTCGGAAAATAAATGGCTTTTAAAAGAAGTTTTAAGGGACGAGTTTGGGTTCGACGAGATAATCATATCCAATTGGTGG
>JAZNXS010000046.1:0-77321 GCA_045594025.1 Candidatus Scatosoma sp.
TCTGCTTGTAAGCTCACGGTTTCAGGTTCTATTTCACTCCCCTCCCGGGGTTCTTTTCACCTTTCCCTCACGGTACTATTCGCTATCGGTCACATGGTCGTATTTAGCCTTTGGGGATGGTCCCCCTTTCTTCCGTCAGGATTTCTCGTGTCCCGACGTACTCCGGATACCACTCGCGTCTTCAAAATTTCGTCTACGGGGGTGTCACCCGCTTTGCCTTACCTTTCCAGGTAATTCGACTATCCATCCAACTACTATATCGTGGTCCTTACCCCAGGTCCATTATAGACCTGGTTTGGGCTCCTCCAATTTCGCTCGCCACTACTCTCGGAATCACTGTTGTTTTCTTTTCCTCCGGGTACTTAGATGTTTCAGTTCCCCGGGTTCCCCTCATACACCTATCTATTCAGTGTATGATAACGCGATATTACTCGCGCTGAGTTCCCTCATTCGGATATCTGCGGATCTCTGGATATTTGCTCCTCCCCGCAGCTTTTCGCAGCTTGTCACGTCCTTCTTCGGCGCCATGTACCAAGGCATCCTCCGTAAGCCCTTTGTAGCTTGATCTTCTCTCTCGTCTACTCGTCTCTTCGTTTATGAAAAAAATTCTATATTCTTACTCGGCTAATTTCATTGCAGCTCAAGAGCCTTAAAATTGCTTTTAACGTCTTTCGCATTAACCAAATTAGCTTTACACTAATATGAAAATTTATTTTGCCTTTCGTACTCGTCTTTATTTAGTCTCCTAAATAAATACTTTTACTATTTGCTATGCAGTTGTTAATCTTCGTTTTGCTTCGCTCAACAGAGCAAAGTGCTATCAAAATAACGCTCTCGCTTATCGACAGCTTAAACATAATACCATTTCACGGCTATATTGTCAAGCGTTTTTTTCAAAAAAATAAAATTTTTTCAATTTTTTTTAACTTTTTTTATTTTTCCCAAAATTTGTCTTTTTCATACACAACGTCCCGTTACGCTTATATAATATATAATATGTCGCGCGTGAGACTTTCGAAAAGGATTTATTGTGCCAAAATGGGATTACCCTAGTTTCCCACTCAATGGCAGCCGCCGCACGTTTTACAGTTTCCCGTGCATTTTTTGCTCTGCTTTCCCGTAGATGAGTACATGGTGCCTGCATAGTCCCGTTCCGTCTCTCCGCCGCAATCAGGGCAAGGCACCTTATCTGTATATACCTTCACCAACTCTTCAAAGCGTTTCCCGCACGTTTTGCATTTGTACTGTAAAAAGGGCATACTCGTTTCCTCGCGTTCGTTTTGTCTATTATACCCCTAAAATTTGCTTTTTGCAAGTGATTTTGCGTTCGGCAAATTATAAAATTGCCTTCCCCTCCAAAAAACTACTAAAGAAACCACCGACGTCCAAGCCCACTTTTTCAAAGCAGCCGACCAAATCCCCTGACGTCGCCATTTTGAATGCATACGTTTTATAGTACTTTTTCAACGCGGAGAGAACCTTTTCCTCCCCGACACTTTTCCGCAACGTATCGAACATGATCAGCGCTTTATCATACGACAAACACTTATACTCGTAATCGCTTAAATATTCTGCCAAATTTCTCGTCATTCTCGTATCCGTTCTACCCAACACGCTACCGTATACGTCATAATAAGAACGATATTCTTGCATAGCTTCTTTGATGAGTTCATCGCGCGCGAATCCATATTTTTCATACGCTTCAAAAAACGTGAGCGCGGAATACTCTGCCAAGCCCTCGTCCTGCCAAGCCTCGTTTAGTTGGTCGCTCCCCACCACTCCGTACCACCACTGATGTGCCGTTTCATGCGCCATCACGCGCGGCAAAAGTTCTTCCGAGACGGCGTCCGAAACCATCGAAAGACATGGATACTCCATGCCGCCCAAACAAAATCCCGTTTGCGCCACCGAATATTGCGGATAGGGATACGCACCAAACGTCTTTTCGTAAAACGCAAAGCAATCGCGCATCATTTCCAGCGTTTTTGTGGCATTTGGATCGTCATAGTAGTAATACGCAAGCTTTTTACCACCGCTTTCCGTCGTTAAAACCCGAAAATCATCCGAGAGCACCAACGCAAAATCCCGTACATTCGTTGCGGCCATGGTATGCACTTTTTTACTTTCAAGCGCTCTTTCTTCGATGAGTGTTCCCGTGGAAGCTACAACGTACTCTTTGGGTAGTGTCAATGTAAATCGATATTCTCCACAATCGCTAAAAAATGGATCTCCGTCCGAATAATACACCGTCTCTACAAATCCACTGTTTTTGATTCCGCAAAGAATCGGGAAACAGTTTCCGAGATTAACGGTGTGTTTCGTAATCCCCGTGCGGTGATTGACGTTAGCAAGCTTTGTCATAAACCCGATGTCAAGCACCACTTTATCCTGCGGAAATAACGGGCGTTCGAGGTAAGCGTATAAAACGTTTTCGTCCTCCCCCATTACCTCCCAATTTTTCGAGCCGTGCACACTGGAAATCACCATCTCGCCATAACTTTCCCCTTCATAATAGGCGGAAGCTTGGTATGCCGTGGAGACCGGCTTATACAAAGCGTCTTTTCTATACGCGTTGGGGTATAATTGAAATTTCAACACGGAAATTTCACTGTCCGTATTGTTTTCAAACGTTACTTTTGCCGTGCCCGTTAACGTCTTGTTTTCTGGCGCATATTCAGCGGTAATCTCGTACCTGGTATAGCTCTCATTCTTCTTTTTACAGCCGACAAACCCACTTAACGTACAAGTCGCACAAACGAATATCAATATCCAACCCAAAATCTTTTTCATAGAATTCCCCTTTGACAGATAGCAGAGTATTCTATGCGGAAAACCGTCTACTTATACCAAAAAACGGAGCATATCGCTCCGTTTTTCTTATTTTTCTTCAAACGTCAAATAGGTTGCTGGATCGACCTGCTTTCCGTCCTTCTTTACCTCGAAATGCAGATGTGCGCCATCTTTATATTCCTCACCGCTTGCCTCCGCTACCGTAGCGATCACATCGCCCTTCTTCACTTCCGCGCCAACCGTTAAGTCTTCTGCCGCCGTGACAAAACGGTACACCGTTTTTACGCCGTCTCCATGATTGATCACAATCTCTGTCCCCGTCAATACGTCGTCGCGAAAAATGCTTTCCACCACGCCGTCGTCCGCCGCAAGCACTTCCGTGCCTACTTCCGCTGTGAAATCCACCCCTTGATGTTCATAATATTTATTCAAAGTCGTGTTATGATAAAAACCGTAGTCGTTAACCACCGACACCGATTCCAAAGGCATAATCATCCCTTCAGGCGTGTTAATGACCGGTTCGTCGCTGGAGTTTCCACCCGAGCCGCTGTTATCCTTATCCACATTCGAGCCGCCGGAAGGCTGCGTAACGTTCGTGCTATTATTCCCCAAAGTGGGCGTGCTTGTATTATTCCCCGACAACGCCAATGCGACCACAATGATGGCGACGAGCGCCACCGAGCAACCAATTGCCGTTACCAGATAAAATCTTTTTTCTTTCGTCATTTTCTTCTTTGTGCTTCCGTTTTGATCTTTCATGTTTCAATCCTCCGAAAAAATCGTTTTTGTATGTAGATTTTTTCCGCATCCAACGCCTTTTATACACGCCGCCCAAAAAAAATCTTAAAATCCGCCGAAAATGATCGGCGTACCCACCACGCAGGTGTTGCCGTTTATCGCTATATGCAAGTTTACAAGTTCGCCTCGAACGCGAATCCCTTCCCGCCATTGCGTCGTATATCCATAGTAAGAAACCGTGCCGCACACCTCTTCCACAATGCAAATTTGCGCGCCGTACATATCCGCTATTGCGTGCGCAAGCTCTGTGTTCAACTTATACCTGCCCCCTTCATATTCTGCAATATCAAAGGAAACCGATTCCCCTTTTACCCGATACAACTCCTCCATAGTAAGGGTCGATTTTTGCAAGCCCTGCGAAGAGGCAGAATCCAGATAATATACCCGTTCCCCTTCTAAAGCGGAAAGCTTGGTAACGTTGCCATAGCGTATCCCTACGCAAAATACGATAGCAAAAAGGAATGCTGCCGTTACATAAATAAAGTTTTTGAATCGGTAATATAACAAAAAATCCCTCCCGAGGCGTTTCGTTTCGCCACGGAAGGGAGTATTGCCCAAATATTCTATTTTTAATCAGAGTTTTTAAAAATCGCCCAGCTTTTCTCCGCCGAGCAGGTGAATATGCAAATGATGCACCGTTTGTCCGCCGTTCTCACCTTGATTAATGATGATACGGTAGCCGTCCTGCAAGCCAAGTTTTTCTTCCAACGTAGGAATGACCGCAAAACAATGCTTTACAATTTCCAAACGAGCCGCATCCATTTCAGAGAGCAACGCAAAATGCATTTTTGGGATGCAAAGATAGTGCAGCTTTGCTTTCGGCTCGATATCGCGAATCACGATCATCTGATCGTCTTCGTATAACCTGGGCGAAGGAATATCCCCTGCGACAATTTTACAAAAAATACAGTTTTCCATATGTTTATCTCCTTTCGCTATTTTAGAACGAATTGAACCAGTTCAAAACGGCTAGCCGTTTTGGATTAACTTTGCGAGAACGCCGTCTTTATATAAACATTCAACGCATACCTGGGTAGGTTCTTTGCTAATAGTCCCCTCTACGTATACGCGAATGTAATTTTCTGAATAGCCTTCCGTAAACCCGTCGATGCAATATTCGGGAACAAGTTCTAACGTCTTTCCAATAAAGCGTTGCATATACTTTTCCTTTTCTTCCGCGCCTCGACGGAGCAAACGATCCACCCTTTCTTTTTTCACAGCAAAGGGCAATTCCTTATATTTTTTATAGGCGTTTGTCCCCTCTCTCGGCGAATACGGGAATGCGTGGATCTGCGCAAAACCAGCCTCTTCTACAATGCGGAGCGAATCTTCGAAGTCCGCTTCCGTTTCCGTAGGAAACCCTACAATAATGTCCGTTGTTATCGCCGCGTTAGGAAACGCTTCGTAAATCATGCGGCACTTTTCCAAATATTCCGTTCTCGTATAGTGCCTGTTCATCGATTTCAAAACCGCATCCGAGCCACTTTGCAAGGACAAATGGAATTGCGGCGCAAACCGCTTCACCTCTTTCAATGCAGAAAGGAAACGTTCGGTAATCAAACTCACTTCCAGCGAGCCTAACCGAAGTCTTGTATTCGCGTCCTTTACGGCAAGCATCAAATCCGCAAGATCTCGCCCCTGCTCGTCCTTGTATTCGGAAACGTCAATCCCTGTGATCACCGTTTCCTGCGCTGTGCTCGCCAAAATCTCGGCCGCGGCGCTTTCCAATAAGCGAGAACGGCTTCTGCCGCGCAAGTACGGTATCACGCAATAGGAACAAAACCGATTGCAACCGTCTTGAATTTTTACAAAATTTCTTGTTTTTAAACACTCCGGCAAGCACATTTCTTCATACGCTTTTTCCGTTTCTATCTGTATACCTCGCATTCCTTCAGCAAAGCCAGAGGCTACGATTTCCAGCACCTTATTTTTGCGCTGAGCCCCAGTCACCGCGTACACGGTATCCCCTTTTCCCAAAAAATCCATCGGGGATTTCTCGGACGCGCAACCGCAAACGAGGATTTTTGCATCGGGGTTACATTTGATAGCCTTCCCCACCGTTTGACGGCTTTTGCGCTCCGCCTCCGCCGTTACGGCGCAGGTGTTGATGACGTACAAATCCGCCCACTCCATCTCATGGGAAACCTCGTACCCCATCTCTTCCAAACCACGAATCAGCGAGCCGCTTTCCACATCGTTTACCTTACAACCAAGCGTGTAAACAACCGCCTTCATCTTAATTCACCCAAGTTAAACATGACCACGCTTGTCAAAGCGACCGCCGCTGTCTCCGCGCGTAAAATACGCTTTCCAAGCGTCACGGACGCATAGCCGAGCCGACTTGCCATTTCCTCTTCCGCGCGAGAAAAACCGCCCTCGCTACCGATGACGATCGCTACGCTACCACGAAGTTTTTCCAAATCGCACTTGCTCTCCGTGGCAAACTCACATGCGAATACTTTATTCTCGTAATCTTCCGCCCATGCCAAAGCCTTTTCCAAGCCATCAAAGTACTCTACGGACGGCGCAACCGAGCGCAAACATTGTTTTGCGGATTCCTTGGAAATCTTATTCAGGCGTTCCAGCTTATTTGCGTTCATATACGCAGAGGAAAATTCAGAGGAGAATACGCCGATTTTTTTAACGCCTAATTCTACTGCTTTTTGTACGATAAATTCGTTTTTATCCGCATTCTTCAAATACCCAAACAGCAAGCAAACGTCCGCTTGCGCTTCGCGCTGACCAACCTCCTCGCGTACGGTGTTCAAAAGCATCTTTTTCTTTTCCACAGCAGAAATCACAGCGGTGTATTCCTTACCGCTGTTATCCAGCAAAATCACCTCGTCCCCCTCGGAGAGACGAAGCACGTTTTTTGCATGCTCGAATTCTTCCCCGAAAAGCTCGGTAATCTCCTCTACTTTTTCCACAAAAAAGCGTTTTAATGCAGACATGGTACCCTCTTATTATTATTTATGCTTTAATACAAGCGCAAACCACTCGCCTTTTCTTCTTTCAAAAATAACTTGCATACCTACCCCTTCGTAAGCTGCCTTTACCATTTCCAAACGGCTTTCGATGATACCGCTTAAAATCAAAACGCCGTCTTTTTTCAAATTCTTCGGAATGGACGGAGCAAGCATTTTCAATACCTCGCCCGTGATGTTTGCCATCATGACGTCCCCTTGCACGTCCGTGTTATCCAAAAGGTTAGAATGCGCCACTACCGTCTTATCGTCCACGCCGTTCAGCTTCGCATTATGCAACGAGCTTTCCACCGCAATAGGATCGATGTCGGTAAGATATGCCTTTTTCGCGCCAAGCTTGATGGCGGAAATCCCCAAAATACCACTACCGCAACCAACGTCGATACATACAGACGCAGGAGTGATATATTCTTGCATCAGCTCTACGCACATGGAAGTCGTTTCATGCTCCCCCGTACCAAATGCCATGTTGGAATCCAGCAGAACAACGTATTCGTGGGGGGCAGGTGTGTATTCAATCCATTCTGGAACGACAACAATCGAACCCAAGTGAATGGGACGGAAGTGCTTTTTCCAAACGTCGATCCAATCGTCGCCGTCCACGGTACGTTTGGTATCCTCCAACGTTCCAAACGGAATAAAGCCCTCGCTACGCTCTTTCGCGTCGGCAATATCTTTCAAAATCGAAGCGACAACTTCGCCTGCCACGTCTTCCGCGACGTAGCATTTTACCAACACGTCCGACTGTTTTTCCACCGTCAGTTCGTCGTCCATATAATCCCAAAAGGTGGATTCCTTTGCCGTTTGCAAAGCGATAATATCCGCACGATCGCAAATCGTTACGCCGTAATCGGTGTAATTCCACATAATATCCGAGATGATTTCACTCGCTTCCGTGGTGGTATGGATTGTCAATTCGATATATTTCATGATCTTTTACCTCACGTTTTCCATTATAGCACACTATGCAAAGTTTTGCAAGTATTTGCGCCCGTTTGACGGCGAGTCAAACGGGCGCAACCTTATTCCTTTATTCTTATTTAATATTTTTATACATAGGGCCGTAAGCCTGGCAAGCTCTGTAATCCTGCCCTTCCTTATCCATACCGAATGCATTCCAAGCCGCAGGACGGTAAATATCCTTCTCGTCTACGTTATGCATACATACGGGGATACGGAGCATGGAACAAAGCGTGATCACATCAGCGCCAATATGCCCATAGGAGATCGCGCCGTGGTTAGCTCCCCAGTTATTCATAACGTCGTAAGCGGTTTTGAATGCGCCCTTACCCGTCACTCTGGGAGCGAACCAGGTACAAGGCCACGTGTAGTCCGTTCTCTTCCAAAGCTTATGCGTAACTTCATCGGGTACCTGCACCGTCCAACCCTCTGCAATCTGCATAACGGGGCCAAGCCCTTTTACCATGTTCAAACGCATCATGGTAACGGGCATTTCCGCACGGGTAACGAATCTGGAAGAATAGCCGCCGCCGCGGAAGTAGCCGAGGTCTGCATACGGCCAAGTCGTCGCTTCCATACAGGCGTCGATATCCTTGTCCGTCATATCCCACCATTGCTTCATCACGGCATTTCCGTTTTCATCCTTCACTTCGCCGCAAGCGTCTACGCAAGCCGCACCCGAATTGATGAGGTGAATAAAGCCGTCCGATTCTTTGGCTTTGCCTTCGATTTCGTAACCGGTTACACGTTTTACGGCGTCGCCCGACCAATAGGTACGAACGTCTGCGAAAATTTGCGCTCTACCCGTCAACAGCTTACCGAACAACATACACACCGCGTTGAGCGTATCGTTTTCCGTTGCGAGAATGTAGGGCTCTCTTGCACCGTTCCAGTCGAACGTAGAATTCAAAATGGATTCGGGGAAGTCACAGTTGGGATAGAAGTCCGTCCACTGACGCTGACCTTGGAAGCCTGCCGCAATCGCGTTATGGCCCACCGCTTCTTCTTCACAACCAACGGGCAAGTTCTTGTTTCCGTTCATCAAATCCTTGATAATGCAAGCCATTTTCGCTGTAAATTCCCAATCGGCGATCTTTTGATCCACCGTTCTTTGCAATTCTTCAGGGTTCTTATCAAAGTCCTGACGGCACTTCGTCTTCACCCACTTCAAAGCTTTCTGATATTCCTTTTCGTCGTAAATACCTTCCGTCATGCGGCGGATAATTTCCACTTCGTCCACCGATTCCACACGCATGCCAAGATATTCCTCAAAGAGTTCTACGTTCACGATCGAGCCCGCAATACCCATACAGATAGAGCCGATCTGAAGATAGGATTTTCCTCTCATGGTGGCTACCGCAACAGCCGCCCTAGCAAAGCGAAGCAATTTTTCAGAAACGTCCGCAGGGATCGACGTATCGTCCAAATCCTGCACGTCGTGACCATAGATCCCAAATGCAGGCAATCCTTTCTGCGCGTGACCTGCCAAAACCGCCGCAAGATAAACCGCGCCCGGTCTTTCTGTACCGTTGAACCCCCAAACTGCTTTGATGGTCATAGGATCCATATCCATCGTTTCACTGCCGTAACACCAGCAAGGGGTTACCGTGATGGTAATATCTACGCCCTCTTTCTTAAATTTATCCGCGCAAGCCGCCGCCTCCGCAACGCGGCCAATCGTCGTATCCGCAATGATTACCTTTACGGGTTCGCCGTTGGAATAACGCACGTTTTTGGAAATAAGCTCCGCTGCACTTTTCGCCATATTCATCGTCTGCACTTCCAAGGACTCTCTTACCTTCAAAGGCCCTCTTCTGCCATCGATCGTAGGTCTAATACCGATAACGGGATAACTCCCGACCAGTCTCGATTCTGCCATATTTGTTTTCCTCCCAAATATTTTTATTTCAATATAATTATATACTTGATTTTTATCGATTACAAGTGATATAATGGTAAAAAAGTATAATTATATTCACATTTTGGAGTAAATATGATTTTTAACGAATTAAAACAGCACGGTAGAGACGATTTCCCCTTTGAATTATACCGTGTAGACCACTCTCACCCAAAGTATAAAATGGCGTTCCATTGGCATACCAACCTGGAACTCATTCGGGTATTAAGCGGAGAGCTTGCGCTTACTTTGGATAATACGACCACGATTTTGAAAAGCGGCGACGTTGCGCTTATCAACAGCGAAACGGTACACGGAGCAACCCCTCATGATTGTACGTACGATTGTATCGTATTCAATTTGGCATTTTTAAAAACGAACAACCGTCTTTGCGACGCGTTTATTGATAACTTATTGACACATAACAGCGTTTTGATCGAGTTTCCATCCGACCCCAACGTAAAAACTTTAATCAACCGCATCTTTGACGAGCTTGCGGAAGACGAAATGGGATACCCGTTTAAGGTCATCGGGCTCTTTCACGAACTGTTGGGGGAAATCCAACAAAAACAGCTATTCACCTCGCACCTGCCCCTCTCTTCCGTACATGATGAGAAAAAAGTAGTCAAGCTGAAAACGGTGTTAAAATTCATCCGTGAAAATTTTGATAAAGACATCACGCTGGAAAATATGGCTGCCGTAGCAGGGTTTTCAGAAAAGTATTTTTGCAAATTTTTCAAGGATATGACGGGAACAACGCCTGTGAATTATCTTTTGACCTACCGCATTGAACGGGCGGCAAGAAAACTGCTTGGCAGCGACCTTTCCGTTACGCAGATTGCTTTCGATTGCGGCTTTAATGATTTAAGCTACTTTATCAAAACGTTTAAAACCTTTAAAAATGTTTCCCCGAAAGATTATCGAAAAGCAGAGCTTTAATTAGATAGAAAAAAGGCGACCGAAACGGTCGCCTTTCTTATGTACTTTATTTAGTAGATATTAGCCTAAGAAGTCAAAAATGTTCAAATCAGCTTTTGCATACGTACTTACGTATTTTACTTCGTAGGTCTTGCCTGCTTCGATCGTAACGCTTTCCGTTACAACTTGGCCGTTTACATACGTAGTAACAGTGGGATCTTCATCCACGTAAATCGTGCTACCGACATAACGGCTTTCTAAATCGCATTCTTCTTCAAGATCAAGCATGCCCATATCGCCAAATACCAGCTTATATGCATCGGGAACGTCAGCAGCGAAAGCGTCTACGTAAGTTTCTTTCACTAATACGTAGCCTTCTTCTGCCGTTGCTTTACCGTACAGCGTATCCATCGCTTCGAATTCATCAGCCGTTACCTTAGAGGGATCAAGTGCCTTCGTGCAAGCCGCATCCGTATACCATACGATATCCATATTGCTATATCTCCAGGGGCTTTCCGTGATATCTTTCAAAGCCTCTTCTACCGTGGAACCGCTTGCATATGCGTTATCACATTCTACGCCGTTCAAAACAACGTTGATGTCTTTTGAATAATATTCACTATTCGGGGCTTCTTGTACGTCCGCAGGAATTTGCGTTACAATGCCATCGAAATCCGCTTGCGCAAATGCGTAGGAAATATTATACGTCATTTCGCTGTTATCGAAATCCACCTCTTCCACAGGGGTTTCACCAGCATCACTAACGGTTTCTGTTTCTTTAGCGTTTTCTTTCATGGAAATCGTCGTAAGCTTTCCGTCTTTCGCTACCAACTTGATTTCAGCGCTCATCTCGCACGCCTCTCCATCCATAGCCATTTCAAAGCTTATAGCCATCGAAACCGAATATTCACCGTTATTATCTACGCAAGAAATAGCCGCGCTACCGTCTACGCTCGCGCCATACCATTCGCTGTCTTCATCGGTAGAAGCTGCCGTAACTGCCGCTTTAGAATCTGCAAATACCGTTGCAAATGCCGCATTCGTTTCTTCCACGGACGTTTTTACGTCAATCACTTCCTCCGTCAGCATTTCAGACAAGGAGGACAAAGAATATTCTTCAGACATCGAATCAACAGCTTCGTCCGATACGATTGCATATTGTTCCTGAGACATTTCCCCAGAGGTGTTTTTGCTGTACGTATAATACTTATCGCCCTCTTTAAAGAACTTCCCTAACGTTGCTCTAGTCTCGGTAACAGCCTCGCCTTCCCCTTGTTTATTCGTTCTCTTAGAGGTGTTGCTAACGTAAATTTGCTTTGTAGCGATATCTACGGAAACCTTCAAGGCGTTTTCCGAAGCCGATTCATACGAGCCTGACTTATAGCTATAATTATTCACACCCTCAACCGTATAAGCGCCCGTATATGCAGCCGTTGCATCCGCAGCTTCCATCACCTTCGCATAGATTTGAGTCTGCGTCAAAGGCGTATTGCCGCCACCACCGCTGTTACCGCTTCCGCTACTGCTATTGCCGCCGCCATTACCGCCGCCGCAACCAGCTAACGTACATACGCTTAATGCAAGCGCCAACATCGATACAAGTTTCTTGTTCATAATCGTTCCTCCAAAATTTTTAATTTTTTCCTCTGTCATTATGATACGTAATTTTTCCAAGCTTTGCTCCCTGATAAAACTTTTTGTTTGTCGTGGAACGACAAACAGCCCCCGGGGGCTACGCTTTTTCAACAAGCGTGTCTGATGACATGTATTGACTATATTATACTATCGACTTTTTGATTTGTCAATACCCATTTTATCATAAATTTATATGACAAAATAAAAACACGGCTTTGTAGCCGTGTTTTTTCTTATTTTTTGGAGGTCTTTACGCCGTATAACGCCTCTAAATTGTCTGCGTATCTGCGCATTTTGTCGTATTGCTTGAGTTCCATTTCGTCGTCCAAGCGTTCCAGCTCCTTTTTCTGATCTTTGGAAAGCTTGGTGGGGGTTTCCACGATCACGCGAATAATCAAGTTCCCTGTGCCGTTTCTCGCAGAACGAATCCCTTTCCCTCGGATGGTAAATACCGTACCGCTTTGCGTGCCTTCAGGCACCGTGAAATCGAACGTATCGTCGATGGTAGGCACTTTTACCGTACCGCCAAGCACCGCCGTTTTATAGGAAATGGGTAAATCCAACTTCAAATCAAAGCGATCTCTTGTAAACATCTTATGCGGCTCGATGCGGAATACCACGATCAAATCGCCGGGAACGCCGCCGTTCGGCGCAGCCTGACCGTAGCCCTTTTTACGAATATAGCTATTCGTATCCACGCCCGCAGGGATATCAAAACTGACTGTCGTCTCTTTACGTTGTGCGCCCTTGCCTTTACATTCGGGGCATTTTTCCTTGATAATTTTACCCGTTCCGCTACAATCGGGACAAGGCATTTGACGAATGGTACGCCCGAACATGGTGTTCTGCACTTGTTGAATAATACCCTTACCTTGGCATTTGCCGCATGTGTTGAACGCCGTTCCGTTCTTTGCGCCCGTACCGCGACAGTCCGCGCAGGGTTCGTTACGCATATACGAAATCGTCTTTTTACAGCCCTCTGCCGCGTCCATAAACGAAAGCGTCATTTCCCTTTGAATATCCTCGCCAACCGCCGATTGCGCCGTTCTTGTACTGCCGCCGAAGCCGCCGCCGAAAATATTGCTGAAAATATCGGAAATATCCTCAAATCCACCGCCGCCGAAACCGCTAAACCCTCCGCCGAAGCCGCCCATGCCAGGGTGCTCCAGCTCGTAATCGTACGCCGCGCGCTTTTGCTGATCAGACAGCGTTTCATGCGCTTCGTTGACTTCCTTAAACTTTTCCGCCGCTTCCTCGTTGCCTTGGTTGCGGTCAGGATGGTATTTCATTGCAAGCTTTCTATACGCCGATTTAATTTCATCCGGCGTTGCCTTTTTGTCTACGCCGAGTATATCGTAATAGTTCTTCTTATCTGCCATAATTGTATTCCTTTTGCAAACGAAGTTTGCTAAAAAGTGAAGTTTTGCCGTCTCAAAGGGCGATACTATGAATTGTCCGCTTTTGCGTACGTGAATTTTCTCTGTCGCTCAGTGAATTGAAAACTTCGTTTTCGTGAATTGACGGCTTTGCCGTCGTTGTGGTAATAATTCCGAAACGCAACGCGCAGCGTTGCAATTCACGTCCGTAGGACAATTCACGCGCCCTTGGCGCAATCCACTTTTCACACAGTGAAAAATTTCACTTTAATAATAGCGCATACGGGTTTGACCTGCGCCAAACCCGATTTTGCGTTTATTTCATTAATTATGCCCACCCATGTACGGGTTGAAGGTATTTTTACTGATGGAATTCCGTATCGCCGCCGTTATCAGGGTTAGGAGCGCCCTGCGCGCCGCCTGCCTGCTGATAAAGCTTTGCAAATACGGGCTGCACGTCATTCATCAGCTTATCGTAAGCCGCTTTGATACGATCGTCGTCTTCGGACGCAAGCTCGCTCTTCGCAGCGTCGATTGCCGCCTGCAACGTGGATTTGTCGCTGTCGTCAAGCTTATCGCCAGCCTCTTTCATCGTCTGTTCAACGGAGAAGATCATGCCGTCAAGCTTGTTCTTATTTTCCACCTTTTCCTTACGCTTCTTATCTTCTTCCGCGAACTGTTCCGCTTCCTTAACCGCCTTATCGATTTCTTCTTCGGAAAGGTTGGTGGAAGAGGTGATCGTGATATCCGTGGACTTACCCGTGCCCTTATCTTGCGCCGTTACGTGTACGATACCGTTTGCGTCGATGTCGAACGTAACTTCGATTTGAGGAATCCCTCTGGGCGCAGGAGCAATACCCGAGAGCATGAAGTTGCCAAGCGTCTTGTTATCCTTGCAGAATTCGCGTTCGCCTTGCAGCACGTGAATGTCAACGCTCGTTTGGTTATCTGCCGCCGTCGAGAAGATTTGGCTCTTCTTTACGGGAATGGTCGTATTTCTATCGATAATTCTCGTGAATACGCCGCCAAGCGTTTCGATACCCAAGGAAAGCGGAGTAACGTCCAACAAAAGCACGTCTTTTACTTCGCCCGTGAGTACGCCGCCCTGTACAGCCGCACCGATTGCAACGCATTCGTCGGGGTTGATGCCCTTGAAAGGTTCTTTGCCCGTAACTTCCTTAACCTTTGCAACAACCGCAGGCATACGGGTAGAACCGCCGACAAGAATAACCTTATCGATGTCGCTGTAGGAAAGCTCAGCGTCGCGCATAGCCGCTTTCATGGGCGCAACCGTTCTTTCCAAAAGGTCTGCCGTCATCGCTTCAAATTTCTGCTTCGTCAAGGTGATGTCAAGGTGCTGAGGGCCATCTGCGCTCATGGAAATGAAAGGAAGGTTTACGTTGGTGGAGCTCATGCCCGAAAGCTCGATCTTCGCCTTTTCTGCCGCTTCCTTCAATCTCTGCATTGCCATCTTGTCCTTGGAAAGGTCGATCGCGTGCGATTTCTTGAATTCGTCTACGAGGTAGGAAATAATCTTGTTATCCCAGTCGTCGCCGCCGAGCTTCGTATCGCCGTTCGTTGCAAGAACTTCAAATACGCCGTCTGCGATTTCCAAAATGGAAACGTCGAACGTACCGCCGCCAAGGTCGTAGATCATGACCTTACCGCCCTTATCCTTATCAAGGCCGTACGCAAGCGCCGCTGCCGTGGGCTCGTTGATGATTCTCAAAACGTTAAGCCCTGCAATTTTACCTGCGTCCTTCGTTGCCTGACGTTGACTATCCGAGAAGTATGCAGGGCACGTGATTACCGCTTCGGTAACCGTCTGCCCAAGATATGCTTCCGCATCCGCTTTCAGCTTTGCAAGCGTCATTGCCGAAATTTCCTGAGGGGAATATTCCTTCCCGTCAATATTTACTTTATAATCCGTACCCATATGACGCTTGATGGAAATGATCGTCTTGTCGGGGTTAGCAACAGCCTGACGCTTTGCCGCCTGACCAACCACACGGGAACCGTCTTTCTGGAAAGAAACGACGGAGGGCGTCGTTCTGGAACCTTCCGCGTTTGCGATAACGACGGGTTCGCCGCCTTCCATAACCGCTACGCAAGAGTTTGTAGTACCAAGGTCAATACCGATAACTTTACCTGCCATAATTTTTATCTCCTTTCGCCGAGTTCACGGCGCCGCTTTATTATTTACAATTATATGTAACCACCCCAAACGCCCCTTAAACAAAAAAATAAAAAATTTTATAAAAGCTTATCTCCCCCACAACCTACAAGAGAAAATATAAAAGAACATACAAAAAAGAAAAGCGAGGAACACGCCTCGCCTCTTCTTTATATCAACCCAAATGAGCTGTTATGTATGTAATATATTCGCCAATCTCATCCTCCCAAGTTAACTTTACTCTCTTTTGTTCTTCGTCTAACTCCCAATTCGGATAGGTTATTGTACTCAATAGATAACTACCATCCGTATATTTCACAGTATAAACGCAGTCATGTAAATTTGTTTCACAATGCCATTCAGCCAAACCCGTAGTTTCATCGGGTACGCTTATAAAGTTTATTACATCAATGGAAATTTCCACCTGTTCAACCAATTTTTCCGTTTCGGAAATATAATTGCTATTGACAAGGGTATTATCGTACTTATGGTTTGTGTCGTAAAATACTTCCGAAACTTTACCGTCAACATATTTTACCATAACAAATTTATACGTCAGCTTTTCCAATTCGGAATAAAGCTTGTCCATTTTCTCGACCGTTTCCGCAAAATCTGAAAAGTCCTCCATATCTTCCAAGCTTTTATTTTCCAATTTTTCGATCTCTTTAAATTTCTGTTTTGCTTGCCCCGAATACCAATAGGCGACATTGTCGTCCATGCCATTTGGCTCTCCTAAAATCCCCTCAACGTCGACTCTAGTCATACCGATTTCAACTTTGCTCACGTTTTCCAATTTAAACGGATTTAGTAAAATTGACAATATAACCATAGTTGCCGTCAAGCAAATAATTGCACCTGTAAGAAGCAACGCCGCAAATGTCTGCCAAGCATGATTAGCCCTCCATTCCCCAATACGCGTTGCTAAAGCCACTTTTTCTTTCTTTTCCTTTTTTTCCATGCGCGAACGTGCGCCGCAGTTTGAACAGAATTTCCCATGTAATTCTGCTCCGCATTTTTGACAAAACATTATACCCCTCCTTGCTTATCTTATGTATACATTATATAATGTAAAAATCTATTTGTCAAGTATTTTTTTTCATATAATGTAAATATTATCTAATGTAGAGGTTATATATTTATGAAATTACGCATTTTGGAAATATTAAAAGAACGAGGGAAAACAAAATATTGGCTTTATATACAACTTGGCTTGAGTTATCAAAACTTTAACAAATTGGTTAATAACCAAACAAGCGGCATAAAATTTGAAAATTTGAAAGCCATTTGCGACATTCTCGAATGTACCCCCAATGATTTATTTGTAGAATACCATCAATGATTAAAACAGCCACCCATTCGTATGGGTGGCTGTTTACTTTTATCTTTGTACTAATTTTTTAACAATAAAATACTGTAACCGCTTGGGCAATATGCTAAGCAGCAACAAACCGACGTTTCTATGCTTTGCGTATACGTACTTCGGCTTTTTCTTTCGCGTGATTTTTTCCACCAACGCCGCCAACTTTTCCGCAGGCATGGGCGTACCCGTGAATTTTTTGACGATTCCGCCGAAATATTGCGACTCTTTTTTATAAAGCACCGTTTTTTCACAAAGTAGCCTCGTTGCCTCCGCATTCCCCCTTGCAAGCGGCGTTTCGATCGCCCCGGGGCGCAAGGTCACCACACGCTGCCCAAGTAGATTTAATTCCTGCCGTAAAGCCTGTGCGTAACAATCCAACGCCGTTTTCGTCACGCTGTATAAGCCGTTAAACGGTAACGGATCTAAAGGCGCTACCTCGCTAGTCGTAATCAAAATCTTTCCGTCCTTTTTTAATAGGGAATGAAAGGTCTTATTCACAAGCACTGCGCCAAGAAAATTGATTTCCGTCAATCGTTTGATTTTCTCGTAATCTTCCTCAATAAACGAGGACATGGTATGTACGCCTGCGAAATTCATCACCCAGTCGAACGTTACGCCGTTCTCTTCCAAATTAGCCTTTATACGCGCCATGTCTTCGGGTGACGTGATATCCCCGACAAACTCGTTTTCCTTGTTCCCGTCCGCATAGCGAATATCCACACCGTAAACGGTATGGCCGCCGCTTGACAGTCTATCAAATACCGCCTTGCCTATCCCCGAGCCTGCGCCCGTTATTAAAATCGTCAGTTTTTTCTCTTCCATAAGCTCTTTCTAAAAAAAATCAGTCCGCAGAAAAGCGGACTGAAAAACTTCGTTATTGCGTAACGATAACCTGCGCATAGCGCAACACTTTATCGCCCTTTTTATACCCCTTAACGTACACCTGTTTTACCAAGCCGCTTTCTTCGCCTTCCGCCGCAGGCATTGCCATGATCGCTTCCATGGTATCGGCATTAAAGGGTTGATTGATAGGATCAATCTCCTCAACGCCCTCGCCTTCCAACACTTTTTTAAATGCTTTGAGGATCATATCCAAGCCCTGCTTCGTATTCTCGTCCTTGCAAGTGCTCAGCGCGCGTTCGAGGTTATCCCCGATAGGGAAAAGAGACGCCACCACGTCGTTTCTACCCTCTTGATAGCGTTGCGCCGCCTGATTTTGGGTACGACGACGGTAGTTTTCATATTCCGCCGTAACAGCATACCACTTGCGTTTGGATTCCTCCGCTTCCGCAAGCGCTTTGTCAATTTCTTCCTGCTTTTTATTCGCCTTTTTCTTGGGCTTTTCTTCCTTTTGTACAGACTCTTCTACAATTTCGTCCTGTTTCAATTCTTCGTTTTCCATAATATCTCCCTCTGCATTGAATACACTCATTTATAACGCCTTTTTCGCCGTTTTAAACAAGAACTTGTCAAAATTCCAAATGAGCGTATTTATCTCGACGGGAATAGCGATAAAAAATCGCCTTTCTGCCGATGACGGCTACGGGAACAGCCTCTAAAAGCTCCGCTACGTTTTCCGCAATATCTCTGGGATCTTCGTCCACCGTATCGAGAATGCTCACTTTGATAATTTCACGCGCGTCCAACGCGTCGGAAAGGGTTTTTAAAAGATTGTCGGTAATACCCCCTTTCCCGATTTGCGTAATGGGCGAAAGATTCGCCGCGATCGCCTTTAATTTACTTCTTTGTTTACTTGTAATATTTTCGTTTGTTACGATTGTCATAATTTTTTATCCTTGATTAAAATGTAATTTTCGTTCATCGGGACATCGAGGCGCCGTCCCCTACGTATTATTGCTTGATGAATTGAAGGCGAGGCCTTCGTGAATTTTCGCTATCGCTCAGTGAATTGAAAACGATATTTTCGTGAATTAACGGCTCCGTCGTCGTTATTGTAATATTTCCACAACGCAACGCTCTGCTTTGTAATTCACGCCGTTAGGCTTTGGCTGGGCGCGTACCGATAGTACGCAACCGAGCGGCAACGCCGAAATGCGACGCAGATATACGTTTTAAGGGATGAAGTCGAATTCGACGTCTCCGATAGACACAGTATCCCCCTCTACACAGCCCATTTTCACGAGCTCCTTAATCACACCGCGCAGGCGCAATACCTTTTGGAAATAGAGCATGGAATCGGGATTGTTGAGCACAACGTTTCGGCAAAGCATGTCCACAAGTCCGCCGATAACTACGTATACGCCCTCTTCGTCCTTGAAAATTTCAAAGCCGAGATCATCGTTTGCCTTGTATTCGAACACTTCTTCAATCGGCAGGGGTTCCACGGGCGGCATCGTATCTAACACCTCAAACACGCCTTCGATAAGCTCCCTTGTCCCTTCGCCGGAAATCGCCGTAATCGGGAAAATCTTATACTTTCTGCCAAACTTCTTCTTAAACGCCTTGAAGTTGTCCTCCGCGCCATATACGTCATACTTGTTACATACGACAATCTGCTGACGGGAAGCCAACTCCTCGCTGAATTCTTTCAATTCCTCGTTGATTTTCTTGAAATCCTCAATCGGATCTCTTCCTTCGCAACCGGAAATATCCACGACGTGGCAAAGCATTCTTGTGCGCTCGATATGTCGCAAGAAGTCATGCCCTAGCCCTGCGCCCTGCGCCGCGCCTTCAATCAACCCGGGAATATCCGCCGCCACAAAGGACTTATCGTAATACCGAACCACACCGAGGTTAGGAGAAAGCGTAGTGAAATGATAGTTGGCAATTTTCGGCCTTGCTGCGGAAATTTTGCTAAGCAAGGTACTCTTCCCTACGTTCGGGAAACCGACGAACCCTACGTCCGCAATCACCTTCAATTCCAAAATAACGTAATGCTGTTTTACTTTTTCACCCTTTTGCGCAAAGTTCGGCGCATGACGGCGCGCCGTTGTAAAACGCACGTTACCCTTGCCGCCGTTTCCGCCCCTTGCAACCAACACCTGCTGTCCGTCCTCGAAGACGTCACAAATCAGCTTACCCGTCTCTTCATCGCGGACAAGGGTGCCCAAAGGTACTTTAATATAGGTATTTTGACCACTCTTTCCAAAGCATTTATTCGTACCGCCTACCGCGCCGTTTTCCGCAAAATAACGGGAAACAAAACGGAAAGGGAATAAATCGTTCATATCCTTATCGCCGACGAAATACACGTCGCCGCCCTTACCGCCGTCGCCACCGTCGGGACCACACGCAGGTTTCCCCTTGAACGCCTTAAAGGAGTTCATACCGTCGCCGCCGTCCCCTGCTTTGATGAGTATTCGCACTTTATCGGTAAATTCACCCGTTGCCATAGTTTTCATTCCTTTGTATTGTTTATTCTTACTTAGTATAGCAAAATCAAAAAGAAAAATCAATAATTTCTGCGCCTACGGCGCAAGAATTTACGAAAGTTATCCAAAATCCATAGGATTTTTATCATGATACCGCCCGAACGCAGTTGGCGTTCGGGCGGTCTTTTTATTTTCTACGGGTTTTCACGTTCGTTAAAATGCCCGTTAGCTTCACGCTTTTTTGCTTCGAAATTTTATCCCGAAACGCTTCTTCCAACAAATCGCTGAAAAACGCCCTTGCATCCGTAATACGCTCGCAAAAAAGATAGTACGCCAGCGAGCCCGGAACAGTGTTCACCTCGCAAAGATACGCTTTCCCTTCGGAAACAAGAAAATCCATCCGCACAACACCCTTCAAATCCGCACGTTTATATACCGTGCGGGTATACGCCCTAATTTTCCCTCTTAAATCCTCACTCAACGCGGACATACCCCCATTATTCTTCGTTTCAGCCTGGGATTGCCCTTTCCCCAAAACCCCATCCGAAGTACGCTTTACATATTTATCTTCAAAGGAATATATTCCACCTCCAAATGCCGGCTCCGGCTCAGAAACGTAAATCTCCCCATTCACGGAATACGCCGCGCAATTTACGTCCTGCTTATTTTCCAGATATCGCTCGATAATGACGCGGTGGTCGAAAGAGAACGCGCTTTCAATCGCCGCCTTCACCTCAGCCTCGTCTTTAGCAAGCGTAATGCCGATAGACGAGCCCAGATGCGCAGGCTTTACCACCACGGGGTATTTTAGCCGCGCTTCGATATTCTTCAATAAAAACGCGCCTCGTTTTTCGTAATCGCTTTCGTTGACTCGAATGTATTCGACCGTGGGAACGTTTAAGCCGCGCATAAAAATTTTCGTCGTGCATTTATCCAAAAATATTCCCGAAGCGGTCAAATCGGGGGACGCCAACGGGATCTCATTCCATTCCATCATCGCGGAAACGCCGCCGCCCTCCCCTAAGCCTCCGTGACAGCAGTTGATGGCAACGTCCACTTTTCCTATGCGCTTCATTTTGTGCTTTAACGGATTCACCGCATACACGGTGTCCCCGTCCAAAAGAATTTGTTGAAAAGAATCGTACTTTCTTTCTTTGAAAACGTTTACGTTGAACATCTTTTTCGACGTATACATTTTTCCGTCCGTATGTATGTAAATGGGAATGGGCGCATACTTTTCCCGATCCAAAATATTAAGAACGAATACCCCCGTTAATACGGAAATCTCGTTTTCACAAGATTTACCGCCGAACACAACCGCCACCTTACGCATGAAAAAAAACACCTCCACAGAATTTCTTCGCTTTGGTGTTTCTCTGTTTTTTCTTTTGTGCCGTCAGCTAAATGATTGACGTCTTAATAAAAATCGGGTAGGTCGTTTAAGAATAATACCGCGTCGCCGCTTTGCACCCACTTACCAAGCAAGTTTTTCGCGTCGTCTAACGATCTTACCGTGGAGAGAATCTCCATATCTCCGCCTGCATTTTCATAGGCGGATTTGATTTTACCAACCAACGTATCCCCTACCAAAATAACTTTATCCAGCTTTGCGTTAGCGATCTTCTCACCCAACTCGCCGTTGATTTTTTCTTCTAAAATGCCGCATTCGATAATCCCGGGCGTTACGATACATTTTCTACCGACGAAACGGCCCAACGCGCGAATCGCTTCCTCCGCCCCTTTGGGATTGCAGTTGTACCCATCGTCCAAAATATATACGCCTTCGTTTTCAAGCAGTTCCAAGCGGTGCGGAATTTGTTCCAGCTGTTCAATGCCCCGTACGATTTCATCCGCCGTCATACCCAGCTCTACGCAAAGCTGCGCCGCAAGACGAATATTCTCTACCGCCGCATTCCCCAGCAACGTCGTGGTGACGGATACCTTCTCCCCAAACACGTTGAGGGTGAACGTCGTCGCCGCCGAACCATAATCCGCATCGGGATCACCGCCGACAAATACTACCTTTTCTTCCAGCATCGACGGAAAATCCGCCTCAATCCTGCTCTTTAAGCTTTCGTTGCAAACCGCTTTTTTGATGCCGCTTTGAAGAATTTTACTCTTTTCCGCCCAAATATTTTTTAAAGAACCGAAGCTTTGTATATGCTGTTCGCAAATGCCTGTCAATACCGCATAATCGGGTTTCACCATCTCGCAAAGCTCCGTAATATCCCCCTGCTTACGCGCGCCCATTTCCGCAATAAAGATTTGTTTGCCGGCAAAGCCGTGCGAAAATACCGTTTTCGCAATACCAAGCGGCGTGTTATAGGATTCCGGCGTCGCCACCACTTCATACTTTTCCGCAAGTAACGTTGCGAGAATGTTTTTCACCGAGGTTTTTCCGTAGCTGCCTACGATACCGACACGAATAATTTCGGATTCGTTAAGTACCTGCTCTGCGCGTTTTACATATTTTTTATTTCTTGCTTCTTCAAAAACGCCTTCAATGCCATTTGCCGCCATCAATAACACCGGCAACAGCATCGGCATAATCGCAAACGGCGCGTAGCTGATTAAACGATAAATCGCCGAACCGTTCCAATCCGCTAAGAAATCCAGCACAGCCGTCAAGATATACGCCGCCAAGGTTACGAACAGGAAATATACGCCAAGCAAACGAACCACGCGCCCCGTGCGTTTTACGGGCACCTTTAAAGCGTACTTACGATCCGCATGCCAAAACAGCAACAACAACCCAAAAAACGGAATCGCCGAAACCGCAAGCGCTAAGCGATACCCAAGGAAGAAGAAGCAAAGCGAAACAATGGTCGTTGCCAAAGCAAGGCAAAGCGAAAGCACCCACAAACGGTTAAAACACAGATTGTCCTTGCGTTTCAACCAACGGTAGAATGCGCCGTTCTTATAACCACTCTGCTGCAATACCCCCAACGACTTTACCGTGGAAAGGCACAGAAAACATGCGGTAAGAATGCTGGCAATGATTCTCAAAGTCATTTCATCCATAAAAATATTCCTCTGCTATCAAATTAAACGCGACGGGATATTCCGCAAATGCGAAATGCCCACCGGGCATTATTATCAATTTTCCCCGCTTCAGACAAGCCAGATACGCCTCCGCCTCTTCCTTAGGCGTTACGCGGTCCATCTCCCCCTCCACAAGTAAAACTTCATTTTCTATTTGTTTCGCGCACGCGCGCAAATCTTCATTGACGATCTTTTTATAACTCTCCTTCATAATCGGAGTAAGCGAGCGATATTCCTCGCTTCCAAACCGCCGTTCGGCAAACTTAGGCGCAAACCTCTTTACCAGACGGTATAACTTCACGCGAAAGCGGTAAGAAAAGCCACGTTTCAAAATCACGCCTGCTGCGCCCGTCAATAGAATTTTATCAAAAAACGCAGGATCTTGCGCCGCAAGCTTCACCGCTACCCGACATCCAAACGAATGCGCGATCACGTGCGGAGACTGTACGTTTAACAGCTTGAATACTGCTTTCGTCCACGCCGCATAATCGGATACGGAAAATGGATTCGTTAAGCACCTGCTACCGCCAAACCCTAAAAAATCAATCGCCGTAACCCGATAAAAACGGGAGAAATACTCCACCTGCGCCATGAAGGCTTCCTTATTCGAAAGATATCCGTGTAAAAAAACCAGATCTTTCCCTTTTCCCTTTTGTAAATACGAAACGTCGGATAAAGTAACCGTCGTCCGCCTCCTTACAAAGTTTTTCTCATCACAAACGCATCTTCGCCGTCTGCGTAATATTTTGCCCGAATTCCATACTTTTCATAGCCGTATTTTTCATACAACCCCAACGCCGCATCGTTGGAAACGCGCACCTCTAACAGCATTTGCTCTGCGCCGAGCGACTTTGCCGTTGTATGCAGCTCCTCCATGAGCAGCTTTGAAATCCCTCGCCCACGAAACGGAATATCCACAGCGATATTGCCGATTTGCGCATCCTCAAAAAGGACAATCATGGTTGCATAACCGCATACCTGCCCCTCATCTTCCACCAAAAAACAATGGTAGATGGGAAGACGCAGGGAATCAAGCAACATCTGCTTCGTCCATGGGTCCCGAAAACAACGTTGCTCCATTTTTGCAATCGTTTCTATATCCTTTTCTTCCCAACGTCGAAGCTTCATATTCATTCTCTCAAATTTAATTCCGCTGAACTTTTTCTTACGTACAAAGCGGTTAACTCGCCGAAATTTTTCTCATCCGCACGCGCCAACACCGCTTTTTCCAAGCCCTTACAAGGATCGACAATACGCACCTCCGCCTTTTGGCTTATGGGTAACGTCGAACACGCATACAGCGCGTAACCCTCGCGCGCAAGCGCAAGCACCTCCTCTTCCTCCAAGTAAGCCGGCGGATAGCATACTTTTCCGTTTTCATAACCGCAAACGTAATAGCAATCGTGCAACGCGTCTACCAAGCAAAGAATCTTGCCCTTTTCATCTATCGCATTATATGCAGCCAAATCAAAAGAGGTGACAGCGAGCGCAGGTTTTCCAAACGCCAAACAGAACCCCTTCATCGCCGATATACCGATACGAATTCCCGTAAACGAGCCCGCGCCAACGACCGCGCTAAAAAAATCGCATTCATCAGGGCGAAGCTCCGCCTTTAACAGCGCTTCTTCTATCGCCGACATCACCGATACGGCGTGTTTCATCGCGCAATCAGGCAAAAACACGGTGCTGACATTGCCGTTTTTCGAGGCAACCACCGTAAGATGATTACCGCTGGTATCCACCGCCAGAAAGTTTTTCACCGATTTTTCCATGCACACTAACCGCCTTTTAGTATTCAATCTCTCGTTCGTTTTCGCTGATTTTGCGAATGTATACTTGTTTCACCTTTTTGGGAAGCAACGGCGCGATATTCTGCGCCCATTCAATTAAGCAAATGCCGCCCATGTCGAAATAATCCGCTAAGCCCAAGTTTTCCGCTTGCTCTACCGATTCAATGCGGTAGCAATCGTAATGGAATAACCGTCCGTCGTAATCGTTCATGTACGCATAGGTGGGGCTGGTGACCTCTTCTTCAATGCCGAGTCCTTTGGCTACGCCTTTGGAAAAAACGGTTTTCCCTGCACCCATGTCCCCATCGAGCAGCACCACGTCGCCTGCTTGCAGCGTTTTTGCATATTCGCAAGCAAACGCCTCCGTTTGCTCTCTTGATGTCGAAATAAAAATTGCCATATCCCTATTATACTGCCTTATGCAAATTTTTGCAATCGTTTGCCTGAAAATTTCTTAAATTTTCATTTTTTTGAGCACGTTGGAAAGCCTTTTGTATAAAAGTACGGTGAGAATCCCCACGGAAACCGTTTTAATAAAGTTAAACACAAGCAACGCTACCCAGAATGCGGAAAACGCCTCCGCCACCGTCAACCCGAAAATAGTGCCGTCGCCTAACAACGCGTAAGCAGGGAATACCAAAACACGATTGACGAGCAACGCCATCCCCGTCGCAACGATACACCCGATGAAAAGAGTGAGAATAACCGTCTTTAAATTTTTGCGGTATTGATACAAAATGGCAGGCAACAGCAAATAAGCGCTCGTTACGAGAAAGTTTGCTATCTCCCCTGCGCCGTTCGAAGAAGAGCCGATACAGCGTAAGCTTTCTTTTAATAAGCAAACGATTACCCCCTCCACGGGCCCTAGCAAAAAGGAAATCAGCATAATGAATACGTTCCCGAAATCCAGTTTCAAAAAACCTGCGCCAAACAAGGGCAACGGGATTTCCAACAAGCTGACCGCATACGCAAGCGCAACAAAGACCGCCATGAGTGCAATCCTCTTCGCCGTAAACCGCCGTTGTAGCGTTCTGCCAGCGTTTCGCTTCATACATGCCCCTTCCTTTTGATTATTTTTCTCCATAAAACACCCCATAAAATAACGCCCCAAATTTACACTTGGAGCGTCGCTAAAAGGATATCCGTAACACTGTTGAAACAACGAAGATTCGCACAGCTGAAAGCAACGTAACTATATAAACGTGGCTTAGATGCACGAAACCGCAACGCCAAGCGGCGATGCACATGCGTTATTTCTCTACTCTTTTCTCATCCGGACTATACCTTATAAACCTATAAAAACCGTCGGTATCGGATTTTCGCCGATTCAGGAGAGCCAAACTCTCTTCGCAGACTGTCACTGCCGGTGAGGAATTCCACCTCGCCCCAAAGAATATGAAACTATTGCGTTTTTACTATTATATAAAATTTTACACTTACTGTCAAGCGCGTGTCAGTCTTTTTTTACGTTTTCCGCCGCAAAAGGAAAAAGCACGTAGAAGGTACTCCCCTTCTCCAACTCACTCTCTACGCCAAAGAGGAAATTATGGCGTTCCAAAATAGTTTTAACAATGGATAAACCCAACCCTGTCCCCTTCACAGGGCGTTTATGCGTTTCTGCCGATCGGTAATAACGGTTCCAAATATCCGGCAGCTCTTCCTGCTTGATTCCCTTTCCCGTATCCGTTACTGAGAAACGGAATGCGTTGTTGGATTCGCGTTTCAACCGAACGTATACCGTCTTATCCTCGCCCGTGTAGTTAACCGCATTACCAATCAGATTGTACAGCACCTGCCCGATTTTCGTTTCATCGGCTATGGTGTAAAGTTCTTCGTCGATGTCCGTGATAAACTGATACCCATGCGTTTCGCGAAGATATGCAAACCGATCGAGAATTTCATACGCGTACGACGACATATCGAATTCCGTCAGCTTTAACCCTTCTATCCCAGAGCTGATTTTAGAAAGATCCAATACGTCATTCACCAAAGACGCCAAACGGTCCGCCTCGTCTACGATGACCTGCGCATGTTTGTTTCGCTTTTCAGGGTTCTCGCCCGATATTTCAATAATCATGGACGCGTACGCTTTAATCATCGTAAGCGGCGTTTTGAAATCATGCGAAACGTTTGCAATCAAATCTTTTTGCATACGGTCGGTTTTCGAAAGCTCATCCTTCGCATAGTTCAACGCGTCGGCAAGCTCCACCAACTCCAGCCCGTAATTATTGCCGCCAAAGTCCACCTCAAAATCCCCTCGCGCCAGCTTTCTCGCTTTCTTCGTCATTTCCGAAATGGGATTTGTAAACCAACCGGAGACGGCACTCGTCACCGCCAAGGAAAGCAGGAATACGAATATGGAAATCAATAGCATACGCAAATTGATATGCGCGGTTGCCGTTTCTAAAAGTTCCAAAGATTGACGAAGATATAAGTAGGTCGTCCTTTGTGGAAAGAGTGGGATTTGCGTCACGTAAATATGTTCTCCATCCCCCTCGTATACGACGTAAGATCCCACCGATTCACTCAGCTTGTCCTGCACCGCGCTAAGCGCTGAGGAAAAATCCGTTACGCCGTTTACGTCTGCGCCAGATTCCTGCGGAAGAATCACCTTACCGTTCTCGTCTAAAACGTAAATGCTGATGCCGTGTTGGCGTTCCAGCCCACGCAACAATCCGTTTTTATTTTCAACCGGGAAGTCCTCTGATAGGATAAATTCTATCTGCTCCCCTTTTTGCACCAGCGCGCGTTCGGCTTGTTCCTTGTAAGAATTGATAAATACCCATCTATGCGAAAACGCGGAAAGCAGCACGATCATCAAAGAAAGCGCAGTAAAAATCGCCCACAGCACAAAAAAGATGCTGGTAGCGATTTGTTTCTTGCGATAACGGACAAAGCGCGTCAATTTACGCTGGTCTTGCGTCTGCGCGTCCGTCTTTTTGACTTTCGGCTCTTTTTTCTCTTTCATAGCAGCGGATTATTCCTCGAACTTGTACCCCAAACCACGTAACGTTACAATAAATTTTCGATAATCTTTGAGATTGCTACGCAACATTTTGATATGCGTATCCACCGTTCTATCGTCGCCGTAGAAATCAAAACCCCAAACGTCGTAAAGCAGCTTTTCACGAGTCAACGCAATTCCTTTATTGCGAACAAGATAAAACAGCAGTTCGTATTCTTTCGGGGTAAGTTCTGCCTTTTCTCCGTCCACGTACACGTTTCTGCCCGCCATGTCGATTTCCAAACCCTCGAATTTTTGAATCTCGTTCCCCGAGGGTTTTGCGGCTCTGCGCTTCGTCACCGCATTGATACGCGCCATCACTTCCTTAGGAGAAAACGGCTTGGTTACGTAATCGTCCACGCCTAACTCGAACGCGAACAGCTTATCATATTCTTCCCCCCTTGCAGAGAGCATAATGATGGGCATGTCCTTGGTCTTTTTGATTTCTTTGACCGCAGAAAAGCCGTCCAAATGCGGCATCATCACGTCCATTAATATTAAATCGTAATCATTTTCGCGGCAAAGCTTCACCGCTTCCATGCCATCGCATGCATCAAAGGCTTCGTTTCCTTCAAACTCTACGTATTCGCGCAATACGCCACGGATCATCTCTTCATCGTCTACTATCAATATTTTCATGAATTTTCCCTCTTTATTTATTATTTCACTTATAATATACCCAAAAAATGTTAATTTTAAGGTAATTCCTCGTGAAATCTTCGTGAAAATTTATTTTTTCACGTATATTTTAACATAATTTTACCCATTTGTCAATAGCACGCCCATTTTCCAAGCTTTCCTTAAACGAACGAAGCAATCACGCTATTATAAAAAGGACGAAGCAATCACGCTCCGTCCTTTTCCTTATTCAAATTCTTCATAATTTCGTCGGTTATCCTCTTTTGGAAACCCGTACATGGGTGGCGCAGAAGAAGAAACGGGAGTACCATGTCCGCGTTTATCGCAGTTTGTCTTACGCGGCATACCCACGTTGACCAAAATGACATCTTCCCCGATTTTAACAATATTCTTCAACTCTAAAAACAGTTCCTGCTTTTTAAATCCAAATCCTCGGCTACATGGCACGACGAACCCAAGCCATTTGTTTTCCGGATAACATAAGATTACGTCACAAATTCTGCCAAGCTTTCTGCCATCCTGCGTATTTATTACCTCTTTTGCACGGAGTTCCGAAAAACTGTATTCCATACCCTTGCACCTCGCAAAAATCGCTGTCAATACAGTATATGCGCAAGGGGAAAAAGATGTGCCTATCAGGAAATATTAAGGCGAATATTTTGAAGCGCATTCTTTTCTAAGCGCGACACTTGCGCCTGCGAAATGCCAACCTCCTCGGAAATTTCCGTTTGCGTTTTCCCTTCATAGTATCGCAAAAAGAGGATTTTTCGTTCCCTATCCCCGAGTTTTCCTATCGCCTCGCCAAGCGCGACGCGCTCCGTCCAGATTTCGTCCGTGTTCTTTTCATCGCAGAGCTGGTCCATCAAAAGTAAGGTATCCCCTGCCTTATTATAGACCGGTTCGTACAAGGAAATCGGATCGGATATAGCGTCCAGCGCGTAGACCACTTCTCGTTGCGCGACTTGCAATTCTTCCGCGATTTTTTCAATCGTCGCTTCCTCGTCCCTACCTTCAATCGTCTCTCGCGCTTTCAATACCTTATATGCCATATCCCGAATACTGCGAGAAACCCTCAACGAATTTCCATCGCGCAAATACCGCTTGATTTCCCCCACAATCATGGGCACGGCATAGGTAGAAAACTTTACACCCACCGATATATCGAAGCCGTCGATTGCCTTGATGAGTCCCACACACCCTGCCTGGAACACGTCGTCGACGCCAAGGTTTTTGATACGGAAACGCTTAACAAGGGATAACACCAACCGCATATTACCGATAATGAACTTATCACGCGCCTCCTTATCCCCCTTTTTTAAACGGTGCATCAACTCTTCATTTTCCTTCGCCGTTAACTTGGGAAGTCCTGACGTATCCACGCCGCAAATCTCCACTTTCTGCATACTTTTTCGCCTCCTTTTCGTATGTAAAAACAAAAAAGAAGGGGGCATGGTCGAGATGAGTATGCGCAACTCACTGCATTTTTATTCCATTTTTGCAAATTCTTTTTTTAAGCGCGATATGATTTTTTTCTCCAAACGGGAAATGTAGCTTTGCGATATTCCCAAAAGGTCCGCCACGTCCTTTTGCGTCATTTCTTCACCGCCGCCAAGCCCAAAACGCAAAAACATAATTTTCCGTTCCCTATCGCTCAATTTTTTCAACGCTTCTTTCAACTGCTCTTTTTCGGCGTTCGATTCGATGTCTCCGTAAACGGCGTCCGCCGACGTACCAAGCACGTCCGACAGCAATAACTCATTCCCTTCAAAATCGGTATTTAACGGTTCGTCGAAAGAGACCTCCGTTTTTAAGCGCGCCGTTCGGCGCAGATACATGAGAATTTCATTTTCAATACACCGCGAAGCATAGGTAGCCAGTTTGATATTTTTCTCGGGATTGAAAGAGTTGATCGCCTTAATGAGCCCGATCGTCCCGATGGAAACCAAATCGTCGTTCTCCACTCCCGTATTATCAAATTTTCTCGCTATGTATACCACCAAACGCAAATTATGCTGGATCAGCTCCGCTTTTGCGCGTTCCTTTTCCGTTTCCAGGACAAGCAGACGCAGCATTTCATTTTCCTCCTCCGTGGAAAGGGGTAAGGGCAGCGCTTCTCCGTTGCCGCAAATATAATCTACCCTCTCCTCTTCCGTACATACGTTTTTCAGAAAATTTTGGATAAATTCAATCAGTTTCATACGTTTCTCCCATAAATCCGCCGTTTAATAATATTTTATACTCTCTCCCTATCATATTTCTTGAAAGGGCAAAATATGCTTTCATTTTCCTATTCTCAATCTCTATTTCGCCAAGATATACAGCAACTCTTTTCTCGCCTGCGAGTGTGGTAATCGTCATTTCATCGCACACCTGGTTATCCCATTTCATATTTTCCGTTTGAAAAAGATCATACATTAGATCGGGGGAAACAAAGCAAACGGGTAAACCGTTTTTCCTCGCTAAATTGCCGCTATCCAAAAAACCGTCCGCTTGGATACTCTTCTCGCCGTTATGCAATCTGCAAGGAATGATCTTGGAAAAGAGCATTTTTTGCCTATATAGCTTACGCACTAACCAAACGGAAAAGAATGTCAATAGTGCAAAACCGCTAAATACCGCGCCTGCCGAAATCTGCGGTAATCCAGAAGAGGAAAACGTGCTGTAAACCCCAAGCAAACTTCCCCCAAACGCAAAGCTAAACGTGAAAAATAGCGCCGTTGTCAAGGCATATCGTTTCCATTCGCGGCCAGTTTGCAATCGTTGAAAAGGGATCATGCATAGTAACGCCCCTACAGAGAACTTACATAGCGCCGCCCAACCGCCGCTAAGGCGCAACAGTGGAAACGCCAGCGCAAAAATACCGCCACAAGCCGCTGATATTGCAACTTTGCCTTTGGGAATTTTTACCCTTGCCGCAAAGAGTGCCAAGGATAAAAGAACGCTGTCAAATAGAAAATTTTCCAAAAACGCGTACTCTACGTATATAACCATACTCGTCCTCGCTATGGTTTTATTATAAAGGATTTTCGTCATAAAAGAAAAACACCTTTTGTCGAAAAGGTGTTTTTCTTGTTGCTTAACTTGACGAATTCGCAAGCCTAAAAAGCATACTTGATATATTCGATCGTTCCGTCGGCGAACACTTCCGCCACGTCGAAACGGGCGTTCGGCTCTTCGCCGTGGGAAATCCAGTAAAATTCTGCGATCTTTTTATAGCGGCGCTGTTTGTCTTTTCCCACCGCCTCCTTGGGCGTGCCGTAAGCTTCGCTTGTACGGGTTTTGACCTCGACAAAGGCAATCTCGTCCCCATCTTGAGCAACGAGGTCCGCCTCCCCAAATGGCGTGCGATAATTGCGCTTAAGAATTTTACAGCCCTGCTTTTTGAGGTAAGCCTCTACCAGCTTTTCCCCCTTTTTGCCTAAAACTTTTTTGTGAACGTCCTGCGGTGAATTGGACATAAGCCGTGCTCCTTTATCCCTTGAATGTGTGCCGCCGTACCGTACCCCTTGTTTTGCTTAAAACCGTAATGAGGATATTGCTTGGCATATTCGTCCATCATTTTATCACGGTAGACCTTGGCAATAATACTCGCCGCCCCGATAGAATATGACAATGCGTCGCCGTGAATCACGCTATACTGCGGCAACGCGATATCCAACGTCATATTCCCGTCCGTCAATACGATTTCAGGAAACGCTTCGTATTCCGCAGGCAACGTCAGCGTTTCTACCGCCTGTTTCATGCCAAGTTTAGTCGCTTCCAAGATGTTGATTTCATCGATGGTTTTTTCACTCACCTCGACCATGGTATAGGCAATCGCCTTTTCCTGAATTTCTTCAGCGAGCTGTTCTCTCTTTTTTGCAGAAAGCTTTTTACTATCGTCCACGCCGATAATCAAATCCGCTTCTTCCAGCGGCATCACCACCGCAGCACAAACGACGGGCCCAGCTAAAGGGCCTCTGCCTACCTCGTCCACACCAACGATATAGCGATACCCTTTCCCCTGCAAAGCGCGTTCGTATTGCAATTTTTCTTCTGCATTCCATACCTTTTTCATAGGTAAAAGCTCCTTGGTTAAAACTCAAAGTCGGAATAATCTGCAGGATTTTCAAGGCAGACCCTACCGATTCTTCCCTTTCTAAAATCATCTATAATGGCTTTTGCGCCGCGCTCATAGTCGAACTCTCCGCCACGGAAAATAAACCCTCTGCGTTTGCAAACCGCCTCGTACATGCCCAGCTTTTCCGAAAAATCGGTGATGCCGTAGCGTTCCGTCAAATACTGCGGATAATGTTCCGCAATCTCGCCAAGGAGTTCCAAAGCGACGTCGTCCATATCCAAAATATCATCGTTGATACTGCCGATATACGCCAAGTGGCGCGCGTGATATTGATTATCAAACGAAGGCGGCATCGTACCGGGTGTATCCAAAAGATCGAATGCACCGCATTTGAGCCACCGAACGTCACGGGTGACCCCTGCCTTATCCCCCGTCTTTGCTCGCTTTTGTCCGCTGAGTAGGTTAACGATGGTGCTCTTGCCCGTGTTGGGAATCCCTGCAACCATAAAACGGAAGGTTCTGTTCAAGCCTTTTGCTTGCGCTCTTGCGCGTTTTTCTTCCGTGATCGCATTCAGGCGTTGAATGAGGACGCGCTTGGTGGCAATGTTGGTGGAATCGCATTTCACCGCATACCTGCCCCTATCCTCAAAGAATTTTAAAAATCCATCTACTTTGTTTGGATCGGCAAGATCGGCTTTATTTAATACGTATAAAATCGGTTTTTCACCGAAGATTTTTTTCAGGTTTTTGTTGACCGTGGCAATCGGCGCCCTCGCGTCTAAAACGCAGATAACGCCGTCACAAAGATCACGCTTTGCCTCCATGTCACGCATCGCCCTTGTCATATGACCGGGAAACCATTGTATATTTCTCATAGGTATCTCCTATTTTAATAAATCGGGACGGCACTTCTTTGTAATTTCTAAGGCTTGTTCCCGACGCCATTTGTCGATTTTTGCATGGTCGCCGCTGCGCAAAACCTCCGGCACAGCCAGACCTTTATACACCTGCGGACGGGTATACTGCGGATATTCAAGCAGATTTTCCGAGAAACTTTCATCCACAAGCGAGGAATTACTAATTACGCCGTCCACGTAACGGGACACGCAATCGGCAACGACCATGGCAGGCAGTTCGCCACCCGTCAAAACGTAATCGCCGATGGAAATTTCCTCGTCGATATACAGATCTAACACGCGCTGATCCACGCCCTCGTAATGTCCGCAAAGCAAAATCAAATGCTCGTATTCCAAAAGTTCGAATACCTTTTGCTGTTTGAATACCTGTCCCTTGGGCGACATATAAATTCGGCGCGCCTTATGCTCAGGATCGAGCGCGTCGATTGCACTACCGATCGGCTGCGCCATCATCACCATGCCTGCGCCGCCGCCAAAAGGATAATCGTCGCATTTTAAATGCTTATCTTCCGTATAATCACGGATATTTACGATATTGATTTGTATTTTTCCCGCCTTTTGCGCTCTGCCCACAATACTTTCGCTCATCGCCGAGAACATCTCCGGGAAAAGGGTTAAAATATCTATTTTCATGGTTTCATCCCGTACATGGTATATGTTTTACGCTTATAAGATTGCACTAACAAAGCTTTGAGAATCGAAAAATTCCAAATCGTCAATCTTCTCGCCAACCCCCGCGAAAATCACAGGTAAACCGAGCTCTTCAGCGAGCGAGAAGATAAAGCCGCCCTTTGCCGTACCGTCCAGCTTCGTTAAAACAATACCGTCCAGTTCTACCGCTTCGTCAAAAACGCGGGCTTGATTGACGGCATTCTGCCCCGTCGTAGCGTCTAATACGAGCAACTTTAAGAAGTCCGCTTCGGGGTATTCTCTCGTAACGACGCGATCCATTTTCCGCAACTCGTTCATAAGGTTGTCCTTTACGTGTAATCTACCTGCGGTATCCACAAGCAACACGTCCGTTCCCTTCGCCTTTGCCGAGGAAACGGCGTCGAAAATCACGGCGGAGGGATCGCTGCCCTCTTCGTGCTTTACGATACGCACCTTTGCGCGCTCTGCCCAGATGGAAAGCTGTTCGCTTGCCGCCGCACGGAAGGTATCCGCCGCCGCTACCGTAACCGTTTTCTTCTGCGAAAGGAAATAGTGCGCTAATTTCCCCACCGTCGTCGTTTTTCCTACGCCGTTCACGCCAACAAGCATGATAACGCAGGGATACTGCGGCGGTTCTACCTCGGATTCCTCCAAGATTTCCGTTAAAACGTTACGTAAAATTTGTGTGACGTACTCAGCGTCGGTTAATTTTTCACTGATGGCTTGTTCCTTGACTCTTTCCACCACTTCCGCCGCTGTGGAAACGGATACGTCGGAGGAAATGAGCAGTTCTTCCAACTCCTCATAGAAAGCGTCGCCAAGCTTATTTTTGGAAAAAAGTACGCGGAGCTTTTCCGAAAGATTATCTTTCGTCTTTTTCAAAGCCCCGAAAAGTTTTCCGAATAATCCCATATGATTTACCTCGAATAATTTAAAACGGCGTAGATACGCATGCGTACATACGCCGTTGTGTTGTGCTATAAAGAAGTGAAATTTCTCACGAAATTATATTTTTTGCGTTTCAAAATTGTTACTATTTTAATACCAGACACTATGCAATTCAGCACGGAGTCGAATAACGTAGAGATGCAAGCGAGGCAAGAAAGGCGCGGCTTTGTTGCTGGGAGTGTACTAAGCGTACACGACCAAAACAAAACGCAAGCCTGACGCCGCATCGCGCCGCATATATACGTTATTCTATAGTGCCTGCGCCGAGCTTAGATTCTACCTCAGCCAACTTCACCGATACAATCTTGGAAACGCCCTTTTCCTGCATCGTAACACCAAAGAGGGTGTCTGCCTGATTCATCGTCGGCTTTCTGTGCGTAATTACGATAAACTGCGTATCTTCGGAGAAACGCTTCAAATACGAAGCAAATCTATCCACGTTCGCATCATCCAACGCCGCTTCGATTTCGTCGAGAATACAGAAGGGCATGGGCTTCGATTTCAAAATTGCAAACAAAATCGCAATCGCCGTTAACGCTCTTTCACCGCCCGACAAAAGGGAAATCTTCGTCAACTTCTTCCCGGGAGGACAAGCCACGATTTCCACGCCTGCCGCAAGAGGGTCTTCCACCCCTTCGTAGTCGATTTGCAGCTCTGCTTTACCGCCGCCAAAGAGTTCCTTAAACGTCACCTTGAAGTTTTCGTTGAAATCCTGGAACCCTTCGTTAAAGATGCGGAGCATCTCGCCACGGATCTGATCGAGCGCCGCCTGCAAGTCCGCAATCGCCTTTTCCAAATCCTCACGCTGCGAGGTCATTTCCGTGCAACGCGCGCTTTCCTCTTCATATTCTTCCACGGCATGGGGATTAACCGCGCCGAGAATGGTGATTTTACGCTTGAGCGCGGTAATCAGCGAAGCCGCTTCTTCCACGTTAAAGCCTTCCTTTCTAAGCGCCAAACAGCCATCGTAGTCCAGCTCGTACGCTTCTTCCATACGCTGACGGCTGCTTTCCAACGTCGTATCGATTTTACTGATTTCAATCTCGCACTTATAACGCTTGTCCGAGCTCTTCGTTAAAGCTTCTTGCAAGCCCGTCTTTTCCTCTTCCAGCTTGAGCTGTTCCGCGTTCACCGTTTCTTTTTCACGGGTGATTTCTGAAATTTCGCCCACGATCGCCTCTACCGCGGCTCTTTCCTCGTCGGTCAGCTCCTTCGCCTGCGCTTCTGCTTCCAACCCCTTGAGCTTGGTTTCCGTATTCGTCTTTTCGTATTCCATATCGAGAATACGCTTTACAAGATCTTCCTTTTCCGCCGTAAGACGTTCTACGTTTTCCTTGTGCGATTCAATTTGCGAGGAAAGGGAGGCGTATTCCACTTCCATTTCACGAAGCTGCTTACTCTTTTCCACGCGCTCTTCCTTGAAACGGTCGCACTGGCTACGCTGATTTGCCATTTCCTCTTCCGCGCTCTTACGACGGGACGCGATCTGCTCTTCACTGAGCGAGGAGTTCGCTTCTTCGTCTTCCAACGATTTCAGCTTACGCTTCAATTCCTCCAACGCTTCCGCATACGTGAGAATGTCGCTTTCCGCTTCGGCAAGCTGTTGCGTCAAAGCCGTTTCACGCTGCAAAAGCCCTGCAATTTCACTGCTTGCGCCTTGATACTTTTCACGCAGCTTGTCTACCGCTGCTTCCGCCGCCAGCTTTTCTTTCTCACTCTTCGCGATGGCAATCTTCAGCTTTTCAATCAGCTTTTCTTTACGCGCGATGTTATCCTTACATTCCTGAATTTTACGTTCGTTGGAAAGCAAGGAGCTTGCGCTTCTGCCACGGCTACCGCCCGTCATGGCGCCGCTTGTCGAAACGGTGTCGCCGTCGAGGGTAACAATCTTGAACAGGTTGCCGTACTTTTTCGCAATCGCCGTTGCATTGGCGATGTTATCGCAAATTAACGTGTTGCCAAGCAGGTTGCTCACCACATTGTAATAATAATCGTCATAGTGCACAAGCTCGGTTGCGAGCCCCATTGCGCCTCGTTCGTCCAACGCGCGCTTGATTTCCCTGGAATCGGGACGGGGACGCATACTTGCTACAGGCAGGAAGGTAACGATACCGCCGTTGGTACGCTTTAAGTATTCAATCAAATATCTTGCGTCGTCCGCCGTTGGCGTAACTACGTTTTGCATTGCCCCACCAAACGCCGTTTCAATCGCTGTTTCATATCTTTGATCAGTGGAAACAACGTCTGCTAAAGCGCCGTGCAAGTGCTTTGCCAAATCAGGGTTGGTCTTGGAAACGGAAAGCAATCTTCTAACCGATTCCTTGTACCCCTCGAAACGATTTTTTAAGCTGATATACATTTCCAAGTTTTCACGCAAGGAAGCCAACTGACCGTTTGCATTGAAAAGTTCTTGGTTGAAATCGTTGATCGTAAGCTGCATTTCACGCGCTTCTTCTTGCTTTTCTTCAAAATCGCGCATTCCCGAAGAGCTGAGGTCTTTCAAATTCTTCACGTCCTTACGAACGGAAGCAAGCTCATCCGCGAGACGTTCCTTTCTTTCTTCCGCTTTTTTAAGCGCCGCCGCCAACTCGTTCAATCTGTCCTTGGTCGCCTCCATTCTGGCAGCGAGGGTACCCATGGCCTCTTTCATCTTCGCAATTTCATCTGCGGAAGAAAGCTGAGAAAGACGGGTTTCGTCGGAAAGTTTTTCAAAGACTTCGATTTTTTTATCGAGTGCGTTTATCGCCGCGCGAAGGACTTCGATCTGCGTTTCCAGCTCGGAAACACGCTTGACGTCCGCGCCGTTCTTTTTCCCCGCCAACGCAATTTCGTCGTCGATTTCGCCGATGCGGACCTTGCTTGCGGCAAGCATATCCACCGCCGCTTCAATCTGCGAACGGTAGGTGTTGATACGTTCTCTCACCAGCTTCAATTCACCGTCCTTTCTTTCGTTGCCTACGGAAAGTTCCACACGGCGATCGTTGAGTTCGGTCAAACGAACGTCTGCTTGACTGATCTTTTCACGGTTTTCGTCCAGCTTGCGGTTGATACGCTCGATTTGCGTATTTAAGGAAATGATTTTATCCGAAATCAGAGCAATATCCTTTTTGAACTTGCTCTTTTCGTTTTCCGCGTTTTCAAAACGGTATATGTAGGTATTCGCTTCTTGAATTTTCAGCGATTCGGAATATTCCTGATATTCGCGCGCCGCCTCCGCTTGCTTTTTCAAGCTGGGCATACGGCGTTCTACTTCGTCGATACGTTGGCTGTAAATAAACAGATTATCGTTCGCGTCCTCGATTTTTCTTTCGATTTCCTGCTTTCTCTGCTTATATACCATCAAGCCCATTGCTTCTTCGAAGATGAGACGTCTATCCTCGGGACGGGCATTCATGATCTGTTCCACCTTACCCTGCCCGATAATGGAATACCCTTCTTTTCCTAAGCCGATGCCGTGGAAAAGGGTAACAATGTCCTTCAAACGGCTGGTTTGGTTGTTGATAAGGTACTTACTTTCACCCGTACGGTAAAGACGGCGCGTCATGGAAACTTCGGGAGTTTCCATCGTGGGGAAAATGTGCTTTTCATTGTCGAATACGAGAGTTACCTCGCAAAACGACGTCGGCTTTCTCTCCAACGTGCCGCCGAAAATAACGTCTTGCATGTTAGAGCCGCGCAAAGACTTCGCCGACTGCTCACCAAGCACCCAGCGTACAGCGTCCGCAACGTTACTCTTACCGCAGCCGTTCGGGCCCACGATACAGGTTACGCCTTGTTCGAATCGGATTGTCGTCTTGTCGGCAAACGATTTAAAGCCGACGAGTTGTATTTCCTTTAAGTCCAAAGTATTCTCCTTATGATATGTTTATATATCCCTTTATTTTTTTACTGCTTTATATTTGGACAGCTGTTCCAGTAAGCGTTTTGCAGCTTCCTGTTCCGCTTCCTTTTTACTACCGCCTTCGCCCTGCGCCGAATTTCCAGCGGCTGTGGCTGTTGCGCGGAAGATGGGTGCATTGTCTTTACCGGATTTCTCCGTCTCGTACATGGGTGGCTCTAAGCCCTGTTTTTGCAGAAATTCCTGCAACGCACCCTTATAGTTGGTTTGGATTGTTTGCGCCTCCAAACGCCCGTGTTTTAAAACAAAATCTTTTGCCGGTTGATAGCCGCCGTCCAGATAAATCG
This sequence comes from Candidatus Scatosoma sp., assembly GCA_045594025.1. Lineage (GTDB taxonomy): Bacteria > Bacillota > Clostridia > Christensenellales > Borkfalkiaceae > Scatosoma. The sequence continues at coordinate 39,460 of JAZNXS010000046.1, forward strand.
CCGCCAGCACCGTTTCAAATAAGCTAGACACCGTCTTTTTTCCGATGTTCGATTTACCGCCTGCCATAAGCAAGTATCGGCCGACGTCTAACCTACGCACCGCCTCGTCCAAAGCGTCCTCGCAAACGTATTTCTGGCGTTGGGAGGTCAGTTCCCCCTCTTCCGCCCGTCTATTCTTCGCATACTGCCATTCCGTTACGATAAGCTGCAAAACGGCGTCGCCAAGATATTCCATTCTCTCGTTATCATTGCCGCCGTGTGCATTCGCGTACGTGGAATGGGTAAACGCTTCTTGCAATAACGCTTTATCGCGAAATACGTACCCGATTTTATTTTCGATTTCTTCAAAAGGGAAGCCCATGGCATTCCTCCGTATTTATTCGATTATTCGGAAACGGAAGGCGCAGCTTGGGTAGGAAGCTCTAACGTCGTGCTTTCAAGCATGGAGGCAATCTTACCCACCATATCCCCTCTTACCGCCGTTGCCGCCTGCTTAATGCAGATGGAGAACGGACGAGCCTTCGAGTTACCATGGCCTTTCACTACCGCCTTTTTAAGACCTAAGAACATAGCGCCGCCCACGCCTTCGTAATCGATACTGCCTTTAATATCTTTAATAATGTCGCCGCAAAGCAACGCGCGGAGCTTGGTGAACAGATTGCGCTTGAACGCCTTTTTCATGATTCCCGACACCATTTTACCGCAGCCTTCTACCGATTTCATGGCAATGTTCCCCGTGAAACCGTCGCAAACCATAACGTCTACGTCGCCGAACATAATATCTCTGCCCTCTCTGTTGCCTACGTAGTTGACGCATTCCACCGTCTTTAACAAAGCGTTGGTTTCCTGTTGGAGCATCAAGCCCTTATGGTCTTCCGTACCGTTATTCAACAACCCTACCGCAGGGTTTTCAATGCCGTATACCGTTTCCGCATACGCCGACGCCATCATGGCGAAGTGAATGAGGTTCAAAGGCTTACATTCAAGGTTTGCGCCGCAGTCGCAAAGGAAAGTTCCCGTTCCCTTGGAGTTGGGAATAATGGGACAAAGCGCAGGTCGCGATACCCCTTTCAATCTACCAAGGAGCAATACGCCTGCCGTCAAAACGGCACCTGTCGAGCCGGACGAAACCAAGCCGTCCGCTTTGCCTTCTTTCAAAAGGCGAAAGGCTACGACCGTGGACGAATCCTTTTTGGTCTTTACCGCTTTGGTAGGCACTTCTTCCATACCGATGACTTCCGTCGTATGTACAATCTCCAAACGGCTTTCGTCATATTCGCAGCCGGAAAGGATTTCTTTAATCTGCGTTTCGTCGCCGCAAAGAATCAAATATAAATCTTTGTCCTGATTTAAAGCCGCTACCGAACCAAGTACCTGTTGCTGAGGCGCGAAATCACCGCCCATTGCGTCTACTACAATTCTTACCATATTTGTTTATTCTCCAGATGATTTGTTTTTTGTGAATTTTCGCTATCGCTCAGTCCATCGAAACATCGAGACACTGTCTCCTACGGTCAAGAATTGACTAAACAGTGATACGCGAAACTAACTGCAAGAACGGCTATAACACTCACTACATGATCCAACGGAACGTTGGGCGCCGCAAATATACGTTTTAATACTTAAGATCTCCGAACGTGCGGGGATAAGGCACTACATCTCGAATATTCGCAATACCCGTCAGGTACATGACCATACGTTCAAAGCCAAGCCCGAAACCGCTGTGCGTGGTACCGCCGTAACGGCGTAAATCCAAATACCAAGAATAATCTTCGGGGTTCATACCGAGTTCCTTGATACGGTTTACCAGTTTATCGTAATCGTCCTCTCTTTGCGAACCGCCAACAAGCTCCCCGATACCAGGCACGAGCAAGTCTGCCGCCGCCACCGTCTTTCCGTCGGGATTTTGCTTCATATAGAACGCCTTGATTTCCTTCGGGTAATCGGTGAGGAATACGGGCTTCTTGTACACTTGTTCGGTGAGGAAACGTTCGTGTTCGCTTTGCAAATCCTTGCCCCAGAAAATATTTTTATCGTCGAACTTGTCTGCGTTCTGTTTCAAAATTTCGATTGCTTCGGTGTAGGACAAACGAACGAATGCGTTTTCGGAAACGTTCTTCAATCTTTCAAGCAGCCCCTTATCCACAAACTGGTTGAGGAAGTTGAGCTCATCCTTGCAAGTCTCCGAAACGTAATCGATGACGCATTTCACCATTGCCTCTGCCACGTCCATATCTCCTGCCAAATCGCAGAACGCCATTTCCGGCTCAATCATCCAAAATTCCGCCGCATGACGTGCCGTGTTGGAATGTTCCGCGCGGAACGTAGGCCCGAACGTATATACGTTGCCAAACGCCATTGCGTACGTTTCCGCGTTCAGCTGACCGGATACGGTAAGCGCCGCGCGCTTGCCGAAGAAATCCTCTTTATAATCCACTTTCTTACCCTTTGCTACTTCGTCCAAATCCAACGTCGTCACCTGGAACATTGCGCCTGCACCTTCACAGTCGCTGCCCGTAATGATGGGGGTATGCACGTAAACAAACCCTCTGTCGTTAAAGAATTTATGGATTGCGATTGCCGCTTCACTGCGGATTCTAAACGCCGCGCCAAATAAATTCGTACGAGGACGAAGGTAAGCAATTTCACGCAAAAATTCTACCGAATGACGCTTTTTCTGTAAAGGATAATCGGGCGTGGATTCTCCTTCTACCTTGATTTCCGTAGCCTTGATTTCATACGGCTGCTTATTTTCGGGGGTAGCCACCAAAACGCCCGTTACGATCAATGCACAACCTACGTTTTCCTTTGCGATCTCGTCGTAATTGACAAGATTTGCGCGTTCGAAAACGATTTGCGTATTCTTGAAACAGCTACCGTCGTTCAGCTCGATAAAGCCAAACGCCTTGGAATCGCGAATTGTCTTTGCCCAGCCCGCAACGGTAACACTCTTACCGTCGTACGCGGAATAGTTTGCGTTCAATTCTTTCAGTTGGATTCTTTCCATGCCAAAACCTCCTTGCATAAGAAAAACTCTTTTTCTCTCTAAGTCCTTTTCATTTTAACCCCTCTCAGCGTAAACCGAAACGAGGTTTTATAATAATACTTTATTATTATAACAGTTTTTCTTAAAAAACACAAGCGTTGGAAGACATTTTCTTTGTCGCATCCTCAACTTTTTTGACAATAATTCCCTGAATCGGTCGATATTCGTCCGTTCTTATCCGTTTTCTGAAAAGTAAGCTCTCCCCCTTGTAGCACTCCAAATACATTTCACTTTTTACTCCATTCTTCGGAGAACGGATAATGCCGTTCTCCTCCCCCTCCTTCACAATGGGTGCGGGTGGGGGTATTTCTTGTAAAATATTAGAAATAATCTCGTACCTGTATCCCTCGTTTTTACCGTAAAACACAATTCTGATCCCCCCTTCAAACGTCTCTGACGAGAGAAAAACGGGAAAGGCATGCGGATTGTAAAAACATAAATCGCTATCTGAGGACACCATGGCGTCGCGCGAGGGCGATACGTACGCCACACGCAGAGAATGGGGATGATATTCCGTTACGGAAAGCCCTGCTTTTAGGGCGGCGTTATACAGGGTGGTACTCACCTGACAAACACCGCCGCCCACCCCCAACACATACTCTCCGTTTACGATGATTTTCGCCTGCTTAAAGCCAGCCTCCGCCGTTCGCCTCCCCACCGTTTGATTGAAAGAAAATTCCCCGTAAGGCTGTATCGCCACCCCGTCGATGAGCGCGGCGGCAATGGCAATATTTTTACAGCGATCCCTATCCTCTTTGGCGTAGTAGGTCGTATACGAAGCCATCTTTGTCCAGCCGTACGGATTTTCAGCCTGCGCTACCATCATCGGTTGCGATTTGACAACCCCAACGCCACCGAATAATAAAAAAGCGCTTGCAATCGCAAGCGCTTTCATTTTTCCGTGATTTCCCCTTTTCACTATTTGCGCCCTCACTGTTATGTAGAAACGGTAAACGCATACATGGGTGCCTCGTTTAACCTTTCTTTCTACAGTTTGAGCCAAGGAAAGTATATTTATGCTTTAATTTTTCCGCTTTCGATGCGAATTTTACGGCATTCGGTGCCGTAAAGGACGCGTTCCGCATGGGTGCAAGTAAGCACCGTCTGCAATTCCGCAATACATTTCAGCAGTTTTTTCCTGCGAGGCAGGTCCAGTTCGCTCATGACGTCGTCCAAAACAAGAATGGGATATTCCCCCGAAAGCGCCTTGAAAATTTGCACCTCCGAAAGCTTTAAGGCAAGCGCCGCCGTACGCGTCTGCCCCTGCGAAGCGTATGCCTTGGCGTCCACGCCGCCGATCAATACGTCCAAATCATCCCTGTGCGGACCTACCGTCGTGAAACCAAGCCGCAAATCCTTTTCGTAGTTGTTTTCCAGCCTACGAAGCAAACTCTTTGCGATCTCCTCTTCGTCCCCCTCGTACTTACGGTCGGGCCTGATGACAAGCTCTTCGCCGCCGTCCGTTAAGAAAGCGTGGAATTCCTTGGCGTACGGCGCAAGCTTTTCCACAAACTCCGCGCGTTTTTTCACGATGATCGCCGCATATTTACATAACTGCTCGTCCCAAACGGGCAGGGTGTCGAGCACCAAAGAAACGTCGTGATTTTTAAGTAGCGTGTTGCGTTGATCGAGAATTTTATTATAGCGCAAGAGCGCAGTATAATACGCAGGCGAGGTTTGCGAAATGGAAATATTCATAAAACGACGCCTCTCATCCGGACCGTCTTGAATGAGGCGCAATTCCCCCGGGGAGAAAAATACGCTGTTGATATGCCCCATCAAATCGGCGTTTTTGGTAATTTTACTACCGTTGATACGGATTTCGCGCTTATTTTCATAAATATCCGCTTGAATGGTGACGTTGCCGTAACGGTTTTCCGCCTCCGCAACGATTTTTGCGGACTCAGCGCCGATACGGATAAGCTGTTTATCATGACGGATTCGCAAAGACGCGCCCGTGCAAAGGTAAAAAACGGCTTCAGCGCAGTTGGTTTTGCCCTGTCCGTTCTTGCCAAAAAGCACGTTAAGCCCATCCGAAAACTCGAAAATTTCGTTCTCGTAATTTCTGAAATTTTGAAGGAATAATTTTTTTATTTTCATAATCCTCAAAAAACCCGCCAAAATTGCTTTCTTTTCATCGAAATTTGTATTATAATTATATCAAATAATTTTAGAAAAGACAAGTTTACAAGCGGTTTAGTGAAAAATTTTTACTAGGGGAATAAAAAATGGCAGAACATTCTCAACTTCAATTCATTTGGAAGCAGATCAGCGAGCGTGTACGCAACCTGATTTCGCCCATTTCGTATAATACTTATATTAAGACGTTAGAGCCCGTGGACATCATCGGGCGCGTTCTCGTTTTGAAAGCGGAAACCTCCCTCGGCGCATCCACGATCATGAAGAAGCACGCGGAAAAAATCCGTGACGCGATGATCAAATGCGATTTGGGCGTAAAAGATTTCCGTCTTGTCGTGGACGGCAGCGAAGAATTTGCTTTGGATTACGAGGACGACGCTTCCGATACCTTCCAGTCCTGCCCTATCAATAAAAATTTCACGTTCGAATCCTTCGTTGCCGGCGCAGGCAGCAAGTTTGTATACGCGGCGGCAAAAGCGGTAGCGGACGCACCGGGCGAAACCTTTAACCCCCTCTTCATCTACGGAGAATCGGGCTTAGGTAAAACCCACCTTATGCACGCAATCGCAAACCGCATTGCACGCCAGTCCCCCGAAAAGAAGGTTTTGTATACGACCTGCGAAAATTTCTTAAACGAGTTCATCGATTCCATCGCGCAAAAGAACAGCGCAAAGTTCCGTTTGCACTATCGCAACGTGGACGTACTCATGATCGATGATGTTCAATTCTTAAAAAATAAGACGCAGGTGCAGGAAGAATTCTTCCACACTTTCAACGAGCTGTCGGCGCAGAACAAGCAAATCGTATTGACGTCCGATCGTCCTCCCAAGGAAATTGCAACCTTGGAAGAACGTCTCCGTACCCGTTTCGAGGGGGGCATGATCGCGGATATTCAACCGCCCGATCCCGAAACCAAAATCGCAATCCTGAAAAAGAAAGCAGAAGATAAGAAATATATCATCGCCGACGACGTGTTAGAATTCCTTGCTAAAGATTCCGGCCACGACGTAAGAACGCTGGAGGGCAGACTGACCAAAGTCATTTTCGCAAGCAAACTGCACGAAATGCCCATCACTTTGGAACTCGCAAGAAAAGCCTTAAACGAATCGGTAAACGAATCGGAAGAACAAGAAGACGCTACCCCTGAAAAGATCCTTTCCGCGGTTTGCACATATTTCAAGCAAAAACGCGAAGACTTAATCGGCAAAGGCAAAAAGGCAGATCTTGTAAAAGCGCGCCAAATTTGCGCATATCTTATGTGCGATATGCTTTCCCTGCCCCTCGTTGCGGTAGGCAACATGCTCGGCGGCAGAGACCATACCACCATCATGTATGCAAGAGACAAAATGGAAAAACTGGCTTCTTTGAACGACAAAATCGCCAAAGAAATTGACGATATCAAAAATATCGTACTCAAAAAATAAACGATTTCAACGCTGATTTTGCCCCCACTGGGGGCAATTCACTTTATTATTATGGAACAAAACGAAAAAACTTTTCTTGAATACGAAGCGGAGGCCGCCGTTGTCGGCGCAGGGCACGCAGGATGCGAAGCTGCCCTCGCTTTGGCGCGCACAGGAATCAAAACGGCGCTTTTGACGCTCAATCTCGACAGCATCGCTTTTCTGCCTTGCAACCCCTCTATCGGCGGCACGGCAAAGGGACATCTTGTCCGTGAAATCGACGCACTAGGCGGAGAGATGGGTATCGTCGCCGACGACACCGCTTTGCAAATCCGTATGCTGAACGTCGGCAAGGGCGCGGCGGTACAATCCCTTCGCGCGCAGTCGGACAAAAACGCCTACCACCGCACGATGAAACAAGTGCTTGAAAATACAGAAAATTTGCGCATTATTCAGGCAGAAGTTAGCGAAATTCTTACCGAAAACGGAAAATGCACGGGAATTAAAACCAGCTATGGCGGCATCATTTCCTGTAAAGCCGTTATTCTCTGTACAGGCGTTTACCTCAACGGGGAAACGATTACGGGACACGTCGTACAAAAATCGGGCCCCAACGGCTTTGCGCCTGCAAATTACCTCACGGACAGCCTGATCAAGCTTGGCTTTAACGTGCGCCGTTTTAAAACGGGTACGCCTGCCAGAGTGGATAGACGCACGGTGGACTTCTCGAAGTGCGAAATCCAAAACGGCGACACGGATATTTATCCGTTCTCGTTTATGCACGATACGCCGCCCGAAAATAAGCTGCCTTGCTATTTGACGTATACAAATTTAACAACGCATCAAATCATTACGGATAACCTCGACCGTTCTCCCCTTTACGACGGCACGATCCTTTCCACAGGCCCTCGTTACTGCCCCTCGATCGAAACGAAAGTCGTACGCTTTAAAGACAAAGAACGGCACCAGATATTTATCGAACCGGAAGGCGCGGATACACACGAGATGTACGTGCAGGGCATGTCCACGTCTATGCCGCACGACGTACAACGTGAAATGTACGCTTCGGTGGCAGGCTTGGAAAAAGCGGAAATCATGCGCTACGGCTATGCAATCGAATACGATTGCATCGACACGTTAGACGTTTTGCCTACCTTGGAATTTAAAAAGGTGGAAGGCATTTACACCGCAGGGCAAATCAACGGCACTTCGGGTTACGAAGAGGCGGCTGCACAAGGGCTTATGGCAGGCTTGAACGCCTCCTTAAAGCTTCGAGGACTCCCCCCCTTCACCCTGCGCCGTGACGAGGCGTATATCGGGGTGCTTATCGACGATCTGGTAACTAAAGGCACGGACGAGCCCTACCGAATGATGACTTCTCGCGCCGAACACCGCATCTGCCTTAGACAAGACAACGCCGATTTCCGTTTGACGGAAAAAGGTAAAGCAGTCGGGCTCGTAACGGAAGAACGGTATAATCGCTATCTTGCCCGTAAGGCAAAATATGAGGCATTGCTTGCTTCGTTGCAGACACGGGTGCCTCAAAAGGAAGCGGCAACCTTCCTTGCCCGTTACGATTACAGCGCACCAAGCGGCAGCGTCTCCTATGCGGATATGATCAAACGCTCTGTCCCTTTAAAGGATATTATGGCAGAATTTAACGTCTTCCAAGAATATTCGAAAGACGTTTTAGAGACCGCGGAAATCACCGTGAAATACGAAGGATACTTAAAGCAGGGCGTAGAACTCATTGAAAAGGCAAAGCGTTTGGAAGACAAGCTGCTCCCTGCGGACGTGGACTATTCTCAAATCAAGGGCTTACGCTTAGAAGCGCAAGAAAAACTCAATCGAATCCGCCCTTTCAACTTAGGGCAAGCCGGTAGAATTTCCGGCGTCAATCCTGCGGATATTTCCGTACTTATGGTGTGGCTTGCCACAAGGAGCTCTTAACATGAAAATACAAAAGAAAACTCTCATCACAACCCTGCTTGCCGCTACCATGGCTTTAACGAACTTTGTCGGTTGCAACAACTTAGGGGTGGAAGCGGAAATCAAAAACGTGATTTTGGTGATCGGCGACGGCATGGGCGAAAATCATATGGAAAACGCGCTCACCTATTTCGACCTTGAACGCCCCTCCTTCTTTGACGACCGCGCAGGTAGCTTGGCTACCCGTTCCGCGGATAGTGACGTCACGGATAGCGCAGCTGCTGCCACCGCACTTGCTACGGGGAAAAAAGTAAATAACGGCGAAGTTTCCCGTCACAACGGCAAAGATTTAACAAGCATTTCTCAGCTTGCGTTAAAAGCAGGAAAACGCGTAGGCGTTGTTACGACGGATACGCTGGACGGCGCTACGCCCGCCGCTTTCTCCTCGCACGCCAATAATCGAGACGATGATACCGATATTATTAACGGACAAATGACTAGCGATATCGATTTACTGATGGGGGAAAGATCTAACCTCTACGGATCATCCTTTAACCTTTTTGAGGAACACGGTTACGACACCATTTCTTCCCCTGATTACTTGGAAAAATATATGGATAGCGAAAAATTGCTAGTCACCCTGCCTAACATTCGTTCGGAATACGCACCCTACTGTCAAAACGATTTCCAATTGAAAGAAATGGCGGCTTTCGCTATTGAATATCTTGACAATGACAATGGCTATTTCCTCATGATCGAAGGCGCGTATATTGATAAGTACAGCCATAACAACGCTTTGGAACTTGCTCTGTGCGAAACCCGTTCCCTTTTTGATTGCGTGGAATATTTATACAGCGTTGTCGGCGACGATACGGCCATTATCGTCACCGCCGATCACGAAACCGGAAGTCTGGACAAGGCGGAATCGAAAGACATGATGTTCGATAGCTTATACCATTCCTCTAGTCATACCTCGCGCGACGTACCCTTATTTATACATAACTTCACCTTGAAATACGAAGACGTACGCCAAAATAATCAAATATTTACCATTTGTAAACAATTATTAAAGCTTTGATAAGGATAGCAAAGCGCCGCAGGCTGTTGCCTGCGGCGCTTTTTTTTTATTTCTTTTATACGTTAGTTGTCCCCGTCTTTCTTCTCGTCTTTTTTCTCGTCCTTTTTCGAATCCTCCGCAATAATATACTGCGGACGGCGTTTGGTCTCCTTATAAATTTTGGAAATATATTGTCCCATGATCCCAAGGCTGAACAGCTGTACGCCGCCGACAAAGAGAATAATACAAATTGTCGAGGGCCACCCGGCTACGGGGTTGCCGAATATTAACGCGCGGATAAAGACAACGAGGAGCATAATTGCCGATACGAATGTGAGCGCAATCCCACTCCAAGAGGAAATTTTTAAAGGCATGTCGGAAAAGTTCGTAATGCCGTCGATGGAGTATTTCAAAAGCTTCCAAAAGCTCCACTTCGTTTGTCCTGCGACGCGTTCTACGTTTTCATAGGGCAACCAGTATGTTTTGAACCCGATCCAACCGAAAATACCCTTGGAAAAACGGTTCGTCTCGCCCATGGATACGATGGCGTCCACCATTTTTCTCTTCATCAAGCGGAAATCACGCGCGCCGTCTACGATATCCACGTCGGAAATCTTTTTCATGAGCTTATAGAACGTCCTTGCAAAAAAGGAACGGATTTTCGGCTCGCCTTTACGGGAAACTCTTCTCGTTGCTACGCTGTCGTACTCGCCGCCTTTGATGATTTCCATCATCTGCGGAAGGAGCGCAGGCGGATCCTGCATATCGGCGTCCATCACCGCCGCATAATCCCCCGTCACGTTACAAAAGCCTGCGTACATCGCCGCTTCTTTCCCAAAATTTCTGGAAAAGGAAAGATACCGCACACGCTTGTCCGTGGCAGCCATGTCCTTAAGCAACGACAAAGTTTTATCCTTCGAACCGTCGTCAATAAACAATATTTCAAAATCGTACTCTGCCATTTCTCCCGTTACTCTTTTCAATTCTGCATAAAACGGTTGCAGAGATTCCTCCTCATTATAGCAAGGAATAATCAAGGATATTTTTTCCATAGTTGTTTGCTCCTGTTGACCTATTATACAACATCTTTTTCTATTTGTCAATACAAATGATAAAGCCCCGACGGCTTTCGCCGTCGGGGCAACGTTTTTTATTCGCAAAAATTAGTCAAGCTTTTCCAAGAGTTTCAAATCGATACCCTTTTCGCCGATCTTAATGATTTCAACCTTTACCTTGTCGCCGATGTTGAGCACGTCTTCCACCTGGTTTACTCTCTTTTCGGAGAGCTTGGAAATGTGTACCATACCGTCCTTACCGGGCGCAAATTCAACAAATGCGCCTACCTTGGAAAGGATGCGCACAACAACGCCTACGAACATATCGCCCACTTCGGGATCGTGTGCAATCGATTCTACAATAGCCTGCGCGCGTTTTGCATTTGCAATATCGCCATAGCAAGCGATGCATACGGTACCATCTTCTTCAATGTCGATCTTCGTGCCGGTCTGTTCGATGATCTTGTTGATAACCTTACCCTGCTTACCGACAACGTCGCCGATCTTTTCAGGGTTGATCTTGAAGGTAACGATCTTAGGTGCATACAAGGAAAGCTCTTCGCTAACGGTAGGAATGCATTCGAGCATCTTGCCGAGAATGAACTTTCTCGCATCCTGCGCTTGTGCGATTGCGTCAAGCATGATTTCCTTGGAGATACCCTTGATCTTGATATCCATCTGGATTGCCGTGATACCCTTGTCCGTACCTGCTACCTTGAAGTCCATGTCGCCAAGGAAGTCTTCAAGGCCTTGGATATCGGTCATGATCACGTACTTGCCCGTTTCTGCGTCCTTAACAAGACCCATTGCACAGCCTGCTACGGGCGCTTTAATGGGAACACCTGCGTCCATGAGCGCCATCGTGGAACCACATACGGATGCCATCGAAGAGGAGCCGTTGGAGGACATAATGTCGGATACGACGCGGATCGCATAAGGGAATTCGCTGGGTTCGGGAATTACGGGAACCAAAGCGCGTTCCGCCAAAGCACCGTGACCGATTTCACGACGACCAGGGCTTCTCAAAGCCTTCGCTTCACCCGTGGAATAGCCGGGGAAGTTGTATTGATGCATATATCTCTTTTCTTCTTCTTCGTCAAGGCCTTCCATTCTCTGCGCTTCGCCAAGCATACCAAGCGTACAGGTCGTCAACGCCTGCGTCTGGCCTCTCGTGAAGATTGCGGAACCGTGTACTCTGGGAAGGATACCGTGTTCGCACCAGATGGGACGAACTTCAGTCAACTTTCTACCGTCGGGACGAACGCCATCGAAAATCTTCGCGCGAACGATGCCCTTAACAATATAATAGATGGAATCCTTCACTTCACGGATTTGATCGGGATAGATTTCTTCGAAGTGCGCGATGATTTCCGCTTCTGCTTCGTTCTGTCTAGCCTGACGTTCCTGACGATCGAACGTATCGAGTGCCGCATACAGCTTATCGTAACCGTACGCTCTTACTTCTGCGTCAAGATCTTCGGGAATATGGTAAAGCTCCATTTCCTTCTTAGGCTTGCCTACTGCAGGAACAATTTCGTTTTCAATCCATGCACAAACCTTCTTGATTTCTTCGTGACCGAACATGATTGCGCCAACCATTTCTTCGTCCGTAACCTCGTTTGCGCCTGCTTCGATCATCAAGATCGCGTCGGACGTACCTGCAAGGTTCAAATGAATGGTGCTCTTTGCGCGCTGTTCTACGTCGGGGTTGATTACGTATTCGCCGTCAACACAACCAACGACTACCGAACCCGTAGGACCTGCCCAAGGAATATCGGAAATCGAAAGCGCAATGGACGAACCTACCATTGCCAAAGGTTCCGGAGAAACGTCGGGATCTACCGAAAGCGCGGTAGCTACAACGACTACGTCGTTGAAAATTCCCTTCGGGAACAAAGGACGAATGGGACGGTCGATCAAACGACTGGTAAGGATAGCCTTATCGGACGCTCTGCCCTCGCGCTTCTTGAAACCGCCGGGGATCTTGCCCACAGCGAACATCTTTTCTTCATAATCTACGGACAGAGGGAAGAAATCCATACCCTCTCTCGCCGTTTCCGACATACAAACGGATACGTGTACCGCGGTATCGCCGCAACGTACAAGACATGCGCCGTTTGCCTGTTCTGCATACTTACCCACTTCTACGATGAGCTCTCTGCCTGCATAGTTGATTTTAAATACTCTGCTGTTATTCAAATCTGGCATTGTTAAATTCTCCTTATTCTTTAATTCTTTTTTGTTCTTGTCCGCACTTCGTCGCCCGACGAAGACGGGGTGCCGGCTGCACGGCAACAAACAAGCTTATGCCAAGGCTTGTCCGTTCTTTTCCATGCCCCCTATTGTGCTACGTTGCTACTTATCGCCGTCTTGCGGCGTAAAAAAGAGCGAGTTAAAATAACCCGCCCTTTCATGCTTGCATTATTTTCTAAGACCCAATGCTTCGATGATCGCTCTGTATCTTTCGATATCTTTCGCTTTCAAATAGTCAAGAAGACCACGACGCTTACCAACCATCTTCAAAAGACCGCGGCGAGAGTGGTTATCCTGCTTGTGTTCCTTCAAGTGTTCGTTCAAATGATTGATACGGAACGTAAGCAATGCGATCTGTACTTCGGGAGAACCCGTGTCGCCTTCGTGGGTTGCAAATTTTGCAATAATTTCATTCTTTTCCATTTTTTTATCCTCCTATATGGAAATTGTATCTCGTACCGCTGCGCAAGTCGTGGAGAATCGAACCGCGCAGACAGCCGTTATTCTAATTTTAACACATTCTTTTAAGAATGTAAATCAAAAATGCACGCTTTTTCTATTATTTTTACGATTTTATGGGAATTATTTGAAAAATTCTCTTCTTTTTTCGATAATCGCGTCCACGTTTTCAATATACGTCTTCAAATCCTTCTGCGAAGCGAAACGAGTAATCAAACCCTTGTCCGTATATACGCGCTTAGACACCGCATTCGCGCCCACTGCAAGATTATCCGCCGTTTCTTCCATGATATCGATATTGTACACGCACGCCTTGCCCGGTTTCGTCCAACCGACGTTTTCATTGTTCCCCACCTGATATTTTTGACGGTACATATAGTAAGGAACATAGCCGTTTTTACTTAAAATTTCACGGGAAGACGCCACCATGGACGAGATGAAATCGTTTTCCAGATATTCCGTCTCCTCTTTCAGCTTCGCCCCGGATTTTAAGGATAAACAGTGCACCGTGATATTGTCTGCCCCTGTTTGTACCGCTTTTTCCACGCTTTGCACAAACGTTTCTACCCTTTCGTCCGTCAACCCTGCAATCAGATCTACGTTGACGTCAAAGCCGTACTTTTCCGACATATCAAAAGCGCGGTAAATATCCGCTTCCGTGTGTTTTCTGCCGATTTTTTGCAAGGTTTCGTTAGAAAAACTCTGTGGGTTGATGCAAATGCGGGTAACGCCGTAATCCTTTAACACGGATAATTTCTCTTCCGTAAATACGTCCGGTCTGCCTGCCTCCACCGTATACTCTCTTGCAGGCGCAAAATCACGGTAAATGCGGTCTACCCCTTTCAGAACACGGGCAAGTTCGCCCGCTTCCAACGCAAACGGCGTACCGCCGCCCACGTAAACGCTGCGTAAATTACCTATACTTTCTCTGATCGAGCCAAGCTCTTTTTCCAAAGCGTTTAAATAGGCAGGTAAAAACTGTCTTGTCCTATCGATCGGCGCCGTGATAAACGAACAGTAGGCGCACTTGGTAGGACAAAACGGAATGGACACGAATAAATCGGTGTTACCGTCCTTTTTCTCGTAAATCCCCTTTTGCGCGTCAAGGATTTGCGACACCAAACGTACGTTATCTTCACGCACCTGCATCAAACGGAATAGATCGTGATAATCACGTCCCTTTTCCAGTTCCATATAGGCAAGCTTGGTAGGACGGATTCCCGTCAAAGCGCCCCAAGGCATCTTTTCGCCGTACAACTCGCTTAAAATGCCGTACAGGCGGAGCTTGGCAAAACGACGTTCCAAACGCTTATATTCCAGTTCATCGCATACCTGCCCCTCATCTCTAAAAGCGTACGTCTTACCGTCAATGGAAAACGTATTGAAAAACACACCCTCTTCATAGCGGAAGGAGTGTGCAATCGTTTCCGGCTTGCGTTTGAATAAACGCACAACGTCGGGAAGTTCGTTTTCTACGAATTTACAATCGGAAGTAAACATATTATAAATCCTGCATAAAAGGGTTGGTTTTTCGTTCGGTTTCCAACGAGGTTTCCTCGTTATGGCCGGGGTATACGGGGCAATCCCCCTCTAAGCTAGAAAGTCGGCGCAAGGACGCGCGCATTTCGCCGATATTCCCCGTCGGAAAATCCGTTCTGCCGATACTGCCGTTAAAAAGCGTATCCCCCGTGAATAAGTACCTGCCCCCATCCTTTGCGGTGATAAGATAGCACGCACTACCCGAAGTATGGCCTGCGGTCAGCAGCATTTGTACCTGTATTCCGCAAAGCTCCTTCACCTCGTTATCAACAAACGTTTCCTCGATTTTATAGGGTAAACGAGGCGCGCCAAAAGCGTCGAATAAATCCGCCGCCGTGCCGATCAAGCCCTTTTCTTCAAGCGAACAAAGCACTTTTGCACCGCTTTGTTGCAGCGCAGATACACCGCCAACGTGATCGAAATGACAATGCGTAAGCAATACGTATTTCGGCGAAAGGCCGCGTTTAATGAGCTCCGCTTCCACCCTCGGTTGCGCGGGATCGACAACGATTGCATTGACACCGTCCTCGGTGATTGCATAGGTATTTGCCCCAAACCCTCGGGGTGTAATGGTGATAATTTTCATAATTTTTATCAGGTTAAAGGATGCCGCAGAGATACGAGTGATTCAAAGTATAATCCTTATAGTGATATGCGAAACAAACTATAAAAACGTTTATAACACTCACTACATGGTCCAGAGGAACGCTGGCAAGATGATCTTGCAGCCAGACTTAGTGTCTTATCAACGTTTCTATAACTATATTCGTTCATACCCATTCGTGATATGCGAGGCAAACTATAAAAACGTTTATAGCACTCACTACATGGTCCAGCGGAACGCTGGCAAGATGATCTTGCAGCCAGACTTAGTGTCTTATCAACGTTTCTATAGCTATATTCGTTCATACCCATTCGTGATATGCGAAACAAACTATAAAAACGTTTATCACACTCACTACATGGTCCAGAGGAACGCTGGCAAAATGGATAGTTGCAAGCAAGACGAGAAGCGGCGAGGGCGCGTACAAGTAGTACGTAACCGAGCCGCGACGAAGTATTGCGCTGCAAATATACATTTTAAGATAAGGAAGTGATACGATGGACTTCGTATATCCTCTTATCCGCTTGCATCTTTTTGATTAGCAAATCCACTTCGGAAATATCCGCAAGGGAAATAGACGCTTCCAAAATCGCGTCGTGATTTTTATCGATACGACCGTTGACCGCTGTAATCGACAGTTTCAAATCGGCAACGACCTGCGACAGCACGGAAAGCGCCGCGCCCTGATCTGTTGCGCGAATGGAAATATTCGCGTTATAGCGCTGTTTCGCGCCTGCCGCAATCTGCCACGAAGCAGGCAATAATCTACCCTGTTCTACGTTGCGGATATTCGGGCAGTCCGCACGATGCACCACCACCCCTCTGCCGCGCGAGGTATACCCCACGATTTCGTCGCCGGGTACGGGGGAACAGCAACCTGCAAAGCGCAACAGCATCCCCGATTGACCGTTGATCAGCACACCGCCGGGATTTCGGCTTCCACTGCCTGCATGCACTTCAAACGCCATCGGCGTTTCCTTTCTGTAAAAATCAATCAGCTTGAACAAAATCTGATTGACGGAAATGGAGCCGTACCCCACCGCCGCATACATTTCCTCCATCGCCCCAAACGAGAAACGTTCGGAAATGCGCTTGAAGCTTTCCGGCGTCAGTAGCGTAGAGAGAGTGTAACCCTTCTTCTTCGCTTCTTCATCCAGCTTCAGCTGACCGATACGGATATTTTCATCCTTCAATTCGTTCTTGTAGAACTGCTTAATCTTCGCCTTTGCGCTGGAAGATTTGATAAATTTCAGCCAATCTCTGGACGGACCTTTCGAGTTGGGCGAAGTGATGATTTCCACCACGTCCCCTACTTCCAACGTCGTCGTCAACGGCACGATTTTCGAGTTGACTCTCGCACCCGTACAACGATTGCCGACCTCCGAGTGGATTGCATACGCAAAGTCGATGGGTGTTGCCCCGGGAGGCAGAGAAATGACCTTCCCTCTCGGTGTGAACACCAACAATTCGTGGCTGTAAAGCTCGGTTTTTAAGGCGTCGATAAACTCTTTGGAGTCCTTTAAATCGCCCTGCCATTCCATCACTTCACGCAGCCAAGACAGACGGTTTTCGAAATTGTTCGTCTCCTCCTCCGTCTTGCCCTCTTTATATTTCCAGTGCGCCGCGATACCGAATTCCGCTACGCGGTGCATCTCTTCCGTACGGATTTGAATTTCAAACGGCTGACCGTATCTCGTCATAACCGTCGTATGCAAGGATTGATATTTGTTGGGCTTCGGGGTGGCGATATAATCCTTAATTCTACCGGGAATCGGCTTCCATCTTTCGTGGATACGCCCAAGCACGGTATAACATTCCTTAATATCCCCAACGATAACGCGTACCGCCGTTAAATCGTAAATTTGATCCAGCGTTTTGCCCTTATTCGTCATCTTTTTATAGATGGAATAGAAGTGCTTGGGACGGCCGAATACTTCGCCTTCTACCCCGTCCGCTTCCATTAAATCTTCAATTTCTTTCACGATGCCGCTGACAAATTCCTTACGCTCGGACAAGCGTTCGCGAATGTTATAAAGAAGGTATTCGTACGCCTCCGGATCGAGGTATTTCAAACACAAGTCCTCTAATTCGCACTTGATTTGCGAAATACCCAAACGCCCTGCCAAAGGTGCGTAAATATCCAGCGTTTCTTTAGCCATACGCTGCTGACGCTCGTGCGAGAGGAAATTCAAAGAACGCATATTATGCATTCTATCGGCAAGCTTGATGATGATAACGCGAACGTCCTTTGCCATCGCTACGAAAATTTTACGGAAGTTTTCCGCATCCGCTTCTTCCTGCGATTTGAAAACGATTTTTTCAAGCTTAGTGACACCGCTAACCAAATCGAGAACTTCTTCCCCAAACTCGCGCTTGATATCCTCGGCGGTAGCCTCCGTGTCCTCGATTACGTCGTGCAAAAGAGCCGCGGCAATCGTCGCAGCGTCTAAGCCGAGCTCCATTAAAATATCGGCAACGGCGCACGGATGGATAAAGTACGGCTCACCCGAAGCGCGCTTTTGATTTGCGTGCGCTTCCTTGGCATAGTCGTACGCCTTTATCAGCATCTCTCTATCTTCCGCAGTATACAATTGATTGATTTTTTCTAAAGTACTTTCTATACCGTTCATAGCCATTCCCTAGCATAAAATCTAATGTGTAGCGTTGCTAAAAAGCGCTAGTGCCTTGGTCAATTCTGTTGCAATAAACAAACTTTTCTATAAATACTTGAATCGGTGAGTTCCGCTTTTACGCCGCGATATACCGTCAATCTACCTTCCCCAAAGGAAACGAGGCCAAGTTCTTCAAATACGCTAAGTGCGAAAATGAACTCTCTCTTATCAAAGCCGAGCCCATCGCAAGCGAAAGCCAGCTCTTCCACCGTATCGCCGCAAAGGCTGTTGACTTCCTTGCGGAGCGCCGCAAAAATCTGCAATAAACCCTCTCTTGTCACGTCCAAAGATTCAAACATGGTATACCCGCAAATTTCGCGATTAACAAATACCTGCTTGCCTCGTAACGCCTCAATATGGAAATCGGATGGCGTGTCCAAAAAGATAAAATCACGGAACCCCGAAAGGTCTGCGTCTGCCGCAGGAGATACCACCAAGGCGTTGGATAAATTCCTCGACGAAGGATAGAATAAATCACATCCAACCCCTTCTAAATCCTCATAAAAACGAAGCGTACGTCGATCGGAAGCAATTAAACAAAGCCCATAAGGACATTCCGCCTGCTTTTTCTTGATCAGCGCCTTCGTCTCCTCCGTGGAAATTTCTATCGGCTCTACGTCTACCGCCGGTGCATAAAATCTTGCAATCGAGTTCGCAAAAATACTTTCCGCCGCACCACGGCCGGTTTTCCCATCGTATAAAAGGTCTCTCACGTAGCCTTTGATATATTCTCTGCCACGATACTTAGACAGATTGATTTCAAAAATAAAATTCTTCTTAACGTCGCTTTCAATAATCTTCAAATTCTTCGCGCCAGAAAAATACAAAAGCTCGATATGATTTCCCTTTACCGTAAGGTGAGGAGACATCGCTTTGACCGGTCGAGCCGTACATGCCCCTGCCGTAATTGAAAACAGCGGTCTTCTATGCCCTACACCGAACGGCTCCATTGCCACCAACTCGCGAGCGAATTTTTCGGAGATATGCCCCGTGATTTCCTCACTGATGGGAATGGTTTGCTCGAAGTCCTTCCTCGTATACGTTTTGCCGATCTCTTCGTTGAGTGCCTTTTCCAAGGCGTCGAAATCTTCAAAGCGAATGTTAATACCTGCTGCCTGCGCATGTCCGCCAAATTCTGCAATATGCTGCGAACAGTTCTTTAAAGCGGTAAAGATATTGACGCTTTCAATACTTCTCGCGCTGCCTTTTAACATATCCCCATGGTGCACAAACAACAGCGTCGGACGGTTGTATTCTTCCGCAATACGCGCAGCTACAATGCCGATGAAACCCGTGTTCCAGCTTTCATCTGAAAGCATAATCACGTTATCGTACGCGCCCTTTTCCAGCAATTTCTTCTTCGCCGAATTATACAGCTCGTCACAATATTTTTGACGTTCGGTGTTATACATGCAAAGCTTGGTTGCCAGCTCGTAAATCTCCGCTTCGTTATCGGAAACAAACAGCCTAAACGCCGCTTGCGCGTCGCCCATACGCCCTGCCGCATTGACACGGGGCGCAACGTTAAACGCCAACGTCTGCGCGGTAATCGCGTCGTAATTTTTTCCGATTAACGTAGCAAAACACGAACGAATACGAGTATTAAACCGCTTTAACCCTTCCGTGACAATATCACGGTTTTCCCCAAGCAAGGGAACGCTGTCCGCTACCGTGGCAAGCGTTGCAAAGTCTAAATATTTATAAGCCGCTTCGCCAATCAACGCGCAAGCCAGCTTGAACGCAACCCCTGCACCGCAAAGGTTGTCGTACGGATAATCATCTTTCAGTTTTGGATTGACAATGATACAGTCGGGCAGTTCTTCCGGCAATTCGTGATGATCAGTGACAATCACGTCCGAACCGAGTTCATAAATATATTGCGCTTCTTTTGCGCAAGAAATACCGCAGTCTACCGTAATAAACAGCTCGGGATTGCATTCCTCAAAAATGCGGTCGATCGCCTCTTCGGAAAGCCCGTAGCCGTCCACACGCTCCGGCACGTATACGTGCGCTTCGATGCCAAATTCTTTCAAAGCATGATACATAATTGCGGAGGCGCAAATACCGTCGGCGTCATAGTCGCCAAACACCGCCACCGTTCTGCCCTCGTCACGAGCCTGCGTGATGAGCTCCACCGCCTCTTTCATGCCACTCATTAAGAAAGGCGAAAGGAAGTTTCGCTCGGAAGGACGCATGAAACGACGGATCTTATCTGCCGTGTCAATCCCTCTAGCATATAAAATCCTCGTTACTTGATCCGTCAATCCGCATTCGTCTGCAAGATCAGCGATTCTATTCAGTTGTTCTTCCGAAAAGGAATATTCGGGAACAATTTTCTTCATACGGTCCTACAAAAATGATTTTCTTTCGTTTGTTTTAACGTCTACTTTTAATAATTTAGGCGGGCGAGAAAACGCACCCGCCCGCCCAGATTTATTTTCGCTTCAATTTCCAATGCTTATTCCGCATCGTTTGCCGTTTCCTCAACGGGCGTTTCTTCTACAACTTCTTCTGCAGGAGCTTCCTCAACGGGAGCTTCTTCTACAACTTCTTCTGCAGGAGCTTCCTCAACAGGAGCTTCTTCCACAACTTCTTCTGCAGGAGCTTCCTCAACAGGAGCTTCTTCTGCAACTTCTTCTGCAGGGGCTTCCTCAACGGGAGCTTCTTCCACAACTTCTTCTGCAGGGGCTTCCTCAACGGGAGTTTCTTCTACTTTCATTGCAGGTTCTGCTGCTTTCTTTTCCTTTTTAGAAGTTTTCTTAGCGCCTACGTAAGCGTCTTTTTCAGGTCTGTTATCCACCGCTTTTTTCAAGGGGATATACAGCGAAGGCGTATAAATCAAGCCCATGAATACGGATACGATCAACGCCACCAAGGATGCGATTGCAAACCATCTTACGCCAGCCGTAGCGATAGCGCCCATCAAGATGATTGCCGCGCCGCCAAGCGCGCCAAGGAGCACGATGTCCTTCGTAGCAAGCGAGGAGGAAACCAATTCCGCCGCGTCTACACCCTGCGCACTTTCGGACTTTTCAGCCGTACGAATCTTATTGATCGACATCGTTGCAAGCGCCGCAGAAAGCAAACCAGCCGCACCGATTACATAGGCAACGGATGCCGTTACAGGGATACGGGTAAGAATGAGAAGCGCCGTTGTCAACAATACGCCGCCAGCCGTAGCTACCCCAACTGCAACACCTTTTTCCAAGCCGTTACGCAATACCGTGTATACAAATACAAGCGCAGCAAGCGCAAGACCTGCGATGATACCGCGAAGCACGTAGTATTCTGCAAGGAAGGTAGCGCTCTTTTCCGTGTTGGTTGCTACCGTGATAAATACAACGTCGCCTGCCCAATCATTTGCAACAAGATCCTTGAACTTAGCTTCCAACGCTGTTTCTACGTCTTTAAGATCAACGTCACCGTCGAACACGTAGAGAAGTTCGCCGTTCATACCTTTGATACCGTTAAAGGAATGGCTAGGCTTTTCGCCGCATGCCTTGAACACGCTTTCGCAAGCCGCTTGCACTTCGTCAAGCTTAGAAACCTGCGTATCTGTATTCATGTAAACGGTAACCGTATTTCCGTCCTTTAATACAGCGTCTTTATTGAAAACGCCCCAACCCTGCAAGCCGCCTACGATGCCCAAAGCAACCGCAGCCGCAAGGATTACCGCCAAAATAAGAGAAAGGAGAGCTGTCTTTTTAACCGTTTTTGCCAAGAACTTACTCATCGTCGTCATCCTCCCTTACAAAGCGGAAATATTTATATTTGTTCTTGCTTGCGGAAAGAAGCATCACGTTGATGACTCTCGTCCAAAGCAAGTTGCAGAATGCCCCCATTACCACGCAGATGATTGCCTGCCATGCGAACGTAGCAAGACCAGCCGCGCCGATCAAAAGTGTAATCGAACCAAGTAACAGTACTGCGTATACGTCTACCATGTTCCAGATGGTCTTTCTATAGCCACCCTTTACGGAAGATTCTACCGTTTTACCAAGCGCGAATTCTGCCTTGATTGCATTATATACATGTACGTTAAGCACGTTCATAAGCACAAGCCCAAGCACGTATGCAAGCGCGCTACCGAGCGTGAACTCGAACACGCCCTTGGATACGAACGCATAGAACATTGCCACAACGATCAGGTAGCTTACGGACGAATAAGCGCTTGCCACGCCGAAGCCACCCATCTTCACGATGGAGAATGCAATAAGCCCTACGGTGATCACTGCCAAAGCTACGTAAAGCAGAATCAACGTATTTTCGCCGTGTACCGCTTCGTATTCGCAAACGTCGGATTGCTGAATATCTTCAAACGCAACGTACTTACTTGCGTCAACGTTCAACGAAGAGTTGAGCAAGATTACCATCGTTTCTACGTATGCAATATCCGCTACGGGACGAAGCGCATATTCTACCGTGTTTCTCGTCGTAACGTGTTCGGTAGCGCTGATCTGCATAAGCGGATTCTCTATATCGCCGAGGTAAAGGTTCAACGTATCCGTAGATGCGGATTCGCGGAATTCCTTGATCATCGTTTTACCAACTTCGGTGAATTCCACTTTAATCCAAGCGTAATCGTAACGGGTGATAACAGAGAATTTCTTAATCAACTCGTTTACTTCGTAATCATTACGTTCTTCGATTACCTTATCCGCCTGCTTCAATTCAAGCTCGCCGATTTCCGCAAACAAGCCGATCGTGTTGAACGCAGTCGTCTGATAGTCCATCCCAGGTACGTCAAGCGTAGCCGATTTAGGGAGCTGTACCTTAAGCGCATAATCGTCTACAACCGCCACGGAGAAATCGGAATACCCCTTCTTCTCATAACGGGACACGATTAAGTTCTTCGTAGCTTCAAATTCTTCTTTGAACTGCTCGCTGATAGAATACGTGCCGTCGCTGTTCTTCACGCAAACGCCAAGGGACGTATCGTTTTTGAAATACAAGCCCTTGTGCGAAGAATATTCTTCCTGCTTATCAGCGTCCAAATTTTTATAGTCGGTTTCGGAAATGATTCCCTTCGGATAGTAATATGCGTAATATCCTCCGTTGACGTCCGCACCGAAGTCATTCTGCATAACGACGGGATTCCAGTCCTTTACCCCGATGGGGAAGGTGGGGATAACCGTGATCGCGCACAGAATAACGATGACGATGGTGAGCAAAACCATCAATACAATCGATTTCTTTTTGCCCATGTGATTTTAAGCCTCCTGTAGTGTTTCGGATTTTTTCTTCCGAGTACAATAATACCTTACTATTATACCTTATTTTAATACCCCTCGTCAAGCCATATCAACGAGGATATATCATTTTTTTTATCATTTTTATTAAGTTTCTCTGTGAAATACGGATACTTTTTTGGGATAAACCCTAAAAAGTGAATTGGCTGACGCCGTGAATTGACGTTCGTCGTGAATTGCGCCTAACGGCGCGCGAATTGCAAAGCATAGCTTTGCGTTTCGGAATTATTTCTATAATGACGGCTCCCTAACCGCCTAAAACGTAGAGATGCAAGCAGTTCAGGCATAATGATTATAGTGTCATACCAAGCAAACCGCAAAAACGCCTATAGCACTCACGACTGCGTCCAACATCAGGTTGGGAAAACGGATAGTTGCAAGCAGCTCAAGGCGTAGTGAGCACCTTGCTGGGAACGTACTGAGCCGTACGTGACCAAAAGGCGCGGAACTACAACGCAGAACTGCGCCGCAAATATCTATTTTATTTCAAGAGTTTCTTTTCAGCGAGTATATGCATCGCACACTCGATACGTTTTTTCATCATTCCGCATGTCACTTCATAGGGATCGTCGATATCGCCGTTGTAGTGATAATTGTTTGCGTTGCAACCGCCGGAACAAATGAATTTCGCAAAGCAATCGCCGCACTTTTTACGGGTAAATAAGCAGGAATTTTTAAACTTTTCACGGATTTCCGTCTTTACAATCCCTTCCGTGACGCTACCCATGCGGAAATCGCTATCCCCCACAAACTGATGGCAGGGATACAAATCGCCGTTCGGCGCAACCGAAAAATACTCGTTCCCCGCGCCGCATGCGGATACTCGCTTCGAAAGGCAAGGTCCGCCCTCCAAATCCACGTTGAAATGGAAGAAATTGAACCCATTCCCTTCCGCATATCTTTGCAAATAGGCGTCACAAAGGTTTTCGTATTCCTTTTCGATGATAGGCAAATGCTTGTCCGTGATCTGCAAATCGGGAATTTCCGTTACAACGGGTTCCATGGAGATGGAATCCACCCCCTGATCGGCAATAAACAATACGTCCTTGGCAAAATCCAAATTCTTCGCCGTAAACGTACCGCGCACGTAGTAGCTCTTATCCCCACGTAAAGAAATAAATTTCTTTATCTTATCAATAATCAGATCGAACGTACCCTTGCCGTTAATCGATTTACGGATCGCGTCGTGGACTTCCTTTCTGCCGTCCAGCGAAAGCACGACGTTTTCCATTTCTTCGTTGAAGAAACGAATGACATCATCGTTTAAAAGCAACGCGTTTGTCGTCGTCGTAAACAGGAATTTTTTCCCTGCTTTCGCACCTGCCTCCTTCGCATACGCTACCGTTTGCTTCAAAACGTCGAAATTCATCAACGGCTCACCACCGAAGAAGTCCATTTCCAAAACCTTTCTCTTTCCGCTGTTTGCAATCAGGAAATCTACCGCAGCTTTTGCCGTTTCGAAACTCATTGATTCGCGTTTGGAATGGTACGCACCTTCGTCAGCAAAGCAGTAACGGCAACGGAAATTGCAATCGTGGCAGATATGGATGCAGAGCGCCTTGACTTCGTTGCTCTTCATCGGATACGTGCTTACTTCTTCCTTGAACAGCAACCCTTGCGCCTTTAATCCGTCCACGTCGGAAAGGATTTCTTTGATTTGTTCGTCCATGATATAGGTGATATCTACGTCCTGCCCTTCCTCTTTGGCTTTCAAGTAATCCGCCGTCGTCTTATCGCATTCGTGCAAACTGCCGCTGCCGACGTCGTATATGTAATTTTTGTCTCTGTAACTGAATACGTGTATCATAAATCCAACCTTGCGTCGTAAAACGACGATGAAGTGAACTTAACAGCAAAAAAGGGCGCGTATAAATACACGCGCGCCTCTTACGCCGTTTTTGCGTTTTTGTGTTTATTGTGTTACCAAGTTAGCGTATAGCGGACGTCCCGCCGATGAAAACAGAATTATTTGCGTTCGATTTTTTCTTCGCGCGTAATTCTTTCGCAGGACTGGTTACCTACCGTACAGCTCGTCTTGCAAGCGGATTGACAGGTGCTTCTGCATTCGCCACAGCCGGTTACTTTCTTATCAGCGGGTTTCGCAATCGTCTTAATCATAATATCCTCCCAAATTCTTTGGTTTTTGTGTTACTATTATAATACACTTTTCCCAAAATTGCAAGCGCTTTGCTATATTTTTTTATACTTTTAAAGCGTTTCTACTCTTTTTTCTTATTTTTTCAAGTTCACCGCTACAATGCCGCCGATGGCGCCCACGATAAAAGCGAGTGCAATTTCCACAATAATCAGCCAACCCAGCGAAAAATCGCCGCCTAAAGCGGAAAAAGCGAGGTAGGAAAGCGCCGTAAATAAAAGCCCTGCTCCGGCCCCTTTTAACCAGCCCCGTTCCCCACGGATGAAAGTCAATACTCCAAAAACAAGCGCTACCGATTTCAGCATTTGCGTAACGGGATAAATCCATCTTTGCTGCACGCAGCCCGTTTCAATCACGACGGCAAAGATCACCGAAGCAAGAAAGGAAAACGCAAGCGAAGCCAGCACCGCCTTGATAATAGAAAAAAATCCGTTTCCGTATGAAGATTCATGATACATAAAAACACCTCCGCATTATCCTATGCGAAGGTGCTTTCTTCTTAGAACTATTGGAATTATTCAGCGCTGTCTTCCGAGTTTTCCGCCGATACTTCTTCTACGGAAGCAGACTCTTCTTCTACGGGAACTACTTCTTCTACAGGAGCAGGTTCTTCTGCGATTTCCTCAGGCACTTGTTCAGGCTTTGCAACTGCATCCGTCTGATATACGGCTTGCTTATCAAATTTGATATAGGACTTGCCACTCAATTCGGAACCCGTTTCCAAAACGAACGTGTTATCTTCAGGGCAAACCTCAACAACGACGCCGCAAATACCGCCGATCGTCTTCACCTTATTGCCGGGCTGAATCGCGTCAAGCATATTCTTTACTTCTTGCTGTCTCTTTTTATTCGAGCGAGCATTCCAAACCATCATACCGACCATCGCAGCCACGATGACCGCCAAGAAAATCCAGTCGTCCGTACCGCAACCTGCGTTGGCGTTGTTTCCAGAGCTGCTGCTCAATAAATTAAAAACAAAATTTAACATAACGTCTCCTTAACATCGCGCAAAATACGCGCTTCACATATTTTCAGTATTACTATGATACCTTTTTTTTCCTCTTTTTGCAAGCGATTTGACTTCCTTTTTAAGATATTTTTCCGTATTTCATAGCCTTTTTACATCCGTTCACGCCGTTTTCACAACCTTTCCATACAAAAAACAGCGGTTTTATCCGCCGTTTTTTTCTATTCAACCCGTACATGGGCGCTTCTTTTATAATAAAAAGGTATATTTTACCATTTTCCCTCGCCGCCGTACTTGCGGTAAAATTCCTGCGTGTATTCTTTCACGTAACCGCCAAGGATTGATTCGCGCAGACCTTTCATTAGTTTATGCAAGAAGGTGATATTGTGCAAACTAAGCAGCATCGCCCCGTACATTTCGTTCACGTTGATCAAATGGCGAAGATACGCTTTGGTATAGTTTTTACAGCAATAGCAATCGCATTCACTATCCAGCGGCGTAAAATCTTCTTTGTATCTGCCATTTCTGACCACCACTCTGCCATGCGTTGTCATCGCCGTGCCGTTTCTCGCAATTCTCGTCGCCAAAACGCAGTCGAACATATCCACCCCGCGAAGCGTCCCCTCAATCAAACAGTCGGGAGAACCCACCCCCATCAAATACCTGGGTACGTCGGTTGGTAAAAGCGGTTGCAAATAATCCAACAACTCGTACATGATCGGTTTCGGTTCTCCAACAGAAAGGCCGCCTATGGCGATACCGTGTTTTACAAAGGGCAACGTGCGGCGCAAGCTTTCCCCACGCAGGTCTTTATACATATTCCCTTGCACAATAGGGAAGAGCGCTTGCTCGGGCTTATCATGGAATTTATAGCAACGCTCCAGCCATGCGGACGTACGCTTCATCGCCGCTTCCGCTTGCGCGTGGTTGTAACCGTACTCACTGCACTCGTCAAACGCCATAATGATGTCTGCGCCGAGGTTTTGTTCTACCTGCATTGCCTTTTCAGGCGTGAAGAAGTGCTTACTGCCGTCGATATTCGAAGAGAATTCCACCCCTTCATCCGTGATTTTATTCAGCTTTCCAAGCGAAAACACCTGGAAACCGCCGCTATCCGTCAAGATGGGCTTGTCCCAGTTCATAAATTTATGCAATCCGCCTGCTTTTTTTACTATATCGTCGCCCGGGCGCATGTATAAGTGGTAGGTGTTCGCTAAAATAATCTGCGAGCCAGCCTCTTTTAAGTCTCTGGGGAATACCCCCTTCACCGTCGCCTGCGTGCCGACCGGCATATATACGGGCGTTTCAATATCGCCGTGCGGCGTATGCAAAATCCCCGCCCTCGCCCCCGTCTCCGGATCGGTCTTAATTACTTCAAAAGAAAAATATTCGTTGTTCAAGGCTTTTTCCGTCCTTTTATTTTCGCAGTAGCATTATAGCATATTCCAACATAAAAAGCAAGACTTTTCTATCCGTAATCGAGGTACCTTCCCAAAGATATTTCAGTCTGTTTTATCCTCGAAATAATGTATGCTCGAAAATGTTTATTCATTAAAAAATGCTTTTATGCGTTATATTCATTGATTTTATACATTTATGCATAAAATATTAAATTTTTATGAAAAAATATTCAAAAATGGCGTTAAAATAGTTGACTTATTAAAAAAATAGGACTACAATAGGCGCATATTTAAAAACACCGACGCAAAAATAGCGGAGATGGAAAAGGAGAGATATTATGAAAATTAAGAAAATTTTAGCAACGACACTTGCAACAATCGCAGCCTTCGCAACCTTCGGTTTTACGAGCTGTAACAACGACGATACGTTGGTGGTATATACCGAAGCCGGTTTTGCCCCCTTTGAATATATTCAAAACGGCAAAATCGTCGGTGTTGACGTAGACATTATGGAAAAAGTCGGCGAAAAGCTTGGCAAGAAAGTAAAGTTTGAAAACGTAGGTTTCGATACCATCGTGGACACCGTAGCAGCAGGTAAGCTTTGCAACGTTGGCGCGGCTGGTATTTCCGTTACGGAAGAACGTGCAAAGAAGGTAGACTTCTCCAACGAATACTACACGGCAAGCCTTTACGTAATTTATAAAGCTGACCAGTCCGCTGCGTATGAAAGCACGACGACGGACAACGACACGGTTGGCGTTTACTGGGATTCCCTTGCTGGTAAGAGCATCGCCGTACAAAACGGTACCACTGCCGACCTCTTCCTCGGCGACGAGCTTGCGGAAGGCGGTACAATCTACGATACGGGCGCAGAAAAAGTAGGTTTCGACGCATTAGCTACCGCAGTTGCAGACGTTGGTCTTGGCAACTCGGACGTACTGATTATTGACGAGCTTCCTGCGAAGAAGCTTATCGAAGGTAAGTCGGAATATGATTGTGCTCCCCTCTACTACAAGGGCGACGAAACCAACCCCGACGAAGCTGCGGTAGATACCTATGCTATCTGCGTAACCAAAGGCCAAACGGAATTGCTTAAAGCAATCAACGATGTTCTTGCTGAACTTGGCAAAGACGGTATTCAGGCGCTCGTTGACAAGCACCTCGGTCTTTAATCCATTATTAATAACACATTAAGGGAAGGGCTTTTGTCTTTCCCTTAAATCACGTAAAAGGAAGAATAAAAAAGTCTTATGTTTCATGATATTATTAAAATTTTATCTAATCCAGAGCTACTGGGCTACATCTTCGACGGACTGTTAAATTCTATTTTAATTACCGTCATCGCCGCTGTACTCGGTCTGTTTTTGGGATTTGTAGTCGCAGTTGTCAAAATCATGCCCGACAATAAGTGGACAAAAGCCCCCAAAATAATTTGCGATATTTACACCACAGTATTCCGCGGCACACCCGTCGCGTTGCAGTTATTTATTATGGTGTACGCCGTGTTTGCCATCCCCGGCTTTAAGCCGTACGCAGCAATCCTCACGTTCGGCATCAATTCGGGCGCGTATGTTTCGGAGAGTATCCGCGCCGGCATTTTATCGATTGATAAAGGACAGATGGAAGCAGGCAGAGCGCTGGGGCTCAACTGGCTACAAACGATGGTGCAAATCATTTTGCCGCAAGCGGTAAAAAATATTATTCCCGCTATCGGCAATGAAATGGTTGCCCTCTTAAAGGAAACCTCGATTATCGGTTGGATCGGCTCTACCCCCGGGCAAATCACCTTTGATTTAAACGCGGCGGCGGATACTATTTACCGCACCATCCCCAACTATCTGGCAAGCGGTATACTCGTAGGCTGCTGTTACCTTGTTATCGTATATATTATGGTATTCTTTATTAAACGTATGGAAAAGGGGTTTGCGAAAAATGAACGTTGAGAACAAAGAAATTCTTTTACAAGTAAATAATTTACACAAGCATTTCGGCAAACTAGACGTATTAAACGGTATCAATACCGATATTTATAAAGGAGACGTTATCGCCGTTATCGGGCCGTCGGGTTGCGGTAAATCCACCTTTTTGCGTTGCTTGAACTTTTTGGAAATGCCCTCGGCAGGGGAAATTCTATTTGAGGGAAAAACGATTTTTAAAAATCAGCGCGTTTATTTCAAACGCCAAATGAGAGCTCTGCTTGCGGCAAAGAAAAAGAAGCATTTTACCCCCGAAGACAAGGCAAAGTTTGAGGAATTAGAGGCGCAATACACCGCTTTGCGAGTGATAGAAAAAGCCATTGAAAAGGAAACGACGAAGAATATCAACCTACTCCGTCAGGAAGTGGGCATGGTATTCCAGCAGTTCAACCTCTTCCCCCACCTGACCGTTTTACAAAACATCACGCTTGCCCCTGTAAAGCTGAAAAAGAAAACGCAGGAAGAAGCGAATGCGTTGGCTATGGAGCTTTTGGAAAAGGTCGGCCTTGCCGATAAAGCAAACGTATATCCCGCCACCCTTTCGGGCGGTCAAAAGCAGCGTATCGCGATTGTCAGAGCGCTCGCTATGGAACCCAAGGTAATGCTCTTTGACGAGCCCACCTCCGCGCTTGATCCGGAAATGGTAGGCGAAGTATTAAAAGTAATGGAAGAACTTGCCCAAGAAGGCATGACCATGGTCGTAGTCACGCACGAAATGGGCTTTGCACGAGAAGTTGCAAACCGCGTTATTTTCATGAGCGACGGCGTCATCAAGGAAGAAAATTCTCCCGAAGAATTCTTCGCAAATCCGAAAGACGAGCGTTTAAAGGAATTCCTTTCCAAGGTGCTTTGATGATTTATAATTACCATTCACATACAACCCGTTGCCGACACGCCGTCGGCACGGACAGAGAATACGTGGAAAAAGCGATTGAAGGCGGCCTGAAAGTACTTGGTATTTCCGACCATGCCCCCTACCTTTTCCCAAATACGAACTACTATTCCAGCTTCCGTATGCATCCTGAAGAGCTACACGCCTATGCAGATTCCATACGCGCGCTTGCAAAAGAATATGCAAAGGATATCCGTATCCTCTGCGGCTTCGAGCTGGAATACTACCCCGACTTCCACAAGGAAGAAATGGCGTTTTTAAAACAAGTATCCCCCGACTTCTTGATTATGGGACAGCACTTTATCGGCAATGAACTGAACCATGCATATGTCAAACGTACGGAGGATATTGCGTTAGTCACCTACGTAACGCAGGTGCTTGCAGGACTTGCCACAGGCGACTTCCTCTATCTTGCACACCCCGATATGGCAGGATTTCATTACAGCCCCGAAATCCGCCAGCGCGAATATAAACGGCTTTGCGAGGGCGCAAAACGCATGGGTATTCCGTTAGAACTCAATCTGTTGGGCGTGCGTGAGGGACGGCATTACCCTAATTACGAATTTTTCTCCATCGCCGCTGAAGTCGGCAACGATATTGTCATCGGCGTGGACGCGCATGATCCCACCAGCTTTTTAGACGTTAAATCCCAAGAATTTGCCATGAAAATGGTAAAAGAACTGGGGTTAAAGGTGATAGAAAAACCGTTACTTTAATAACAAAACCCCTCGTTTACCTAGCGTAAACGAGGGGTTTTTAGATTAAATTTTGCTATCAAAAAGTGAATGCAATACCATGAATCGTCCGCTTTTTACGTACGTGGGGCTGAGATACGCGGAACCACGACAAAGTATTGCGCCGTAAAATGGATAGTTGCAAGCAAGACGCGAAGCAGCGAGTATGTCGACGGGAGCGTACTATGCGTACGTGACCTAGACACACGGAGCTGCGACAAAGTATTGCGCTGCAAATATACATTTTACTCCAGCTCAAAGGCGCCGGTATAAAGCTGATAATACACCCCTTTCTGTTCGAGAAGTTGGTCATGGGTGCCACGTTCGATAATTTTACCGTGGTCAAGCACCATGATTGCATCGGAGTTCCGCACGGTGGAGAGTCTATGTGCAATCACGAATACCGTTCTACCTTTCATCAGCTTATCCATGCCGTCGTTGACAAGCGCTTCCGTTCGGGTATCGATGGACGAAGTTGCCTCGTCCAAAATCATCGCCGGGGTATCCGCTACTGCCGCACGCGCGATAGAAAGAAGCTGCCTTTGCCCTTGCGAAAGGTTTGCGCCGTTGTTCGTAAGCATCGTCTGATACCCCTCGGGCAAACGGCAAATAAAATCATCCGCGTTGGCAAGCTTCGCCGCCTCGATACATTCCTCATCCGTCGCGTCTAAGCGTCCGTAACGAATATTCTCCATGACCGTACCCGTAAACAGGTTGGTGTCCTGCAAAACAATACCAAGCGAACGGCGCAAGTCCGCTTTCTTGATTTTATTCACGTTAATCCCGTCGTAGCGGATCTTACCGTCTGCAATATCATAGAAACGGTTAATAAGATTAGTGATTGTGGTTTTCCCTGCGCCCGTAGCCCCTACAAACGCGATTTTTTGACCAGGCTTTGCGTAAAGACTAACGTCAGTAAGCACTTGCTTTTCCGGCACGTAGCAGAAATCCACCATATCCATAACGATATCCCCTTTCAGCTCGGTATACGTTGTGGTATCGTCCGCTTTATGATAGTGTTTCCACGCCCATAAGTGCGTTCTTTCCGTCGTTTCCGTAAGATTACCGTTCTCGTCCTTGGTCACGTTGACAAGGGTTACGTACCCTTCATCCGTTTCGGGCTCTTGATCCATGAGCGTGAACACACGGCTAGCCCCTGCAAGCCCCATCGCGATCATGGAAATTTGCTGCGACATCTGATTGACCGTCATTGTAAAGTTTCTCGACATCCCCAGGAACGCAACGATAATACCGATACCGATCGTTTTCACACCGTCAAAAATCGCACTAAGCCCGATATTCGGCGCGCCCGTCGCAAATAAGATACCGCCCGTAATTGCCAGCAATACGTAGGTCAAGTTGCCGATATTTCCCAAAATCGGGCCGAGAATATTACCGAAAATATGCGCTCTTTCACTGTCCTTGAACAGCTTTTGATTGAGCTTTTCAAAATCTTCTTTCGCCTTTTCTTCATGGGTAAATACCTTGACGACCTTTTGCCCTTTCATCATTTCTTCCATGAAGCCCTCTTCCTCTGCAAGAGAGCTCTGCTGCGCAACCATATATTTTGCGCTGTTCCCGCCGATTTTCTTTACAACGAAAGTCATCACGAAAGTAGAAACAAGCACCACCAGCGAAAGCCAGAAGCTGTAATTGAGCATCAATATAACGGAAACAATCAGAGTAAGCGAATTGCTGATAAGAGAGGGCAAGCTTTGCCCGATCAACTGTCTAGTAGCGTCCGTATCGTTCGTGTACGTACTCATGATTTCGCCGTGCGCATGCGTATCGAAGAACTTAATGGGCAACGTTTGCATCTTTCTGAACATATCCGTTCGTAAATGATACAGCATACCCTGCGTCACCGTCGCCATCAAACGCGTATATACAAAGGACGCCACGATGACGATGGAATACACCGATACCATCATGATAATCAGCCCTACCAGGGTGCCTTGCAATTCGCTGGTAAAGCCCTGTTTCATCGCAGGTGTGATAACCTCATCCACCAATAATTGCATATACACGGAGGAAACCAAGCTCCCCACTGAATTCAATACAATGGCGATGAGCACGACGATCAATTGCCACTTGTAGTACTTTGTAACCGTTTTTAACAATCTGCCAAGCGTGCCCTTTTTGATTGCGCCTTTGGGAACGGGCATACCGCGCCCACGCATCGGGCCTTTGGGCATCACGGGTTTTCTTTGGGTGTTCGTTGCCGTAGCCATTACGCCTCACCCCCTTCCTCAGCTGCATCCGAAGACTTCTTCGTTTGCGCCTCGTAAATTTCACGGTAAATATCGCTAGAAATCATCAATTCGTTATGACTACCGCAAGCAATGATCTTGCCGCCTTCCAGCACCAAAATTTTATCTGCATGTTCCACGGACGCAACACGCTGCGCGATAATGATTTTCGTCGTGTCAGGAATTTCTTCCTTGAACGCATGACGAATCAGCGCGTCCGTCTTGGTATCGACGGCCGACGTAGAGTCGTCCAAAATCAATACTTTGGGTTTTCTCAGCAAGGCTCTTGCAATACAAAGTCTTTGTTTCTGACCGCCTGAAACGTTGGTACCGCCCGCCTCGATATAAGTATCGTATCCATCGGGGAACGCGCGGATAAATTCATCCGCCTGCGCCAACTTACAAACACGTTCGATTTCCTCGTCCGTGGCATTTTCATCCCCCCAGCGCAGGTTATCCTTGATCGTACCCGAAAAGAGTACGTTCTTTTGCAATACAACGGAAACTTCTTTTCTCAAAACGTCCAAATCGTAATCCTTTACGTTCACGCCGCCGACGTATACTTCGCCGTCCGTCGCGTCGTACAGACGGGGTATGAGCTGAATGAGCGTCGTTTTCGACGAACCCGTTCCACCCAAAATACCCACGGTTTCCCCCGATTTGATATCCAAATCGATATCGGAAAGCGCATATTTATTCGCTTTGGACGAGTACTTAAAGTTCACGTTTTCAAAACGAATCGAACCGTCCTTGACCTCCGTAACGCCATTTTCGGGGCTAACGATATCCGATTCCTCATTCAGAACCTCTGCAATACGTCTTGCCGATTCCAAAGACATGGACAGCATAACGAAAATCATGGAGAACATCATAAGACAGGAAAGCATTTGAATCCCGTAGGCAATAAGCGCCGACAACTGCCCTTTGCCAAAGCCTTCAAACGCCGCCCAGTGGGTATGGTCAATGATTGCATACGCCGCAAATGCGGAAATCAAAATAGAGGCAAAATTGATAAAGAAAGTCATCATGGGCGTGTTGAGCGCAAGAATTTTCTCTGCCTTGGTGAAATCGTCACGGACTTCCCCTGCCGCCCTTTCAAACTTCTTTGTTTCATAATCCTCTCTTACAAAAGATTTTACGACGCGAATACCGCCCACGTTTTCTTGCACGGAATTGTTCAACGCGTCATACTTTTTAAAGATACGGCGGAAGAAAGGCATTACATAGCGCATCACAGAGAAAATGATAAACCCAAGGAAAGGCACTACCGCCAGGAATATCCATGCCAGTTTGGGATTCACCGTGAAGCTCATGATGATTGCAAACAGGAATTGCAAGGGCACGCGAATGGCGATACGCATACACATTTGATAGGATTGCTGTACGTTGGTAACGTCCGTCGTCAAACGGGTAACGAGCGAAGACGTGGAAAACTTATCCACGTTCGCAAACGAAAATTTCTGCACGCGGTAGAAAAGGTCGTGGCGCAGATTGCTTGCAAAACCGCAGCTTGCCGTCGCCGCAAACTTCCCTGCAAAACCGCCGAAGCACATGGAAAGCATCGCCAAAACTAACAGAATGCCGCCGTATTTCATAATTTCCGACAACGCTTGCGTTGCGCCGATGTTCTCCAACTCGATTGCGGTGATCATTTTTGCCATGAAAAAGGGCAGCAAACACTCGCAAAGCGCTTCCAGTGCCATAAAAATCGGCGTGATTAGCGACGGCTTTTTATATTGCCGCACGCTTTTTAACAGAGTTTTGATTGTATTCACTCGGGTTCTCCTTAGAAAAAGTTTACATGAGTCAACAAAAATTACTTACTATTTAGTAAGTAAATCACACTGTTACTATTATATTTTCTTCCAAAATGATTGTCAACTGTTTCTACGAAAAATTTCTCCCGTTTCACTAAATTTTCATGTTTTATTTTCGTTTGCGAACGCGCTGTCCAAAATAAAAAACAGGCGAACCGCCTGTTTTTCATTTGTTTATAAAATTAATAATAACAAGATAAAAACGATTACACACACGCCCCCAATAATCCAACGGATTTTTTGTTGCGTCTTCTTATCCATCGGCACGTACATGGTATAACCGCAGGCAGGACAAACACCCTTTTGCATCAATGTTTTACACTTTCTGCAATGGATCGTTTGCGGCGTCTTATCCGCAAATATCCCACCGCTTTTTATAGGTGTTTTCCCTCTTGCGTCGCCTGGTTTTTCTCCGCCATTGCCTCTTCCATTTCGGCTAATATTTTCTTTTCTTCTTCTCGTCTATTCTTTCTCATTTTCCTATTACAAAAGCGTTTCCAACACGCGCAACAAAGCGTCGATCCAACGCCCAACGATACTTCTCTTCGGGTACTTTAACGAGCATTCCTTGGATACGGCAAACGTCTCCTCACAGTCCCGTTTTACTGCCGCCACCGCTTTGATATCCGTAAAATACACCGCGTTTTCGAAATGGTGATACAGACTTCTGTAATCGAAATTAATCGTCCCCACTACGGCGCACTTATCATCGCTTACCACACTCTTGGAATGGATAAACCCGGGCGTATATTCGTAAATCTTTACCCCTGCTTTTAATAACACTTCATAGTTTGCCCTAGTCAAGCGATAAACCGTCTTTTTATCGGGAATCCCCGGCGTAACGATTCGCACGTCCACCCCACGCATCGCCGCCCTGATCATTGCCGTACGCATAAAATCGTCCAACACCAAATACGGCGTAAAAATATATACGTACTTGCTTGCTTTATCAATGATATCCACGTATACCGTCTCGGCAACGCTGATTTTATCCAAGGGACATTCGTCGTACGGCTGAATGCACCTATCCGTTTTCAACTCGCACCTGCCCCCCGCTTCTACGGGAAGAAGGTAATCCTTTACGTTCTCTTTATCCTTACGGAATGCATTCCATAAATCGAAGAACATTTTGGTAAACGAAGCCACGGCTGGGCCTGTTATCTTCACCCCCGAATCCTTCCAATATCCAAAACGCTGCTTTTCAGCAATATACTCGTCGGAAATATTCACGCCGCCCGTAAAAGCGACCTTTCCGTCCACCACCAAAATCTTTCTATGATCGCGATGATTCATGCGTACGGCGAACAACGGAACAACGTCGTTAAACGTCATACATTTGATATTTTCGTTCAATTCTTCCAAATAGATGTCGTACTTCGGCGGCAACGTCACCATGCACCCGAAATCGTCGTAAATAATACGGATTTTTACGCCAAGCGCGGCCTTTTCCAACAGAATTTCGAGAATCGAATTCCACATCTTTCCATGCGCGATGATGAAGTAATCCAAAAGAATAAAGCTTTCCGCTTTTTTCAGTTCCTCCAACATCGCAGGGAACATTTCTTCCCCACTCTTATAATACTTAATACTGCCCTCTTTATACGCAGGATAATTGACGTGCCTATGCAGGTATCGGCTGATCGCCGCATTTCTGCCGACAGTCTCTTCTATCTCCTCCTTGCCGTAGACCTCTTCAAACTGCTTTTGATTTTCTTGCTTAGCAAGGCGAATTTTCCAATTCATAATACGGGTAGGTCTCCCCTCGCCGTACATAATATACAAAGGCAGCCCAACTACGGGCGCAATAATAATGAGTAAAATCCAGTTCAGCTTTGTAGAGGGGCTTTGCGTTCTTCCAATCAAATGTAATACCGCAATAGCACTCAAAATCCACGAAACCAACTGCACCGCAATCCCGATGCTAGAATTATACGCCACCAAAAGCAACAGCAAAATATACCCTGCCAACTGCCCAAGTGCCAAGATAAGAAAAATGAAGAAACGGTTATACAAATACAGCTTATAACTTCTGTCGTTTGCAATCGTTCTCTCTATCCATTGTTTCCGCTTTGCGCTTAACCTCTTTTTCATGCCCTTAGTATATCCCTTTCCGTAAGTTTTGTCAACCTTATTATTATATTTGTTATTTATCATTATAATGTACGTTTGTTAAAAGCTTGCGAATTTTTTGTTAAAAAAAGGTAAAATACACCCCTCTTTCTCCTAAAAAAAAATTTAAAACTTTTTTATAAAAAACTATTGACAAA
>JAZNXS010000047.1:0-47733 GCA_045594025.1 Candidatus Scatosoma sp.
TCGTCTAAATACGTCCTTAATCCCTCCGCGGAATTTCTTACGTAAATGGGGTTTTGCGATTCCAGCTTACGCAGGACTTTCTTCGCCAAAATGTCGTCGATTGCCTCCACTTCGTTCCCTCCGCAAGCAATCATAACGGGAATATATTGATTCATCTGTTTCATGATACGGTTACCGAACGTGATATGGAAATTATCAATCATATATTCGTCCAGCTTACGTATGCGGCGTTTGTTTCTTTCCGTCATCTTATATTCGCCGATGGCTTTTTGAATCAACTCGTCCCATTTCTGCATGGAAATTCTGCGATTCCCCGTAGACGGAGCGTCAAACCATTTGGATTTCTTATCCAAATTCATGACCATGGCTCTGTCATACACCTTATCCGAAATGGCAAACGTCGAGTCGTCGTTGTTCGCCGTACCGATAAACCACATATTGACGGGAAGGCGTAATCTGCCGTCCTTTAACAGCTTTGGATCGTTATCCATCTTATCCGATATAACGTCTAAATATCTGCCTTCGGGGTTGGGGATTTCAAGCAGCGAAAGGAATTCCGCAAAATAGTATTCCACACGCGCGATGTTCATTTCGTCCAAAACCGTAATGTACATTTCGTCGCTGTAATTCGCTTCGTACATCTTCTGCAAAAGTACCGTTTCGTTGAACTTTTTCGTAAATTCGTTGTAATAACCGATCAAGTCCGTTCTTTCCTTCCACATCGGCTGAATGGGAACGATGGTGGACTTGTTTTGTATGTATTCTCCAAATGCGTATGCAAGCGAAGTTTTACCTGTACCCGACATACCCTGCATAACCAAAATATGGGATACGGACATACCTGCAATAAATTGACGAATATCGCTCTCCTCATAATAAAGGTGCAAGCGATTTGCCGCAAAGTTTCTGAAATCCTCGCAAAAACTCTTCAGCGTAACCGTGTCGTCGAACTTAGGACGAGGTTTTTTGCTCATTCTTTCGTCGATTTGGGAAAGCATGAAGAAACGGGGCGCGTCCTCCTCGTCGTCTTCCTCTTGCTCGGAAAGAAGCTCCTCTACCGTCTTTCTTTCAAACTCGTCCTGCTTCATTTGGAATTCTTCGTGAATCGCCTGCATCTGTTTCGTACGGCGTTTTTCCGAAATAATGACCATAATGACAAATGTCATTACCGTTGCCAGTAATATGACAACGTAGAGGGTGATTGCCGCCTCACTCTCTAAAATTGCCTGTATAAACGTTGTCAATATATTATGCTTATACTGCGCCATGTCAGCCTCCTGACTCTTCTTTTCTTTACGTGTTATCTTAATCTAAGCCTAAATCCGTCAACGCTTTATGCGTCAAAGGCAAGTTTTCCATACCGAACAAGCCGTCGATGCATTCTGCAAGACTTTGCCCTTCTTGATTGACTTCCTCTTTCGTATACTCACTGAGCATCGGGAAAATCTTTTCCGCCAATATTTGGTCAATCGCTTCCGTTTGCGTCACTCCGCAAGAAACCATAACCGAGGTGTAGAACTCAATCTCTCTAACAACGGGATTCGCCAAAGCAAACGGCAATTTAACCTGCAAATATTCCTCCACTTTATCAATCTTTTTCCAAAGATCAAGAGAAATAAAATGCTCCTCCACAGCCGTTGCCACCAACTCGTTAAACTGTGAATAGGAAATAGGATAATGGGTTTCCCTTTCTCCGACTTCTGCCGCAATCGCCTCTTTCGCCTTTAAATGCACCACGTAAGAGTATTCCACCGATTTTTTGGGGAGCACCCTTTTCTCGTCGCCTATAACGAAGAACATCCAGAAGTTTTTCGGATATACCATCTTCTTGTTTTCGATATGAGCAAACCCCTTATAGTCGCCGAAATAATCTACCGTAATTTCCGTGTTACCTTCGGGGGCTCGGCAACCTTGAATAAACGGATAAAATACCTTACCGAATTGACAAGTTTCCGCATCCTTGATTACCGTAGTAAAGATTGCGTCTTCAATAAATTTAGCACGATACAGCTCCTCCAAAAGCGGAGTTGCCGTTCTCTTGCCAGATACCTGCGTATAAATCAACGATCTCGTGTCTTTTACGTTTTCATCGACAACAATCGTGCGATCCGCGCCGCCGAAATATTTCTTCAGCGCCACTGCTACCGACGTTGCATATTCAGGAGATTCGCACTTAAACCAAATCGCGCGCGCCGCTGCCATCGCAGAAAAAATAGACCTTGCCTCCTCGAAAGATACGTCTACGCCCTCATCCTTTGCATAGGCAACAAAATCCTCGCAAAGCGCTTTGATAGAAGAAAAATCACCGTATTTCTTCGTCTTCGTTGCCACCTGCATATCCTTTGCAACACGCTGCATGGAAAGATTAGAGGCACCGCCCGTCGTAGGAGCACTCGTAGTCTTCGTTGCCGTAGAAGTTGCTTTTTTCTGGTCAAGCTCTCTTTCTTTGTTAGCTTTATACATTTCATACAGTTGACGATCATATTTCTGCTTGATCTTCACCATAATTACAATACCGGTAATCAAGACAAAAACGATGCCGAGTGCGTGCAGCACAACCTCTTCCTCCGTCAGCCAATTAATGTCTTGCAACAGGGTGGATAATAAAATCCCCTCAACAACCACCATCAAAAGGATAACGAAAAATATCTTTCCACCAATTCCACGAGGGGCTTTATAGTTTGCGCTCATAAACATTCTCCTTTACAACTAAACTTGATTTAATAAACGCTTATTTTTTTAATTATAAATTAAAAAACATATCCTTTGTATTATACCACATAAAAAACCAAATAGCAAATGAATCCTCTGCGATTTGTTAAATCATTATCATTCATTTTTTGCATAGTAAAAAAGCCGCGGCGTTTTCGCCGCGGCTTTCTCCTTTAAAATTATTATTCGCAGTATTTATCCACGATCGTCTGCATTTCCTCCAAACGGCGTACCATGTCCTCAGCGAGCACCAAATGACAGCGTGCGCGCACCAGGTTTTGATCGGGATAATGGATTCTAAAATACTTATCTCCGTTTAAATAGTCGGTTAAGAAACGAATACCGCATTCCACCGTCATGGCAACCGCGCCTAACGCAAGATTTTTTTGCTCTGCTTCGGTCAAACGAAGATTTACCGTCGATACAAAGCCCTTTGCAAACGCTTCGTATTTATCGATATCCAAAGCGACCTTGGATAAATCCCTTTCATCTTCCGCGCCCGTTGACGCAATAACGCGGATTGCATCGCCAAAGTCAAACGCAACCAAACCCGGCATTACCGTATCCAAATCGATAACGGAAAGATGCTCTTTCGTCGTTTGATCAAACAAAATATTGCTCGGCTTGGTATCGTTATGCGTAACTCGCAAAGGCAAAACGCCTGCTTTTTGCAATCTATACGGACGGGTAGCAATCTCCTCCAAACGCATATAGGCTTCCAGCAACTCTTTCACTTCATCAAGCCGTTGCGCTTCATTGCGCTCCACGGCTTCTTTTAAAGCGTCAAAGCGCATGATTGTATTATGGAAATGAGGAATAACAATATTCAAATCCTTAACAGGATAATCCGCCAAATACAGCTGGAATTCCCCAAAGGCGATCCCCGCCTCTTCCACAACCTTCAAATCGTCCGTGGTTTCAAAGCATATCGAATCGTCAATATAACGACAACAACGCCAAAAACTACCGTCTTCCATAAACGTATAATATTGCCCATCTTCCGTCTTGGCATAATGCAGTACGTTACGCTTTGCCGTTGCCTGTTTTTCTTTAATCTTTGCACGTATATATTCGGTGACGGACGAAATATTTTCCATCACCGCTACGGGATTCTGGAATACATAAGTATTCACGCACTGTAAAATGTAATCCTTCAGTTCCCCATTGCGGAAATAATATACCCTATACGTTGTATTGATATGTCCGCTGTTCACAACTTCGAAAGAACGGTATTCTCCTTTAATATCGAACTTGTCACATACTTTTTTGATTTCTTGATCCGTTATCATTCTTCCATCCTTATCCGTTGACCGTTTTGCTCTACCTACAAGCAACACTATCATCCGTATGCGGCTTGAGCATTTTTTGTGTTCTAACCGCCTCAATTATCTTTTCGTACACACAACATTATAATTATATCATATAGGACTTATTCTGTCAAGCGCTTCCCGAATTTTTTTTGCGTGTTTCAAGGATTTTGACATAAAAAAACAAACTTCTACACAAACTGTCGATATGCGTAATACATTTCTTTCTCGCGCCCTTGTCTTTTTGGTAATATGCGCAAGTTTTGGCGGCTGCCAGCATAGTAACAGTGCCGCAAAACAACCATTCAACACGTACCTACCCCCCACATTCGAATCCTATTTCGAAAACGTGGAATTCACGGAAACCCCTCTGTCTCCCAACGCAAACAATACGTGGAATACGTCGGACGTAGACGTTTCCTACGTCGATTCGACACGCAAACTGATTGCGTTCACCTTTGACGATGCACCCTCTAAAACCTTGGAAAACGTCTGCGCCGTTTTTGCCGAGTATAATAGCCTACATCCCGATTGCATGGCAAGCGCAACCGTCTTCGTGAACAGTATATACGTAAACGACAACTCGCTCCATCAACTGCATACGGCGCATATTCTTGACATGGAACTGGGAAATCATACCCATTCGCATTACGATTTAACAACGCTGGACGAGCAAGCGCTGCAAGCGGAAATCGACCGCACCGACCAAGCGCTATTTCAAGTGGACGGAAGGGAAAGGCATCTTTTGCGCGCGCCGTTTGGAAAAGTGAATGAACAGGTAAAAGCGTTGGCGAAGACCCCCATCATCGATTGGACAATCGACACTTTAGACTGGACGCGCGTTGACGCAGATACCATTTACAATAGCGTGATGTCGCAAAAGTTTTCAGGTGCAATCGTGCTCATGCACGACGGCTACGAAGAAACCGTTGCCGCTTTAAAACGTCTTTTGCCCGACCTGAAAAACGAAGGGTATCAAGTCGTTAGCGTTTCCGCGCTTGCCAAGGCGCATGGCTGTGTATTACAAAACGGCGGCGTATATATTCGCGCCAGAAAGCAGTAACCATGTACGCGTTGAGAAAAGAAAAAGGAGGGAATTCCCTCCTTTTTATTCGTCTTTTTAAAATGGTTCTTCCACAAACTCGTAAAAGAAATCCGCACAATCCGCAATCCAACGGTTTACCTTTTTCAAGGCAGGCGTATCGGGATTTACCAACTGATTCCCCGTGGACAATCCGTGTATACCGTGCGGATATACGTGCAATTCGTAAGGAATCTGCAACTTATCCAACGCCAACGCGTAACGCATTGCGTTGTCGGGCGGTACTACCGCATCCTCCGCCGTCGTCCAAATGAAGGCAGGCGGCGTATGCTCGCTGACCGCTTCATTCAAATTCAAGGTCTTTAAAAGTTCCTGCTTCGCCTCCTCCGTGTAACCGTTTAACAGGTTGTCATAAGAACCGAAATGACCATGCGTGCTGCTAATAACAGGATAACCAAGCCCTATCGCCGTGGGCTTGCAATCCAGAGCAACGCCCACTTTTTGCGAAACGTTTTGATGTTCCACGGCAAGATTCGCCGCCAAATGACCGCCTGCGGAAAAACCTACAACAAAAATCTCGTTGGGATTTACGTGCAATTCATCTGCGTGCTTTTTAACGTAATCCACCGCCGCAGACAATTCCATAAGCTGTTCGGGATAGCGTACCCCATCCGGAGCGCATAAATACCCAAGTATAAACGTTTGAAAGCCTTTCGCCAAAAACGCAGCTGCAATAGGCTCCCCTTCGCGTTTACTGACACAACCGTAACCGCCGCCGGGGACAACGATCACGGCAGGACGTCTCCAAGCATTTTCGCCGTCACCGTCGTAAGGATAATCCATTACAAGGTAGCTAAGTTGACCACCCTCGATAAAGAAATATTCCTTGTTAAGCTCTACTGTGCAGTATTTCATAGTTTCCCCCTTTAGTTGAAAAATTCGTTATAAATCGCCTGAATGCAAGCCGCGCAATCCTCGCCTTCTACACCAACGATGATGTTTAACTCGCTAGAACCCTGGTCGATCATGTTCACATTGATACCTGCCTCCGAAAGCGCCTTAAACAAGCGCGCGGACGTACCGACGTTTTTCGCCATACCGTGACCAACTGTCGCCACCAAAGCGATATTTTCATGCGCGTAAATTTTATCGGGGCGAACCGCCATTTTCATCTCTTCCAGCAACGTTTCCAAAATTCCGTTTTTCAGGTATTCGTTGTCAATGATTAAGGACATGGTATCGATTCCCGAAGGCAAATGTTCGAAAGAAATCCCATGCTTACCGATGACGGAAAGCACTTTTCCAACAAAGCCGACCTCCGAGTTCATCATCGATTTTTCAAGCGTAATGGACGTGAACCCCTTTTTCCCTGCAATGCCCGTAACAACCACTTCGCGAATATCTCTCGTAGAGTTTTTCACGATATACGTGCCAGCCTCTTCAGGGCGGAAGGTGTTACAAATACGAATGGGAATCCCAGCGCTTCTAACAGGGAAAATTGATTCGCTATGT
This sequence comes from Candidatus Scatosoma sp., assembly GCA_045594025.1. GTDB lineage: Bacteria > Bacillota > Clostridia > Christensenellales > Borkfalkiaceae > Scatosoma. Next base: position 6,574 of record JAZNXS010000047.1, read on the forward strand.
AATACGTTAGCGCCCATATAGGAAAGCTCGCGAAGCTCTTGATAAGTGAGCTCTGAAATCCATTTTGGGGAATTGACAATTCTCGGATCGCAAGCGTAGAACCCGCTGACGTCCGTCCAATTTTCATACAAGGACGCCTGGACGGCGCGCGCCACTACCGAGCCGGAAATATCGCCGCCGCCACGGGAAAACGTTTTCACCTTCCCGTCTGCACCAAGCCCGTAAAAACCAGGAATTACGGCTCTTTCGTGTTTAGAAAGCACCTCTGCACCGAGTGCAAAAGTCTCCTCACTCAGCGTTCCATCCTCATTAAAACGGATAAATTCCGTTGCGTCCACAAAGGGAACGCCCAACACCGACGCCATAATCAACGCAGCGAAATATTCCCCTCTGGAAGCGCAATAATCCCTGCCTGCGCCATCGAGCATTTCTACTCTCACACGTTCAAGCCCGTCTGCAAGCTGAAGATCTTTATCTAGCTCCTTTTCGATATTCAAAAAGCGAACGCGAATTTTTTCATACGTTTTTTCAAACGTCGCGATATCCCCCGTTTCCACGGCATCCGAACATTTATACAAAAGATCGGTAATTTTTATATCGCCGCTAAATCGCTTACCAGGCGCGGAAACCACCACGTAGCGGCGTTCCGCATCCGCATTTACGATTGACGCGCCACGACGAATGGTACTGCCATCCGCCATCGACGTGCCGCCGAATTTACATACTTTGATTCCCATAAAATCTCCTGCCAACTCTCTCTCACAAATTGATGACCAACACAACGAATACTGCCAAAATCAAGGTAATGGCCTTGATCCAAAACTTAGATACGAATACGTTTTTCAAAAAGTTCACGAATTTCATTATCTGTTACCTCCGTTGTTTTTCTTCGTCGATATCGGCATTTCCTGCCAATAATAATCTTTCAATGCGTCCATGAGCATATCATAATCCGCATAGCGCGTTACGTTCCCTTGCTTGATGATGGAAATAATACCCGTCTCCTCGGAAACGACCAGCGAAATGACGTTTGCGACCTCTGTGATTCCGATACCTGCTCTGTGACGAGTGCCGTATTCCTTAGGATAACTCGTCTTTTGCGTCAAGGGCAAAAAGCAACCTGCCGCCTGAATTTTATGGCCGTGAATGACCATCGCACCGTCGTGTAAAGGCGATTTCGGGAAGAATACCCCCTCGATCATCTGCGTGGAAATTTCCGCGTCAATCGTAACGCCGCTTTGCAATACTTGCTTGGGTAAGCTACCTCTCGAAAGAACAATCAGCGCGCCGACGTTGTTCTTCGACATATTTTGAAGCGCTTTTACGATATTCATTACACAACGTTCGGTATCCGCTTTCGTGTATACTTCCGCTGTGCCGCCTACCGTCTTTTCGGGACCGCTAAGCTTTGCCGAATGAACGTCCCAGAAATACTTCTTCACCTCTACGCTGAAAATAATCAGCATAATTGCCGACATCAAAATGACGTAGAACAAGAAGAATTGCTTTGTCATCACTTCGCCATCGAAAACGTGCATCGCACCGCCTGCAATCAGCATGAGCCAATACAACAGCATGAGCTTGGTTGCATCGTTATCGCGCAATACTTTGGAAACGAAGAAAATCAATCCAAAAAATAAAAGGATTTCCACCGCATACAATACGCTGAAATTAGTAAAGAACCCGATAATACTTTCCAACAGCGCAGGAAAATCCACCGCCGTTGCCAAAAGCCGCATTCCCATAATGTAGCCTCCTAACCTTTACGCCGCCGCAACTATTGCGCGTGCGTATTATATTATATAAAAACTAAATCAAAAAAGTAAAGTGTTTCTAACGTTATTTGCCGGAATTTTCAAAAAATAGTTTTGAAGTGACCGCTTTTAATGCCGAGGACGGCGTTACTTCGCCGCATTTTATGGCACTAATCGCGCTGTATACCCCATCGTAAAGATTCAGCAACCGATCTTTCCCAAACTTCGCCGCCTGCTCTCTATTCTTACGCGCTGCATATTCCTTAATGCCCAGCGCCGCCGCAACTTCTTTATCGCCGCCTTTGCAAAGAGAGGTTTCATACAGCCCTTTAAAATAGGACGCCAACGAGGATAAGAGCGACGTTTCGTTAAAGCCCCTCGTCGAAAGATCCTTCATGACACGCATATACGCCGAATAATTTTTCCTTGCCAGCGCATTTGCCAGTTCATATATCTTATACTCTGCATCCGGATAAACAAGAGAATCTACGATTTCATCCGTCAGCCGAGTCACTCCTGTCGCCGCACAATAACCAAGTAATTTCTCCGTTTCTTTAGCAATTCTCGCCATGTCGTACACGCAATAGGACGCCAGCTTTCCGCACGTCACGCCGTCCGCGTATAAGCCCGCGCGCTTGCAAGTCACGTAAATCCATTTCTTGATGGTCTCTTCGTCCGATCTTGCGCAATCGACGTAGGTTACGTTCGGCTTTTTACTAAGCGCCGCCGTACCTGCCTTGCCTTTACCGCCATTGACAATCAACAAAATGCTGTGCATGGGCGGATCGTCGAACAACGGTTGTAAATAGGTTTCGTATTCCTTCTCCGTGGGATAAAACTCCGACACGCGCACGACTCGTCTTTCGCTGACAAACGGGAAACAGTTTACCGCATCGACCAACGATTTCAGCTTATCGCCTTTGAGCGAGCCCCCGTCAAACGACGCATAATCAAGGGTGGCCTCTTGCAAAAAGCGCTCTTTAATTAGCGCCTCGCCCTTTTCACGGAAATATACTTCCTCGCCTTCAAATAGGTAAACGGGCTGTGCGCCGTTGTCATCTGTAAATTTTTTAAACTCTACGTATTTCACGCCGTCACCTCCCTATGCTATATTATAGCATACCCCAAAGAAAAAAGCAAGGAATTCACGCAAGTTTCTTTTTGCGCGCATCCCCTGCTTTTTATCCGTTTTTTACCCATACTTTATAAATTCAACCCGACCATGGTTATGCCAAATGCTAAAATGCACACGCATGCCAGTATATAGCGGAGCGATTTTCTTAAATCCCATTTATCCGTAAAAAATACACAAGCGAATAGATAAGGAATCATTGCCGCCGCGGAAATGCGCAATCCGACAATTGCAAACGAGGAAAAATCCATCGTTTGGAAAATCAGCAACAGTACCGACCAAATCACTTTGGGAACGTACAGCACGACAAAGGAGAATGCCGTCGGAAAAAGACAAGCCACGAACACAAACAGTAATAACAACGAGAAAGCGCTACTGATTAGCGGCACGAAAAGGCAATTTAACAAGAGCGCCCAACCCGACACGTAACCAAAGTAATATAAGAGCAGCGGCAACGTGAATATCTGCGCCGCCAAAGTGACCGAGAGAAAGGAAACGCCTGCGCGAAGCGCGCGTTCTGCGATACCAAGCGGCGCGGTATCCCCGTCCTCCCCCGTTATTTCCTTCTTCCTTGTAAACAGTTTTCGTAGTTTGCAAATTAGTTCATCGCATACCTGGCCTATCGGTTTTGATAAAAATGCAATTCCGAGACAAGCCGCGAAAGACAACTGAAAACCGAGCTCGAATAAGGCGGTAGGCGTGAATAGCAAAATGCAAATGGCAGCCAATGCCAATGATTCCAGAAAATCTGCCTTCATGCGCAACAGCTTTGCCGCATAAGTGACTAAGCATATCACCGACGCCCTAACCACGGATGCAGAAAATCCACATACCCCTGCGTAGACAAAGAGAATGAGGAATATCCCCAACCACTCTCCCATAGCAGGTAATTTCTTCAACGGCTTGAACAACAGCAAACAGAACCCAAATAACGCGCCTACGTGCAAACCGGACACGGCGAATATATGCGCAATTCCACCCTTTCGTATATTGTCGTACAATTCCGCGTCTATCCCTGCCGTTTCACCAAGCAATACCGCCTTTGTCACCGCCGCAGACGTCTTGTCCATCCCTGCGGATATAACCTCCTCCATTCGGTTGCGTATTGCATGAAAGAGGTGGAAACGCTTTCCTACAATTTCGCCCGTCTCCGTCCATACTTCATAGCAAACGTCGTCCCCAATCGCTTGTATATACGAAGAAAAATTATCGGCGTTTACCTTTCTTGTCCTAATATTTCCACGCACCAAAACCTTATCGCTAAGCGATACATTTTCGCAAAATGCATTAGGCAGGTACGCGACGAGTCGTTTATTAATCCGTTCTTCGCCAATCGTTACGTCCTCCAATACTAAGCCCGTCCAAGCACCGTTATATTCCTTATCGCAAACGTAGCCGACGGCATAGCCGTTTCCGCTTGCGTTGTTTTCCGCGCTAAAATCAGAGATCTGCGATGAAAAGGAAAGAAATCCCAAAAAGAAAGAACATCCCAACATAAGCACCGCAAAAGCAGTGGATAACACTCTTTCTTTATTATGGCAAAAGAAAAATGGGAACGCCGCTACGGGTAAACCTAGTAATAACCACAACGTTGATACGCCTTTGCATAGATGATAAAACCCAAAAGCTATCCCAAAACAAAGAAAAACGGCAACAAAAAAGACAGGACGGAAATTGAAAAGTTTCATCCCTGCTTGCCTGTCTTTTTCTACCATATCCATTTGTCGTTATATTCTCCCTAATATTTCATCCAACGGTTTATCTAATAGTGCCGCAATTTTCATTAAAATTGCCGTTTCCGGCATAGCGCCTACCTTAAACCAACGTGAAAGCGTTGCTTGACGTACACCTAATCGCTTTGCCAACTTATAATACGTATATCCCTTTTCATCCATATACCGCAATAAATAAGAAATGAGTTTTTTCTGTGCAACATCTATAGTAACGTTCGATTTACCTATCTTTTCCTCTTCCGAATACTCCAAGCCTAAAATATAATCTATACTGACCTTAAAATAGTTTGCTAACACCAACAACGATTTTGCGTTAGGGTACGTTGTGCCACGCAACCAATTATATATAGATTTACGTTCAATCCCCGTTTCCTCTGCCAATTCGCCATAATCTTTTCCTGCAAACGACATTAAATCCGTTAATCTTGTCACAAAAATTGAAGAAGACATAATAATATCCTTTTGTGTAATATTGATACTATTATGCTCTACTTGGTGCTCCAATAGAAAATTTGCGACAAATTAAAACTATTTTACCCTTTTGAAAAATAAAAAACTGCGAAATTTCGCAGTTTTTTATTGAATTCATTTTATAGCGAGATTACGCCAAAGAAATTCTATCCGAAACGGAACGAACAAACATACCCTTTTCCTCGCCGAGGGTTACGCAATCGTTGACGTAAGCGGCAAATTTATCCGAGGGCTTTGCTAAACGGAATACGGAAGCGACGATCGTTTGAATCTCTTCCATATACAGCGCTACCTTATCCTCCAGCGCGCCGCGAATAACGGAAATCACCTCGTACGGCGTGTAGTCGGTTTCGTGCTTCCGCAGCGTTTCCCCCGATTCCACACGGTACTTATCATAGCCGATGTTCTTATCCGTCTTGCGGTAATATTCCATACCCATGATCTTTTCGTACTTAAAGCCGCAGAGCGCAATCAACGCCTGCATACGGCTTTCCACCTTTGCGCCATACTTCGTGATACCAAGGCTTGACAAGCATCTGCGAATCAGGAAATCGTAAGAAATCGGCTCTTCTGCCGCCACAATCGCCTTTAATCGCGCCAAAATTTCCTTGTCGTTTTCCCCTGAGGTTACGTAGTTTGCGTTCTCTGCAAGCTCTTGCAAGGTCGCTCTCTTATACGCCTTTTTATAGCGATTAAGTTCTGCGCCCCCCTTCTTATCCGCGCCCGTCAATTTATCCAAAAGGTCTTTAATTTTCTTGATTTCGCGCTTGGGATTGTTGTAATAGTTCACGGCGTACAACCTTAACACGTTCCAGTTGTTGCGCTTTAACGTTTGAATTTGCATAACGTTGCGATCCTTGACGGAGAAACGGCTGGGCGTATCGCACATGATTGCCAAAATAAAGCGTTTTCTATCCTTAGGATCGATGACCGCCACGTCAATCTTAAAGCCCGAAGCGCCCACGTCGTAACGGCAATCGTAGCCGTAGGATGCCAGCTCTTCCGCGATGTATTTTCCGATCCCGTCTTTCTTCTTCACTACGTTCGCAGCGGAAATGGCAAGATTTGTTCTGCCCTTTTGTGCAAAGTCGAGGAAGGCCTTCAAGCCCATTACGCCTCTCGATTTCGTCTTGGAAAGATCGATCATCGCGCCCGTCATGGACGAGAATACCACCATTTCTTCACGCGCACGCGAAACGGCTACGTTGAGTCGTCTCCAACCGCCCGTTTGATTCAAAGGCCCGAAATTAAGGGAAATTCTGCCCAGTTTATCAGGACCGTAGCATACCGAGAAGAGAATGACGTCACGTTCGTCACCCTGCACGTTTTCCAAGTTCTTGACAAACAGCGGCTCTTCTCTATCGTACGCAACGCTTTCCAGCTTACGTTCGGAAATCGCTAACGAAAGCTTACGCTCGATATATTCCTTCTGCACGTTGCTGAACGTAACGACGCCAAGGCTGTGCTTGCTTTCCTTGGGGTCGGAAAGACGGCGCAATACCTCTTTCACCAGTGCGTCGCCTTCCTCCTTATTACGCTTGGTCATGCCACGATCGTACATACCGTTTTCCACGTATACGAAGCTGACCTTGCTCGCCAAACTATCAGGCGAAGGGAAAGTGCAGAGTCTGTTTTCATAGTACATTGCATTAGAAAATGCAATCAAGCTTTCATGCTTACTTCTATAATGCCACGTCAAGTGACGCTGAGGCATATTAATAGCAAGGCAATCGTCTAAGACGCTTTCCATATCCTCGTTTTCAAGGTTATCCTCGTCCACGTACGTCGTATTGAAGAACATCGTGGGCGGCAACTGCTTGGGATCCCCAACGATAATCACTGCCTTACCTCTCGCAATCGAGCAAATCGCCTCTGCGGTAGGAATCTGGGACGCTTCGTCGAAAATAACGAGGTCAAACAGTCCGTTTTCTCCTTTCATATACTGAGAAACGGTGATCGGACTCATCAGCATACAAGGTGCAAGCGTTTTCATGAGCTCCGGCGTTTCGTCGAACAGACGGCGCAAGCCCATACCTCTTAAATTACTCTTGGCCATACGGCGGAAGTTTGCCGCCTCCAACGCAAGCGTACCCTCTGTATTGTCCGTCGGCAAACGGGAAATCAGTTTGGAACGAATATGCTCTTTGGTCATGCGCGCAAATTCTTCCATTGTCATGCGCAAGCTTTCCGCTTTCTCTTCAAGCACCGCAGCCGAGAATCCAGCCAACGTAGGATCCAGAGGAATGTTCGTTTGCAAGAAATTCTTATAAATATTCTTTTCAAAGCTTTCAATGATGTTTTCACTGGTAACCGAGCCGTTTTCCAAAGCGTCCGTAATGAACGTGAGCCCCGCTTCATCCAAAGCCTTTGCCGTTCTCTTATACATACTCCAGCTGGCAAGCATGTCAATATTCTCGATCAGTGCCCCTGCTTTTGCCGTGTAAACGTCCAAAACCTCGTCCATGGGTACCTTGTCTCTGTTCGCTTCGGTCACTTCGAGGAAACTTTCCTCCGCCTCCTTAAAGCTATCTACCGAGCGCATCAAGCCGTTTAATACGGGCGCCGAATAACCGTTCGCCGCGCGAATGCACATGCTGTTAAAGCTATCGGCGTTGTAGTCCATGAACACCGTGCCGCACATATTATGCAACTCGTACAAATCTTTCAAGAAGTTCTTTCGAGCATTGAAATAATCCACTCTGCCAAACGCAAGGGTGAAATATTGCGAGAGCTTGGTATTCGAGCGAATGGTCGCCATCGCGCCGTAAATTTCGTATACCGTTTTCAAAAGCTGCACAACTTCCTCTCTATCCAAAGAGCCGTTGGCCACTTTCGTAAGCTTTTTCGCCACCGCTTTTGCGCTTCTGTTCCTTTCGTAATCCGTTTTGCCTGCGTCGAGCCATTCGCCAAGCTCTTTGTATTCCTTGGAAATATCGATCAGCTTCTTACAGCTTGCAAAATACTTCGTAAGGTTGGCGTCCAAGCGTTTGTTTGCGTTAAAGAAAGCGTAGAATTCCTCCTCGTTTTCCTTAAAATATTTGTTCAGCGCGCCGCTTTGTAAACGTTTTGCAATTTCATACAAGGTTTCCAGTTTCTTTCTCGTCAGCATACTGATATTCTGACGGTAAAGTTCCAAAAACAGCGCGATATAATTCTTCAAATGCTTGATTTCCGCAATTACGACCTCGGACGCGCAATAAATGGAATCGCGTACCTTTAAATCGTATTCGGTGATATTGACGTTGGCAAAAGGCGATTTACTAACGCCGCCACATTCCTTTGCTGCCGCGGCGGCTTGCGTCATCATGCGCTCGTAATCCTCAATCTTATCCTTCGTCAGACCATCGTAAAACGTGCTCTCGATATTCATAATATCGGGCGCGTTTTTATTCTTCAAGCAAATGAGTAACGCCTCGTAAACAGATACCCCCAAACGACGCTTTTTATGCAACGCCGTCATCGGCTCCGTCAAGTCCTTTTTTAAACGGGAAATGGCGCTCGACTTCTCGGAAAGCCCCACTTTCTCCTGCGCACCTGCAAGCATTAACGTATTTTGCAGCTTTTGAACGACTTCCGTTTTGTTCGTCTTGTTGGAATGCAATTCCAAACAGAAATCACCAAGCCCTAACGAATCCAAACGCTTCTTAACCACCGACAAAGCCGCCTGCTTTTCCGCTACGAACAGCACTCTTCTGCCATCATTTAAAGCATTCGCGATGATGTTGGTAATCGTTTGCGATTTACCCGTACCCGGAGGCCCGTGCAAAACAAAACTCTTGCCCTTTTGCGACAGCGCAATCGCGCCCCACTGCGACGCATCCGCAGGCAATGGCGTCAAGGTCGTCTCTGGCTCGTGCTCGTCTTCTTTCAGCGTTTCCTCTAACCCGCCGCCGACAAGGACAGAGTTTTCTAAAAGCGCCTCTATGATTTTATTTTTGGAAAATTCCGTAATGTTTTGACGCAGGTCGTTCCACATCTGATAACGCGCAAACGAGAACGCCGCCAAATATACGTCGTCGATAACCTCCCAATTGCGCATTTTGACCACTTCCACACGCACCATGGCCAAGATCTCGGAAATTTTTAAGCCCTGAATCGCATCCGCAAGGCCGCGAATGTCAATGTTAAATTCCTGCTTTAAGTATTCCAGCAGCGTTAAGTTAACAGAAGGCTCTTCATCCGTTAATACGACCGAATAGCCACTGCCGCCCTTGCTCTTTTTGATCTGTGCGGGCATCAACACAAGCGGCGCGAATTTCTCCTCCCCCTCTTCTTTGGAATACCATTTCAAAAAGCCCAATGCCAAATACAGTATTTTTGCGCCCGATTCCTCGTACGCCTCTTTGTTTTTACGCAATAATCTGCCAGCCGACTCAGCAAGCGTATTTGCGTCTAAATACGTACGCAATAGCCCCGATTTATTCTCCAACTCAATCAGCTCGCGCATGCGTCTGACTTCCGCGCTAATACCGAATTTTTCCACGGTGGAGGAAAGCGATTTTACCTCATCCGTAGCAGGCGCTAAAATCAACTCGTCCTCTTCCACGAATGCGTCCAACGTCTTGTCGCCGCCGACGCTCAAAATGCGGAACGCCGATTTCGAAGGAGAGAAATTGAGCAAGCTGTTTTTCATGGAAAGATCCAGCAATCTGCGTTCCCATTGCTTATCCTTGGTCTGCTCAGCATCCAAAGCAAGTTTTTGCGTTTCGCGCAAATCCTTAGGCGCTGCATCAGGAGACATATCCTCCTCGGAAAGCACCTCATAGCCCCTTACCGTCTTTGCGCGAAGAGGCAACGCCATCACCTTGGAAATACGGCAACGACGCACGTCCACGTAACGATCGTAATACCCATCGTGTAATTTTTGTCTAAAATGACTCTCCGACGTAGAATACGCCGCATTTTTATCCGAGAACAAATCCTCTACATCAAAACAGCTGACGTTATTGATTCCTTCCGCTACGTATGCGTCCAAACGCTGTAAGTCGTCGGAAACGGTGTCCAAGAAACAGTTATCGTACAGCCATACGCCGCAAGCGATTCCTTTTTCGCCAAAAATCACGATAGGATGGAGTCCCAGGCTCTCTAAGCACGAGGAAGCAAACAACGCCATTTCCAAAGCGCTTGCCTTTTTCGTCGAAATTATCTTCGTACCTGCCCCTGCCATAACGGGTTTCGTAATATCCGCAGGCGTCTTCGTCACGGAGAAGCGACGGAATACCGCATACAGCGCCGCAATAATACGTCGAATCGCATTTTTATCATTTCCAATATAGCCGCCAAGCTCGCAAGGTGTGTTCCACTTTTTCAACTGAGAAAGAATATCCGCGCGAACACGAGCGCAATCGCCAAGCTTAGGACGAACAAAGGACGCCAACAATTCCGCGTCGCCGTCAATCCCCTGCCAATAATCGAAAGGCAGTGCCGTCACCGTCCATTCCTTGACCAAAATCACTTTCTTTTCCTTGCGCAAGGTTACGGTGATCTTTTCTTCCGCAACCGTTTCCAATCCTGAAAAATAAAGGGGGGAGAGCAAGTTGTCAAGCTCAACCTCGATTGCACTTTCGAACGGAACGTCCAACTCCTTCTCGCAAGGCAAAATAATTCCATTTTGCCCGGTTACGCATAAAAGCAGACCTTCTATCGTTTCTTCCCCTGTATTTTTTACTTGCAAAGAGGAAAAGAGCATTCTGCGCGCGAAATAGTCCGCATACGAAACTACCTGCAGCGGCTCACCGTGTAGGCTTAAAATTTCTTCCAGTTTTCTCGATTTTTGCGCCATATCTGTTCTCCGCAATCCTATTTTATAAAATAAAATGGATTGAACCTTTGATTTTCTATTCTATTATACACGCCGCATGAAAAAAAATCAACCTTGTGGACGATATTTTTCGTCTTTTTTTAATACAATGCGAAAAAAAAGACGCAGCAACTCCGCGTCTCTCCATTATTTTTGCGCAATTTTGCGCGCATTTCTTAAAAATGACCATACCATGTATGCGATCAATCTCAGAGTTATGGTAATCTTACCCCGAGAATATGTAAACAACGCAGGCGCTCGAAACTGTATGAATACAGCAAACGGCCGTATGCGTCGTTAGAATGCGCCGCCACCAACGGCGTACCCCCCGAAAAACCGACAACAATGGGCGTATGATAAAAATCTCCCGTACCTCGACCAAATTGAACGAAGTCGCCAACCTCCAACGCTTCCACCCTCACCTCTTTCGCAAACGGACCTGCGCCGTTGCCGATAAAAGCGTTCTCCTCGGCGTTCCCTACTAAAAAACGGTAAAAGTACTCCACACCCGTCCAGGCGGCAGAGCGATCGCTTACCGAACGATAATACCAACCGATATCCGGCGCGTAATTCATAATGCCACTCCCTGCGAATAAGCACTGGGAAGCAAAGTTGGTACAATCCCCTCCGATACGACTAAAATCATAATAGGCGAGGTTTCGCCCATGCGCCCAACGTCTTGCATAATCCACCGCTGCCTCACGGTTATATTTGAGAATTTCCATGCTGTATATTATGCATAAGCGCCCTTGAAAAGTTCACATTTCCAGGGAGCAACTTTTCATCATCGAATACCGATTGCCGATAATACCTGCGTAGTTGTTTCGCCTTGATACGTATAACGCAACCGTTCCAAATCGAAAGGTAATGCTGCGCAGGCATTTAGCCGTATCAACGCTACGTTCTTTTTAATGCGCTCGCTTGAAGCGATAATCGATGCCCGAATGCAAGCCTTATCGATACGTTCTGCTTCTCCCATTAAGGTTTTTAGATCGCCAAAGCTTTGCAATAATTTGGAGGCGGTTTTCGGACCGATTTTATTCACGCCTTTGATATTATCCGCCGCATCCCCCGTCAACGCCTTGAAATCAGCATATTGCGAAGGATTGATGCCAAATTTCGCGCGAATATACTCCTCATCACAAAGCACGCTGTTTTCGCCTCGGTAACGTAGTACCGACACGTTTGGGGTAATCAACTGAAAAAAGTCGCTGTCGAACGAGGAAATTACCACCTGCATGTCCCTGCCGTAACGCAAAGCATACGCCGCAATTACGTCGTCCGTTTCACAATCCGTCGTTTCCGTATAAGGAATTTTCAGCCATGTTAAAGCTTTACATATATCGGATAGCTGTGAAAACGGGGTTTCCTCCTCTGCCATTTGCGAATAATCGGGACGGTTGGCTTTATAGTCGGGATCGGTTTCCGTGCGCGCGTTTTGATGCTCGCCGTCGAAAATTATCACGACGTGCGTCGGGTTCGTTTGTCGAATGATTTTCAGCATAGCGCCTACAAAACCAAGCGTACCGTGTATCGCCTTGCCGTCCTTATTAACAATCCTCGACGGCATACCGTAAAACATTTGAAAAAGCAAATTACTGCCGTCGATAATAAGTAATTTTTGCATGCAGTTCATCACTCCTTTCTTCTACGGTATTGAAGAAATGCACCAACTAATACAGTCATCAAGTACATGGGTACCCCATACGCTACACCAAAACACCCTACGCTCGCTTGCGTTTGTGTGTTCGTATCGGCATTTGACACTTCGCTATCCGCTGCTCCTATAGGATTCAGCTTTTGCACGAGCTTTACTCCGCATGGACAAGATTTTTCTTGAGTGCCTTCTTCGGTTGCCGTGGGTTCTTTTGTTATCACCCAATCGCTAAACTCATGCGCAGTATGCTGGGATTCCGTATTGCACTTTGTGCAATAATTCCAATGCTCATTCTCATTTGCATGCCACACGCCGCCGAAGGTATGTCCTTTTGCTTTTTCCGTTGTCAAACAGTTGCCGCATATTTTATCTTCCGTACAAGAATCCGCATTCCATGCGTGACCGCTTGCCACAATTACGACGCTCTGCTTGTTAACAATTTCATTCTTCGCTTCAGCGTCCACAAACCATTTTCCGCATTCACAAACGTAATATGCCGTGTTTCCATCCGCTGTACATGTAACCGCTTTCGCCGCAACCGCCGTTAATGCAGTATGCTGACAACGATTGAGAATAAGAACAACCTCCTTACCCAACTGAGAATATCCATAAGAGAAGGAACCGCTAACACCCGCCTCCGTAGCGATTGCCACGATGTTTGTATTATACCAAGCTACAAAATCTTCAATATTCACTACAACATACACGTGCACAGAATACGCATCTTTTAATAATGCACCTATGGAAGCCGCTGTATATTCGGTAAGCTTACCGCCTTTAACCTCAAAATAATTTGCCGTTTGCGTGGTACACGAAGGCATTGCATACGTTGTTTCATCGATTTTGTGATCAAACTTAATTGTTTCATCCGTGACGTTAAAATAGGCATGATAGGTTGCATTATCTTGATCGTTCCACGTCAAATCCACGTGATAGTACGCCCCATCCACGCGTACAATATTCCATTCGTGCCCCTCCGTTTCACCGCTGGACGGAGATACACTATCCCCAATCACAAGAAATGATTGCATACCTGCCTCCTGCAAAAGGCATTGAAACGCCTCAGCATAACCTTCGCAAACCGCCTTGCCTTCCACAAGCGCGCCGTATGCGTTATGCGCATTATTCGCTTCTATATACATCACCGATTTCGCCAAATGGTCATGCAAAACAAGTTCTTTCTCGAACTCACTCATGGATTCATCTATCAACGTCAACGCCAAAGTTATGGCGTTCTCAAATTCTATTTTTGCTGTTTCCAATTCCGTACCGGACATCAAATAGGTCGGTTGATAGGAAACTACGTTATCCCCCATAGTGGTTATTGTGGAAGCGTTACCCAGCCAAAAGTGTTCGGCATGATCACGGCGGTAAACGTCCAACACCGTTTGAAATTCTACTTGCGAAAGAGTGTTCACGCCATCGTTTACAGAAATGGAATCCTCAGACGCGTCTACCCCTGCTACAATTTGATCGTACGCATACAACAGCGCCGTTGCATTTTCCATGTTCACAAGCGCATTGCGCCCGTAATATTCAATCTGTTCGATCCGCGTGTTTTCTTCAGCCGAGGCGTATCTAAGCGCCGAAACACCCCTTGTCATTGCCAGCATCGGTGCAAAACAACAAGCCGACAGCATGCAAGACATTGCTACAATAAATGCTTTATTCTTCATAATAACTCCTTTTAAAAAACGCATACGTTTTCACACTTAAACACAGTAGTGCTTGCGACGGTGGATAGAAAATTGTCACAAACGATACGGGCAGGTGCGCGATGAAATATATAAAGTTCCCTTCACTCAAGGAAAAAATATCAATCAGGAAGTCGAACCCAATCGATATATCGCACAATGCAAAACACAAAAGCCCTATCGCTAACAGCTTTGCGGATAGACTTTTATGAAAATGCATAAATGCAAAAACCATACTGAGAATTAAATTGACGTAATACACAACGGAAATCACAAACAGCGCCTCCGCTTTTTCTTGTAATACGATTCCCACCGCCGCGCCTCCTATCACACTGAATACCGCACGCAACGTAATTTGCAATTTTTTCTCTCTTACCTCTTCCGCCAATAAAAACGTGCGGCATGCATAAAAGCCTTGCGCAATCAAAAACGCGCACATTGCCAACGTCTTTTGTTCTCCCTTTAAGAGGATCAAAAAGAAATCGGCAATCGCCGTAAAGAAGCATGCGCCGAGCTGAAACACGCTATCTTTTTCTGTATACGAGCATACCATGGCATAGATGAAGCATAAAACCACACTACCGTAAGAAAGATAATGCAGCCAGCTTCCTTGCGCAAAAATCAACGTCATCCATGCAGTAAATTGAATGAAAATAAACGTATAAAACGCAATCATTTTCCATGAAACAGTTTTACTTTTTTCCATAATTTTCTCTTTTCTTTTGAAGTGCCTTTATTATAGCATTTATACCGTCAAATTGTCAAGCCTTTGCTATTTGCCAATCATCGGCAATGAACGCCATAAAATAAAAATCCTCCGCGATCTGCGGAGGATTTTCGCTACGTTATATTTGCATCCAAATAATCATAAGAATTACGCCTATTAAAAGATAGAACAGGCCCGTGAAGAATAGACATCCTTCTCCTTTCGATTTTTTCTCACCCGTCTTTCTTTCACGATATTCGGCATAGGTTTCTATCTTTTGCGTTGGCATGGGAAAAAATACACGCAATACTCTACTCATAGCATAACCGATACCGAGAAATCCTCCTTCGCCGCTGATAAACATCAGCCCCGCAATGAGAATCATCAATAAGCCTGCAGTAGAAAAAGCATCGCATAAAACATCTAACTTCATCGAAAATTCTTTCAGCGCAAGCACGAAAAATGCAATCACTATTCCCACGCATAAACAAATCAGATATTTTTTTAATACTGCTTTTTTATCCTCGTTCACTACCTTTTACCATTCCTATTTGGTGTTATTGAAGCTGCTGCTTATAGCGTTCCTCTTCCTCGTCATTGCAATAAACGAAATGTCCGGGAGCAACCTCACGCATGGAGGGCAAATGCACCGAATAATCGTGCGCCGCAATCGGATTGTACGTCACTCTCGTACGTTTCTTCTCGTAATGAGGATCGGGCAAAGGAATTGCCGACAACAACGATTTCGTATACGGATGCAAAGGATGCTTGAAAAGCTCTTCCGAGCTGGCAAGTTCTACCATCTTACCGAAATACATAACACCGATTCTATCCGAGAAATATTTAACAACGGACAAGTCGTGCGCGATAAACAAAATCGTGAGCCCTAAACGTTCTCTCAACTCATTGAGCAAGTTAATAACCTGCGCCTGAATAGATACGTCTAATGCAGAAATCGGTTCGTCCGCGATAATCATTTCAGGTTGCATAATGATGGCTCTTGCAATACCAATACGCTGACGCTGACCACCGGAGAATTCGTGGGGATAACGATCGGCGTGCTCTCTTACCAACCCAACAATTTCCAAAATTTCATACACCTTTTCATTGATGTATTCCTTATCGCGAATGCCGTTGATAATCAAACCTTCCGCAATAATGTCGCGTACGGTCATACGGGGATCCAACGACGCAATGGGATCTTGGAAAATCATTTGAATTTGCGTAATCAACTTGCTGTTTTTTGCTACGCGACGTCTCGTCGCATATTCTTTTTTCAACTGCTTCATAGCAACTTCGTTGCCTTCAGCATTCGCAATTTTTTCTGCGTATTCTTCATCCAGCGCGTTTACAAGACTTTGCGCGTGCATTTTATCGACGTATTTATTATCTCTTTTAGCATCGCGGATTAGAGCTCTTTGCTCTTCAATGACTTTGCCCAGCTCTGCCTGAATTTCTTGGATTTTCGCTGCATTCTCTTCTTGTTTTTCAGGTGCGTTGCGAACTTCCAACTTCAGCGCCTTAATTTTTTTAGACGCCTCTTTGCGAGCTTTAGTAATCGCATTCTTATATGAACGCGTACCTGCCCCCACTCTTTGGCCTTTAAAGTATACGCTACCAGAGGTAATGTCATAGAGCTTAATAATCGAACGGCCGGTCGTCGTTTTACCGCAACCCGATTCGCCTACGAGGCCGAAAACTTCACCTTTTTTCACCTCGAAGCTAACGTCGTCTACCGCTTTGAGGTCTCTGTGCCCCATACGGAAATACTGGCAAAGATGCTCAACTTTTAACAAAACTTCTTCATTATTCATGGTTGTCACCTCGCTCTTTCATACGTTTGATACGTTCCTGAATTATCTGTGGAACTTCTACCTTTTCTGCATCGGGATGCAACAGCCAAGTTGCTGCACTGTGCGTAGGAGAAACTTCAAACATAGGCGGTTGCATTTCGAAATCGATTTCCATCGCGTATTTATTTCTCGCCGCAAACGCGTCCCCAACGGGCGGATAAATCATATTCGGCGGCGTACCGGGAATTGCATCCAACTTCTCGTTGGTATCCAAATCAGGCATAGAGGAAAGCAATGCCCACGTATACGGATGACGAGGATCATAGAAGATATCGTCCGCCGTACCGTATTCGACGATCTTACCAGCGTACATAACGGCAATTCTGTCCGCCATGTTTGCTACAACGCCCAAGTCATGCGTAATGAAGATAATCGAAAGATGACGTTCTGCCTTCAATTTATTGATAAGTTCCAAAATCTGCGCCTGAATCGTAACGTCAAGAGCCGTCGTTGGCTCGTCACAAATCAAGATATCGGGGTTCGCCGACAACGCAATAGCGATAACGATACGCTGACGCATACCGCCAGAAAATTCAAAAGGGTATTGTCTAAAACGGATACGAGGTTCGGGAATACCAACCTCTTCCATGAGCTTGATTGCCTTTTCCTTTGCAATACGCTTCGTCAGCTTGAAAACAATCTGCGAAGCCTTTTCTTTCAGGTAATCGATAAGCTCAACGCAACGCTTATCCACGTCCATGGTAGCCGCATTTTCAATGTCAGCCTTGAATTTTGTAATTACGCGTTCCAATACGGAAACGATGGTTTCAATCTGCTTTTCAGGCTCAATGATGAACTTGGGAACAACTTTCCAATCTATCTTTTTGCCCTTAGCAATCAATGCGTCACGCTTTGCTGTTTGACGCTCGAAACGAGCTTCTTCCTTAGGATTATTCTTCAAATAGAAGAAGTATTTATCCACTTCTCTATGGAGCGCCCCGCTAAACGTATATGCAACGCTATCTTTAATAATTTCCAAAGGATCAATTGCGTTAAGCACCGCCTGAGAAACCGTTTTAGCCGCTTGTGCCGCTTGAGCCTCCGTAAAATTATCTGCTTTAAAGAATGCAACCGTTTCTTCCAATACTGCAACAGCCGCCTTTTTGCGTTCTAACGTCTGCGCCATCGAGTACGCAACAGCATCTTTTTCAAGCGCCATGAAATCGTTCATATAATCTTCCATAAGGAATTTATACGCCATTTCATTTGCTTCTTCAGCAGGCATTTGGCTGAGGTCTGCCTCAGGGTTCTTATACACATAATAACCGATTCTGAAGAAATTATATGCAGGTTGCGCAAGCATTTCCGTTACGGTATCTTTGATTTCGGTGCAAAGCTCGATAACCTCTTGAGGAACGTCTGCGCTGCTTGACTTATTACCAAATAAGCCTTTGATAGCATCCACAAACGAAGCTTTTCCTTTTTCCTCTAATACGACACCGTTGACACGGATCAGGTACGAGTTTAACGTATCTGCATACTTACTTGCGAAGTATTTATCGTCTAACGCTTTTATCTTGCGGCCAATCGATTTCAACACGGAAACCGTATCCACTTTTTGTCTCTTTTCCACAAGGAATAAGTAGTCCGCGATGATGGAAATCAATTCTTCTGCTTCATTCTTTGCGGTATTGTAGCTGTTTTCCAAAGTGATTGCTTTCAGGTTAAAGCTGTCAAACGTCTTGATATATTCGTCTACCTTTTCCAAATCAGCCGCCACTTTTGCCGCTTCTTCCACATTGCCAGTATTCTTCTTTTCCTTCAAAGCCTCTGTCATCATTTTCGCGAGAACGCTCAACTTATGGTTAAACGTTACACGCCCTTCTTTGCGGTTCGCTTTATTTTTCAAAAGCATCGCTTCAGTAATCTGACGACCGATACGCATAATCGGGTTCAAGGAAGAGAGTGGATCTTGGAAGATCATGGCAATCTTATCGCCGCGGAGCTTGTGCATTTCCTCTTCGGGAATACGAACCAAATCCTGCCCGTCATAAAGAATTTCACCACCTTCCAAAATAGCGTTCACGGCGGAAATACCGATAATTGCTTTGGAAGTAACCGACTTACCCGAGCCCGATTCCCCTACGATTGCCAAGGTTTCCCCTTTATGCAAATCGAAAGAAATATCGCGCACAGCCTGCACTTTCCCTGCATCCGTACGGAAGGAAATACGCAAATTATTAACTGATAATTTAACTTCTTTACTCATTTTTATTCCTCCGAACCTCTAAGTGAAGGGTTGAACGCATCGCGCAAACCGTTACCGAATAAGTTGAAGCTGAGCATCAGCAACACCAAGAAGAAACAAGGGAAGAAAGCAACGTAAGGCGCGTATAAAACATCACGCTGCCCCGCAGCAATCAAGGTGCCGACACTGGTCGTATTACCCGATTCCAAATCAATGATACCCAAATACGACAGATTGGTTTCCGTATAAATCATAGACGGAATTACCAATGCGCTGGCGGTAACAATCGTACCAAGCCCATTAGGGAAGATATGCTTAAACATAATACGCGTGTCACGCGCGCCAAGCGTTCGAGCCGCCAAAATATATTCTTGATTTTTAAAGCGATAGAACTGCATACGCGTCGTACCAGCCATACCAATCCAGCCTGTCATGAAGAAGGCTATAAACAGGATTAGCGCTTGTCTAGAATCGGCTCCACCCGCAGTAGGCTCGATATAATATTTTAACAGCGTAATTACAATCATAGTCGGAACGGAACCCAAGATTTCGGAAAATCTTTCCATAAAAAGGTCGACTTTGCCGCCAAAATAGCCTGCGATTGAGCCGTAAATAACGCCGACGATGAAGTTTGCCACCGCAACCAACGTCGCGAAGATAAACGAGAATCTCGCGCCGTGCGCAAGGCAGGCAAAAATGTCTTTACCGCCACCGCTTTCCGATTGCCCCGTCGTACCGAATAAGAAATAAGGTTCTTCGATACCGTCTTTGAGTACCTGCGAATGTTTATAGGTGTAATATTCGAAGTAGTCCGCGCGGACCTCTACCCCCTCGGGTAACGTTCTGCCGTATACATAGTAATACTGCACGTCATCTACCATAAAACCATCTTCGCCTTCTAACCTCATTTTCGAAGTATAAGGAACAAATGCGGTCGATTGAGAAGTAGCCCTTTCTTTCCAGTAATTATTTTCAAGCTGTCCGTCTGCATTCACCGCCGGCTGAATTTTACCTTCTACGATTTTGAACTTATACCAAATATTCGCATCGTAATGGTCGCGGGAAAAGGTCTTTTCGCTAGGTCTTTCTCTTTTCTTAACGATAGGATAAAGAACCTGTCTGCCCGTTTCATCCTGCCATCTTTGAATATCCAAATATTCTTCTAAGGAAACCGTACGGTAATTACCAAAGCCAACCCCATGGTAGGTATCGAAACGATAGGTAAACGACTTACCGTCTTCACTGATTTCAATTTTATGGTTTTTGATAACGTCTTTACCCGTTTCCAAACCCAATGCGTAGTCTTTCAAATAGGTAACGTACCCAACGTCCGTCTTTTCACGGCAACCGTCCCAAAAATCGGTTTCTTCAAACCAAGCACATTTCGGACGTGCCGACGCATACATTTCATCGTAATACGAAGGGGTATACGGCGTACAGAACGGCGCAATGATTGCAAATAAAATCAAAAATGCAATAACAATACCGCCAACAACCGCGCCCTTGTTTTTGCAGAAACGACGGAACGCGCCTTGGAAATAGCCAACAGGTTTGGTGTCAAACTTGCTGTCGTGGTGAAGGTCCGTCCTTTGGGCGAACTTAAATTTTTCTTTAGGAATGTTTGTGTAATCCATATTTTCCATTTTACTTCGCCCCCATTCTGATTCTAGGATCGATAAATCCGTAACTAATATCGATAACAATACCCGCAGTCAAACCAACCAAAGTATAGAATGCGGACAATAACATGAAGAAATTATAATCCTGGAAAGTTATCGAGTTCAAGTACAATCCGCCAACGCCGGGAATACCGAACATACTTTCGATAATCAGCGACCCGGAAAGAACCCCAACAAATTCACTAAGAATGGAAGGGAAAATAACGGTCATCGAATTGCGCATTGCATGTCTAAACGTAGCTTGTCCCCTGGTCAACCCTTTGGTACGAGCAAGTAACATAAACTCACTGGTCAAAACTTCCGACAGTTCGGCACGAGTATAACGTGCATACCCTGCGATAGAACTAAGGCTGAGCGAAAGCACTGCAGGAATCATCGATCGGAACATACTCCAAGTGAAATAGTCGTCGCCCAATTCCATCATAAGCGGGAACCAATTCCACTTAAAGCACATGAAATACTGAATCAACAAGCCCAATACGATGGAAGGCAAGGAAATCAACAAAATGATAAAGATGTTGATTGCTTGGTCTTGCCACTTATTCTTCTTTAATGCCGCAAAAATACCCAAGCCCAAACCGATGGGCACACCGAACAGCGTGGAATAAATGTTGATAAGGATTGTGGGAGGCAATTTGCGAACGAAAACGTCCCATACAGGCATATTGAAATATTCCTGATAAGTGGTTGCTCTACCAAAGTCCCCATGGACAAAAATATTTTTTACATAATTCCAAAGCTGAATCAAAATAGGAACACGGTCGAACGTGTACGTACCGTTTTTCCCTGGTTGAATGTTACAAATCCACCCCCAGCCTTCATAACGTTTAAGAGCAATTAAACGATCCTCTTGAGGCCCTACAACTACGTGGATAGGCAACAACTTAATCAAGACGAAGCTCATTACAAAGATGATGCTAAACGTCAGCAACATCAAGCCTATACGCTTCATCACATATTTGAACATATACATAGGTTTTTACTCCTTTGTCTGATTGTTTTCAAAGTTATAATTAAAGAAACAGCAATCTACATAAATGGCGCCATTGCGTTCCTCGCGCGCTACGCGCGCGTATAAAAAAACGAAAATATGCTTATTTTCATTATACTGCTAAAAGGAATTTTTATTCTTCAATACGCAAACCTGCGGTGGGCGAAACATTCGCCCACCGCGATAGTCTGCTGTTTAGTAAGTTACCCTGAAATTATTCAGTCTTCTTGTATTCAGCCGAAAGGTCATTGTTGTTCTGTGCAACAAATTCTGCCCATTCGCTGGTGGTGTACTTAACTTCGACATATCTAAGACCGCCAAGACCCATGAAGGTGTTGTAGTCGCTGGTGATATAATCGAATTTTGCACTAAGGAAGGAACCAGAGTAGTCACCGATCAACATGATCGAGTAGCTCTTCTTAAGTGCCTGTTCTTCCAAAGCTGCCAAGATGGTCAATCTTACGTTGGAAGGAGCATAACCAGCATCCCAGTTGTACTTCTTCGCTGCGTTCTTTTCCGTTGCAAGACCGTTCAAGCAGTAGAACCAGTTCTGAAGGCTCATTTCAATCGTTTCGCCTGCGCCTTCATAATCGCCTTCAGGCATCGTGAGCGTCATCATTACAGTAGAAGTATCCCAATAGGTGTGGTAGTTCAAGCTGTCGTCAGGATCAACGAATGCACCGATGATATCGAAAGGATTGAAGGGGTTACCGGAGAAGCCGTAACCGAAACCGATTTGCGTATCGCCGTTACGGAATGCGTCAGCCCAACCCTGGCCTGCAGATGCATCAAGTACTACCTTGATTTTGCCCTGAAGCGCGGTACCTTCCACGAGGGAATTAAGCACGTCCTGCAAGTAAACAACACGTTGCTTCTGTTTAGCGTTTTCTACGGATGCACCATAGATAAGCGTAATATCCTTGCTTGCATCGTAGCCGTATTTGTCAGCATTTGTCGTCAATTCATTGATAGCAACTACCATCTTTTCTTTTGCAAGAGTAAGGTTGTAACCGGTCAATGCGTCGTAAGCGTCTTCCATTTCAACGTTCTGCAAGTTACCGCTGGACCACGTGCCATCTGCATTCTGAACGAAGCCGTATGCACGAAGGAGACCTTCTTTTGCTTCTTTCGTGTTACGATATACACCGCCGTCTTCAAGGTTGGGGCTGTTTTCGATATCGTAGTAGTATTCGCTGTTTACAAGACCAAGGCAAGGAGTAGCCGTACCGGGCCAAATCTTTTCAACAACGTCGCTTCTGTTCAAACCAAGCGAGAATGCCTGTCTGAATTCGTCAATTGCCAAAATACCGTTATTGTATTCACTTTCTTTCAATACGCTGAGGTCGCTGAACAACTGCATACCGAACGTACCCGTCGAAGGCGTATAGTCAACGTACTTGGAATCCTTGTAGTCTGCGATGTTTTCCGTTGCAAGGCTTGCATCGTCAACTTCGCCCTTCAAGAATGCCATCCAGCTCGTAGAAAATTCAGTAACCTTTCTGCAGTTGATTGCGGAAACGTTGTACTGATTCTTGTAAAGGTTCATGTTCCAACCGTACCAATAAGGGTTCTTTTCAAGCTTGTAGTAGCTACCAGCTTCAAATGCGGTAAGCTTATAGGGGCCCCAGCTCTTCGTCGTTTCCTCGGAAGTGTTGTAGTTGGTGGTCCAAAGCGTTGCGCCGTCTGCGGGAGCGATCTTGCAAGCTTCATACGTTGCCTTGTGTACAAGGGGAAGGCTGGACATATAGTATGCTGCCTGGTAGGAAAGCGAACCGTTGTCCTGAAGGAGTGCGTACGCTTTGTCAAGGCAAATTACGAACGAATAATCGTCAACTGCATAGATACCTACGTCTTCCCAAGCTACGTCACGGATCTTGTTTTCAACGTAGATGCTTATCCAAGATGCATACGCGCCGCCAACTTCAACGTAAGGACCATATTCATAAGGAGCATCGGGAGCAAAGAAGTAGTCCCAAAGGTCTTTACCGGAGAATGCGTCAACAGCTTCACCGCTAGTCCAAGCATCAGCTGTATCGTAAACGGTCGTATCGTCAAATGCTACCCATTGAGGACATGCGTTGCCGTTTGCATCAACATAACCCTGTGCATTGTAGAAGCTAAATGCATCAATATAAAGCGTTTCGTCTGCTGCAATAGCTTCTGCATTGCTTGCATAGCCCAAGCTTGCTACAGATTCATACGTACCTTCCTGGTTCTGGAAGAAGTAGCCGCGGGAGTTCTTAATACGAAGCGTATCGTAGTAGGTGTTACCACGCATGTTCATGAATTCGGGATCAAGCTGTTGCTTCATCGAATATACAAAGTCAGCCGCCTTAATAGGGTCGCCGTTATCCCACTTCAAGTCTTGACGAAGGGTAATCTTCCAAGCGTAACCGCCTTCTTCCTTCTGGTCAGCGGTGTAGCCCCACTTCGCGTCAACCGTAGAGGTTACGTCTTCAAGCTTCGTAGCTGCGGAATAGTGCGTCGTGTAAGCGCCCTTTACAATGCCAGCCTTATTAATGGTACCGTCTTCGTTGAACTTCTTGTCATCTTTGAACTTATAGTCATAATCGAAGAAGGACGAACCGATGTAGCTCATAATCTGCGTATCGTTGTTATCCGCATACGTAAGCTCGTTCCAGTTGCTGGGCATCGTGCTCGTGGTCGTGTTGTACTCTGCCTGCTTCAAATTAGCGGTAGGAATCGTAAGGTCTTCATAGCTAACGTCCGTGTTCTGGTTTACGTCGCCGCCGCCTTCGCCGCCGGTCGAAGAATCAGAACCAGGATTAACTACAGGACCGGTAGAGCTAGAGTTGTCGCCACCGAAGATGGAACAACCGACAAAGCTTCCCGACATTACGAGACAGGTCACTAAAGCAAGCATGGCTTTAATCTTTTTGTTCATGGTGTTACCTCCAAAAAAGTTATTCTTAATTATGTATGTTGATTTTCTCTTCCTCTTACTAAAAGAAAATTACATATCACTTTGATATTTCCCATTTTCGAGTGAGATTTCCCTCTCAACGCCGAAAAATGAAAAATTTTCTATATTATATCACACTTTTTTGCCCTCGTCAAGAAAATTTTATAGGAAAATGAAATATTTTTGCCATTTTAATCGAAAAAATCGATTGAAATTTTGTTTTTTGCATAGGAATTATCGGTTTTTCGAATAGTATGCCGTTTTTTGATAGGTTTTGGGTTTTGAATAGAAAAAAATACGTAAATGCCGTGAATTATCCGCGTTGCGGACGTGAATTTTCGCTATCGCTCAGTGAATTGAAAACAATGTTTTCGTGAATTTTCGCTGTCGCTCAGTGAATTGACGGCTCTGCCGTCGTTATTGTTAATATTTCCACAACGCAACGCACGGCGTTGCAATTCACGTCCGTAGGACAATTCACGCCGTTAGGCAATTCACTGTAGCAAACGCCCGACGGAAGCTCTTCCGTCGGGCGATGTTACCTAATTATATTATGCGATTAAGAATTGATTACGTTCATTCTCGTAACCAGCACTTCGCTGTCCACTGCGTCGAAGATATCCTTTGCGCTGACGCCTACAAAATCCTCGCCAAGCATATCCTTGATATTTGCGCTAGCGGAGAAATCGGAGACTCTTGCCGTGATCTTGCCGTTCTCTACAAGGAACGCAAGCTGTATGGGCATGCCCACTACACCCTCCGTCGTAATGTCGCCGCCCGACGTAATGGCGATATAAATCGCCTTTTCCGCGCCAAGCAACGTTTTCAGATCGGGAGCCGTACGCTTTAAGTATAAGCCGGGAAGCCCCACGCTGGGTACACCGTCGTAAGGAGCCGCCGCCGTCTTCGCCAAAGGCAGATTGAACATCGTCGCCGTATTCTTGCTGGTCAACACGTTCTTAAACGTACCGTCTTCAATAATCGAAGCGCGATAGTTGCTTGCGATTTCCCCTTCCGCATCATAGAATGAGGACGAACGGTTGGTAACAGGATTTCTATCCACAAAAACGCTGAGGTTCTCGTTGAATATCTTCTGACCGAGCTTACCGCTGAACAGCGAGCCGCCTGATATATAATATTCCGCAATGACGTCCTTCATAATATTCCCGAAAACGTCGTAGGGCGCTACGATAATGGGATATTTGCCGTCGGGAAGAGTTACTTTCTCCCCAAAATATGCGTCGTGCAGCGTCTTTACGTCATTCACGATCTTATTTTCCGTTACCTTGCCATAGCTAGGTACGGACGCGCCGTAGTATGCGTCGGCAATATTCGAGGAATCTTTATCCTTTACCTGCAGGAATACTTGGAAAGAGTTGTTTTCATAGGCAAGCTCCGTACCCTGCGAGTTTTTATAACTACCGCTGTTTTTGGAAGCCTGCGTTTTACCGTTGACAAGGAAGCGGGGACAAGCCGCCGCAATCTTCTTCGCCAAACGCTTGCTCGTGCGCATAATATCCTTTTCCGCTACGATTGCGTTGCTGCGGATAATACTCTTCTTTACCCCTTTGTTCATTTTGCAGGGATAAGGTATCCCGTCGGAAAGCTTGGCAATCGCCTGCTGTTCGAGCGCCCCGAAATCTGCATCGCCCAAAGCGCCTGCAATACCAATCTTACCGTCTTCATATACACGCACCGTGCACTGCGTTTCGTCCTTTACGCGGTAAGAATCCACCTTTCCATCCGTAATATTTAACGTGGTGACGTTACTTTTATTCACTAAGTATTCTTTTTCCATAATTTCCTCCTTACTGCGCGAACATCTTAGAGATACGTACGTGAGGGCCGCCGAACCCTACGGGCAAAGGATTCTGTTCATTTTTTCCGCAACCGCCGGAGACAAAGCTCATGAATTCCACTTTATCAGACAATCCGTCAATCAAACCAAGCGTCGTGAATACGTCGCCCGTGATCACGCTAATCTTAACGGGACGGGTGATTTTGCCGTCTACAATTTCGTAAGCTACGTTAGGCGCAATCGTGAACTTACTCATACCCGAACCGTGTTTTACGCTTTTGATATAGTAACCGAATTTCACGCCTGCGAACAGTTCTTCGATCGTCGATTCCCCTTTCTCTATGTAGGTATTCGTCATTCTAACGATGGGCTCGAACGTGCAATTCACCGCACGGGCGTTACCCGTCATTTTTTCCTTTAAGTATGCCGACGTTGCACCGCTATGTAATCTGCCTGCCAAAACACCTTTCTTGATAAGATAGTTCTTGCGCGCTTTCGTACCCTCGTCGTCGTAAGGAACGTAGCCGCTGCCCAGCGATTTACCGCAATCCACAATGGAGAGCAAGGGCGAAGCTACCGCCTTGCCGATTTGCCATTCACGGCGAATTCCCTCGTCTGCGAGCATGAAGTCCGCCTCCGATTTATGTCCGAAGGATTCGTGCGCGAAAATACCCGCCGCCTCGGGTGAAAGAATTACGGGATATTCGCCCGGTTCGATTGCTACTTCGTTTTGCATGCAGTTCAGCTGTTCGTTAAACGAAGCCTTGATTTCCTTGCCTCTTCTCATCAGCTTAGAGAAATGCGTATCGCCGATTTGATGATGCGCCTGGAAGAATTTCGTTCCGTCCGTCAGCGTACATGCCAAAACAATACCGCAGGTTTGATAATCGTATTTGATAGACGCGCCCTTGCTGGAATAGAATTCGAACACGCTGTTTCTATCCAAATACATCGCCGTTGGCATCGCCATCAAAGGCGAGGACGACAAGATGGGCAAATAGCTTTCCAGTAAGCTCTTCTTTTCCGCAATGGGAATATTGCGCACCGAAGAATCTGCAAAGGCAATCTTTTCCTCTACGTTTACCTGATAACGTCTTACCGTGCTGTTTCTTAAAATGTTAGGATTGCTCTTCGCCTGCGCATAGAGCCCATCCAGCTTATTTTGAACGTCGCCTATATCCGTTGTGGACGCATAATACCACATTTTCCCGTCGAACACACGGATAAACGCACGCTTTTCTTTACGCTCTTTAATTTCTTTCAGCATACCGTTCATATACGTTACGTTCGTGGAAAATCTATCCTCAATGCGCACGTCCGCGTATGCGTCTGTTTTGAATGTAAACATTCGTTACCTCCTTGTTTGGGCTAAAAGCTCTTTTTTTCAGCCAAATAACCATTATGCAATATATTATATACACTTTTTTCGATAATGTCAAGGACTTTAATTTATTTTTTTGTTTTAAAACTCTTGACTTTTATATCTTATAGTGCTATTATCATTAAGTATTATATTTTATTATTATTAAGGACGCGTGTATATGCTTTTCGGAAAGTTTATCAATCGGTATTATTTAAAATACCTACATCTTTTTTTATTCGGCTTGCTTGCGCTGGCTGTCGTGGATATTGCGCAGCTGGAAATTCCTAAGCTGTATAACTATCTCATTAACGGCGTAAGCTACGGCGTGGTAGAACTGAACGGACAAGAAGTCGCATTCGATTTTGATTTCGTTTTGAAACATATCTGCGAACCGATGATGCTTATCGTGCTTGCCCTTGTCGTTGGCAGATTCCTTTGGAGAATTTGTTTCTTCGGCGCAGGCATTAGAGTGGAAGCAGATTTGCGACTGAGAATGTTCGACCACTGCAAAAATCTTTCGCAGCAGTATTATCAAGTGAATAAGGTCGGCAATTTGATGTCCCTGTTCACCAACGATATCGATACCGTGCAAGAATGCTTCGGTTGGGGCGCGATGATGCTAGCGGATGCCTTATTCCTTGGGCTAATGGCGCTCGTTAAAATGTGGGTTATGCACGGCGCGCTTACCTTGCTCGCCCTTATCCCGATGGTGTTGCTGCTGTTCGTTTCCCTGCTCGTCGGCAAATATATGACGGTAAAATGGGATAAGCGCCAAGCGGCGTATTCCTCGCTGTCCGATTTCTCGCAGGAAAGCTTTTCGGGAATTGCCGTCATCAAGGCGTTCGTGAAAGAGTTTAAAGAACTTTGGGCGTTTAAGAAGCTGAACAAGGAAAACGAGGACGCCAACGTGGAATACACCAAGATCTCCACCCTGCTGCACATCTTGGTTACCCTCTTCGTGGAATCGGTGATTTGTATCATTTTAGGCTACGGCGGTTATCTGGTACACAAAAAGGTATTAAACGTCGGCGAATTGATGGAATTTATCGGTTATTTCAACTCGATCATCTGGCCGATTATGGCAATTTCACAGCTTATTGAAATGACTTCGAGAGGCAAGGCATCCTTGAACCGTATCGGAGAACTGCTTGACGCCAAGCAAGACGTTGTCGATAAAGAAGGCGTTATCGAAATGGAAAACGTATCGGGCAAGATTGAATTTAAGGATTTGACCTTCCGCCACGCAACGGGTGACTTCGATGCATTGAAAGACGCTTCTTTCGTCATTGAAGCAGGCGAAAACGTAGGTATTATCGGCAGAACGGGCGCAGGCAAAACGACGCTTGTAGACTTGATCATGCGTAACTACAACGTAGCAGACGGCTGTCTGTTTGTCGACGGAAAGGACGTCAACGACGTTTCCATCTCCTCTTTACGTAGGCATATTGCGTACGTACCGCAGGATAATTTCCTTTTTAGCGACACCATCACGAATAACATCGCCTTTGCAAGCGACGAAGTTGCCGCGGCAGACGTGGAACGTGCGGCAAAGCTTGCCGAAGTTGCGGACAATATCGAAGAATTCACTGAGAAATACGAAACGGTTTTGGGCGAAAGAGGCGTAACCGTCTCCGGCGGACAAAAACAGCGTATCTCCATCGCAAGAGCCTTGATGAAGAACGCGCCTATTCTCATTTTGGACGACTCCCTGTCGGCGGTCGACACCAAGACGGAACGCGCTTTGTTACAGAATTTGAAAAAGGAACGGCAGGGTAAGACGACGATTTTAATCGCGCACCGTATCTCCACTATCGAACAGATGGATAAAATCATCTATATCGAGGACGGACGTATCGTTGCCGTTGGCTCGCACGAGGCGTTGCTTACAACCTGCCCCGCGTACCAAACCATGGCTGAATTACAAAAATTGGAGGCGGAGAAAGAAGTATGATTTTTGAAACGTATTATCCCCTCATTATCATGGGCGCGGTGCTTGGCGTATTCTCGCTGATTTTTATACTCGCTTACGCCCTCATCAAAAACAAAAAAGAAAGCATGGGGTTCGACCGTAATATCCCCGATAGAGAAATCGTAAAACGCTTGCTCCACTATGCGAAGCCGTACTGGAAAGGATTTTTGCTCGTGTTAGCGTTGATGGTGTTCTCTATTTCGTACGACATCATCTCCCCCCTGCTCATCGGTAACATTCAAGGCTTGCTTAAGGGCAGCTTTGAACTCAGTAAGCTCTATCTTATGATTTTGCTGTATGCAAGCATTTTGGTGGTAACCTTGATATGCTCGTACGTGCAAGCGATTATTCTGCAAAAGATTGGGCAAAAAATCATTTCTAACATCCGTATGGATCTGTTTGAGCATATTGAACAGCTTTCACACGATCAACTCAACCATATCCCCGTCGGAAAACTGGTTACCCGCGTCACCAACGACACCAACGGCGTTTCCATGATGTTTACGAATATTATCGTAAACCTTTTGAAAAACTGTTTCGTGATTATCGGCGTGCTCGCCGCGATGCTGTGCTTGAACTACATGCTGACGTTGATGGTTTTGTGTTTCGTCCCCTTTATCGTGCTGTTTACCGTGATTTTCAGGAAATTCTCCCGTCGCGCATACCGCCGTGTAAAGGACGACACCACCGACATCAATACCTTCTTATCCGAAAATCTTTCGGGCATCAAGATTACGCAGTTTTTCAACCGTGAAGAGAAAAAACTGGAAGAATTCCGTGAAAAGAACGGTCGTTTAGAGAAATCCAAGCATCAACAAATTTTCGTATTCGGCGTCTTCCGCCCGATGGTATATATGCTATATATCGCTTCGGTGCTTTGCCTGTTCTTCCTCGGCGCAAAAGGCGTGCTGGATAATACCGTAATCTTAGGGCAAACCATTACCAGCGAAATCATCGTTTCTTTCTATATGTATATATCGAAGTTCTTCAATCCCATTCAAAACCTTGCGGAACAGTTCAACTGGCTGCAATCGGCATTTGCCTCTGCGGAAAAGATCTTCACCATCATGGATATGGAACCGACGATCACCGACAGCGAAGACGCTATCGAGCTCAAAGACGTTGAGGGTAAAATCGAATTCAAAAACGTGTGGTTTTCTTACGTGGAAGGCGAATGGGTATTAAAAGACGTCTCCTTTACGGTAGAACCCAACCAAACGGTAGCTTTTGTCGGCTCGACAGGCTCGGGAAAAACGACGATTCTTTCCTTGATTTGCCGTAACTACGATATTCAAAAAGGTCAAATCTTAATCGACGGTATCGATATTAAGAAAATCAAGATTTCCTCTTTGCGTAAGCACTTTGGACAGATGCTGCAGGACGTATTCCTCTTCTCGGGCACGATTCGCGACAACATTCTTCTGCGTGAAGAAAATATCAGCGACGAGGAAGTATGGGAAGCCTGCAAATACGTCAATGCCGATTCGTTTATTTCCAAGCTGGAAAAAGGCTTAGATTACGAGATTTTGGAGCGCGGTAACAACTTCTCCGCAGGTCAAAGACAGCTCCTCTCTTTCGCCCGTACAATCGTGCATAAACCCAAGGTAATGATCCTGGACGAAGCGACAGCAAATATCGATACGGAAACCGAAGTTTTGATACAAAATTCCTTGGAAAAGATGATGAATATCGGCACGATGCTCATCGTTGCGCACAGACTCTCCACCGTACAGCACGCGGACAATATTATCGTGCTTTCCCACGGCGAGATTATGGAACAGGGCAACCATTTCGATTTGTTAAAGGCAAGAGGAAAATATTACACCCTCTACACCCTGCAAAACGAAAAGGAATCCCTGCTCAAGCGCAGCTTGCAGGAAAAAGCAGTTTAATTAAAAGCAAAAGGATAGGCGTTTCGCCTATCCTTTTGCTATATAATCCTCAATTCCTTTCATATCGAACAAGCCTTTTTTTACTAAAGCAGGGCATGACCTCTTGTCATTTCTTACGTATTCATTATCCGTTGCCTTGCACCGTCCACTACTACATTCATATTCACTTTCATAATGTTTACAATGCCTGCAATCCCCGTGGGGCTCATATCCGCAATGAGGACATACGCCTGCTTTATTAGAAACAAGATGATTGCATTCCGCACACTTTACCAAAGACATAAAAGTTTTTCCTTTATATTTCCCAAAATAAATTATTGACATTATATACGAGTTTTTCTCGTAGGTCAAGTATTTTACGAAAAATAATCGTAAAATAAAAATATGGATATCAAAGAAATCGGGAAAAGAATAAAAGAAATTCGCATGGAACAGGGCTTATCGCAAGAACAGTTTGGCGCGCTGTTGTCCGTTTCACAGGATACGGTCTCGCTTTGGGAAAACGGCAAAAGCGTACCTACGGCAGAGTTTTTAATTGCTATTGCTAAACAATTCGATATATCCGTCGATTATATTTTGTGTTTGAAAAATTATTGATTATCTAAAAAAGGATAGGCGTTTCGCCTATCCTTTTCTAATATACAGATCCATCATATTTATCTTTTGTATCATGCTATTTATATTGATTAAGCTTAGAATTTCAAACCTAAGTTCTCCATTGTAAACCCTGCCTCATAAGGGCACTAATTTATAATTTATCTATAATTCTTTGTGCTATTCTTTCCATACCTAAATCCCCGGGATGTGCGGCAACGGAAGGATTTTCGAATAAGCCTAAAGCCTTATTCTCGTCTTTGTAGCCAAGATCGGAAATAACAACGAACGTATAGCCATTCTTTTCGGCGACGCATTTTAATGCGTTGCAAATATAACCGTGCTCCCAAAAAGTATCTGTTACGATGACTTTTTCCGCGTTAATATTCAAATATTTCATAAAATTATTCAAATACAAGTTAAGCGAATGTTTTTCAAGGTATTGCAAGTTTATATTTTCTCCAAATCGAAAAATGATAATATCCGCTTTAAAATCTCGCGCGAGCTTAAATTTTTCAATCACATCGTCTTTCCAATAATTAAGTTCCCACTCGCCCACGTTTACAATTGCATAACTGATTTCCGAATAACGTTTCCGTAAGGCATTGAGGACGATATGCACATAGTCTTTTTCTTGCGAACTTGCCGCCATTCCCCAATTTACATTCCAACCGATTTGCGGTTTGGTTTCATGTAAGGTGATAGAATTCCCCAAGAATAAAATGCGCTTTGCCGAGCTGTTTTCGTGCTCTACAATTTTGATTTTCTCGTTTGTTTGATTTTCGGCGTCTACATCGTTTTTTATAATGTCATCATTGATGTTCATATTGAAGAACTCCTATTAAATTCTTGTATCAAAATTATTCTACAACAAGTACAACATTTATGCAATAGATTTTCATACGAAAATTGGAAAAAGTCAAATAACCCTACGGCGTGATTTGTATGGAGAACTCCGATATCCTTAAAGGGAAACCGCCTTTCCCGTACGGGACTCGCGCCTTTAGCGGCGCGCCCCGGTGGACAATTATCAATTGTCCAGTTTGCCAACATGCAACTACACTTTTTAGCGTTCAAGGCAAACCGTTTTGCTCTCGCAAAACGCTTCCCCCCCTCGAGTCCCGTACGTTAACGAGGGCATAAGCAAACGAGGATAGGCATATTTGCCTATCCTCGTTTGCTGGTGACCCTTAACCAACCTAAATCGAACCTTCTATTCGCGAAAAAAACAATGCCTATTATAGAAGGAGGTGATTTTATGTTAAAAATGTTTTCGTTTGACAGCGAAAAGTTCGGAATCCAAATCAACGAACAGTATATAACAATTAGATGGAATAATACTATTACCGAAATCGCTATTGAAACAATTAAAACCGCTGTCAAAAATATTAGAAACCTATCTCTGAAGCGAATAGGTTAAATTTAAAGGCAATCTATTAGTGATTCGTAGTAGATTGCCTTTAATATTTTGATTCTGCATTGTTCATTGAAAAACACATTAACCAATTTGTCGCAACAAATCTCTTACAATGCTTGTTATTCTTTCAATTTCTACTTGCGGTAAAACTCCCGTGTGCATTACAATATTTCTTGCCATTTCCAAGTCGTCCATTCTTGATGTTAACCAAGCTTGACTGGGAATAATATCATTAAAGTCTTCCCAATTGTTGATTATAATTTGCCCCAAATTCCCCAACATTGTATAACCTATTTCTGATTCTGAGCGGCTGGAAAAAAAACGATTTTTTGCTTCTTTTAATTTTAATTTCTCAACTTCATCTCTTATTTTCTTTGGAATTTTCTCATTCCACCAATCCAAGCCGTATCGTTCAGACATTCGTTCGACTATGAAATTTCTTAATGTATTTTCGATACAAAATAGAGCTTGATATACTGAAGACATATCTAAAGCCTGATTCCAAATCTTAGGACTAAAATCTGCTTCTACTACTCGACTAACAGGTGCCAAATCTCCAGATTTAGATATGGAAATACCTTCTTTTTCTAATGATTCGAATGAATCATAAACAAGTAATCCATTAAAAATAAATTCTCTAATTTTACTCTTATCCATATGGCTTATCACATCAATAAATTATCTTTTAAACTTTTAAAAATTGCATTGTATACAGAAATATCATTTGTTGCAGGAAGATGAATCTGTAAATTATAGTGAAACTCATTTTTACGCGGCACACTTACCGCTTCTTGGGGTGTGATAACTTCAATCTTTTTTTCTTCCTTTTTCTCAATTGTTACAGCCCCGAAATCAGCAATTACACATAAAGCTTTAAATGTATTAAAAATTCTTGCAACACCTTCTTCATCTTTTCCGGTAACACGACTAATCGCGCCTTTAATTTCAGCTTCTGGTGCGCTATGAATTTCCGTATTTATTGTATACAAATCAGAATATAACGCTTTAATTTGCGTTGCAAGAATTTTAGCAGTTGAAGTTGAATCTTTTAATTGGTCATAAAGAGTTGTAGGAGTTCCATCTTCCATCAAGAATCCTAATTTTTTTATCAACGGAATAAATGCGCGGTCGTTTGTACTTGTAAAACCAAGAGAACGCAAAAAATCAAGCGTAAACTTAGTGGGTCTTGCCGCTTGTTGAATTTTGGTGATAATTGGTCTAATTTTATTGTTTGAAATCATATAGGGATACTCTGTCATTTTCCTAATTCTCCTTGTCATTTTATTGTTTACATATTTTATAACCTTCTATTTCCAATTTTAAACAATTTTCGACATAAAAACAGCCCTATGGATTATTTTTCCATAGGGCATTTCGTTATTCCGATAAGATTTCCAACAAGGCTTGTTGTTTTTGTACTGATAAACGACGGAAAGACATCAACAATTCCTTTTCGCTTGCATTAACGAGTTCAAATTGTTCATCGTCCATAAAGAATTGTGCCAACGTAATCTTAAAGGCATTGCAAAGTAATTGCAAGGTTTCAATTTTAGGCGGAGTATTTCTCGATAAAATAGAATTTAACGTTGATTGTGTCATTCCTGCTTCCATAGCCAAGTTATTTACCGACCAACCACGCTCCATTCTTAATTGATGTATTCGTTCAATTACGTTCATAATAACACCTCATAATACTATTATATAACTTATTTGCGTTATATACCTAACTCAAACAAGTTGACATATTAACGCAAATACGTTATAATTAAAACGCAAACATAGGATTATTATGGGATGTTTTACAAAAGATTAGGAGCAATATTATGGAAAAACTCTATGATGTGTTGGTAAAGCTGTTAAAAACGGACAGCCGTTATGCTACGGAAGAAGGCGAAATTCTTAAAAACGCCGTTTACGAAGATGCTATGAAAATGGATTCTTCGCTTATAAAATTATTGCTTTCAGATGATACCTGCAAGGCACGTTTCTTTACGGAAGTTGACGGCGTATTAGTGTTTGATAAAGTCGGCTTCGGTTGGGTTATCAATAACCGTCAATTCTTGCCCGATTCTTATACCCGTTTCAAAAATAAAATCGGTCTTACTGACAACAACGGCGATTTCATTTCTTCGTCTAACGATATCGTTTTGTCCTTCCCTTATAAAGATTGCGTTTTAGAAGGCGGTCAATCAAAAGAAGACCAAAAACGTGAAGAAGTTTTCTATAATGAAACACTTGCTCCCGAAGAAGTTGATAGGCTTCTTTATCCAAAAGTATTTACAAGCGCAAAACGTTATACAAAAGACGGCGTGGAAGAAAATATTATTTTCAACGAAAATGATAATCTCATTATAAAAGGTAATAATCTGCTTGCCATTGCATCGCTCTTAAAAAAATACGAAGGAAAAATACAATTAATATATATTGACCCACCTTTTAATACGGGCAAAGATGACTTTGCTTATAATGATAATTTCAATCATTCAACTTGGTTGACATTTATGAAAAACAGATTGAATATAGCAAAGAAGTTGTTGCATGAAACGGGAAGTATATTTGTTCATCTTGATTTTCATGAAAGTCATTATGCCAAAATACTAATGGACGAAATATTTGGAGCAGAATGTTTTAGAAATAATATTGTTTGGTGTTATACAGGCCCGTCTGGGTCAAATAACTTTTTACCTCGTAAGCACGATGATATTTTGTTTTATAGCAAATCAAAAAACAACAAATATTATATACAATACATAGAACATAAAAGCGGGGTTCATAATAGCGGACAAGTATTTGGTAGCACTGAAACAAAAGCAGGATTTAAGGACAAGGCGGAAGAACAAGGCAAAAAATTAGAAGATTTTTGGCTTGATATTTATTCCACTGACCGTTATCGTTCTGAAATGTTAAACTTTGCTGGACAAAAACCTGAATTATTATTGGAAAGAATTATAAATATCGCCACCGACCCAGGTGACATTGTTTTGGATTTCCATTCTGGTACAGGCACAACCGCAGCAGTTGCTCATAAAATGAACCGAAAATATATCGGCATCGAACAAATGGATTCGCAAATAACAATAATTTTAAATAGGCTTCAAAGCGTTATCAATGGCGATAATTTAGGCATTTCCAAAAAACTTAATTGGCAAGGTGGAGGCTCCTTCGTTTACTGTGAACTTGCAAAACTTAATCAAACTTTTGTAGAAGCAATACAGGCGGCTAAAAATGATGAGCAACTTGCAAGCGTTTGGTTTGCAATGCGTGAAAGCGGTTTTATTAGCAGTTACGTAAATCCGAAAGATATAAATGCCGAAGCTGAAGATTTTAACGCCCTTTCTTTTGAAGATAAAAAGCGTTTGTTTATTAGTATTTTGGATAAAAATATGCTTTACGTCAATTATTGTGATATTGACGATGAAAGTTATGCTATTTCAGAAGAAGACAAGGCGTTTACGCATAGTTTCTATAAGGAGTCGTAAGTATGCCATTCCTTTTTGAAAAAATTGACACGTTAAAGGAAGTCGGCTTTTATAGTGAACTTCCTACGTATATAAAAGAAAATCTAAATCCTGCATTTGAGTTGCGCCCATATCAAGAATCGGCGTTTTGTAATTATATTACATACTTTGAAAATCCAAAGTTGAAGCAAAACCCTACGCAAACGTTGTTCCATATGGCAACGGGTAGCGGTAAAACACTTATTATGGCAGGGATTATACTCTACCTTTACAAGCAAGGTTATCGGAACTTCCTTTTCTTTGTAAATTTAAGCAATATCGTACGAAAAACGAAAGAAAATTTCCTTACTCAAACGTCGTCTAAATATCTTTTTGCTGAAAATTTAATTATCGACGGCGAACGCGTTAAAGTAAAAGAGGTTAGCAACTTTCAAAATACAGACGAAAACGCTATAAATATTTGCTTTACTACTATTCAAGGCTTGCACTCGGATATGTGGGCAGTAAAAGAAAACAGCATTTCGTTTGACGATTTTAAGGATAAAAAAGTTGTTCTCATTTCCGACGAAGCGCACCATTTAAGCGCAAACACGAAAAAGCAAGAAAAAGAAGAACAAGAAAATAATAAACATTGGGAATACACAGTTGGTCGTATTTTCGCTGCTAATACCGATAACGTTCTTTTAGAATTTACCGCAACTTGCGACGTTAAAAACGTAGAGATTTTGGCAAAATACGAAAATAAAATCATTTTCGATTATCCGCTTGCTAAATTTAGAGATGATTTGTATTCCAAAGAAATAAAAACTTTACGTACTGACAGCCCCGTTTTTGATAGGTCTTTACAAGCCGTTTTATTAAGTCAATACCGTTTGAAAGTATTTCAGGATAACCGCCTTAACATAAAGCCTGTTATCCTCTTAAAATCACACCGCATAAAAGATAATGCGGAAAATATGGCAGAGTTTATTAAAAATATTTCTACGCTTACGGGCGCAAAAATACAAGAAGTTTTTGATACGATACGTGGGCAAGCCCCTGTTATGCAAGAAGCATACGAATATTTTGTAAATAACGGCATTTCATTTGAACAGTTAGCGCAAGAGATTAAAGACGATTTTTCGGCTTCGCATTGTATATCTGCTAACGACGATAAAGAAGTCGAAAAAAATCAATTGCTTTTAAATTCCCTTGAAGATAAAAGCAATCCATACCGCGCTGTATTTGCCGTTGACAAATTAAACGAAGGCTGGGACGTTCTTAACCTTTTCGACATTGTACGTCTTTATGAAACACGTGATGGTAAAAACGGCAAACCGGGCGCAGGTACGATTTCCGAAGCACAACTTATAGGTCGTGGCGCAAGATATTGCCCCTTCAAAATTGATGAAGAGCAGCCCAAATATCAGCGTAAATACGATAACGACGTTGACAATCAACTTCGTATTTGTGAAACACTCTATTATCATTGCTGGAACGAGCCGAGATATATAAGCGAATTACATACCGCTTTGCGTGAAGTTGGGCTTGACCTTGAAGGTATTGTCACGAAAAGATATAAATTAAAAGATTCGTTCAAAGCCGACGATTTATATCGTACAGGCTACGTATTCACAAATGAAAGAGTGTTAAAAAGCCGTAACGACGTTCACGAGCTTTTGCCGTCCGTAAGAGATAAAATATACGAAGTTTCAATCGCTGTTGGTAAAGGTGGCGAAGACGTTGTTTTAGAAGAAGTTTCTTCCGATGTAAGCGTTAAAACATATCAATATATTATAAGCTTTAAGGAAGTTGCTTCTATCAATTATTCTATTGTAAACCGCGCGTTAAGGCAGTTTGATGTGTTCAAATTTAATACGCTGAAAACTTATTTCCCCAATGTAAAATCAACTTACACTTTTGTAACAGATGGCAATTATTTAGGCGATATAAAAATTAAGATTACATCAAAACACCAAATACCGCCTATGAACATTATTTATAAGGCTTGCGTAAACGTTCTTTCTAAAATTGCGGTTAAAGTGTCCGCTATTGAAGAAGTATGGGAAGGCACAACGGAATTTAAAGCTCATAGCTTAAGTGAATTTATTAAAGATAAGAGCGTAAACTATACGCCGATTGCAGGCGGTAAAGGTACGTCGCAAAACGATGCTTCCGTTGGTGCAAATCGTTTAGATTTGTCCGTGGAAGATTGGTTTGTCTTTAACGATAATTATGGTACGTCCGAAGAAAAAGCCTTTGTTCGTTATTTTAAGGACTATGTTGATACGTTGCGTAGTAAATACGATAAAATATATTTACTTCGTAATGAACGCCAAATACACCTTTATTCGTTTGAGGGCGGCGAACGCTTTGAGCCTGACTATATTTTGTATTTATGTAAAAATCGCACAGATTCAATTGAACAGCTTATCGTTTTTGTTGAGCCAAAAGGTACACATTTAATTGCAGACGATAAATGGAAAGAAGATTTCTTGCTTGAATTGAAAGGTAAATCTATTCCTACTATTACGTTTGCTGATGACAACAAATACAAAATTTGGGGTTTCCATTTCTTTAATACGGAATGTAGAAGTGTTGAATTTAACGACGATATGGAAAGTTTGTAATTAAAAAAAGACCCAAAATTTAGCTCTTGGCACTACGGCGTGCGCTTGTATTATACAAGTCGGCTCGCTTCGCTCGCCGATACAAGCGCACGCCGTAAAACGAAACTAAACTGAAAAACGGGCAAATAAAGCCGCGC
Organism: Candidatus Scatosoma sp.; assembly: GCA_045594025.1. Taxonomy (GTDB): domain Bacteria; phylum Bacillota; class Clostridia; order Christensenellales; family Borkfalkiaceae; genus Scatosoma. The sequence continues at coordinate 46,392 of JAZNXS010000047.1, forward strand.
GAAAAAGCCGTCCACGCTGAACCGCTTGTGGATCGGCTTTTTTTCTCGCGGCGGCAATTCTTTATTTTAATATCCGTTTCTATCTCCGCTTAGCCTTTCTTTTTTAAACGGCAATCGCTTTTTATAATACGAGCGTGGATATTTTTTTAACAATTTTTCCAAAGCAGCAAAAAGTTTGCACCTTTGAGGTGTATCATAGCCATACTTTGTTGAAATGTTTGTGAAATTTTCAAAAAATACCCTAAATTTTGCCCTTTCAAATGGCTATATAGTGAGGGCTATTTTTCGTTTTCGCTGAAAAATGCTAAAATATGATAAAATTTCCTATTCTTTTTTCACTTTTTTGTGATTATATTAGTAGTGTTCGCATTTTCTTTTGTGGATAAAAATATTTTCAATTTTTTCTAAAATCCTGTTTAGAAACGTTTTCGGGCGTTTATAAAATAAATCCTTTCGCTTTTGAAAGGGCAAAAAATAACTGCATAGTTTTCCGTTGCGTATAGCAAGATGTCATAGACCCAGTTTTTATTTTCTGCCGATTGAGGACAGCCGTGGATGCATCTAAGGGCGTAGTACGATTTAGCTAACTGGAGGGGTTAGCAAGTTAAGTCGTACTACGCCCTTTTTTGTTTTACGTTCGGTTTTTCTATGCAAATAAAATTTTTTAGGAGGTAGCCTATTGAGCAAAAAACACAGTTTCAAAGTAACCCACGTAGGAAAGCCGAGTATCACGGATTTACCCAAGAGCGAGCAGAAAGTATTTTTCTCTACGCTTTTAGATAGAATCCTTGACTTGCAACGACTACAAACCAAGGAGGAAATTGCCTATGCCGATAATCAATGCAAAAGTATATAACGACGGTAGTTTTCCCATAGCTATTCCCCCGAACTTGAATCCCCCACCAAAGCGGAAAGCAAAAGAGTATTTAGCAAAAATATCCTTGCCAATAAGCGAGGACGAGAACACCCCTCCAAGTGAAAAAGAAAAAGAGATAGCCAAGTATGCGAAAAGCCGAGCAGAAAAAGGCGGTAATGAAAAGATTGTAACGGTAGATTTGAAAGAGATTTTTAATGATTTATATGATAAGTACGCGGATAAAAAGAAAGCAGAGAAAAAGCGAGAAATTATAAACGGATTAAGGGCTTATATTCAAGATGAAAGAGAATTAAAGGCATTTGTAGAAAGTCAATTAGAAAGAAAGCTGCGGAATTACATAGTAAAAATGACGCGTTTATATAGAAAAGTTTATAACAATGATTTTAATTATTTTTGTACGTTTACATACGACGATAAAAAACATACAGAGGAAAGTTTTATGAAAAGTTTAAAAAATTGCTTAAA
>JAZNXS010000048.1:0-52281 GCA_045594025.1 Candidatus Scatosoma sp.
ACCTATGGAAGTTTTAGAAAGAAGAACGTTTGGGCATTGGGAAATGGACTGCGTATGCGGTCCTACTCTCAATACCCTTTTAGTGCTGACCGAACGTTTAACGCGCAAGGAAATTATATTCCCCATGCCGAACCAAAAAAGCGAAAGCGTGTTGCGCTGTCTAAATCGGTTGGAATACCGTTACGGAAAGAATTTCAAAAAGGTATTCAAAAGTATTACGGTAGACAACGGTTCAGAATTTTCAGACTTTACAGGGTTGCAACGTTCTATCTATAACGGACAGCGCACGACGGTTTATTATTGCCACCCGTATTGCAGTAGCGAACGCGGTACAAACGAGCGTATTAACCGTGAAATCCGTAGATTGATTCCAAAAGGAAGTGATTTATCCAAATATAGCGTTGAGGATATCCAACGTGTTGAAGATTGGGTGAATAATTACCCTCGGCAGGTATTAGACTTTGCAACGTCAAAAGAGTTGTTTGATAAGCAGTTATTAACCGTAGCGTAAAAAGAAAAAACGATAAAAGAGAAAGCAAGCGAAGTTGGCTTGTTCTTTTTGTCGTGCAAAAAAGGCGCATTAAGAGGTAAAAGGCGGTGAAAATCACCGCCTTTTACTATTTGTTGGGCTTAATTATAGCACATTTATACTTTTTTTTATTTTTTTTGAAAAATTTTCGCAATTACTCTTGACATTTTCACGGCTTTTTATGAAAGTTTTATGAAATAAAAAGAGGACGGAAAACTCCGTCCTCCTATATTGTTTAGGGGGTTACAAAAGGCTTGCTGCATCCTTATCGCAGATAATGGTCACGAAAGGATGAAGCTGCAATACGGAAGCAGGGAGCTGGGTGGTGATTTCACCTTTGACCATGCCTCTTACAGCCTCCGCCTTATTCTTACCGGAAACGACCATAAGAATGGATTTCGCCTGCATAATATTTTTGATACCCATGGAAAGGGCTTGACGGGGTACTTCATCGATAGAGTTGAACAGACGGGAGTTGTCTTTAATAGTATTTTCAGTCAAATCAACGAGGTGGGTAAGGGAATCGAGAGGGGTGCCGGGTTCGTTGAAACCGATATGTCCGTTAGAGCCCAAGCCAAGAACCTGTACGTCCTGTTTCTTGGTTTCAAGAAGGGCATTATATCTGTCGCATTCCTTTTGTGCGTCGGGTGCGCTACCGCAGGGCAGGTTGGTATTGTTTTGGTCGATGTCGATGTGGTCGAAAAGGTTGGTGCGCATAAAATATGCATAGCTTTGGTCATGATCAGCGGTTAAGCCCACGTATTCGTCAAGATTGACGGTGGATACGTTCTTATAGGAAGTACCGTTTTCCTGGCAATCTTTCGCCATATACTTATACATGCCGATAGGGCTGGAACCTGTTGCAAGCCCAAGTACGGCGTTGGGGTTATTTTTTACGAGCTCAATCATCAGCTCTGCTGCCTTTTTGCTCATTTCGTCATAGTTCTCGGTAATGATAACTTTCATAGTATTCACCTCGTTTTAAATATTTTCATAACATGAATATTATAAACGATAAATCGAGCGCGGTCAAGCGTTTGGGAAAAATTCCGCAAGATTTTTTATTTTTAACGGCAAAAAGCTTTGACAAGCTAAAAAAAATGTGATATAGTTATATAGCTTTTGAAAAGCGAATAAAATATTGAGCCATGCAGAAGTACCCAAGAGGCTCAAGGGGCTCCCCTGCTAAGGGAGTAGTATGGGAAAACCGTAGCACGAGTTCGAATCTCGTCTTCTGCGCCAAAAAAGGACGTCCTTGTGGGCGTCCTTTTTTGGCGTTGTCGACTCGTGAGAACTCGTGTATACGCACGAGTTCGCGCGAGCCGCAGAGAGAATGTGAGAAAGGATGGGTGTGCTTATTTTTTCTCTGCGGCGAAGCTCTGCGCGCAGCGCAGTATGTCGTCTTCTGCATGGGTAATATTTGTCGTCCTTGTGGGCGTCCTTTTTTGGTGTTGTCGACTCGTGAGAACTCGTGTATACGCACGAAGGACACTCGCGGGCTCGCTATTCCGTCGCGACGCTCCTTACGCGCGAGCCGCAGAGAGAATGTGAGAAAGGAAGGGTGTGCTTATTTTTTCTCTGCGGTGAAGCTCTGCGCGCAGCGCAGTATGTCGTCTTCTGCATGGGTAATATTTGTCGTCCTTATGGGCGTCCTTTTTTGGCGTTGTCGACTCGTGAGAACTCGTGTATACGCACGAAGGACGCTCGCAGGCTCGCTATTTTGTCGCTTGCTCCTTACGTGCGAGAAGGCGTTCTCTGCGGTAACAGAATAAAAACACATTTCGCTATACCATGTACGTATTGAATTTGGTTTTTGTTTTTGCGAATTGCTTGTAGGGGTATGGCAGGTATGCGTTTATTTTTCAGATAAGTATGGTAAATTCGAAAGAAAAATACGGATAATCATGTAAAAAAGCAAAAAAATATGAGCCAGGATTCTTGCATTATATATAAAAATATGATAAAATATAAATAAAAGAGAAAGGGAGGGTATTTTATGAATATTTGGCATGATATTGATCCCGAACGTATCACTGCGAAAAGTTTTGAGGCTTTTATCGAGATTCCTAAGGGCTGTAAAGCGAAATACGAGCTGGATAAAGACACTGGCTTATTAAAATTAGACAGAGTTTTATATACCTCTACGGTGTATCCTGCGAACTATGGATTTATTCCTCGTACGTACGCAGACGATGGCGATCCTTTGGACGTGCTTGTGCTTTGTAACGAGACGATTTATCCGCGCACCTTGGTTAGATGCTATCCTATAGGGGTAATCACCATGATGGACGGTGGTTCTTTGGATGAAAAAATTATTGCGATTCCGTTTGGGGATCCAACGTATAATAACTATTATGACATTCACGAATTGCCCAAACACGTTTTCGAGGAAATGATGCACTTTTTCGAGGTGTATAAGTCTTTGGAGCATAAGCAGACGACGGTAAAAGAGATTTGTCATAGGGACGAAGCGATGGATATTATTAACAAATGTATCGCACTGTACAAAGAAACGTTTGAAAGGTAATTTATTACTGTGAAAAAAAGGAAAAATAAGAGGGCGCTGCGGTCTCACGCGTGCGCCCTTACATATTATTAAAGAAAATTTCATATTTTTTGTGTTTTTTATTATTTTTTATAGGAAATGATATTGACATTTTCATTAAAAAGCTGTATAATAGATTAGAATTTGGACATTCTTTGATTTTTGTCGGCTTACGTTAGTAAACGTAAGGATGGAAATTCAACGAAAAAGCATTGAAAAATGCTGTTTGAACTCGGTAAAAACCTCGGAGGTTAAATGGATAGATGAAAAAGTACAAGATCAAAACGGTTCCTACGAAGCACGGCGCTTTCATTCGTAGACGTATTGACAAGAGCCGTAAGAGAGCTGAGACGGTCGGAATGATTTATTTATTCTCGATCATTCTCTTGGCAGCGTTATCGTGTAAGGCATTGCTTGGTTCGGCGTTTATAGCTGGTGGGCTTAGAGGCGCGATTGCCGCAATGGTTGCAATGCAATACACCACGATAAGTGAGAGGTTAGTGCTTATTAACACAACACTTTATCTGTTTACGTTGTTGGTATTGTTTATCAACGTATTGAGAGCATTCCCTCATTTAAAGAACCTGTTTAAGAAAAAGGTTAGCCGTGTATACGGTTTAAATGCAAACATTGATGCAATGGAAAGCTTAGGGCATATTTTCTCCTGCTCCCTTGCGTGTTTGATTATCAACCACTTGATTATCTTTTCGATTTGCGGTACTGAGGCAAAATTGACGCTTTTCGGCGGTATGGTCCTTGGCTTGGCATGCGTTATACACTTCTGCTGCAGTTTTGCAGGCGGAAAGGTAAGCGTATTCTATATTGACGACGAAAAGGGCGTTTCTGAATGTAAGAGACCTTACGGTCGCTTGATTCCGTTGATTCGCAACATTTTGCAGCTTACGGCAATCGGCGTAATGGCTTATTACGTAATCCAGTATAACACCATTCATTCCGCGTTTGTGATTGCGCTCTCTGGTGAGCGTGGTGTATTGCTTGAAAATGCCAGCAGTTTGATTCCCCTCGTGTTGCAGATCCTTACGATTATTTGGGGTATCGTACTGGTTGCGCATGCGGTTGGCCCTACCGAATATAGCGTAGAAGGCCCTTATGCGCCCGGTCGCTATAATTTTAGAACCTTCTCGTTCTTGTTGGCTTTGACGGCGGTTGCAAACTTTGCTTGCAGATACTTCATCGGTGAAGCACAGTTTACAATGTTGAACACAGGTGCATATGCAGTAGAAATTGTAAAATCTCAGGATATGAACCTGTTGATTATTGCAGGCGTTGCATTTGTTATGTTTATTCTCGACTTCATTCTCAAGCTGAACTGGACGAAGGAAGCGAGAGAAGAAGCAGAAGAAGAGGAAAAGAGAGCAATGCCTCCCGCGCCTCCTGCACCTAGCGTACATATCAAGATGCCTCCTCAGCACGTATCCGTGCAGATGCCTCCTGTTAACGTTAACGTGCCTCAGCAGAAATTGCCTGCGATGCCTCCGATTAATATCCACGTACCTAGACAGGCAGTTCCTAACGTAAACATCCAAATGCCTAAACAGGCGCCTGTAAACGTATATGTGCCTAAGCAGCAGTTGCCTGCAATGCCTCCGATTAACGTGCATGTACCTCAGCAGAAATTGCCTGCAATGCCTCCGATTCAGGTAAATGTACCTAAGCAGCCTACGCAGATTCAGGTCAACGTACCTAGACAGCAAATGGCGCCTATTAACGTACACGTACCTAAGCAGCAGTTGCCTGCAATGCCTCCAATCAATATTCAGGTACCCAAGCAACAGTCTACGCCTATTCAGGTAAACGTACCTCAGCAATCGACTCCGATTCAGGTAAATGTACCCAAGCAGGCTCCTATGGTAATGCCTCCGATCAACGTACACGTACCTGCTCAGCAGGTAGCGCCTACGCCGATTCAGGTGAACGTGCCTAAGCAGTCTATGGCAATGCCTCCAATTAACGTACATGTACCTGCACAAGCGGCTACACCTATCAACGTACACGTGCCTAAGCAAGATCCCGTGGTAATGCCTCCGATCAACGTGCACGTGCCTAAGCAAGATCCTGTGGTAATGCCTCCGATCAACGTACATCCTACGCCTGTTCAGGTTCACGTACCTGCGCAGCAGACTGCGCCGATCCAGGTAAACGTACCTCAGCAACAACCTACTCCCATCAACGTAAACGTTCCTCAGCAGCAACCTGCTCCTGTAAACGTAAGCGTACCTAAGCAGGATCCTCCTCAGGTGAACATTCAGATGCCTGGGAAAGAACCTGTACCCGTACCTGTGAACGTAAACGTTCCTGCGGCAGTAGCGCCTGTAACCGTAAACGTACCCAAGCAAGATCCTTCGCAGATCAACGTACATATTCCCGAACAGAAACCTTCGCTTGCGCCGTTTAGCGTATTGCATTTGGATAACGGGAACTATGACGAGCCTGCTCCTGCTCCTCAGCCTGTGGCTAAGGAAGAGCCGAAGACAGCAGTGCCTCCCATTAACGTACAAGTATTGACGAACGGTGAAGAGGAAAAGCCTGTAAACGTTAACGTAACGACGTCTGCAGTTGCGCAACCTCAGCCTGCCCCTCAATTACCTCCTATCAATATCCAAGTGCACATGCCTCCTATGCCGACGCCTGCGCCTACGGAAGTGAAGGAAATAATTAGAGAAGTGGTTAAGGAAGAACCTAAGGTGGACGTAGCGCCTATCGTGCCTATCGTTGCGCCTACTCCCGTAGTGGAAGAACCTGTTGAAGAACCGGAAATTGAAGTGGAACCTCGCGATTGGGAAGTACATTGTCCCAACTGTTCGAAAGGGTTGAAGGTAAGCGATAAAGCTGAGTATCATCGTTGCCCTTCGTGCAGCAAGGTCTTTGAACTTCGTAAGAACACGAAAGAAGTAGAGGACTAAAACGACAGAAACCTACGGGTGGTAAACCTTTGCTTGGCGATGAACATAAACGCACGGCAAGGTAAAATGCAAAGGATAACGCCCCTTGAAAGCGAGTGCTTTTGAGGGGCGGTTTCATGAAAGTATATCATATATTGTCACGCGGGCGCGCGCGTGACGGAGAGAAGGAGTATATAATGGCAAAAGAAAATCAGTTTGTAGAACAGATTGCGGATATCGACGCAGATTTTCCGCAGTGGTATACGGACGTTGTATTAAAAACGAAACTTGTAGATTACGGTCCGGTAAAAGGAACGATGGTCATTCGTCCTTACGGCTACGCAATTTGGGAGAATATCCAAAACGAGCTGAATGCGCGTTTTAAGCAACGCGGTGTTGAGAATGCATATTTCCCGCTTTTGATCCCTATGAGTTATTTTACCAAGGAAGCAGAGCACGTAGAAGGCTTTGCGCCTGAAGTAGCCGTAGTTACCATTGGCGGCGGTGAAAAGCTAGCAGAACCTTTAGCAATCCGTCCTACGTCCGAAACCATCATCGGTTCTATGTGTTCCAAATGGATACAATCCTACCGTGATTTACCTTTAAAGGTGAATCAGTGGTGTAACGTTATGCGTTGGGAAAAGACCACGCGTCCTTTCCTGCGTACCAGCGAGTTTTTATGGCAAGAAGGGCATACCGTGCACTCCTCTTCCGAAGAAGCGGAAAACGAGACGCAGGCAATGCTGAATATTTACAAGGAATTTGCGGAAAACTGCCTTGCAATTCCCGTATTGACGGGCAGAAAAACGGAAAAAGAAAGATTTGCAGGCGCTGTAGCGACGTATACCATGGAAGCGATGATGCACGACGGAAAGAGCTTGCAGGCAGGTACGTCGCACTATATGGGGCAGAATTTTGCAGAAGCGTTTGATATCAAGTATCTTGGTAACGAAGGGGTACAGCAGACGGCGTACACGACATCGTGGGGCGTTTCCACACGTCTTATCGGCGCAATCATTATGACACACGGTGACGAGCGCGGCCTTGTGCTTCCTCCCGTTGTAGCGCCCATTCAATGCGTTATCGTGCCTATCGCGGCAAGAAAGGGCGGCGTTATCGAGGCTTGCGAGGCATTGAAGGCGGAATTGGAGGGGGCAGGTATTAGAGTAACCCTCGATAAATCGGATAACAGTCCTGGCTGGAAGTTTAACGAATGGGAAATGAAAGGTGTTCCCGTACGTATTGAACTTGGCCCTCGTGATATTGAAGCAGGTAAGATGCTTTGTGCAAGACGCGACACGCTTGAAAAGGTGGAAATGCCTTTACAAAATGCCGCGGCGAACGTAAAAGAATTGCTTGCATCCGTGCAGAAAGGACTCTTGGAAAAAGCGAGAGCGCATCGTGATAGCCGTATTGTATACGCCGATGATATGGCAGGTATTCTTGCCGGGGTAGAAGCAGGTAACTTTGTAAAAGCGGGCTGGTGCGGATGCCGCGCTTGCGAAGACAAAGTAAAGGAAGAAACGGCGGCAACGGCGCGTGTATATGCAGAAGGCGAAACAGCGGAAGCCTGCGCAATTTGCGGTAAAAAAGCTGAACATGTTATCGTGTTTGCTAGAGCCTATTAAGTTTATTATCAAAGTAAAATTTCAAAAAAACCGAGCTGATAAAACAGCTCGGTTTTTTAATGCTTCATGATACAAAAAATGCATTCAACGCGTACATGGGGGCTCCATTTTGCCGAAAAATGTAAAAAATCGGCAAAATACGCACCCAAAAGCACCTTATCGCGTACGTGCGCGAATAAATAATGTAGGAAAAATGCGTATACATACTTGACGAATGGAGAAAAAAATGATATGATATTAGCATGGAAAATACCAACGAAATCAATCAAAAAATTGCAAAGAATTTGATATATTACCGTAAAAAAGCAGGGTTGACACAGGCAGAGCTTGCGGAAAAGATCAGCTATTCGGATAAGTCGGTGTCAAAATGGGAATCAGGTAACGGTATTCCTGACGTCTACACGTTGTTACAGCTTGCAAAATTATACAAAATAAGCATGAACGACTTGGTGGGGGAAGAAACGGCGGTAAGAGAAAAACAACCGAAAAAGAAAAACACGGGGTTGCACATTTTAATCACGCTTTTATCCTGTGGAATCGTATGGCTGGTTGCCATTCTCGTGTTTGTCAGCTTACAGATTGCTAAGCCTAACGGGCCTTGGTGGATTGCCTTCTTGTATGCGGTGATGATCAGCGCGATCGTTGTCGTCGTATATGCGTCGATTTGGAAATATAGACTGTTGAACTTTTTTGCGGTCAGTACTTTGGTGTGGATGTCGTTGACATGTCTATACGTAACCTGCCGGGCGATTGCCTTGGCAAACGGGTCTGATTACGGCGCGCTTTGGTGCGTATTCCTTTTGGGAATCCCTTTGCAAGTGTTAGAGGTTTTATGGACGTTCTTCCGTTCGTTGTTGCGAAAACAGCGAGGTATGTCCGAAACGAAAACGAAAAAAATAGAGGACTGATTTTGTATGCGATGTTTTTATTGTCATAAAAATGAGGCTACTAAGTCATACGAACGAAAAATAAACGGCAAGCGCGAACATGAATACTATTGCCAGGAATGTTATGCGCAAATGTTTCTTGATGAAGAAGGGGCGGAGGGCGAAGTATCGCTTTCCGCTTGTCCGTATTGCGGCACTACGTTAGCGGAGTTTAAAGCAAGTTCTTTGGTGGGATGTCCGTATTGTTATCGTACGCTGTTGGGGAAAATTGTCCCAACGATCGTACGTATGCAGGGGGATAATTGCGGTCATAGGGGGAAGAAACAGCCTCTTTCCGTCGATGATGAAATTCTGTTCGACCGCGCCACGTTTGTAACAGAGGCGGAGCGCAACAGCTATCGTGAATCCTTGGCGGAGAAGGAACGTTTCCAGCGTCAAAACCGTGAATTGCAAGCGTTGATGACCTATTCGGAATTGGATGGCGAGCGCCGAGAGGAATATCGGGACAAGCTGGAACGTATGAGGAAAACGGGCAAGGTGGAGGATGAAATCGTATGGTAGACAACACCCCCGAATTTATTAAAAAAATCGTTATTTCCACCCGAATTCGTTTGGCGAGAAATTTCGCGGGATTCCCTTTCCCGACAAAAATGAAGCCCGCACACGAAAAAGAAGTATTGCATCTGGTAGAAGCCGGCTTGCAGGCGGTGGAACGCGAAGGATACGTTCGTTATGATATGGCAACGATTAGGGAAAGCATGCTTAGTTACTTTCAGGAAAGAAAGTTGGTCAGCCCTGCGTTGCTGCGTAAAAAGGAAAATAGGGCGGTGTTTTTATCCGCCGACCACGAAGTTTCCATTATGGTCAATGAAGAGGACCATTTGCGGGAACAATATATAGCGAAAGGATTTCAGTTGTATAACGCATACGAGCGAATTAGCGCTTTAGACGATGGGCTGGCGGACGCTTTGGATTTTGCGTATGATAAAAAGCTCGGCTATTTGACGGCTTGTCCCAGTAACCTTGGAACGGGTATGCGCGCTTCGGTGATGATGTATCTGCCCGGCCTTACCTGGACGGGAGAAATAAAGGGACTGCGCGCGATGTTTAGGGGGAAGGATATGACGTTGCGTGGGTCCATGGGCGAGGGGACGGCGGTGGAAGGCTGCTTGTATCAAATCAGCAACGAACGCACATTGGGCTTATCCGAAAAGGAAATTTTGGACACCGTTACCGAATTTACGATGCGCATTTGCAATCTGGAACTTTTAGCTAGAGATAAGATGCTTGCCGCTGAGGAAACGGAGCTTCGAGACCGTTGTTTGCGAGCGTACGGCACGTTGACGAATTGTGCGCTGTTGGATTCCTCCGAGTTTGCCTCGAAAATATCCGACGTGCGGCTTGGATTAACGCTTGGTTTTTTGAAGACGAAAGACTGGCAAAAATTTGAAGAGTTTGTCGACGATATGCAACCGGCGGCGTTTTGTATGAACAACAATTTGCAAGGGGAAAGCGAACGCTATTTTGATGAGGTTCGCGCGGAGACGGTAGGTACGGTCCTGCCGAAGTTGGTACAAGTGATTAAAAGAGGCAGATAATTGGCCCGTTTGGGCGAGAGGTGATTATGTATCCTTTGTCAAAAACGACGAAAAACTTTCAAAAGGTATTTGAAATCGCAGGGTTGACGGCTGCGCAGCTCAACACGCAGTTTATCGGCAGCGAGCATTTTATTTGCGCTTTTTTAAGCGTACCCGAATGCGAAGCGTATAAAATCCTTGTAGCGCAGGGCGTTAATAAGGATGAATACGGTGCTTTATTTGTGAAGAGCGTGGATAAATCGTTCACCGATCCGGGTATGACGCCTCGTACGCGCCAGGTATATGACAGAGCAGGCGAAGCGGCGGAGCGCGACGGCTTGACGCCGGGTACGGCGCACATGCTGCAGCAGATTTTAAACATTGAGTGCATCGGCGTGCAGTTTTTGAGAAAGTTTGCGAATATTGACAAACTGAAGGAGGAAACGGCGCGCGCTTTGCACGTATTGAAGGTGAAGAAAGAATGGGGAGAACCTACGGAGGAGGAATCCACGTCGTATAGTCCTTTTGGGGGCGCGTACGGCGGTTTAGACGCGGCGCTTTCCGAACTTTCGGAGCTGGAATCTTCCGTATTAACGGAAGAAAAACATGGTGAGAAAGAGGAAAAAATCAAGCGTCAAAAGGCGTATTCTCGTAAGGAATCGGAAAAGCTGGAAGGCTGTGGCATCGATATGACCGCAAGGGCGAAAAAGGGAAAAATGGATCCCGTCATCGGCCGTCAAAAAGAGATTGAGAAAGTGGTGCAAGTACTCTCTCGCCGTATGAAGAATAATCCTGTGCTCGTGGGAGAGCCGGGCGTCGGTAAAAGCGCAATTATCGAGGGGCTTTCTCAACTGATTGTCAAAAATGAAGTGCCCGAACAGTTGTACAATAAGCGAGTATTTTCAGTAGATTTGCCGGGTATGTTGGCAGGTACGCGTTACCGCGGTGATTTTGAAGAAAAGCTTAAAAATCTTTTAGAGACGGTAATGGAGGATGGTGACATCGTTCTTTTTATCGATGAAATCCACACTTTGGTGGGAGCAGGCGGCTCGTCCGAGGGTAGCATGGACGCGGCGAACATCTTAAAGCCCTTACTTGCGCGTGGGGATTTGCAGGTGATTGGGGCGACGACGATTGAAGAATACCGCAAATATATTGAAAAAGACAGCGCGTTGGAAAGACGCTTTACGCCCGTATTCGTGGAAGAACCTTCGGAAAAGGATACGATAGAAATTATTCGTGGACTTCGTCCTAAGTACGAAGAGCATCATGAGATTGCAATCACGGACGAGGCAATCGAGGCGGCGGTGCAGCTTTCCTCCCGTTATATCACGGATAGATTTTTACCTGATAAGGCAATCGATTTGGTGGACGAGGCGGCGGCAAGGGTGCGCATCGTAGAAAACGGCGGTAGTATCGAATTGCAGGAAATTGAAAAAGAAATCGCCGTATTGAAAGAAGAGGAAGAAATGCACGTGCAGTGCGGAAAGCCCGCGCTTGCTATGGAAGCGAGAAAACAGCGCATGTACGCAGAGGATAAAAAGCACGCATTGGAAATGGCACAAAAGCCCAGATACGTGGACGGCAGACCTGCCATTTGCAGGGAACACGTGGCGGCAATCGTCAGCGCAAGGGTGCGTATTCCGCTTTTGAAAATTACGCAGGAAGAGGGCGAAAAGCTCATGCGTCTTGAAGAGGATTTGCATAGACGTATCATCGGTCAAAACGAGGCGGTTAATGCGGTTACCAAGGCGATTCGGCGTGCCAGGGCAGGGTTAAAGGATCCGTCTAGGCCGATTGGCTCGTTTATCTTTGTCGGGCCTACGGGGGTAGGTAAAACCGACCTTTGTAAGGCGCTTGCAGAAGCGTTGTTCGGCTCGGAAGAGCAGATGATTCGCTTGGATATGAGCGAATATATGGAAAAGCAATCCATTTCCAAATTGATCGGCGCGCCTCCGGGGTATGTCGGTTATGAGGATTTACAAACGGGACAGCTTACGGAAAAGGTACGCACGAAGCCCTATTGCGTCATTTTGTTTGACGAGATTGAAAAGGCGCATCCCGACGTATTCAACCTGCTTTTGCAGATTTTGGACGACGGACGTTTAACAGATAGCAAGGGCAGAACGGTCAGCTTCAAGAACGCGGTGATCATTCTCACTTCCAACGTCGGCGCGCAGATCGCAGAGAGCGATCGCACGGGCGTTTACGGCTTTGGCGGTAGCGGAAAAGAGGACCATGGCGCAGATGAACGCCAGTACGAATCGATGCGTGAAAATATCACGAAGACGTTGAAAGAGAAATTCCGCCCCGAATTTTTAAATCGAATGGACGATATTATCGTATTCCACCGTTTAACGGAAGAGGATTGCGTAAGAATTGGCAGGAAAATTGTGGAAGGATTGGCGAAACGCTTGCTCGAACAACGCGGTATTGTGTTGACGGTTACGGAGATGGCGCTTGCAACGCTCGTGAAAGAAGGATATGACGCTCAGTATGGCGCAAGACCTTTGAAACGAGTGATTCAAAAGCGAATTGAGGATAAACTCTCTGAGGAAATTTTACTCGGGAAAATCCGCAACGGACAGCATGTTACGGTGGATGTATACGCAGGCGAATTGGTGTTTGCAACGAGAAGCGCATAGGGAGACGGATTATGAAATTAACGACGGCAGGGGAATCACACGGAAAGGCTTTGATTGCGATTATTGAAGGCTTACCTGCACATTTGAAAATCGATATAGAAAAAATCAACGAAGCCCTCAGCTTACGCCAAAGCGGCTACGGCAGAGGCGCTCGCCAAAAAATCGAAAAGGACCGCGTGGAAATTCTTACGGGGGTTAGAAATGGAGAAACGTTGGGTAGCCCCGTAACCCTTTGTATTTACAATAAAGATTTCGCCAACTGGGAATCTTCGATGTCTTCCGAGGCTTGCGACGGGCAGGCGATGGCGGCGAAAAAGTTAACGAAGGTCCGTCCCGGTCATGCTGACTTGACGGGTATGTTGAAGTTTGGACAGGCTGATGCGAGAAATATTTTAGAACGCGCATCGGCAAGAGAAACGGCAATCCGTGTGGCGGCAGGCGAGATTTACCGTCAGTATCTTTTGTCCCTTGGGGTGGAAATCGGCGGTTACGTTTCCGAGGTTTGTGGAATAAAAGACGAGGGCATGTACGCGTTTAACGAGCTTTCTCGTGCAAAAACTACAGAACTGGGTATGCTGGATGTGGAAAAATCTCGCTTGGCAATGGAAAAAATCGCGCAATTAAAAAAGGATGGGGATACGGCAGGCGGCGTTGTGGAAATTCGCGTGAAAGGCTTAAAAAGCGGCTTCGGTAGCGTGATGACGTACACGGAAAAACTGGATGCGCAGCTTGCACAAGGACTCATGAGTATTCAAGCGGTCAAAGGCGTGGAAGTGGGCGCTGGATTCGCGGTAGCGGAAAAGAGTGGCAAGGAAATTCACGATGAAATTTGCTATGAGGAAGGTAGAGGGTACTACCGCGCAAGCAATCGCGCAGGCGGTATTGAAGGCGGTATGTCTAACGGAGAAGAGATAGTACTTCGTGTGGCGATGAAGCCGATTCCTACCTTAATGAAAGGGCTTAAAACGGTAGATTTTGAAACGAAAGAACAGGCTGTGGCTGCTTCTGAACGCAGCGACGTCTGCGCAATTTTTGCTTTGGAAGTGATTGCGGAAAGCGTAGTTTCGCAGGTTTTGGCGGATGCCGTTGCAAAACGGCTTGGCGGCGATACGATGGAAGAAGTCATCGAACGCTATCAGAAAATTTCTTAAACGGTTATGGAAACGATTGGGTTAAAAACGCCTTCTATGGAAGGCAAAATATACGTTGGGACGGACATTATAAAGCAACGTTTGCCCCATCTTACGAAAGGACAAAAAAATTTCGTTTTGACAGATTCCAACGTATTTTCTTTATATTCCGCATGGTTTGAAATATGGTTCTCAGGTACGGAGATTTTTGTTTTAGAAGCAGGGGAGGAATATAAAAACTTCCATTCGCTTTATGCGATTTTAGAGAAAATGACGGAGGCAGGGCTGCATCGAACGTCCAGATTGTTTGCGGTTGGCGGCGGCGTAGTTGGGGATATCGGCGGTTTGGCGGCGGCTTTATATATGCGCGGTATTTCGTGTGTGCAAATCCCCACCACGCTTTTGGCACAGGTGGATAGTAGCGTCGGAGGAAAGACGGCGGTGGACCTTGGCGGTGTGAAAAACGTAGTCGGGGCATTTTATCAACCGCAAGAAGTGTTGGTCGATCCAACGTTTTTAAAAACTTTGCCGCAAAGAGAAATTAAATGCGGCGTTGGAGAAATCGTCAAGTATGCGGCTCTCAACGGCGAAATCTTTGATTTATTGGAAGAGAACACGGATAAATTGACCGAGCTTTCGTTTTTGGAAACGTTGATTGTTGCTTGCATTCGGCATAAAGCGAACGTCGTGCAAGTGGATGAAAAGGAAAACGGAGAACGCCGTAGCTTAAACGTTGGGCATACGACGGGGCATGCAATCGAACTCGCTAGCGGACTTTCACATGGAGAAAGCGTGTTGTACGGCATGCGTTTTGAAACGCTGATGGCAATGCAATACGGCGTATGTGAGAAAGCCTACGGGGAACGGTTGCTTGCGATTGTCGATAAAGCGATTGCGCAGGCTCCGCAAGACAATGTAGATTTTTCCAATATTGAGAAGGATGCGCAAAAAGCGCGTTCGGATAAGAAAAATACCGAAGACGGAAAAATCAACATGGTGGTGGCGAAGAGAAAGGGCGAATGGGCGATGTTCTCATTGCCGTTTGAAAGCTATTGTAAGGTATTAAAAGATATTGCGGCGAAACAGGAATAGAGAGGTAGCAGGTATGCAACGAATTCAACCGAGATCGGTTTTTGAGGGGGAGTTTAAGCTTCCCGGTGATAAATCTATTACCCATCGCGCTATTATGCTTAACGGCGGCGCGGAGGGTGAATCCGTCATTACGAATGCGCTGATGGGGGAAGATTGTGTTTCCACCTGCCGTTGCATGCGTGCGCTCGGTGCGGAAATCGACATTAACGGTACAACTTTGCATGTGAAAGGTACGCCGAGATTTCGTCGGGCAAGAGATTTGAATTGCGGCAATTCGGGTACGACCATTCGCCTTTTGACCGGTTTTGTGGCTGGGAAAGGCATTGACGCAACGCTTTATGGGGACGATTCGTTGTCATCGCGGCCGATGAATCGCGTAGCAGAGCCGCTTGCATTGCTTGGCGCGGACGTAAAAACGACAGATGGTCATGCGCCCGTTTACGTTTCGCCAAAGTCTTTACACGGCGCTAACGTGCAGTTGAATATTGCTTCCGCGCAGGTGAAAAGCGCCGTCCTTCTCGCAGGAATTTCCGCGGAAGGGGAAACTTCGGTGACCGAGCCCGTAAAATCTCGTGATCATACGGAAAGAATGCTTGGTGCGATGGGCGCGGATATTGAAGAAGACGGCAACACGGTCACCGTGCGCAAAAGCGAGCTTCACGCCATCGACGTGTCCGTGCCTTCGGATATTTCCTCGGCGGCGTACTTCATGGCGCTTGGTGCATTGAAAGGGAATGTACTTTGCAAAAACGTGGGAATCAACCCGACAAGAACGGGCATTTTAAAGGCGTTCAATCGACTTGGCGTGAATTTCTCGTTGATGAATCAACGCATTTCGGGCGGCGAGGCAATGGCGGATATTTTAGTGGAGAAATCCCCTTTACAAGCCATCGAACTGACGGCGCAGGACGTGCCTTCGATGATTGACGAACTGCCTTTGATTGCTTTACTGTGCGCTTTTGCCGATGGGGAAAGCCGTATTACGGGCGCGAAGGAATTACGCGTGAAGGAAAGCGACAGAATCCGTACCACGGGGGAATTGATTCGCAATATCGGCGGCGAGATTGAGGAACTTCCCGATGGGTTTATCATTCGCGGTAAAAACAAGTTGCGCGGCGGCGATATCGACAGTTATTTGGATCATCGAATTGCGATGACGGGCGCGGTAGCGCTGATTGCTAGTGAAAACGGTGGGCATATTCACCGCCCCGAATGCTGTGCGATCTCCTTCCCCGATTTCTTTAAGAAATTAGATATTAAATTGTATTAAGAAAGGGGTATGGTCGTGATGAATCGTCAAATAGTACGCTTGGGATTGATCGGGAAAGACGTTAGTAAATCTCATAGCGATCATATTCATACCTTCATTTTAGAGCAGTGGGGATATTCCTGCAGCTACGAAAAATTCTCTGTGAATAAAGCGGATTTCGATAGCGCTATGCGCAGTCTTATGGGGGATTTCGACGGCTTTAACGTTACTATTCCTTATAAGCGCGACGTGATGGCGTATTTGGATGATATTACGGGCGACGCACTTGTATACGGCGCGGTCAATACGGTCGTTCCACGGCTTGGAAAGGGCTTTAATACGGACGGGGCAGGGTTTATGCTGATGCTGCGCGTCGCAGGTATTGAGGCGCAGGGCAAGAAGGTCCTCGTGCTTGGTGGCGGCGGTTCGGGTAGAAGTACGGCGGTTGCGTTGAAGATGGCAGGCGCGCAAGTTTCGGTATACCAACGGACGAGAGAAAAACTCGTTGAGCTGTGCGACGAGCTTGGCGTTGAGGCGGCAGAGAATCCGCAAAGCGGCGGCTATGATATTCTAGTCAACTGCACGGGCGTTGGTATGCACGATACGGAGGGAATTTCTCCTGTGGGAAGCCAGGCGTTTGACGGTGCAAAAGTGGCAATCGATTTGATTTATACGCCAAAGGAGAGCGAGTTTTTGCGTCTTGCGAAAGAACGTGGAATAAAGACGCTCAACGGTTCGGCGATGCTCTTTTATCAAGCGTATTTTGCCGATTGTTTTTTCCTTGGCAAAGCGCCGGACGACGCAGAGGCGAAAGCCTTATATGAATTATATAAAAACAAATGAAATCGAACGGAGGACGGACGGTTATGAAATTTTTAGTGATTAACGGAGTAAACCTCAATTTAACGGGGAAACGTGAAAAGGGAATTTACGGCGCGGAGACGTTGGAGGAGATCAACGCGAAGATTGCCGCGTATGCGGCTGCAAACGGCGACAGCGTGGATTTCTATCAAAGCAATATCGAAGGTGAACTGGTAAACGCATTACACAACGCATACCTGGGTGGCTCGTGCGATGGTATTTTGTTGAATGCCGGCGCTTTTACCCATTATAGCTATGCGCTTCGTGACGCGATTGCGGCAATCGATATTCCTGTGGCTGAGGTGCATATGTCCAACGTACACGCTAGGGAAGAATTCCGCCATCACAGCGTATTGTCGGAGGTTTGCAAAGGGGTGGTTTGCGGCTTTGGCTATGCTAGCTATCTCTCCGCGCTTGTTGGGTTGAAGGCGTATATCCAAGCGAAGTGAGGTAAGGATATGAATCTTGCTTTGTGCGGCATGATGGGCTGTGGCAAGACCACGGTTGGGAAAGCGCTTGCGGAGGCATGCGGTAAAACGTTAGTGGATACGGACGCTTGTATCGTAGAAAAGCATGGCGCGATCACAGAAATTTTTTCTCAGCATGGCGAGCCGTATTTCCGTGATTTGGAAACGGAGACGGTGAAAGCGCTTGCAAAGCTTGACGGCTTGGTGATTGCTACGGGCGGCGGTTTAACGTTGCGCGCGGAAAACGTTGCCTTATTGAAAGAGAATGGAAAAGTCATTTATTTGCGCGCGAAAGCGAAAACGCTTGAACAGCGTTTGCAGACCGATCAAAGCAGACCGTTGTTACAAGGTGATAAAGAAAGCTTAAAGCAAAAAATACAGCGGTTATTACAGGAAAGAGAAAGTGTTTATGAATCCGTAGCGGATTTCACGGTGGACACGGACGGAAAGACGGCAAAAGAGATTGTCTTTGAAATTCTTTCCAAGTACGGAAAATGATAAACGAAAGGGGTATGTACGAGATGAAAACGGTTTTAGTGACCGGCGGCGTTCGAGGAATTGGGCGTAGTATCGCGCTCAAATTTAAAGAAAAGGGCTACCGCGTATGCGCTGTGTATTCCCGTGATGAGGAGAACGCGAATGCGCTTGCGGCGCTTGGTGTAGAGACGTATAAAGCAGACGTTTCGTCGGAAAAAGACGTAGTGGAGCTATTTCAAAAAATCGGCGTAGTAGACGTGCTTGTCAACAATGCAGGTGTGTCGCTGATTAAACAGATTCAGGACGTTTCTTATGCCGAATACGATCGGGTAATGTCCGTCAATATGGGCGGTGCATTTCTTTGCTCACGTGAGGCAGCAAAGGGTATGATCAAACGCCAGGCAGGCTTGATTGTTAATATTTCTTCCGTTTGGGGAGAGGTCGGCGGTAGCTGCGAAAGCGTGTACTCGGCTTCAAAAGCAGCGTTGCTTGGATTTACCAAAGCGCTCGCCAAAGAGCTTGGTTGGTCGCATATTCGCGTGAATAGCGTTTCTCCCGGGGTGATCGATACGCCGATGAACGCGCATTTCACAAACGAGGAAATGGCGGCGCTTCAAGAGGAGATCCCCATGGGTAGAATCGGCACGGGGGAAGACGTTGCAAACGCAGTGCTGTATTTGGAAGAAAACGAATACGTCACGGGGATTGATATTCCCGTCAACGGTGGATTTTCTATTGTATAATAAAAAAGTCGTCCCATCGGACGGCTTTTTTAATGCTGTTTAAAATAATTTTCTAAAATATTTTGTATAAATTCGTCAGCGATCCCCGCTGTGGGGGAAGCGGACGTTTTTTCTTTGTCCTCGCAAGTTTGCGAGGATTCTTTTTTAGCCTTGCACGGTTCTTCGTTTTTAGTGTCTTGAGAGGGGGTGAATGCTCGGGAAAAGTTGGATAAATCTTTTAAGAACCGAAGCATTTCTTCGGAATCTTTTAGCTTTGCCATAAGCGGTTTTACGCTGTCGGCAAAGTTGGGGTTCTGTGAAAGATAATATAAAAGCACAAGTATTAAAATTTCCATAATGCAGTATATGCGCGAAGTCACTAAAAATTGATAACGGGAATATGATATACGGTGGAGGTATGGAAATGAAAAGTTTCAAAGATTACGTAAACGACGGGCCCCAACAGTCCACGCAGGAAACTTTGGCGGCGGAGGCGCTTGCGGCAAAGCTAGCGCAGGCATATAGCGGCAAAAGCGATGCGGAAATGTGGAAAGGGATCCTTGCCGAGGCAGAAAAAAGTAAACGCGCAGGAACGCTTTCCAACGCAGAAATCGACGCCTTTTATCAAAGCTTTTCGCCGATGTTGGATAGTTCGCAGAGAAAAATGCTGAAAACGGTGCTGGAACGGTTAAAGAAAATATAACGGCGGTTGTAACGGTTAAGGCATACCATGTACGAAGTTATTCGTATTGATTGATTTCCTGTAACGCGCGCAAAAGAGCGTCGATTTCATGGAAATGGTTATAGTGTGAAAAGGAAACCCTCACTAAACCGCCGTCTAGCGTACCCAGTTCTTCGTGCATCAAAGGCGCGCAATGCAAGCCGCCGCGCACGGCAATGCTGTATTTTGACGAGAGGGTTTCCGCGATGTATTCGCTTTGTAAGCGTTCGTGTCGAAAGGTCACGATGCCGCACGGATTTGGCTTGGAATAAGCGGTATAGCAGGCTTGGGTTTTGAGCCCTCGTAAAAAATATTCGGTGAGGGAGAGGATTTTTGCGCTGGATTCCTGTTGGTGGTGTATAAGATACCTCGTGCCTTCCATTAAAGAGATAACGGAGGGATAGGAAATCGTGCCTGCCTCTAAACGGTCGGGGTAAAAATCAGGCATATCCAAGGATAGGCTGATTGAGCCCGTTCCGCCGAAAAGTATGGGTGAAGGCTCGATACGTTCGGAGAAGAGCAAGGCTCCGCTGCCTTGAATCCCAAGCATACCTTTATGCCCTGCTAAAGCAAGTAAATCGATACCTGCCCCCTTCATTTTTAGGTCTAAATGTCCACAGCCCTGCGCTCCGTCGCAGAGCAAAAGGGTCTCCTTTGGTATCATTTTTCTAACGGCGGTAAGATCGGGGATTAGCCCCGTAACGTTGGAGGCAGCGGTAATGGCAACAAGGCGTGTGTTAGGGGTTATAAGCTGTTTCAGTGCATGTAAATCCAGCTCGGCGTCAGGGGAGGAATTCGTCAAAGGGCAAACGCTGTACGTAATGACGCCTTGGGTTGCTAGGTGTTGTATGGGTCGTAAAACGGAGTTGTGCTCCATACAGCTTACAATAACGTGGTCGCCCGGTTGTAACACGCCGAGAAGGGCGATGTTCAAAGCTTCCGTGCAGTTTTTGGTAAAAATGACGCGGTCGAAACCGTAGCCGTCGAAGTAGTGGTTTAACGTATTGCGGCAATGGAGTACTTGTTTTGCGCAAGCGACGGAAAGCTTATGTCCGCTTCTACCCGGGTTTGCGCATACTTTCACGGCGGAAAGCACGGCGGAAATCACGGAATCGGGTTTTCTGCCGCCTGTGGCGGCGTTGTCGAAATAAATCATGACAGAACCTCTTTTTCAATTTTTACATACACTATAATATTCCGAGAAGGAGGCACTTATGATATGATGATTTTGGCAGTGTTCCGCGCGAGAGCGCATAGCTTGGATTACGTGGAACGTTTAAAGAACTACGGAGTGACGGCATTTACCGTTCCCACGCCCAAGGAGGCGAGGATCGGTTGTGGATTGTGCGTGCGTTTTGACGGGAGATATTTCGTTCGGGCGCAGGCTATTTTGAAAACGGGTAGATATTCCTCGTTTAAAGGATTTTATAAAATGGATTTTATAGGCGGCCAGCTTTCTTTGACGCCGTACCGATAAAGCGTTGAAATGACTTGCAAAAATTGCGCATATGTGCTATACTGAATGCGTATGAAAAAGGCAGATAAAGAAAAAGCACTTGCGTTGCTTGCAAGCTTATATCCCGACGCAAAGCCTGCTTTGCATTACACGACGCCGTACGAATTGTTGGTGGCGGTAGTTTTGTCGGCGCAATGCACGGACGAAAGGGTGAATATCGTCACGGCGAAGCTGTTTGAAAAATACAACACACCGCAAGCGATGGTGACCTTGGAACAAAAGGAGCTAGAACGCTATATTTTCTCCTGTGGCTTTTACCGTATGAAAGCAGAGCATATCTTATCGGCATCGAGAGATATTTTGGAAAAATTCAACGGCGAAGTGCCGGGTACGGTCGAGGAATTGATGACGCTGGCAGGCGTAGGGAAGAAGACGGCGAACGTTGTCTATTCGGTGGCGTTTGGCGGCGCGGCGATTGCCGTGGATACGCATGTCTTCCGTGTGAGCAATCGATTAGGGCTGGCGAAAGGCAAAGATCCGTTGGAGGTGGAGGCCGGTTTGTGCAAGGTAATCCCCAAAGACGACTGGTCGAAGGCGCATCATTGGTTGATTTATCACGGCAGACGGGTTTGCCATTCGCAAAAACCAAATTGTGAGGGTTGCGCTTTGCAGGCGCTTTGCGATTATGGAAAAAATCCACCGACCAAAAAGAAATAAAAGAATAAAACTCCCGTTTTTCCAAATACTGATAGGGAAAACGGGAGGTTTTTATGTCAAAAGAAAACGAGGGAATAAACGAAGAAACCGAGCTTTTGCAACAGCTTGCGCAGATGGAAGATTTGGCGGAAAAGAAAACGAAAATCTATTCCAGAATTCTGATGGATACGGCGCTTGCCAAATCGATGGAAGAGCTCTCCTTGCGCCACGAAAAGCGGAAAGAAACGCTTGTTAGCTTAGCGTTTGGGAAGCCTATAAAAAAGAAAAACGGGCAGGGCATGGACGAGAATAATGCGCAGGGGGATGAAAAATGAAGCTGGAAAAACGAGAAATTACGCTAAACGAGCGCGATTCAATTATGGACGTCTATTATTTTGAAAAACATCTTTTAAATGTATATACGGAAACTCTTTCCAAGGCGACGAGGAAGGAGGTTAGAGGGGTGTTGTCCATGCTCATGAAAGAGGTGGGCGAGGATATGGGAATTACCGCTGATTTATTGAAAAAAGCGGTGGAAAAATGCGGTGTATAGAAAGCCGTTCCTTTTTTAAAGGAAATTTGCGATTTTCTTGACAAATCCTGTCGAATGCTGTATAATAAAACCATAATGATGCGAAAGTTGCGAAAAACGTCGCAAAAACGCAAATAAAGAGGTTTTATTATGAAAAAGAAAGTAGGGAAAATTAAGGCTTTTTTTGGTGAATTTAAACAATTCATCACGCGTGGCAACGTGCTTGACATGGCTGTCGGTGTTATCGTCGGCGGTGCATTCACGGGAATCGTAAACGGTTTGAGTAATTACATTTTGAAACCGTTAATCAATTTTTTGATTGCGCTAATACTTGGGGCGGAAGGCTTGGAGGGAGCGATTACAATGCTTACCCCTGGTTATATGATTGGTGAAAATGGTGAATATGTTTTAAACGAAGCAGGCGA
Organism: Candidatus Scatosoma sp.; assembly: GCA_045594025.1. GTDB lineage: Bacteria > Bacillota > Clostridia > Christensenellales > Borkfalkiaceae > Scatosoma. The sequence goes on from JAZNXS010000048.1 coordinate 22,543, forward strand.
AAAAATTATCGATCTTGCAAACTCGATTTATATCGATTGGGGTTCGTTTATCAGTGCAATTATCAATTTCCTTATCATCGCGTTCGTATTGTTTATGATTGTGAAAACGATGAACAACATCGCAAAAGCACATGAACGTATGATGGAAGGCTTGGAATTGGATGAGAAGAGAGAAATCTATTTAATCCGCAAAGAACAAAAAGTTTCCAGAAAGGTAGCGGCGGCAATCTACGAAGATAGATTGGCTGAAGCAAGAGCAGCGAAAGCGGCAGAACAAGCGGCAGCGGAAGCCAAGGCGGCGGAAGAGGCGGCAAAAGCGGCAGCCGAAGCGGAAGAAAAGGCAATGGCGAACACCAGGCTTTTGGAAGAAATCCGTGACCTTTTGAAAAACGGCTCCCATTGAGGCTGAGCCTAAAAAGAAATAATTGAGACAAATGCGCTCTGTGATGAAAAAACGTTTGACTTTTCGCCACAGAGCGTATATAATATAGTAGTAATTTGCATAAAGCGAACATAAAGGCGATGAAAAAGCAGGCGTTTTTCAAACATCCTTTTACAGAGACTTGCATCCGTAGGCTGAAAGATGCAGGAGGGAGGAAAGATTGCCCTTTCACTTTGGAGCCGTCCTTTTGAGCCTGTCTGTCAGGGGTAGGGAGGAACGTATACGGGGCGTTACGCCGTAAAATAAGGCAAAAGCAAAAACTTTTGCGAATGCAGGTGGTACAGCGGATAGATTCGCCCTGCGCGTCATGATGGCGCGCAGGGCGTTTTGTTTTATTGCGATATGGGCTGTCCACAGCGAACAGACATAGAAAAATCAAACGAATTCATTCGGAGGAAAGATATGAAAGAAAAAATCGAAAGCTTACGCGCGGAGATCGAATCCGCAATCGGGCAGACGGAAACGGGCAGGGCGCTCTACGAGCTTAAAGTAAAGTTCCAAACGGAGCTCAAGGGCATCATGAGTGGTATGAAAGACTTGTCCAAGGAAGAACGTCCCACGTTCGGCAAGGTAGTGAACGAATTCAAGCAGGCGATGGAAGCGCTGTTTGAAGAGCGCGCTGTTGTCGTACGTAAAATGGAGTTGGAGGCGCAGTACGCAAAAGAACGCATCGATATAACGATGCCTGGAAAATCGTACAAAGCAGGCGCTTTGCATCCGATTACGCTTGTTAAAAACGAGCTTATTGACATTTTCGCAGGTATGGGCTTTAAGGTATTTGAAGGCCCTGAAATTGAAACGGATTATTATAACTTCACGGCGTTGAATACTCCCAAAGATCACCCTGCGCGCGATATGCAGGATACCTTCTATTTAGCGGAGAATTTATTGCTTCGTACGCAAACGTCGGCAGGGCAGATCCGCGTTATGGAACAGGACGCGCCTCCGATCAAGATTCTTTCTCCCGGCAGAGTATTCCGTTCGGACGACGACGCTACCCACTCGCCCATGTTCCATCAGATGGAAGGGCTTGTCGTGGACAAGGGTATCACCCTTTGCGACTTGCAGGGTATGTTGGCGGAGTTCGCGCGCAAGATGTTTACCGATTCGACGAAGGTGCGTTTGCGTCCTTCCTACTTCCCGTTCACAGAACCCAGCGTAGAGGTAGACCTCAGCTGTTCGGAATGTGGCGGTAAGGGTTGCAGACTCTGCAAAGGTACGGGCTGGATCGAAGTCCTCGGCGCAGGTATGGTCAACCGCCACGTTTTGGAAAATTGTAACGTGGATCCCGATGAGTACACGGGCTTTGCGTTCGGTATGGGTATCGAACGTATTGCGATGCTCAAATACGGCATCAACAACATCAAAACGCTGTTCGAAAATGATACGAGATTTTTAGAACAGTTTGAGGATTGATAGGAGGAAAGACAGATGAAAGCACCTTTAAGCTGGTTAAAAGATTACGTAGATATAGATATTTCCGCGCAGGAGCTTGCCGAAAAGCTCTTTTCATGCGGTTTTGAAGTAGAAGAACTGTCCTACCTCGGTGAAAAGGTCAACCGCGTTGTGGTTGGCGAGGTGAAAGCGCTTACTCCTCATCCTGACAGCGACCATATGCAAATTTGCGTAGTGGATTGCGGTGAGGAATACGGCAGAGAATTGCAAATCGTAACGGGGGCTCCCAACGTATACGTGGGCATGAAAACGCCTTGTGCGTTGGACGGCTCTACCGTTGTGGAAAGCAACCCTGCCATGCTGGAAAAGAATCCCGATGGAATCAAGAAAATCAAGAAAGGCAAGCTTCGCGGCGTGGAATCTTTCGGTATGCTTTGTTCGGGTGAAGAGCTTGGCATCAACGACGATTTCTATCCCGGTGCGGAAGTAAACGGCTTGTTAGATTTGGCAAAGGACGCACCCGTGGGTGAGGATATTAAGAAAATCGTTGGGCTTGACGATTGGATTTTTGATATTTCCATTACGGCAAACCGTCCTGACTGTCAGTGCATTTTGGGTATCGCGCGCGAAGTAGCGGCGGTTTTGAAAAAGCCTTTGAGAAATCCCGATTTTTCCTATACGGCGCATAAGACGAATGCTGCCCCCGTGAAAGTAGAGGTGTTGGCGCCCGATCTTTGCCCTCGCTACGTTGGGCATTACGTGGAAAACGTAACGGGTGGCATTTCTCCGGCTTGGATGAGGAAGCGTTTGGCTGTGTCGGGGATTCGTTCCATCTCTCCTATCGTGGATATCACCAACTTTGTTTTGTTGGAAATGGGACAACCCATGCACGCCTTTGACGCAGATGATATCGGCGGCAGAACGATTATCGTAAGAAGAGCAGAAAATGGTGAAAAGATTGTTACGCTCGACGAGAAAGAATTTAGCTTAACGAAGGACAATCTTGTGATTTGCGACGGCACGAAGCCGGTAGCACTCGCAGGGATCATGGGTGGCTTGAACAGCGAAATCAAGGCTACGACGAAGAACGTATTCTTCGAATCCGCAAAATTCGCAAGAGACAACGTGAGAAAGACGTCCCGTGCGCTGGGGCAGTCCTCGGATTCCTCTTCTCGTTTTGAAAAGGGTGTGGACGCGTACACCAACGGACTTGGCATGGCAAGAGCGTTGCATTTGATTGAAGAGCTGGGTTGCGGCACTGTAACCGCGCTTTGCGAGGACGTGTGTGCGGCTGACCTTACGCCTCGTATGATGACGGCAAGTATTGCCAAAATCAACGCTTTGCTCGGTATCACCGTTCCCAACGAAGAAATACTTTCCATTTTGGGAAGATTGAATTTCAAACCCGTCATCGATGGGGATTCCCTTACGGTAGAAATTCCCGGTTATCGTGACGACGTAGACGGCTATCCTGATTTAGCGGAAGAAGTTATTCGTATGTACGGTTACGAACATATTATCCCTACCTTCTTGCAGGCGGCTACGGTAACGGGCGGCGGTCTTACGGACGCGCAAAAGAAAGAATTGCATTTGAAGAACGTTTTGCGTACGCAGGGCTTCTTGGAGGCGTATAATTATTCTTTCTATTCCCCTAAGGATTTTGATTTAATGAAGCTTAGCGAAGATGCGGAGGAGAGAAACGCAGTGCGCATTCTCAATCCCATCAGTGAAGAACTTTCCGTTATGCGTACCTTCCTTGCGCCTTCGATGCTCATGAACGCAGTGCGCAATATTCGCCGCGGCAACGACGAGGGTAGAGAGTTTGAAGTGGCAAACGTTTACGAGCCTCGTAACACAGCGGCAAGCGAACAACCCATCGAAAAGAAACATCTCGTTTTAGGGATTTGGGGCGGCAAGAACGACTTCTTTGATATGAAGGGTGCAGTAGAGCATATCGCGGCGCTTTTCCATCTTTCGTTCACCTATGAAAGAGCAAATAAACCCTACCTGCATCCTGGTGTTTCTGCCGACGTGATTTTGGACGGCAAGGTAGTGGGCTGTATCGGTGAACTCGACCCTGGTATCGCCTCTTCGCTTGGTTTGGATAAGAAAGTATACCTTGGCGAGCTGGATTTGTCGGCGCTCGAATTAGACGACGCGATCCGTTATCAGAACTTGCCGAAGTTCCCTGCGGTAAAGCGTGATCTTGCGTTGATTGCAGATGAAAAACTGACCTGTGCGGAAATCGAAAACGTATTGATGCATTCTTGCAAGTACGTTACGGAAGCGAAACTGTTCGACGTATATCGCGGCGGTCAAGTGCCTGCAGGTAAAAAGAGTATGGCGTTCACGCTTACGTTTACGCCCGATGCAAACGTGGAAAAGGCGTTCACGCCCGAAACGTTGGACGGCTACGTAAAGAAGATTCTCGGTAATTTGAAATTTAAGTTGGGTATCGAGCTTAGATAATGAAAAGAGAAAACAAAATTAAAACCTTTGGTTTTTTCAACGTAGATAAACCGTCCGGGCTGACGTCCGGGACGGTTGTCAATAAGCTGAAATGGCTGTCGGGCGTACCCTGTGGGCATATGGGAACGCTCGATCCGCTTGCAAGCGGTGTGTTGCCTGTCGGCGTGGGGAATGCCACGCGCCTTTTCGATTACTTTTTGGAAAAGGAAAAGGAGTATATTGCCGAGTTCACGTTTGGGGTGGATTCGGATACGTTGGATTCGACGGGAACTCTCGTTTTTGGGGGGCATGTACCTAACGAAAACGATATTATAGGGGTATTGCCTACCTTTTTCGGGGATATTATGCAGGTGCCGCCGAAGTATAGCGCAAAAAACGTAAACGGCAAACGCGGTTATGATTTGGCAAGGGCGGGCGTTGAGTTCGAGCTTGCACCGAAAAAAGTGCATATCTACGGCATGGAGCTTTTGGAACGAGTTGAGGGAAAAGCGGATACTTTCCGTATCAAAATCCGTTGCGGCGGCGGTACGTATATCCGTTCGCTTGCAAGGGACGTGGCGGCGGCGCTGGGGACGAAAGCGGTCATGAGCGCCCTGCACCGTACAAAAAGCGGTTTGTTTGAGGTGGGTGAAGCGTTGCCTTATGCCTTCTTTGAGAAAGATCCGTCCGTGGAGGAGTTGGAACGGTATATCATTCCTACGGAAAAGGTATTGCCGTTTGAAAAGTTGCTTTTAAATGCAAAACAGTCGGAAAAGCTTTTCCATGGACAGTTCGTGCCTGTGGAAAGCAAAGACGGTACGTATAAAATTTATCAGGACGAAAGCTTTTACGGCTTGGCTGAGGTCAAGGACGGAAAGGCAAAGGCGAAAACGAAATTATGCTAAGATTGGTATGGCTGACGAAACAACGGAATAGCGAAAACGGTTTCGCCGTTTTGTTGGGCGGCTTCGACGGTTTACACGTTGGGCATCGCCGTCTGTTGGCCTGCGCAAAAAACACCCGTCTTCCCATTGGTGTAATGACCATTATCGGGGGGAAGGAAGAGGATAGCCTTTTCACGTTTGTAGAAAGGATGGAAATTTTCAAAGCCGCAGGGATAGATTTTGCATTAGAATTGCCTTTTGAGGGAATTAAAGATCTTTCTCCGCAGGCGTTTTTAAACGCTTTAGAAGAAAGTTGTCAGCCTGCGTTTTTCGTGTGCGGCGATGATTTCCGTTTCGGGGCGAGGGCAGCAGGTACGCCTCAAACTTTAAAAGAGTATACCCAGGTACGTGTTGAAGTGCAACCGCTTTTGAAGCTCGATGGGGAGAAAGTAAGCTCTCGCCGTATCAAACGGCTGATTCAAGAGGGCGACGTAGAAAGGGCGAACAATCTGCTAGGCCATGCGTTTTTTGTTATCGGCGAGGTGTATCGAGACCGCGGCGTTGGGAAGACGTTGGGATTTCCTACCGCGAATATCCAATATCCCCAAGGCAAATGTGCTCTGAAAAAAGGGGTGTACGAAACGCGCGTCACCGTGGACGGAAAGACTTATAAAGGGATTACAAATTACGGCGCAAGGCCGACGTTTGCCGATCAAACCGTGGTAACGGAGACGTATTTGGACGGCTTTTCGGGAGATTTGTACGGACGGAAGCTGAAAGTCGAGTTCGTGCGATTTTTGCGAGACATTACAAAATTTGAAACGGCGGAAGCGTTAAAACAACAACTGGAAGAAGACATCGGGAGAGTGAGAACAAATGATTAAATTCGGTCCCAGCGGCAACAGCGAAAGCTTTTATGCGGCAGGATTTTCCCACACGGAAGAATCGGCTGTTTTCGTGAAGAAATACGGCTTGGATTGCTTTGAATATTCCTTCGGCAGAGGGGTAAGAATGACGGAGGCGAAGGCGATTTCTATCGGGGAAGCTTTTGCGGCAGAAAAGGTGGATATTTCCGTACATGCCCCCTACTTTATCAACTTTGCCAACCCTGACGACGAAATGGCGGCGAAGTCCTACGGCTACGTTTTGGACAGTGCAAATGCGTTGAAACTCATGGGAGGCAAGCGCGTGGTTTTCCATCCTGCGGCGCAAGGCAAAGCGACGAGGGAAGAGGCGGTATCGCTCACGGAAGAACGTTTGAAAATTTTGCGTGATTACATCTATCTTAACAACTTGCAGGATTTAATGTTCTGCCCTGAAACGATGGGTAAAATCGCCCAGATCGGCACGGTGGAAGAGGTAACTCGTTTTTGTAAGATTGATCCTGTTTTCGTGCCGTGTGTGGATTTTGGACACATCAACGCAAGGGAGCAGGGTTCGCTGAAAACGGCGGAGGATTACAAAAGCCGTCTGGAGTATATGATAGCAGAGCTCGGTTATGAGCGCATGAAACATTTTCACGTGCATTTCTCCAAGATTATGTATTCAGCGAAAGGAGAGATTAAACATTTGACGTTTGAGGACACCGTGTATGGCCCGGAATTCGAGCCGTTGGCGATTGCCTTGAAAGCGTTGAAATTAGAACCGTACATCGTCAGCGAATCGGCAGGGAAACAAATTGAAGAAGCCGCTGAAATGAAAAAAATTTACCAAACTTTGTAAAAATTCCGCCCTTAAGGGCGGTTTTTTTTAGGAATATATCGCCGTATACTTGACGAAAGCGGTTTTTTCTGTTAAAATAGACGTGAGAGGTGGACCATGGTGTACACGAATGGGAAAAAGGTTTTAGAATTATGCGGCACGGAAGCGGTGTACGTTTCCTGCGAATTCCTGATGCGTTATATTACGGGATTTGCAGCGGAAAACGGCGCGGTGATCGTGGATAAAAACGGCACGACGCTGTATACCGACAGACGATATATCGAAGCGGCGGAAAAGCTGTTTAAAGGAACGGACGTAACGCCTACGTTAGAATCGCACAGCGAAGTGTTAAAGCGTTTGGCTGCTTACGAAAGTGTGGGGATTTCTTTCAACCACACCAGCCATGCGGAGTATCTTGGTTTGGAGAAAGCAGGGATACGCACCGTGAACGTAGACAGTCAGCTTTGCGAAGCGATGATTGTGAAAAATGAGTGGGAGCTCTCCTGTATTCAAAAGGCTTGCGAAATCGCGGAAGACGCCTTCAACGAATTGCTTCCTGAAATCAAGGAAGGCATGACGGAAAAGGAAGTTGCGGCGCTTTTGGAATATAAAATGAGAAAGCTCGGCGCGCACGGTTTGGCCTTTGAAACGATTGTTGGTTTTGGCGCGCACGCGGCAGTACCTCATCACGAAACGGGGGATACCAAGCTTTGCTTCGGCGATGAAATTTTGATTGACTTCGGTTGCCGTGTAAACGGCTATTGCTCGGATATCACGCGCACGTTCTTGTTCGGCGACGACGGCAAGCATGAAGAATTCAAAAAGGCATACGAATGTGTGTTGAAAGCGCACGAGTTGGTGAAAGAGAAGCTCGTATCGGGTATGACGGGTAAGGAAGCGGACGCGATTGCAAGAGATTATCTTGCGGAAAACGGCTATGGCGAACTGTTTACCCATTCCCTTGGGCACGGAATCGGTCTCAATGTCCACGAAGCGCCCTCGCTCAGTTTTAGAGGGGAACAAGCGTTGGTGGACGGCATGGTATTTTCGGATGAACCGGGGGTATACGTTGCTGGTGAGTATGGGATCCGTATTGAAGATACGGTAACTTTGAAAAACGGAAAAGTGGTAAGCTTCATGGGTAGAACCAAACGTGAACTTATTATTTTATAAAAAAGAAAATTTATATAAGCATATAAAGGAGAAAAATTATGGCACAGATTTTAGCAGGCGATATTCGTAAGGGCGTAACTTTCGAGTACAAGAGTGGTGTTTACACCGTAACGGATTTCCAGCACGTAAAGCCCGGTAAAGGCGCGGCATTCGTTAGAACGACGCTCAAGAACGTTGTTACGGGACAGGTTTTGTCTAACGAAACTTTCAACCCCACGACGAAGCTTGAAACGGCGCAGGTAGAAACGAAGAAGATGACATATTCCTACTTCGACGGCGAATTCTACGTATTCGTAGACGAAGAATGGAATCAGGAAAACCTTACGTTCGATCAGGTAGAAGATGCGCTGAAATATATTAAGGAAAACGACACGGTTACCGTGAAGTTCCTTTACGGCAAGGCGTTCTCCGTTGAACCCGAAAACTTCGTTGAACTCAAGGTTATCGAAGCAGAACCCGGCGTTAAAGGTAACACCGCTACCAACGTTATGAAGAACGCAAAGGTAGAAACGGGCGCTACGATTCAGGTTCCTATGTTCGTAGAAGAAGGCGAAACGATCCGTATCGATACGAGAACGGGCGAATACATGAGCCGCGTATAATCGTTTAGAAAAGAATCGACAGCAGGATTTTTATCCTGCTGTTCGTTTTTGGGGTAACTTATGAAAGCAGTTGTACAAAGAGTAAAGAAAACCACGTTGAGCGTGGACGGCGCGTTGATTTCCGAAATTCCGTTTGGATTGACGGTCTTTCTCGGCGTGAAAGTCGGCGACACGGAAAAGGAAGCGGCGTATATCGCGAAAAAGATAGCGGGACTTCGTATCTTCGAGGATGAAAACGGCAAGATGAATTTATCCGTAAAGGACGTTGGAGGGGAAGTGTTGCTGGTTTCTCAGTTTACGTTGTACGGCGATACTTCACATGGAAATAGACCGAGCTTTACGCTTGCCGAACGCCCAGAAAAGGCAGAACCGCTTTACGAATTTGCGGTAAAAGAACTGTCTTCGTATGGCGTTACAGTCAAGAAAGGCGTGTTTGGCGCGGATATGAAAATCGAACAGTATAATGATGGCCCCGTAACCATTTTATTGGAACCTTAACGCGGGAATCCCTTGATTTTCAAGGACTCTACTCAGGGTAGATAAGCAATTCTACTCTCGGTAGAGTCCTTTTTGCGTGTTGGTAGAGTGCGTAAGCTGGGTAGTAGAGGAAAAATATGGGTGTTGAGGTTGTCTTTTTAGGGAAGAAAGGATAAAATAAGCTTGTAAGTAAAAACGAGGGCGGAACCGCTTTATATTCATTACCATAAAGAAGAGGTTAGCGGCTACGTTTAAAAAGATGAAAATCACTTACAAGGAGAATAAAGATGACGATTGAAACGAAATTATTAAGAAGAGGTTGGAACGAAGCAAACGTTCCCCTCGGAACACCGTTGAAAGCGGATAGAGGGGCTTCCAAGGCGAAAGAAAATCAAAAAGGAATGCCAAAAACAAAGAAAGGAGTTGTTCCCATTTTCTTTGCGACGGACAATAACTATTTACCCTTCCTTTCCATCACGTTAGAATCCATGTGGGAAAATTCTTCGCATGAATACGATTATGAAATTTACGTGTTGCATTCGGGGGTAAGAGAGGAGTACAAAGAAAAAATACTCCGCTATAATAAGGAAGGCTTTGCGGTATCTTTCGTGGACGTTACGGAAAAGCTGACGCCGATTTTAGAACATTTGCATATGCGTGACTATTACACTTGCACCACCTATTTCCGCGTATTTATCGCAGGTATGTTCCCGCAGTACGACAAAGCGATTTACCTGGATTGCGATACTGTTGTTTTGGGGGATATCAGCGAACTGTATAACTATGATTTAGGGAATAACTTGCTTGGCGGCGCGCCTTGCGAGGGGGTAAACAGCTTTGATGTGTACAAGCGTTACGTATCCGAGGTAGACGGCTTAAATCCTGATTACTTCTTTAACGCAGGTGTTTTATTGATGAACTTGAAAGGCTTCCGTGAGGAAGGCTTTTACGAGCAGTTTGCGGCGCTTTTGAAGCGGTATAAGTTTGAAGTTATTCAGGATGAGGATTATCTTAACGTGCTGTGCCAGGACAGAGTGTTACGTCTTCCCAGGGCATGGAATAAATCTCCCGTTGCGCCCGATTATCTTTCCCGTAAAGATTTGCGTATCGTGCATTATTTGATGACGTGGAAGCCTTGGCGTTATGACGATATTCCTTACCAGGAATATTTCTGGGAATACGCGCAAAAGACGGAATTTTACGATTTAATCAAAGGCATGAAGGACGCTTCCACTTTAGAACACGTGGAAAGGGATAGAAACTGCGAGGCGAGTCTTAAAGCGTTGGCACAGCGAGAAATCGAGCGCATCGACGGATATTTTAAGGTGTACGGCAAGTGCTACGGAAACGTTTAAAATAGGCTTTAACCGTAATAGGAGGGTACCATGGACGAGTTGAAACTTTCCCCCGATCGGGTGGAAGTGCTGCAAAAAATTGCGCAATATGAAAGGGAAGGCCGCTTTGATGAGGACGTGGAAAACGATCCTGAAGCGCCCGAATTATTGCCCGATAAAGTGGATTATTTATGTAAAAAGTTTTCTAGTAAAGTATTTCGCAAAATCGCAAATTTTGTGGGAGACCATTACTTTTTAAATTTAATAAAAAAGGATATTTTAGCGATAGACGGCGTAACGGGTGAAGAGCATTTGTCTGCCCTTCAAAACGGTGCGATTATCACGTGTAATCATTTCCACGCATTTGATAATTACGTGGTGTTCCACTGTGTTCGTAAGGCTTTGCCTAGGAAATACTTATACAAGGTCATTCGCGAGGGTAACTACACCAACTTCCCTGGGTTGTATGGGTTCTTGTTCAAGCACTGCAACACGTTGCCGTTATCCAGCAATCGACGCACGATGATGAATTTTATGTCGGCGGTAAACACCTTACTCAAGCGTGGGGAGAGTATTCTCATTTATCCCGAACAGGGAATGTGGTGGAATTATAAAAAACCCCGTCCGTTTAAGTTGGGTGGGTTTAAGATGGCTTATCGGGCAGGCGTACCTGTTTTGCCTACGTTTATCACTATGAAGGATGACGAGCGTTTGGATGATAGTGGATATCCCATTCAGCGTTTTACCTTCCATATTATGCCTGCGATTTACCCTGACGCAAGTTTAGGGGAAAAACGTGGCGCGGAGAAGATGCGCGACGAGGCGTACGCCTGCTGTAAGGCGAAGTATGAAGAGGTGTACGGAATACCGTTAACGTATAGCGAGGAGGAAAAATGAAACTGTACTTATGGATCATTTCCGTATGCTCGTGTATCATAGCGGCGATCGTATCAATTTGCTATACGGAGAACTATTTTTTGACGCTTGGCTTGGTGGCGCTTGCGGTGGTGATTGAGATACTCATCGATGCCATGGTAGCCACCATTGCCCGATTATTGCCTAAAAAATGCGCGGATTACAACTTAAAAATATACCGTGTTTATGCCAAGGAAAAACAATTTTACGAGAAACTGAAAATCCGTTTATGGAAGGATAGAATTCCTGAAATCGGTCATTTCACGGGATTTCGTAAAAATAAACTGGTCGATCCCAAAAGTGTGGAATACGTAGAACGCTTTTTAATGGAGAGCTGCTATGGAGAAATCGGGCATTTTTTCAGCTTGCCGCTTGGTTTTTTGGTGATGTTGCTTTTCCCGATTTCTCATACGTGGATTGCGATTTCCATTCCCGTGGCGATTGTCAATTTTTTCCTCAACGTGCCTACGATTTTCGTTTTGCGGTATAACTCGTATAAGTTAGTCATTTTGCGCAACAGTAACTTAAAAAAGAGGGCGCGTGAAAAAACGGAGGTATTTGTGTAAAAAACGATATACTTAAAATCCCTTTCGATGTCAAGATCGAAAGGGATTCTTTTATTTATAAAAGAAAAAATAAAAAAATTACAAAAAAATTTGCTAAAAAAGAGGAAATCGAAAAGTTTTGTCGAATATATATAATAGATTACGTTAAAAAAGGACGTATTTTGCCCTCTAGGGCAAAGAAAGGGGGATATATGAACGGACAAAAGGAGTATGCAACCGTAAGAGAACGCGTTTGCGCAAATGAAGAGCTGTTTTTGTCGCCGTACGCAACTCGTTCGGCGGCTACGAAAGGCCGTATGCGTGAAGAGCAGCCTTGCGATTTCCGCACGGAATTTCAAAGGGATCGCGATCGAATCGTTTACAGTAATTCGTTCAAGCGGTTGAAGAATAAAACGCAGGTATTTTGCGCGCCTGAGGGGGATCATTACATTACTCGTTTGACGCACACCTTCGACGTTGCTCAAATTGCCCGTTCCATCGCGCGCAGCTTGTCCTTGAACGAGGATTTAGCGGAGGCGATTGCTTTGGGACATGACCTTGGCCATACCCCCTTCGGTCACGTGGGTGAAAAGGTTTTGGCGAAGCTTTCCGAGCACGGTTTCCAGCACAACGAGCAATCCTTGCGCGTCGTGGACGTTATCGAAAAGGGTGGCAGAGGCTTGAACCTTACTTTGGAGGTAAGGGACGGGATTCTGCAACACAAAAGCGACGGAAAACCGATGACTTTGGAAGGGGAAGCCGTATCGCTTGCCGACCGAATCGCCTATATCAATCACGATATTGAGGATGCGATTCGCGCAGGGATTATCAAAGCGGAGGATTTACCGAAGGAAGCGGTAAAAGTGCTTGGGAACAAGACAAAAACCCGTATCAATACAGCGATTGCGGACATTTGGAAGACGTCTTTAAATCAACCGTTTGTGCGGATGTCCGACGAGGTGATGGGCGCAACCAACGAATTACGTGCGTTTATGTTCAAGAACGTATACAATTTAACAAATAAAACGATGCAAGACCGCGCCGAGCGTATGCTTACGCAACTGTTTGAGTATTTCATTGCGCACGTGGACGAGCTTCCCAAGCCCTATTTACTCGTGGTAGAGCGCGACGGCAAGGAACGCGCGGTATGCGATTATATTTCGGGCATGACGGACAGGTACGCGGTGAGCGTATTTGAAAACCTCTTTATTCCCGCAAATTTCTCCATAGGAGGTGTAAATTGATCGGCGGAAAATTTGATAACGAGTTTTCAACGTTTTTAGCGGCGTTGAAGCAAAAAAGCGATATTGTCGAAGTCATCGGCAGTTACGTTGCGCTTGATCGTAAGGGTGGAAATCACTGGGCGTGCTGCCCGTTCCATCATGAGAAAACGCCTTCTTTTGCGGTGAACGAGGGGGACCAGTTCTATCATTGCTTCGGGTGTAAGGAATCGGGCGACGTCATTAAATTCGTGCAGGAGATCGAATCGACGGATTTTATGGGCGCTGTACGTATTTTAGCTGCGAGGGCGAAGATGACCGTACCCGAAAGTGATTTCGATACGGAGGACGCGCTTCGTAAAAAGAAAAAACGTGACGCGATGGCGAAAATTTTGTTGGATAGCGCGCGGTTTTATCTGTCCAACTTATATAGCGGCGATCGGCGCGCGGATAAGTATCTGCAATATATTCAAAACCGAGGACTCGCGCCGACAACGGTAAAGAAATTCGGTTTGGGCGCGTCTTTGGACTTTAACTCTCTGGCGGATTATTTGACAGGCAAGGGCTATTTTAAGGAAGACCTCGTGGATAGTGGCGTGTTAGCGGTCAGCGAGAAAAACGGTCGATTGTATGATGCGCTGGGGGAACGCTTGATATTCCCGATTATCAACGCATTCGACGAAGTCATCGGGTTTGGCGGACGGAAGCTTGAGAAAGTGAAATTCGGGAAGTACAAGAACACCAAGGACACGATGCTCTTTGATAAGAGTAAGACGCTGTATAACGTGAACCTTTTGAAAAAGCTGAAACGGGAACAGCCGATTAGCGAAGTGATTTTCGTGGAAGGGTATATGGATACGATCAGCCTATATCAGGCAGGGTTTAAGAACGTGGTTGCAACCATGGGTACTGCGCTCACCAAAGAGCAAGCCCGTATGGCGAAGCGGTATACGGACACGGTGCTCATCAGTTACGACGGTGATTTTGCAGGGCAGAGCGCAGACGTTAGAGGGCTTGGTATTTTGAAGGATGCAGGGCTGAACGTGAGAGTTGTCCCCATGCCCGAAGGGCTTGATCCCGACGACGTTGCAAAGCAAGGCAAGGAAGCGTATCAAAAGTGCTTGGATGCGGCAATGCCCGTCATCGATTATCGCATTCACTCGTTGGAAAGAAAGTACGATTTGGAAAGGACGGAGGACAAGCGTCTGTTCGTTGCGGAGGCGTTGAAAATCGTCAAGGAAGCGGAGAGCGAGAGTATCAAGGAAGAACTCTTGAAAAAGCTTCGAGATAAAACGGGGATCACCTATCACTCTTTGGAACGAGATTTGCAAGGGGTGAAGAAGGAAACGGCGGCGGAGCTCGTTTTACCCAAAGAACAGATTGCCGAAACGGCGGCAGGCACGGACAAGCTGCAAAAGGCGAAACGCTTTATTTTAGCGGCGAAGCTGTTCTCAGCGCCGTACGCAAAGGGTTTTGCGTTGGACGATCTGCCCTTGCAGGATGAAACGCATATCATCATTGCAAGATATATTGCGGATCACGAGCAAAAGGGCGAGCGCATTCGCCCCAGCGAGCTGTTCGAGCTGTTGGATGAAAATTGCGCGGAATTTAATGCGATTCTCGATTTGAACTACGGCGATAAGCTGACGGGAGAGATTGCGGAACGCTTCTTTAACGACAGCGTAAAAACCCTGAAAAAGGAAAAGATTGAGATGGAGATTGCTACGCTCAATCAGGCGTACGCCAAGGCATCGACGGAAGCGGAACGCAAGGAAATTGCAAAACAACTCAGCGTATGCGTACAAAAACGCAACGCGCTCAAAAAAATGTAAAAAAAACAGAAAAAACTGTTTCGGTATAAACGGAGGATAAAAGATGGTTATAACCGATCAAAAACTCAATGAACTTGTTGCAGGGATTATCAATACCTACGGCAAAAAAGGCAGCATCACCACCAACCAACTCTGCGATATCATGGAAAAGTATGATACGACGCCCACGCAGATGGACTTCGTATACAAATCTCTTCCCGAATCGGGCATTCAGATCGTGGACGAGGATCAAAGGGATAAGGAACTCTTTGAACAGGCGCTTTCCGATATCGGGCTTGACGATCCCGTCAAGATGTATTTGAAAGACATCGGCCGCGTTCCTTTGTTGACGGCGGAGGAAGAAGTGGAGTTGGCAAAGCGTATGCAGGAGGACGACGCCTCGGCGAAAAAACGCCTTTCGGAGGCAAATCTTCGTCTTGTTGTTTCCATTGCGAAACGTTACGTAGGGCGCGGTATGCTCTTCCTTGATTTGATTCAGGAAGGAAACCTCGGTCTTATGAAAGCCGTGGAAAAATTCGATTATCAAAAAGGCTTTAAATTCTCCACGTACGCAACGTGGTGGATTCGTCAATCGATTACTCGTGCAATCGCAGACCAAGCCCGTACGATTCGTATTCCCGTGCACATGGTAGAAACAATCAATAAGCTCACCCGTGTACAGCGCGTGCTCTTACAGGAACTGGGCAGGGAGCCTACCCCCGAAGAAATTGCGGAAAAGATGGGCGTAACGGAAGAACGCGTACGTGAAATCCAGAAGATCGCGCAGGATCCCGTTTCCTTGGAAACGCCGATCGGCGAGGAAGAGGATAGCCACCTTGGCGATTTCATCGAAGATGAAAAGACGACGACGCCCAGTGATTCGGTAGCGTTTACGATGCTCAAAGAACAACTGCTTGGCGTGCTCGATACGCTTACCCCTCGTGAGGAAAAGGTGCTTCGTTTGCGTTACGGCATTGACGATGGTAAGCCCAGAACGCTGGAAGAAGTGGGTAAGGAATTCAACGTTACCCGTGAACGTATTCGTCAGATCGAAGCGAAGGCACTTAGAAAGCTTCGCCATCCTTCCCGTAGTAAAAAACTCAAGGATTTCCTTGAATAATGGGTTACGGAAAGCGAATTGATACGCTGTGTTCGCTGCTCAAAAAAACGGACGTATTTGCGGACGTGGGTTGCGATCACGGTTATTGCTCGGAGTATATGCTGAAAAACGGGCTTTGCGATAAGGCGATTTTGTCCGATATCAGCAAAGGGAGCCTTGCCAAAGCAGAGAAATTGCTTGCGCCGTATATTCGCGCAGGGAAAGCGGTTTCCGTACTCGGCGACGGTTTTTTCGGCGTACCCGACACCGTGGGCGAGGTATTGATCGCCGGTATGGGCGGCGCGGAAATTATTTCGATTCTATCGGATAAAAAGCGCGGATTTATGCCCAAGCGGTTTGTGTTTCAGCCCATGCACGACGCGGAAAAGCTCCGCAGATACATTTTGGAAAACGGCGGCTATATCGATCGGGATTTCACGTTTGAGGACGGGAAGTTTTACGAGGTGATTTGCGGCGGTAGCGCAAAAGAGCGTGGACAGGTGTGCCTTGAAGCGTACACGGATGCGGAATACGAATTCGGTAAGGATAATTTGCGAGAATACCCAGAGGCGTTTACAAAGCGACTGAACAAGCTGCTTGATAATATTGATAAATATTTACAGCAGCCGAATTTGCAAGAAAGCAGCCGCGCGGAGTTATTAGAAAGAAAAGAAAGATTAAAAGGAGTGCTGAGCCGTGAAATTAAGTGAAATTTATAAGATTGCGGACGGAATTGCGCCCAAGGCGCTCAGCGACGAATATTGCAGGGCAAGCGGCGCGTATGACAACAGCGGACTTTTGGTGGAGGCTGGCGATGAAATCACGGGGATTTTGTTCTCCCTGGATTTGACGAACGCGGCGATTGAAAAGGCGATTAAGAATGATTGCAATTTGATTATCGCCCACCATCCCGTCATTTACGGCAAGATCGGCAACGTCTGCCAAAGTGATGATAAACTGCTTGGCGGAAAGCTGGTGAAATGTATTCAAAACGGAATCTCCGTGATTTGCATGCATCTCAATTTGGACGTGGTTGACGGCGGCATTGACGAAAGCCTGCAGGAGGGGATTTTGCTCGCTTCCGGAAAAACAACGGGGGCAGGTACGGGAACAACGCTGATTATGCATCCCGTTTCTCAAGGCGGCTACGGCAGGGTATACGACGTTGAAAAGGTGACGCTGGCTACGCTGGTTGAAAATATCAAAAAAGAATTTTCCACCGGCCGTATTTTGGTGTACGGCGCAGAGGATAAGCTTCTTTCAAAAGCGGCAAGCTTTTGCGGCGCAGGCGTAGACGACGGTACCGTAGCGTTTGCAAAGCGCAACGGCGCGGACGTACTTATTTCTTCCGATTTCAAGCATCATCATATTCAGCTTTTGGTGGAATCGGGGATCGCTGTTATCGTTTTGACGCACTATGCGTCCGAACAGTACGGTTTTAAAAAATATTATGAAAAAATCTGTCGGTCAGTGGATATTCCGTGTGTATATCACGTGGAAAACGAACTGCTTTGACGGGAGGGAGATAGAATTATGTCACAGTTACAAGCTATTTTAAACTATCAGGAAATCGATACGAAGCTTTACAAGCTCGAACGCGAAATCGCAGGTTGCGATGAAAGAAAGGAATACGTGAAATTCAAGAAATTCTTGGAAACGGCGCCTGAAAAGTTGGATTCTTTGGAGGTAAAAGCAACGTCGCTCAAATCCGAAGCGGCAGAACTTGCGAAAAAGTACGAGCATACCGAAGAAACCTTAAAGGATTTCGAGCACTTGGACGAGCTGGTTACGGGGGGCGCGGATATCGCGTTCTACAAGAAAAAGGCGCAATCGGTTGTCGATCAGCTGAAAAAGCTTAAGGCAGATCTTGCAGCGCTTACGACCAGCATTAAGGAAACGGACGCAGAGTTTCAAAAGTTGAAAAAGCAGGTTATTGCGGCGCAAAAGCAGTACGCGGAAGCGTCCGAAAAATATAAGGCGGTAAAGGCGGCTCGCGAACCCGAAAAGAAAGGGTTGGAGGCAGAGCTTGCGACTATCGAAAAGGATATTCCTGCTAATATGCTGGAAATTTATAAAACAAAGAGAAAGGAGAAAATTTTCCCCGTCGTGGGCGAATTGGCAGGCACCAGGTGTCCGTTCTGCAGTATGGAACCTCCACTTGCGGCGCGCAACAAACTGACGGGCGGCGGTAGTATCGAATGCGACAACTGCCATAGAATTATTTTCAGTAAGTAAGCACGTTTTCCCGTGCTTTTGCATAAGATAAAAGATGCAGAAAGTACGGGCGAACATTTATTTAGAACACATACGTCATAACGCAGCGGTATTTGCCTCGTTGACGAAGCGCAAGCTTTGCGCCGTTGTGAAAGCCAACGCCTATGGGCATGGTGCAGAGGAAGTAGCCAGCGCTTTGGAAGGGCTTGTGGACTTTTTTGCGGTCGCTTTGATTGAAGAGGGTATATCCATCCGTTCGGCGGCTTGCGGAAAGGACGTTTTGGTTTTTACACCGCCTACGGACGAGGAAGAGGTTTACACGTTGGCAGTAAACGGCTTTATTGCAAGCGTGGGAAGCGTTTCAGCGGCAAAGCTGGTGATCAAAACCTGTGAACGCTATCAAATACCCCTTCGCGTACATTTAAAAATAAATACGGGGATGAACCGCTACGGCCTGGCGATAGAAGAAATGGCGTCTGTTTGTGCAGGATTGCGCGCATGCGCTTATGTGCAAGTGTGCGGAATCTATACCCACCTTTGCGAGTGCAACATCGAACGGGCAAGAAAGCAAACGGCGATGCTCTCGCAAGCAATCGAAGTTTGTAAAGCGTATTTTTCAAACGTAACGGCGCACCTGGGTGGCACGTATGCGGCGCTTCTTGGAGAAGAGTTCCTCTTTGATGCGGTACGGATCGGGTTGGGCTTGTATGGCTATATGCCATGCGCGTGTAATAAGCTGACGGGTGTATTACAGCCGCTGCCTTTGCGAAAGGGGATGACGGTATGTGCGAAGTCAGTTGCACAAAACAGTGTGTTTCACGGCGGCTTTGGATACGGTGAGGAGATTCCACGTCAAGAAGCTGGGACGGAGATATCCGTGTTGCGTTTTGGGTATGCGGACGGTTTTTTACGGCGGCGGGAAAACGGCGTCGACGGTTGGCAAAACAATGCCAACACTTTATGCATGGACGTTTGTTTGCGGAAAGGCAGGGCGGAGGTTGGCGCTTGGCAAACCGTGCTTTCCGATGCGGAAGAAACGGCAAGACGTACGGGAACGATTCCGTATGAGGTATTGTGCGCGGCGACTCGTCGAGCAGAGCTGATTTATGATGACGAACGTTACGGAAGAAAAAATAAGAAAGATTGAATTCGGAGAAGAACGAATATGGCAAAATTCAAAGAACAAATGAAACACTTTGGCAGACTACTTTGGGATATTTTCAAAGGCGCGTTGCCTTCGCTGCTGATGTATGGTTGCGCAGGCTGGGTAATGATGATGACGTGCACTTCGGAAGAAGGCTTTAAGTGGGACGGCGGTTCGGTTACTTGGACGGTGGGATCACTCATTGTCGTAGCGGCATATAACGCTTTATTGACTTGGCAAACGGGCGGTTCGCAGTATGAAATGCTCGTTTCGGGCAATATTCAACGTATGTCGGAAGGACAAGCCGGCGGCGGTTATAAGATTTCCGCGCATAAGGTGGTAAAGGAATACCGCATTTGGAAAGGCTTTGCAATCGGGTTGATGACCGCTATTTTTGCAATTATTTTCGGCATCGTATTTGGGTGTTTGCAAACGCAAATTGATTCGCACTCTAAGGCTGTCGGTGTGATGGTATTGATTGCGCTGTTTGTCAGTGGCTGGTCGTTACTTCCTTTATACGCGATGAATCAATGCGGTATTTATGCAAATTATTTCCTGTCGCTGTTGTTTGTATTGATCCCCATACTTGTATCGGGTGGGTTTTACATAGCAGGCGCGTATGCTCGCCGCAATAAGCGTTTGCGCGAACAGCTGATTGCACAAAAAGCCGCAGAAGCGGAAGCGAATAAAGTGAAGAAAATCAATTACGGCGCTTTGCCCGGGACGAGACCCAAAAAACGCAAATAAGCGGGGCAGGTACGTATTGAATTTACAGTAAAAGGATAACGGAGCGAAAGAAAATGAGGATAATCGGCGGAAAATACAGAAGCAGGGTGTTGGCGGAATTTATGGGCGAAAACGTTCGTCCTACGTCGGATAGAGCCCGTGAGGCGCTGTTTAATATTCTTTCTTTAAAGCTGTATGGGGCGAGGGTGTTAGACTTGTTTGCAGGCAGCGGCGCATTGGGGATAGAAAGTCTTTCCCGAGGTGCGAAGGAAGCGGTATTCAATGATTGCTCAAAGGACAGCGTTGCGATTATCAAAAAGAATTTAAATACGTTGAAAATTACGGTAGGCGGCGAGGAAGCAAAGGTAATGCAAGCGGATTACTTGGCTTGTCTTTCGCAGGTGAGAGGGCAATTCGATTTGATTTTTATAGACCCTCCGTACCGTTTTGATTACGGCAAAAAGGCATTGGAAATAATTGCGCAAAAAGGGCTATTGACGGAAAACGGCATAGCCGTTTACGAACGGGACGTTCCGTTCGAAGGCGAAATTGCAGGGTTGGAAAAATACGACGAAAGAAAGTACGGAAAAGCGTATTTGACCTTTTTCAGGAAAGGATAAGATTATGGAAAAGACGATTAAAAAATGCGTATTTGCAGGCACGTTCGATCCGCCGACGCTGGGGCATAAGGCATTGATTGAAGAAAGCTTGAAATTATTTGACGAAGTGGTGGTTGCGATCATGGTCAATCCGGCCAAAACACCCTGCTTTACCCTTTCCGAACGGGAGGAAATGTTAAAGCTTATGTTCGGCAAGGAAAAGAGAGTGCGCATTACGGCGACGGAAAGCACTGTCGCGGAGCTTCTCGCAAGGGAGAATACCAAGTTTTACGTGCGCGGTATCCGTAATTCCATCGACCTCGATTATGAAAATGCGAATTTTTATGCGAGTAAAAAGTTGGATTCTGAAATTACGGCGGTGTATCTGCCTTGTCCGCAGGAATTGTTGCACGTGAGTTCGTCCATTGTGCGCAACAGCTTAAAATTCAATACGCCGATCGATGAATACGTAACAAGTGAAGTGAAAGAATATATTGAGAAAAGAAACTAACGAAAGAGAGGATTTTGCGTTATGTTAGAAAAGCAGAATTTTGTACCGGAGCCTGAGGAATTTATTGCGGAAAAACCGCTTACGCCTGCTTTACAGGCTATTAAAAAAGAGCGTGATGAAGAAGTTCGTAACGTCATTACGGGGAAAAGCGACAAGATGTTGCTCGTAGTAGGCCCTTGCTCCGCACATGAGCCTGCTCCTACGCTTGAATATATTTCGCGTTTGGGCAAGCTCAATGAAAGGGTGAAGGATAAGCTGGTAATCGTACCCAGAATTTATACGAATAAGCCCCGTACGAAGGGGGTAGGGTACAAGGGAATGTTCCTACAGCCCGATCCTGAGGGTATGGCAGATATCGTGCGTGGGATACGCAGCATTCGAGCTCTCCATCTTGCGGCGATGAACGAATCGGGACTGACGGCGGCAGATGAAATGTTGTATCCGGAAAATACGCCGTACGTAGAGGATTTGCTTTCTTACCACGCTGTGGGCGCAAGAAGCGTAGAGGATCAGCTCCACCGTCAGGTGGCAAGCGGTATCGACGCGCCCGTGGGTATGAAAAATCCGATGAGTGGGAATATTTTGGCGCTTATCAATTCCATTTTTGCGGCGCAGAGTCCTCAGGTATTTAAATATAGAAATTATCAAGTCAGTTCGGATGGGAATCCCTACGCACATGCGATTTTACGCGGCGGCGTGGACGGTTCGGGGGCGGACGTGCCGAATTTTCATTATGAAACGGTCATGCAGCTCGCCGAGATGTATAAAGGCAGTAAATTGCAAAATCCTGCTATTGTTATCGATTGCAACCATTCTAATTCGGGAAAGAAGTTTAAGCAGCAGATTCGTATTGCAAACGAAGTGATGCAAAATCGCCGTTTCGATGATGAGTTTAAGAAAATTGTCAAAGGGTTCATGATAGAAAGTTTCTTGGTGGAAGGCAATCAAGCGCATGACGAAGTGTTTGGAAAATCGATTACCGATCCTTGCCTGGGTTGGGAGGATACCGAACGCCTTTTGATGGATATTGCCGAGCAAATCTAAGGTTAATAAGAAAAAGAGGGTATTATGAAAATTGCATTTTTAGGGCCGGAGGGAAGCTATTCCCACCTTGCCGCAAAGGTGTTTTTACAAACGGAATCCACGGGCACAAAGAAGCTTAACGATTGGGATGAATGTATTCCTTTTAGAAATTTCCCGGAGGTTTTGGCGGCGGTACAAAACGGTAGAGTGGACGCGGCGGCGGTGCCCATCGAAAACAGCTTACAGGGCGGCGTGTCGCAGAACTTGGATTTATTACAAGACGAAGAGGACTTGTATGCCGTAAAAGAATACGTGCTTCGTATCGAACACCGTTTAATATATAAGGAAGGAATGAAACTTTCCGAAATCGGTAGGGTATATTCCCACCGCCAGGCGTTGGATCAATGCGCAAAATATCTCGATCGTGAAATGCCATTTGCCTCTTTGCGTGAAACGGAATCCACCGCATTCGGGCTTACGAAAGCGATGGAGGACGATTCGGGAAAAAGCGCCGCGATTGCAGGCTCGCACGCCGTTCGTTTGCGTAGTGGGTTTGTGATCGGTGAGGAATGTATCTCCGACGAGAAAAATAACTTCACCCATTTCCTTTTGGTTAAAAAAGGTAAAAACTGTCTGCCTGCGCACAGCGAAAGAGTTTTTTTCTCTGCGGTTTGTCCGCATAGAAAGGGTAGCCTTTTAGAATTATTGCAAATTATTGCGCAGTATAATATCAACATGACAAAAATCGAAAGCCGCCCCGTGAAAAACAGGCCCGGCGATTTCCGTTTCTTCATTGAAGCAGATTGCGACATCGGTACAAGCGACGTGCAGGATATGCTGGCGGCTATCCGCGACAATACATTAGAATGTAAGCTGCTCGGCGCGTATAATCGAGGTTGATAAATAGCACTTACATAGTAAACGGCTAACGTTTAGGAGGTAAAAACATGAAAAAGCTGGGATTGGCTTTGGGCGCAGGCGGTAGCCGCGGCGTCGCTCACATCGGGTTTTTACAAGCATTGGAAGAAGCGGGGATAAAACCCGATTATATTGTCGGCTGCTCCATGGGGGCGGTAGTAGGCGGCGCTTACGCTGCGGGGATTTCTATAGAGACCATGAAAGAGGCGGTGTTTAATCTTCGCCTATTGGATTTAATCTCGCCTGCGAAGCAACGAGGCGGCGTATTCGGTACGCAAAAAATGCGCAATTTGATTGCAAAGTATATTGGCGGAATTTCATTTGAGGATTTAAAAATTCCCTTCCACTCAATTGCGGTAGATATGCTCACGCAAAAGGTGGTGGAGTTTGATAAAGGGAATCTTGTGGACGGCATTGTAGCCTCTGCATCTATTCCTGCTGTGTTCCATCCGCTTGTCAAAGATGACATGCGCTTGATTGATGGCGGCGTGCTTGAACGCGTACCTGCTATGCGTGTTAAAGAGATGGGGGCGGACGTTGTCGTGGCTGTGGATGTGTTGGGATGGCGCGAGGCGAATGAAAAAATATCGGGTACTTTGGAAGTTTTACTGGAGACCTTCGATATTATGGATAATTATCGTACGAAAACCTATCACAAATCGCATAAGAAACAAATTGATTTTTGGTTAGAGCCAGAGCTTGGCGATATGAGTCAATACGCTTTAAAAGAGATTAAGTTTGCTTATGGAAAGGGATACGAATTGGGGCAAAAATATGCGCCTCAAATTAAAGAGAGCTTGAAATCATGATGGATTTATTTGATTTTAACAACAATGAAGAGGTTGCGAAACCGCTTGCAGAACGCATGCGTGCAAATTCGCTGGAAGAGTTCATCGGGCAAAAGCATATTGTAGCGGAGGGCTCGTTGCTTCGTCGCGCTATTGCGACGGATCGGCTTGGTAGCTGTATCTTCTGGGGGCCTCCCGGCTGCGGTAAAACGACTTTGGCAAACATTATAGCTCTTCGTACTAACGGCGAGTTTATTAAGCTGAACGCTGTTAACGCAGGGGTTGCGGACGTAAAAAAGGCGGTGGAACAGGCAAGGGATAACTTGAAAATGTACGGCAAGCGTACGTATCTGCTTCTTGACGAATGTCACCGTTTCAATAAGACGCAAAGTGATTCGCTGTTGCCTGCTATCGAACAGGGCACGATTATCTTTATCGGGTCAACGACGGAAAATCCGTACGCTTCGATGACGCCGGCTATCGTTTCCAGATGCCGCGTGTTCGAGTTTAAGCATTTGACGGACGAGGATATTATCGGCGCCTTGAAAAATGCGCTAAAAAATAGACATAAAGGGTTGGGAAAACAGGGTATTACTGCGGACGAAGACGCAATCGAGCATATTGCCCGTATGGCAGGCGGTGATTTGCGTTCGGCGTATAATGCTTTAGAGCTTGCGGCGCTGACAACGACGCCCGATTCGGACGGCAACGTCCGCATTACGCTCCAAGATGCGGAGCAGTCCATTCAGCGTAAAGCGCTTTCCTATAACCAGGATTCCTATTACGATTTTCTTTCCGCGTTTTGTAAATCGTTAAGAGGTAGCGATGCGAATGCCGCTTTGTATTATGCCATGCGCTTAATTGAGGGCGGTTGCGATCCGATGATGGTAGCGCGGCGATTGGTTGTGCATTCCGCGGAGGACGTGGGAATGGCGGATCCCAGAGCGTTGCAGATTGCGACGTCGGCATTGTATGCGTTGGAGAGAATCGGTTATCCCGAAGCGATGATTCCGCTTTCCGAGGCGATTATCTACGTTTGCGAAGCGGAGAAGAGCAACACAGTGGTGAATGCGATGCACGCGGCGCAGGACGATGCGCGAAAGGTGCGTGATGATAGTATTCCACCCTACTTAAAGGACAATAGCTTTGGCGGCGCAGAGGATAAAGCCAACAGCCGCGCGTATAAATATCCGCATGCTTACGGTGGGTACGTGGAACAGCAGTATTTGCCTGATTCGTTAAAGGATAGGATATACTATCAGCCAAGTGATCACGGCTATGAAAAAGAAGTAAAAGAGTTGCGTAAAAAAAGGGTATGAAATCGTAAACGGGTATACCGTGTATGCGTTGAAATACGAAAACGGAGAAGAATTATGAAGTGTTTATACTGTAATTGCACGGATAGCAAGGTGGTAGACTCTCGCGCGGCGGACGATGATAAGGCGATCCGCAGAAGAAGAGAATGTACGGGCTGCGGCAGACGTTTTACAACCTATGAAACGATAGAAGTAACGCCTGTGCTCGTTGTAAAGAACAACGGAACACGTCAATCGTTTAATGCGGAAAAAATTCGCAACGGGATTATTAAGTCCTGTGAAAAACGTCCCGTAACCATGCAGACGATCGACGATATGGTCGCGGATATTTCCAAACAAGTGTATAATAGCATGGAAAGTGAAATTACGACCAAGGAAATCGGGGAAATGGTTATGGAACGCCTGAAAAAGGTGGATGAAATTTCCTACGTTCGCTACGCTTCGGTGTACCGTTCGTTTAAAGATCTTTCCTCGTTTATGTCGGAACTCAAGCAAATGATGAAAGCAGATAAGGAAGCAAAGAAAAAATCGGAATAATCGGCGGCGAATATACTTCGCAATACGGCGTTGCTCTACGTGTTCGCCGACTCGGCGAGCTTTTTAACTACATTTATGGGAGATTACCATGCATAATCAACATACGAAGCTCCTTTCCGTCGGGAACGTAAAGCTTGGCGGCGGTTCGGGGGTAAAAATTCAATCCATGACCACGACGAAGACAGCGGACGTCGAAAAGACGGTTTCTCAGATTCTCGCTTTAGAAAGCGCGGGCTGTGAAATTATCCGTGTGGCGGTTGCGGATGAAGCGGATGCGACGGCGATTCGTGCGGTGAAGGATAAAATCCATATTCCGCTTGTTGCGGATATTCATTTCTCGCCCAAGCTTGCGGTGATGGCGATGGAAAGCGGTGCGGACAAGGTACGCATTAACCCCGGAAATATCGGCGGCGAAGCGGAGATTAAGTACGTCGCGGATTGTGTAAAAGCGCATAAAATTCCCGTGAGAGTGGGTTCGAATACAGGTAGTATTGAGAAGAGTTTTTTGCAAAAGTATGGCAAAAGCGCAGAGGCTTTGGTGCAAAGCGCTTTATTAAACGTATCGATTTTAGAAAAATTCGGGGTGAATGATATTGTGATTTCCGTGAAGGCTTCCGACGTAAAATTGACGGTGGACGCGTACACGGTACTGGCAAACCGTACTTCTTACCCCTTGCATTTGGGGGTTACGGAAGCAGGGACGACGGAAGCAGGTATTGTAAAAAGCGCGGTGGGCATCGGGAGCCTATTGTTGAACGGAATCGGGGATACCATTCGCGTGTCGCTGACGGACGATCCCGTTAAAGAGGTGTATGCGGCGAAGAATATTTTGCGCGCATGCGGCTTGGATGAAGCGTTTGCGGAAGTGGTTGCTTGTCCTACTTGCGGTAGGTGCGAATGGGAGAGTATGTCTCTTGCAGAAAAGGTGACGGAGTTTGTCCGTCCGTATAAGAAAAAGATAAAAATTGCGGTGATGGGTTGTGTTGTCAACGGCCCCGGAGAGGCGAAAGACGCCGATCTTGGTATCGCAGGCGGAAAGGGCTCTTGTCTCATTTTTAAAAAGGGCGAGCCGTATAAAAAGGTAGCCGCAGAGCTTGCGGAAGAAGAATTTTTTAAGGAAATCAAGGTGTTGTTAGATGGCGAATAAAACCAACGAATTTTTAACAAAGGTCCGTACCATGGACGGGTTGAAGAACGCTATTTTATGTGGGATCACCGTATGCAAAAAGGATAGCACGGCGGAATTTTTTCTGGTGACGGACAAAACGTATACCATCCGCGAAGAGGCGGAAGCAAGGGCGATTTGCGAGGAATATTTACCCGACGGGTTTTCCGCGCGGATAAAAATTATAAAGCGTGTGCCGGAGCCTGAAACTTTACAAAAACGCATCTATGAATATATCCAAAAAACCTTTCCTGCGGCGTCGGCATTCTTGGAAGAAAAAAATATCGAAGTGGAAATGTTGACCAGCGGCGCTAACTTTCACGTAGATATTGCGGCAGGAGAACAGAACTTATTTTCTTCAGGAAAAATTTTGGACGAGGTAAGCAGGTATTTATCCAGCGTCTTTTGCGGTAGCTTTTATGGCAACGTTCGCATTGTGGAAAAGGCGGCGCGCGACTACACGTTATTAGAAGAAATTCCCGAAACGGAAGAAGAGGAATTAGCGCCCGTGGAAATTCGCCGTTTCCCGATTTGCGATTATGAAAAAATTGACGGCGTGGACGAGCTGTTAAAGACGGCGGTGTATATGGCAGACTGCCAAAACGTGGAAGGCCCTTACGCGATTTGCGGAACGGTAAACTACATTGAGGAAATCGAATATACTAAACACAACGAAACGACGGGCGAGGACGTAAAGAAGACGAGATTTTCCGTATCGCTCACGGACGGAACCATGACGATGCGCACCACGTATTTTCCGAAAAAAGCGACGGTGGAAAAGGTGCGCGGTATTAAAGTGGGGGATAAAATTGTGATTAGCGGCGCAAATGAGGAGTATAAAGGTATGACTTCGTTCAAGGCGTCAAAAATCAACTACGGCGCTCCGCCTGAAGGGTTCGAGCCGCAGGCAAGAAAGGGGAAACCCGTGCCTAAGGCTTACCATACCGTGCTCCCCGAACCGTACGTGGACTACATGCAAACGGGCTTGTTTGACGATTTAAACAAGCCTGCCGATTTGAAAAATAACGTGTTCGTCGTATTCGATATTGAAACGACGGGGTTGAATAACAATCCTGCGATGGGCAGAATGGATAAAATCATCGAGCTTGGCGCTGTGAAAATTGTGAACGGCGAGATGACGGAAAAGTTCTCCTCGTTTGTCGCTTGCAAGGATAAGCTGTCGAATGAAATCATCAATTTGACGGGGATTCACGACGAGGATTTGGTGGGCGCGCCCGAGATCGACAAAGTGCTTGCGGATTTCTATAAATTTACGGACGGCGCATACCTGGTAGGGCATAACGTAACGTTTGACTACCGTTTCGTGCATTATTACGGCGAGCAAAACGGGTATATGTTTGATAAAAAACTGTATGATACGCTGACCTTGGCGCAGGAAGTTTTGAGAGGTAAGCTTGCGAATTACAAGCTGAATACGGTGGCGGATTATTACGGCTTCACGTTCAACCATCACAGAGCCTTTGACGACGCATGCGTAACGGCAAAAGTATTTATCGAGCTTGTCAAAGCGAAAGGGCGTTTGGAATAAGTAAATATAGCGAATTATAAACACAGGCTTGCCCTGTGTTTTTTTCTTGCGAAAAATTATTGACATGCAGAATGAAAAGTGGTAAAATAAGGTTGCGACATAATTTAATAAAAAAATCACTAAGGCATATACTTCTTTGGTAGAAGTGTATCTTTTTCGCATTACAAATTTTCCTTAGTGATTGTAATTAAATTGTGTCGCAGCAAAGCGAGAAGGGCATTTTTACGGGTGTCGTTTCGTTTTGCGAAGCGGCACTTTTTTATTTTTTATTATGTAAAATTATTTTATGGAGGTTTTTATGAAACTCTTGAAAAAGCTATTGTATGGCGTATTGGCATGCATGGCGGTAGGCATAATGGCTTTGGGAACAAGCTGTGCAGGCATGAATTTTCATTCGTTTTTGCCAAACAATTCTTTCGAAATAGGAAGTTCGTATTACGAAAGCAATTCGTCTAGCGAGGGCGGTTTGCCTAGCGAGGGCAATTCGTCTAATGAAGGTGGTTCGTCTAACGAAGGCAATTTGTCTAACGAGGGCAGTTCGTCTAACGTGGGTATCGTCGTAGAGGGTACAAAGGGTTTGGCATTTGAAAAAATTGAGGGTAAGGAAGAATACGCAGTAGATGGTATCGGCGAGGTAACCGAAACGGATATTGTCATTCCGTCTACATATGAGGGCTTACCTGTTACAGCGATTGGTGATAGAGCGTTCTATGATTGCTATAGGTTGACGAGCGTGGTAATCCCCGACAGCGTAACCTCGATTGGTAATAGTGCGTTCTCTGCTTGCATTAGATTGACGAGTGTGGAAATCGGCGAAAGCGTAACCACGATTGGTAATAGTGCGTTCTCTGCTTGCATTAGCTTGACGAGTGTGGAAATCGGCGACGGTGTAACCACGATTGGATTTGAGGCGTTCTATAATTGCAATAGCTTGACGAGTGTGGAAATCGGCGAAAGCGTAACCACGATTGGGGATGATGCGTTCGAGCATTGCTATAAATTAGTAGAGGTATATAATAAATCTTCGCTTACGATCACGGCGGGAAGCAGTGGTAACGGATACGTGGGATATTATGCGAAAAACGTGTATACGCCGACGAGTGGAGAAAGCAAGCTTTCTACGGATGAGGACGGATATATCGTTTATACGGACGGCGAAGATAAAATATTGGTCGGTTATACGGGCACGGAGACCGATCTGAC